>NZ_CP093443.1:3466389-4159667 GCF_026168515.1 Brevibacterium spongiae | reverse complement strand
TCTTCCTCAACTTTCAAAAAATTCGTTCTCGGCGTGATCCACACCTGTGCATGACTTCCACATAGTTTTCCACAGATTGTGGACTCATGCCGACTCAGGCCAGTGAATCTCCACACGGGTGGATAAGCTTGTGGAAAACTACATGGGTGTGACTTGTGGACGGCCCTGGGCGACGCGGATGTGAACTGTGATGAATTTCGTCCGAGCGTGACGTGAAACATGGCGGAGCCGTTTGACCGTCGGTGCGCGGCCTCGCTAAGATGGAGTGTCCTGTGTACCGGGCTTCATCCGATTATCCTGATCATCTTTTGGCTCTTATGCACAGGAGTGCTCGGCGGTCGAGACTCTCACCGCCGTTTTTTGTGAGAACGCACCGGCGTTCACCCGCAACCTAGAATCGGAGACTGAAGTGAGCAAGCGTACATTCCAGCCCAACAACCGCAAGCGCGCCAAGAAGCACGGCTTCCGTCTGCGTATGCGCACCCGTGCAGGCCGTTCGATCCTGGCCGCACGTCGTCGCAAGGGACGTTCCGAACTTTCGGCCTGAGCGTGCTTGACGCGGCGCATCGGATCCGCAGCGGCGAGGATTTCAGACGAGTCTTCAAAGCCGGGGTCCGGGTGCGTTCCGAGCACCTCATGGCGCACTGCCTGAGAGACACCGATGATACCCACGCTGCTCGCGTGGGTTTCATCGTATCCAAGGCCGTCGGCAACGCCGTGGTGCGCAATCGCACGAAGCGGCGGCTGCGCGAGATCATCCGTCCGCGTCTGGGCGAACTCGGTGCAGGAGAGCTGTTCGTTCTCCGAGCGCTGCCGCATGCGGCAGATGCGGAGTTCGCGGTCCTCGCGACCGAGGTCGAGGCGCTGCTGGCCAAAGCCCACAAGAAGCTGGAACACCGTGGACGCCGAGCATGATCTGAAACATGTCTCCGAGGTGCCGCGTCGGCCGGCCGGATTCTGGCCGACGGCGGGGTGGATCCTGCGAGTCGGGCCGCGGATGCCCTTCGTCTGGTTCATTCGGGCCTATCGGATCGTCATCTCACCTCTCTATGGACAAGTGTGTCGTTATTATCCCAGCTGTTCCATGTACGGACTCGAGGCCTTCGAGATACACGGAGTTCTCAAGGGCATGGTGTTAACTGGGTGGCGCATACTGCGATGCAATCCGTGGTCCCACGGTGGAGTCGACCACGTGCCGGGATCGGCGCGAGAAGCCAGGTCGAAGACCATCCATGACGGCAGAGCTCCCAGCTGAGGAAATCAGACCGGGCAGTCCCCGCGTGTGAGCGGATGGGCTGACTGCCCCGAGGCACTCACATCGTGTCGCGCAGACCTGTGAACAATGGCAAAATGAACTTCGCTCAAGAATAGTTGCAACGAGGAGAACCGAATGGACTGGATGGACAAGCTGCTCTACCCGCTGCAGTGGGTAGTTGCTTGGATCCTCGCGATCTTCCATGAGATCTTTACCGCGATCGGTCTCCCGGCCGACAGCGGTTGGACCTGGGTGCTCTCGATCGCCGGACTGACCGTGGTCATCCGTGCTCTCCTCATCC
Source organism: Brevibacterium spongiae (assembly GCF_026168515.1). Lineage (NCBI taxonomy): Bacteria > Bacillati > Actinomycetota > Actinomycetes > Micrococcales > Brevibacteriaceae > Brevibacterium > Brevibacterium spongiae. Next base: position 4,158,111 of record NZ_CP093443.1, on the reverse strand, counting down.
CTCTCTTCGTCTACCAGATCAAGTCGCAGCGCAAGATGCAGCTGCTGCAGCCGGAGATTCAGCGCCTGCAGGCGAAGTACAAAGGCAAGAAGGATCAGTACTCGCGCCAGGCCATGGCCGAAGAGCAGATGGCACTGTTCCGCGACAATAAGACGAGCCCGTGGGCCTCCTGCCTGCCGCTGCTCGTGCAGATGCCGATCTTCTTCTCCCTCTTCCGCGTCATCCACAACATGCCGAAGGTCGCCGATGGCTCTGTCGGCGCGATCGGCGGCTTCACTCAGCAGCTGGCGATCCAGGCGGAGAACTCCTCGATCTTCGGAATCCACCTGTCGGCGGTCTTCACCGATGATGGATTCGCCGTCAAGCTCCTCACCGGTGTGCTCATCGTCGTCATGGCCGCCACCATGTTCATCACGCAGAAGCAGATGATGGCGAAGAACATGTCGGAATCGGCAATGGCGAATCCGATGATGCAGTCGCAGAAGATGCTGCTCTACGTCATGCCTCTCGTGTTCGGCATCGGCGGCATCTACTTCCCGCTCGGCGTCCTCATCTACTGGCTGGTCTCGAACACCTGGACGATGGCCCAGCAGCACATGGTCATCCGCAATATGCCCGCTCCCGGCTCGAAGGCCGAAAAGGAGATGCTTGAGCGCAAAGCTCGCAAGGGCAAGACTGTGAAGCAGGAAGAGATCAAGAGCCAGACCGCTGTCGAAGAAGCCCCGAAGAAGAGCGGCCAACGGCAGCAGCCCGTGAGCAAGAACCGCAAGAAGAACAAGAAGCGCTGAGGACACGAACATGACCGAAGAGAAGATCGACGAGACCTCCGAGCAGACCTCCGAGCAGACCGCTGAGGAGACCTCGACGAAACCGACCCGTGCCGAACTCCTCGAGGAAGAGGGCGAGATCGCTGCGGACTACCTCGAAGAGCTGCTCGACGTTGCCGACATCGACGGCGACATCGACATCGATGTCGCTGATGGTCGCGCCCAGCTGTCCATCGTCTGCGAAGACGACGAGGACTCGAACCTGAAGACGCTCGTCGGCAGAGATGGGCGAACCCTCGGAGCACTGCAGGAGCTCAGCCGACTGGCTGTGCAGACGCAGACCGGACAGCGCTCCTGGCTGATGCTCGACATCGACGGTTTCCGCAACAGCCGCCGTGAGGAACTCATCAAGAAGGCGAAGCGTGCGATCGACGAGGTCAAGGACGGCGGCGAGGAATACGCCTTCAAGCCGATGAACAGCTTCGAACGCAAGATCATCCACGACCAGGCGGCACGCGCGGGCCTGGTCTCGGAATCCGAGGGTGAAGGCGACGGCCGCCATGTCGTCATCCGGCTCGCCGATGACTGATCTGACCGAGATCGAAAGCGGACTGCCAGAGATCGAAACACCTCCAGCCGGCACCGAGGAATACTTCGGAACGGCGTTTCCCGCTGCCCAGCGCTACGCAGAGCATCTGGCGACCACCGGGATCGAGTGGGGCCTCATCGGACCACGCGAGGTCGACCGCCTGTGGACCAGGCACATCCTCAACTGTGCCGTCGTCGCCGAATTCGTTCGCGAGAACGATGTCGTCGGCGATGTCGGCAGCGGAGCCGGCCTGCCCGGTATCCCGATCGCGCTGATGCGCCCGGAGGCGAAGATCGTCCTCATCGAACCGATGGAACGTCGTGTCGAATGGCTGAGCATGGTGATCGACGATCTGGGGCTGGAGAACGTGCGCATCGTGCGGGCTCGGGTCGAGGAGCTCGTCGACGAAGAGATGTTCACCGTCGTCACCGCACGAGCGGTCAAGGCGATGACGACTCTCATCGAATGGACGCGTGAGGTCATCAGTCCCGGCGGCCGTATCCTGGCTCTCAAGGGAGCTTCTGTCGAAGGCGAGCTGGCCAAGGCGAAGAAGCTGATCAAGCGGTATCGACTCTCACAGCCGATGATCCACGTCGTCGATGGCGGAGGCATCCTCGAGGTCCCGAGTCGTGTCGTCGAGATCGTGAAGAAATAGTACGAAGTAGAGTTGGTCTAGGCTGGATCAGAGCCTTGTGAAACCGATGGATGATGGAGTGCGCCGTATGCCGATCATGGATGAGTCGTCTCCCATTGGTGCCGCGATTGCACGGGACAACCGTCGTGCGGATCGACTGTCGCAGACAACCTTTCCACGACCGGACGATACCCGCGTCTTCACAATCGCGAACCAGAAGGGTGGCGTCGGAAAGACCACGACGGCGGTGAACATCGCTGCGGCCCTGGCCAACCAGGGTCTCAACGTGCTGCTCATCGACATCGATCCGCAGGGCAATGCGAGCACGGCTCTGGGCATCGACCACTATTCCGAGGTCACCAGCATCTATGACGTGCTCATCGATGACGTGTCGATGCGTGAAGCCGTGGCTCAGTGTCCGGACTTCGACACGCTCAAGTGCGTTCCCGCCACTATCGATCTGGCGGGTGCCGAGATCGAGCTGGTGTCTCTCGTCGCTCGCGAACAGCGGCTGCAGCGAGCCCTCGGCATCTACCTGAAGGAAGAGGAAGCCTCAGGCGAACGCGTCGACTACGTCATCATCGACTGCCCGCCGAGCCTCGGACTGCTCACTGTCAATGCCTTTGTCGCCGCGCGCGAGGTCCTCATTCCGATTCAGTGCGAGTACTACGCACTCGAGGGATTGAGCCAATTGCTGAAGAATATCCAGCTCATCCAGAAGCACCTGAACCCTGAGCTGTCGATTTCAACGATTCTGCTGACGATGTATGACGGACGGACGAACCTCAGTGCACAGGTCGCCGACGACGTGCGCACCCACTTCCCGGAACAGGTCCTCGGCACGGCCATCCCGCGTTCAGTGCGGATCTCGGAGGCTCCGAGCTACGGACAGACCGTGATCTCATATGACCCACATTCGAGCGGTGCACTCTCGTACAGAGAAGCCGCTGAAGAAATCGCGAATCGAGGAGTAAGTGGTGGCTGAACGCAAGAAGAGGGGCCTGGGACGCGGGCTTGGTGCACTGATCCCCGACGCGAACTCCAGCGACCGCCCCGTTGACGTCTTCTTCTCGGGCGGAAACGCCGAGGAAGCAGCGCGGGAGGGCGAAGCAAAGACCTCGCGCACAGCCCGTACCGACCCGGCCGCTTCCATGCAGTCCTCACGACGTCGCAAGCCGAAGGCAGCGACAGCGACGAAGGCCGGAGGCTCGACGAAGGCCGAGACCGGGACGAAGAGCGGCACAACGTTAAAGTCCGAAGGTTCGACGAAGTCGACGAGTGCAGGCTCCGCGAAGACATCGACAGCGAAGTCGTCGACTTCTCGGAGTACAGCCAAGAAGACCACTGGAACGGCATCTGCGGCGTCGAAGCAGGGAACAGGGAAGACAGCTGCCGGAAAGACGGTGACCTCAAGCAGGACTTCGAAATCATCCGGCGGCACCCGGTCTGCTGGGACCACAACGGGCTCGAGCAAATCGGCATCCGCTTCTTCCTCTGAGGCATCCTCTGCAAAGTCGACCCCTGCAAAGTCGACCGCGGCAAAATCGGCTTCCTCTGCGAAGACCACCGGTACAGAATCGAAGAGCAACGCGAAGTCGACGCCGGCCAAGCCCGGTACCGTGAAATCCACTACCGCCAAGGCCAGTACTGCGAAAGCCGGTACCGCTGAGTCCAGCAATGCGTCGAAAACGACCGAGACGTCTGAGGCGACTGTACCTGCACCAAAGACGACGTCTGCGGCAACCGTGCACGAGTCAGATGCGCCGTCGACGAAGAGCGCGGCATCTTCCGCTGATACCGGCAATGCGGTGGAAAACGGTGAATCGCCCGTCCAGGCCCGGATATCGGACACGAACGTGGCCGAGGCCGTTGAGTCGACTGCCACTGGCTCAGACAGCCACTCAGACGTGCGTGAAACCCATCCCGGTGTCTACACGTCATCAGGGTATGACAGTGGTGATGACGAAGATGTTGAGGCGACCGAGACAGGGTCCGTCGTCACCGATGTCCCCTCGACTGAAACTACAGACATAGTTAACTCTGGCGATGGGAGTCAGAACGCCGACCGAGGATCGGTGGACTCGGACTCCGCAACCTCTGGAGAGGACTCGGCTCCTTCGGAAGAGGACACCTCCGAAGCAGACGAAGACGAGGGATCGTATGACGGTGTCGAGTCGATTCCGGATACAGAGTTCGGGGAGATCGATGTCGACCTCATCGATGCGAACCCACGGCAGCCGCGTACGGTCTTCGATGAAGATCTTCTGGCAGAGCTTGTCCACAGCATTCGCGAGATCGGTGTCCTCCAGCCGGTAGTCGTCCGCCAGAAGCCCAGCGATCGGTCTCGCTTTGAACTGATCATGGGTGAGCGCCGTCTTCGCGCGACGAAGGACGCGGGACTCTCGACGATTCCTGCCATTATCAGGTATGTCGAAGATACCGACCTGCTGCGCGATGCCCTCCTTGAGAATCTCCACCGCGCTGAGCTGAATCCGCTCGAAGAGGCGGCTGCCTACGGTCAGCTGCTCGAAGACTTCGGATGCACACAGGAGGAGCTTTCCGAGCGGATCGGGCGTTCGCGGCCGCAGATTTCGAACACTCTTCGGCTGCTTCGCCTTCCGCCCCTCGTGCAGCGTCGGGTCGCCGCCGGCGTGATCTCGGCCGGCCATGCTCGTGCGATTCTGGGTCTGCGGGATCCTGAACATATGGAAGTTCTGGCGCAGCGTATCGTCGCGGAGGGTCTCTCGGTACGTGCCTCGGAGGAGGCCGTCGTGTTGCTGAATCGCGGAGATTCGATCAATGTTTCACGTGCAACGACAAAGGTTGCACCTGAATTCCTGGCTGTCGCTGAACGATTGGGCGATCGATTGGACACGAAGGTCAACATCTCGGTTGGAAAGCGAAAGGGCAAACTCAGCGTAGAGTTCGCTAACCAGGAAGATCTGGATCGGATTCTGGGCCTCCTCGGCATCTCCCAGGAGGATGCAGGCTGACTATACGCTGCACCGGCAGCAGAGGACCCGACGGAAATATCCCGTCGGGTCCTTCTCTTTCACCGCGGTACTCCGTACTTTCGACGAAAATGGACCTCCTACTAGTACTAGGACAAGTGGTCCGTGTTGTCAGGGCATGCTTTCAGGACTTGCTATGTGCTGAGGACTATCCGGTAAGGGATGCACCTGGGTACTATCAGCCTCGAGTCGAAGCAGTTCCGGATTGCATCCGTGCATAAACTGGCTGAATCTGTGGAATGCGCTGTATACGCCACTATCTGTGGATTCTCCTTCTCCCCGTATGGCGAAGACGGCCTTTCAGCATCGTCGTCAACGTGGCCCATCTTTCGGATGTGGATGGAAGACGAGTGGGAAACCTTGCCTATTGGGTATGTCTTGGCAACCGATCTGTGGCGTCATCCAACTTTGCCGGAAGCCGACCGAAATGAGGCTGCGGGGTTGGCACCGCACCATTAAACAGTGTTTCACGTGAAACGATGAAGTTGTGAGTTCGCTATTGCGACCTTGCTGCGCTGCCGCAAGGTCGATGACACTAAGGAGTGCTCAATGCAATGTTGTCCTGTCACCTGCTGAGCTAGTCTAACCGGTGCCAATTGTAAGCGTCGCGTTAAGCCGTGGAAGTCTTCGGTTAGCTGAGCGAGATCGTAATAGGTAGGTCAGTCCGATTCTCGTACCGCTGCACTCGCCTAGACGGCTGTGCGGTTTCACATGAAACATCACTTCTATGACGTAGTCGAATGCCTAACGTGTTGTTATAGGTAGATGATTAAGGAGCTTGTTCTCGGTCATTGGGACTCTTCGTCGTGGGACACCAAATTCACATGGCACCACTTCAAGCTGGCTCCAACCGTGACTAAGAGCCGAGGGAATCGTGGCATTCTGTCCGACGTTACGGGCATGGTTTACTGAGAGCTAGTCTGTGGCCAGGGTGAACGCCTGCGCGTTGAGACGCGAATCGTCGGATCGGTAGACAGTACTCGCGGGGCCTCAGGTTGATGTCGAGCTATCAACTTGTAAGAACCAACGTGTAAGAGCGGTCGAATAGCGTCGTGCTTCGTCGTCCACGGCGGGGTGTTTGTGAAGGCTTTTACTCTAGCAAATCTCTGTTTCACGTGAAACGGGGTCGCTTCGCGCGGACTCTTTCGTAGGTTCCCGGGCTTATCAAGCAGGGAATGGGTAGTGCCAAGACCATCACGAACCCTTCATAGCACTGCGAGATCGATCCTGAGTAAGAATATGTACTGCGTAAGTTTTTCTTCTCCCTAAGGAACCTGTACCTAGGACTGCCATTATTACTAAGTCGGGAGCGTGTTTCACGTGAAACGGGTCGCGATCCGCAGATTCCCTTGATCCCTGCCTCCCATCGCCAAGGTCCATCTGCGGTCTGGTCAGATGACTCTCCCGTTGACGATAGCAATAGAGAAGGCAGCGTCACGCTGAGGCAGGGATGTATAAGTCATAGTCGGCGCACCCGGCAGTCGGTTTCATGCTTGTTTCACGTGAAACGAGGAATTGAATCCTGGTCGTCGACTCGGTGGCGGTTGTTGTCCCGGCTCCTCGCCAGCCCCTGTTCCGCCCCGTTACCCCTGACGAGTATCCGAAGGTGACTGCTGCTGCCTCATCAGTTGATGATGCATTTATGAAGGCTGACCGGGCGCGGAATTCGCATAGGACGGGTGCGTGTGTCGGGGATCTGTTGTGATGGGTAGTGGTTCTGTATGCAGCATACTTGGTTTCCGTTGGTTCCTGCTCTGCGCGGTGTCCCTCTTTCATCGGATTGGGTTCGCCACTATTCCAATCAGGGGGGTGGTGTTTCACCGCCATGTTTCACGAGAAACGTGGGGTCGTATTGCCTCAAGAGTTCGCCTGCCTGTATTTGGTGCGAGGGTGAGGAATGCTCGGAGTGAGCCTGTTCCCATTACCCCTACCCCGTCGTGTGAAATCCTGAATTGCCCTTATAGTCACGGTCTTTGCGCACCGTTGGTTTGGGGCTGACGCCTGAACTTTGGGTAGTAGACATAATAGGCGTCCTTCTTGCTCGTACGCATTGAGGCTTGGACGCCAGTGACTCAGTCGACATAGTTGGCCGTTTGTAGTCAGATCTTGAGTCGACCTGCCCAACTATCAGTTATCAGATTCCCGAGACCGCAGCTACAGGGTCGCCGACGATTCCATCGCGCCTGGTGATCCTCCTCGGAGGTACCGTGTTTCACGTGAAACACAGGCTCTGTATCTTTCCCATTCTTACGGCAGATGGCCCGGGCCCGTAGTGATCGATTGACCTGGTGGATACTACTCGGACGATCGGGCCTGGGCTTCAGGTGAAGTGTTATCAACCTAGTGACAACATCAGTGACCATTTCCGTGCCGTGCATTGAGCCTTTCACCTGCCGCGGGCCGATGGAAATTGCGTCTTGGGCGCGGCGTTGCGCGATCTGCGAGCCGACGGATCGGGTCTGCGGCAGCATTGATACTTCGACGAGAGATTGTCGGTTCTTGATGGTCACAGCCACGTCTGCCCTTATGGGAGCTTCGGTGGCTAACAGATGAATAGAGCTGTCTACAGTAGATATTGCTGGAATCTTGTTTCACGTGAAACAGCGCAGTTCACGTAAGGCGTGTTCGGGCTTGGGTAGGTTTCACGTGAAACATCTAGTCCCATCGAACGGCTGTTAGATGATGCTACTTCGCGGAAGCCACGATCTTGCCGACGGTATCTTAGTGTTGCTTTGCGATCACTGCGGATTCTTGTTGAGAGAATTGGTGTCTTGGAGCCGCATTCCGCCAGTAGGCTTATCCGCACGACAGGTCCCAAGGTCGCTTGGTGATGCACTATGGCACTATGCGCCTTGGGCTGCGCAGCTGCTATCGAGAAGATGTTTGAAGGAGAGGGCGTCCGAGTCCCCGTGACCTCTGAGGCAGGTCAGCTGAGTGCTTTGATCGCTTCGAGACTGAGTGTGCCGGTCTGAGGATCGTTGTCCTCCCGTATGTACAAGCGCTGCAGGCCAGCCGCAACGCCATCTGCGATCGCGTCTCGTACATATGGATCCTGCAGATTCTGGAGATCCTCGTCATTTGTGAGATAGCCGGTGACGACATGCACCTTAGGAGTGCGCAGTCGTTTGAGCGACGCCCACGTCCTTGCATGAGTGCGGCAGTCAAGCATGCCGGTGCGAGCGATGACCTCGCCTTGAATGAGCTCGGCGAGCTTCTGTCCGGTCGGCGAATTGAGGTCGTTCTGTCTTTCATGACCGAAGTAGAAGCTGGCAATGCCTTTCGCTTCTTTGGATTTGCTCACGTCTGCGGTGACTGTGATGACGGCAGACGCTCCGAGCGAGTCAGCGCGGTTGATCTCCACTGCGTCACCTTCGAGCAGAATCGCTCCGGCACCGATGGCCTCTAGCCTCCCGACAAGGCGGCTTGCGATATCATAGGTGATCTGGCGCTCGAGGGCTGTCTGCTCTTCGGTCATGGGCAGTGTCTGAAAATCTACAACTGTAGTTGCTGCTTCGATGACGAATGTGCGTCCGACGAGGGATGTGCCTGATGCCGCGACCCGTGCGCGTTCCTGAAGAGCGAAGAGGTTTCCCGTGTCCTGATTGCGGTTGATCGCGTTGAGTCCGCGCAGAGTCTGTGGTCCCGTCACGCCGTCTACTTTGGTTCCGAGGCTCATCTGCAGCTCCTTCACTGCTGCCTCGGTGCGTGCGGCATATTCGGCGTCTACTCTGCCCGGATAGAACCCCAGGCCGGCGAGGCGTGTCTGCAAGACCAATACATCGTCACCTGTGAGGACCCTGACGGGGTCAAAACGGAGCACACGGTCGCCCAGCTGATATCTCGCGTGCTCGAGCTCTGAAAACGTCTCAGGGCCGAGCACACCGTCGCAGAGGATTCCGCGGTCCTGTTGGAACTGACGCACTGCCAGTTCGAAGGGACGATCGAAGTCGGCGGATTCGGAATCGCCGATGTCGAGCCCCAATCGCGCCATCTGAGCCTTGATATTCGGCAGCATCTCAGAAATATCGCCACGCTCGTAGCGCGGTTGGTCAGTGTTCATCAATGCGTGGCCAATCTTCGGTGTAGCGGTCGGTCGATCAGATTTGTCGGTTGGACAGTTTCAGTGCGCAGATACGTCTAAGGCGCCTGTTGATAGTACAACAGGCGCCTCAGAACTCGATCAGATGAACTCGGAGAGCTCATCCTCGAGAGCAGGCTTCGGACGAGCGCCGATGATCGTCTTGGCGACCTCGCCGTCCTTGAAGACATAGAGCGCTGGGATCGAGGTGATCCCATAGGTGCTCGCAGTCTCGAGGTTCTCGTCGGTGTTGACCTTGACCACGTTGAGCTTCTCAGCGTTCTCTTCGGCGATCTGATCGACGATGGGGCTGACCATGCGGCAGGGTCCGCACCACGGTGCCCAGAAGTCGACGAGCACGGGCTTGTCGGACTTCAGTACGGTCTCTTCGAATGTTGCATCAGTGACTTCTGTCGCCATGGTGACCTTCCTTCGCTGCGGGTTTCACTAATCAAGAACAGTGGTGCGTGCGGTTTCATTCCCGCCAGGGTGGGCGCGGTGTCGTACTGCGCCTGGGGCAGGGCTGATCAGGAAGCAGCGACGGCAGCTTCAACAGCGACCGGCTTTTCGGCGGCCTCGATATCAGCGAGGTAGTGTTCTGCATCGAGTGCTGCCGCACACCCTGAGCCGGCGGCGGTGATGGCCTGACGATAGACGGAGTCGATGACATCGCCTGCAGCGAAGACACCTTCGACCGACGTCTTCGATGCACGGCCTTCCACCTTGAGGTATCCATCGGGACGCATCTCGAGCTGGTCGGAGAACAGGCTGGTCCGCGGGTCGGAGCCGATTGCCACGAACATGCCGGTGACCGGCAGCTCCGAAGTCTCCCCTGTGACTGTGTTGCGGATCGTCAGCCCTGTGAGCGAATCTTCGCCATGGACCTCTGCCACTTCACTGTCGAAGAGGAACTCGAGCTTTTCGTCTGCCTGTGCGCGATCCTGCATGGCCTGAGAAGCACGCAGCTCCTGACGACGGTGGACCAGAGTGACCTTCGACGCGAAGCGAGTGAGGAACGTCGCCTCCTCCAGAGCGGAGTCGCCACCGCCGATGACGGCGATGTGCTGATCGCGGAAGAAGAACCCGTCGCAGGTGGCACACCAGCTGACACCGTGTCCCGACAGCTGCTTCTCATTGGGCAGGCCGAGTTCGCGGTAGGCCGAGCCGGTCGCCAGGATCACTGCCTTCGCTGTGTATCGAGCACCCAGAGCGGTCTCGATCTCGTGAGCCCCCGGGTTGAGCTTGAGAGTCTCGACATCGTCGTAGATGACCTCGGCGCCGAACTTCTCGGCCTGCTCGCGCATGCTCTCCATGAGCTCGGGTCCCTGTACACCGGCGGGGAAACCAGGGAAGTTCTCCACATCGGTGGTGTTCATGAGCTCGCCGCCAGCCGTCACCGAACCGGCGATGACGACCGGTGAGAGGTTGGCCCGCGCCGCATAGACGGCGGCGGTGTAGCCGGCCGGGCCCGACCCGATGATCACGAGTTGAGTATCAGTCATGTGAAAAGATCCCTGCTTCTGTTTGCTGTGCCCGACGCGTCACGGGGTGCCGCGCGGAATGACTCTGGTTCCTATAACGGTACGATGCCGAGGTCTATTCCGCACCCGCTTCCCCCAGCAGCCTGACTGCATAGAACGGCAGGAGTGGAAAAGAGCCTCGTCTTTCAGGAGAACTGAACGGAGCTGATTGTGGCCTTGAAACCGCCGTCTGTCTGCGGCAGTTCTGTGACCCAGAGAATCAGCTTGTCGGTCGTGACCTCCTCATCGAACTTCACGGTCACTCCTTCGTCGGCATCGAAGACACCTTCACCGATGACCTTCGCGTCCTCCGGATCGTCTCCATCGCGGATCTCGAACTTACCTCCGGAATTGCCCGACTTGACCTTGACCTGACTGACCGTCGATTCGTCCTCGAACTCGATGAGCAGGCCGACTCCTGATTTGAGGTTGCCGAAGCTCGCCGAGTTGTAGCGGTCGGTGTTCCACGAGCCCTCGGTTTTCGGGATCACGTTCTCGGTCTCGCTGTCGTGTTCCGACCCGTCGCCTTCGGGGTCGAGCGATTCGACAGTCTCGATCTTCGGAGGATCAGCCTTGGGGGTCTCCTTTTCTTCCTTCTTCGTCGAATCGTCGCTCGGCGCCGAGGTCTCAGCGACCGGCGCCGATTCGTCATTGCCGGAATTGAAGTTGACGACGACGATTCCGATGATGATGGCTGCGACCACGGCGAGTCCGAGCACCAACCACAGGAAGGGCTTCCGGGTGGCGGCGAGATCGCGATCTTCCGGTTCGGAGCCACGACTGCCTCCGGACGCCCCTGCCCCGCCTCCGGACGCCCCGGTTCCAGCTCCACCTGCACCGGCCGCACTGCCAACCCCAGCTGCACCTGCACCAGCCGCCCCTGTTCCCGCAGCAGCGGCTCCGGTTGCGGTCCGCTTGGACGAGGACGGCTTCGACGACGCGGAATCGGCTGACGCCGGCCCGGAACCCGAAGGCGACCCGGACGAGGATGCCTGGTTCATCGACGCAGTCTTCGCTGACGTCGCTGCTGCGGCGGCGGTCGAATCGCTGTGCTGACGACGAGGCCGTCCTGCTGCTTTGCGTTCGGACGGTCGAACGGTCGAAGCAGCCGCAGACGACGAATTGTCGGACGACGAACTCTCGGCCGACGAGACAGCGGCAGGGTTTGACGATTTCTCGGCCCCCGAACCACTGGCCCCCGAACCACTGGCCGACGAACCCCCGGCCGACGAATCACCAGTTGACGCAGCAGCGGTCGGTGGGGCCGCCTCGGTGCTGGGGTCGTCGACGGAATCCGGGGACAGCCGGCGCATCTCCTTCGGCGGCGCCGCGGCGTTGGCCTCCTGCTGGCGCGCGGTCGAGCTCGCTTCGAAGGCAGCGAGACGTCTGCGTGCCTCGTCCTCCTTCGCCTGCGCGATGCGACGCTCACGCTCATACTCGCGGCGCTGGTGCTCGCGCTGCTGTTCATTTGTCTCGAACATCCCGCCGAGGAACCAGGACCCGTCGTCCTCGTCCTCGTCGTTGTCCATGATCACGCGAGTGTCGTTCTCGTCGCTGTCGTCTTCGGCAACGATCTCGAGCGCCTGAGTATCCGGGTCGGAATCGTCCTCGCGGTTCATGATCGGAGTCGTGAGATTCTCGTCGTATTCGTGTGCGGCGTACTCCGAATACTCGGAATAGGTCTGCTCCGGCTCCCACTCTTCCCATTCCTGGGCGGCGTGATCGAGCTCCTCCTTGGCGATGGGGAAGCTCGAGGCCTCTCTCATCTGCATCCGATCCGCGTAGCGTCCTGTGGTGTGCCCGACGACGCCTGCGGCCAGGCCCCGGGTGCCCGGACGGGTGATGCCGATGCGCACGAGGGCGGCCTGCACCTGATCCTGACTGGCGCCGTCCGCGGCGCCAGGGCCAGGGCCGATGGTCTTCGCACGGGGTGCAGGCAGGCTCGTGGCCTCGTCGAAGCTGCGGGGCGAGCTGTCGAACAGAGACTCGTTCTCGGCTACGGGCGCACGGCTGACGTAGCGCAGCAGCTCGGGATCCCAAGTGTCGATGTAGCCGAGGACCTCGGCGACCGAACCAGGGCCGGGATCGGTTCCCGTGATGATTCCGCTGACGAAATCGTCGAGCTTGTCCGGAACATCCGGGTTGAGCGCCTTGACCCGCGCGATGCGCGCGTTCTCCTTCTCCGCGGGAGGCAGGCCGTCATAGGCTTCGTCGCCGGGCCAATAGCCGGTCAGGGCCGCATAGAAGAGCCGGACGAGAGACAACGCGTCCCGGCGCGAGGCCTTCGTGGGCGTATAGTCCTTCGGGTCGATGACCCCGGTGTCCAGCGCCAAGGCCGCATCGATGCCGATGCCGGCGATGACCACTGCGCCCTTCGAGGTCAGTCCCACGAGGCTCGGGCGCAGGAACATGTGGAACAGTCCCCGCCTCGCCGAGGTCACCAGGGCGGTGCCGACCTCGCCGATGAGCGCGCATGCGGCGTCGACGGGCAGCGGCGAACGCGGCAGGATCTGACTGAACGGCGTCACCGCAATGCGTTTGATGACGATGTAGTCGAGGCCGTTCGAATGGCCGACATCAAGCGTCGGCGCGATGCGCGGATCATCGAGGATCGACACGCGGCGGGCAGCTTCGACGACATCGCTGGCTCCGCCCGCATCGGCGACGAGGATGAGCACGGGCTCATCGAGGATGGCATCGAGTCCCGTGCAGACGGCACCGATCTCGGGCTTCTCTGGCAGCCATCGGCGGTCGACAGTCGATACGACGTAACGGCCGGCCACCACCATGCCGGGTTCGATATCGATCAGGGCGACCACCTCCGGTGGGGATTCAAGGGCTCAGGCTGCTTTTCTTAGTTTTCCAGCAACCACGTCAATAATCGAATGCAACTCTCTGACTCTGAGCAAATAGCAAGCTCCGATGAAGAAAAGGAGCATCACGGTACCGACGAGGGCCGTTGTGGCGATCGCCTGCAGACGACCGGACAGGGCGAAGTCCGGGAAGAAGTAGAGCAGACCGTAACCGGCACCGCCGGCGACGATCGCAGCCAGCAGGAACTTCAGATGAGAGGTGAGGATCTCGCGCAGATCGATTTCGCCGAGGCGCTTCTTGAGGATGGCGAACGACAGGATCATCGCGAACAGGTACCCCAGGCTCATGACGAGTCCGATGATCGCCACCGTCACCGACTTCGGGAAGATCGTCGCCGAGAGCACGGCCAGGGATTGGAAGACGATCTGCGGCAGCTGGATGAAGAAAGGCGTCTTCGCATCTCCGTAGGCGTAGAACACCCGCTGTGCCAAGTAGTTCGCGCTGAAAGGCACGAGCCCGAAGATCATGGTGATGATGACCAACCCGATCGCCATGGCCTGCTCCCGACCCGGACCGGCGATGATCATCGCCACCGGCGAGGCGAGGACGACGAGGGCGGCGAGGGCGAAGGTGTTGACCATGCCGACCATTCGCACGCCCATGGAGAAGTCGCCGACGACCGCCTCGGTGTCCTCATCGGCCGCGTTCTTGGCCAGGGAGGTGAACAGAGCGGTGGCCAGCGAGACCGCGATGAGTGAATGCGGGAGCATGAACACGAGGTAGGCGTTCGTGTAGGCCGTGTTCGCGGCATTCCCGTCGCCGGGGATCGACGCACCCGAGGCGACACGGGAGATGATGAGGAAGCCGATCTGGCCGACGAGCATCGCCGCGAACGTCCAGAACGCGACCTTGCCGGCGGATCCGAGTCCGACCCCCCGGAACCCGAAGGTCGGCTTGTACTTGAAGCCGATCCGCTTCAGCGGCCAGATGAGGATGAGCGCCTGTGCCGCGACACCCAGGGTGGCTGTTCCCGCGATGAGGGTGATCTTCTCCGGGGTCCACGTGTCAAGGTGATGGGGAGACGCATTGTTCGATCCGAAGACGACGATGAAGACGGCGAGACCGGCGATCGCGACGATGTTGTTGACTACGGGGGCCCACATGTAGGGGCCGAAGGAGGACTTCGCATTGAGCACTTGGCCCAGCAGAGTGTAGAGCCCGTAGAAGAACAGCTGCGGCAGGCACCAATAGGCGAAGGCGGTGGCCAGGGCCAGCTGTTCGTGGCTCCATCCGGAGGAGTAGAGCCAGACGAGCAGCGGTGCTGCCACGGTCGCCACGATGGTCACCGCACCGAGGATGAGGAAGGACAGCGTGAGCAGCCGGTTCGTGAAGTCCTGGCCTCCGTCTTCTCGCTTCGACGCCCGCACGATCTGCGGGACGAGCACGGCGTTGACCACACCGCCGGCCAGCAGCATGTAGAGGGTGTTGGGAACCTTGTTCGCGATATCGAAGGCGTCGGCCTGGACTGCGGTGACACCGATTGCGGTGGCCAGCATCGAGGCTTTGACGAAGCCGAGCACACGCGAGGTCATGGTGCCGGCGGTCATGATCGCCGAGGACCGGGCCAGGGATGAGAAGCTGGACAAGCGCTACCTCTTTTCGGGGTCGTCGGTCTGGGCGCGGGCCATCGCATCGGCCAGCTGCTGCTCGGGGATCTTCGGGCGCCCGCGCGAAATCGTCTTGATCAAGCCGATCACGAACACCGCGGCCAGTGCCAATCCGACGACGGCCGTACCGATGTTCTCCCAATCGGCACGGACCCGCACCAGCAGCGATTCCTCCCTGGGCAGGGCGTCCCCATCAGCAGTGACCATTTCGATGGTCGTCGGCACATCGGCATTGGCCAGGCCCTCGACGGGAACGTCGACGCGCATCGTCTCTGCGGCCGGGACCTTCACGGTCTCCGTCTCCTGGGTCCGCAGCTGCGGGGTGGAGGACGTCATCCGAATCCGCAGAGTCGCCTCGGCGGGGGAATCATTGACGATCGTGACGGGAATCGTCGTCTTCACCCCGGTGACGAGGAGGACGGACGACCCTTTGCGCAGGTGCAGACTGTCCATGAGCGTTCGACTCTGCTCCCGGGCCCGATCCGCGCAGTCGTTCGGCTTCGGATCCAACGTCCACGCCGCCGAGGTGCAGCTGAGCAGCTCCCGATCCAACCGGATGTCGGCGCCCTTGGGGTCGCTGAAGACGTGGTTGAATCCTTCCTGGTCCGATCGGGTCTCGGCCAGCGAGGCCACCGCGGCCTTGCGGATGTGCGGGGCATCGGAATCCGAGCGGAGCAGTCCGCGGGCCTCGGACGGTGAGTCGAGGAGCTCATCGACCCCGGTCGGGTCGATCCACGGCGACGAAGTGAGCGTCTCGACCGTGTCCTCCCACCCCGCCGAGGCGGCCGTGCGCGGCAGGGGCACCATCAGGCTGCGTGTGCGATAGGGGGCTTCGGACTGGATGGCCGCCGCTTCTGCGACGAGCTCGGACAGCGCCGAGGCGCGATGATCGGAATTGATCGCGGCGGCACTCATGTCCGTCAGCTTCGAGTCCGTAATGAGCGTATCGATCGACGATTCCCCATCGTCGGAGATCGTCGTCTGAGAATGCGAATCATCGTGGATGCCGGTGATCGACGGCTGCTGCTCATCGGTGAGGATCGCCGTGGAATTGCCCGACTTCTTCAGCGCCCGCAGTCCGGCCTTCGTCGCGCTGCCTGCCACCGGCCAGGCGATGTCGGTGCGGGCATCGGGGAAGACGTCCTCGACGACCTTGCGCTGCTTCTGGGCGAACGAACCGAGGCGTTCGATCTTGCTGCCGTGCAGTGCGTGGAGATCCGGATCGCCGAAGGGCAGCGCGACGACAGTGTGCTTCTGGGCCGCAGAGACGAAGTCCTCGTACCAGGTGTTGAGGCGATCACGGCGTTCCTCTTCTGCCTCGAGCTCGGCATCGCTGGCTCCGGTGTCGTCGTCCTCGGCGACTCCGACCGGTGGGGTCTGGGACTGCCCGGCCTCGCCGCTGGGCTCGTCGCTCTGCGGCGGGTCTTCACCGTCGGCGGGAGGGGGTTCGGCGATCGCGGCCTCGAAGGAGGTGATGACCCTCGGGTCGATGGCCAGGGCGAGTTCCCTGTGGTCGAGCAGCTTCATGATCGTTGAGAGCGAACCGCCGTCCGCGATGGCCTTGTCGAGCTGTTCGGGGGCGATGATGCCGCCCTCGGAATGACCGGGCAGCGTGACCGGGGCGAGCACACTGACCTTCGTCTGATCGAACTCCGGTGATGGGTACCACGTGGTGAAGCCGACCGCAGACGCACGGAGGCCGGTGTCGTCGCCGAGCTGTACGGCCAGTCCCCGCGGGCCCCAGGAGCTCACGGGTGAGGACTTGCTCAGCTCCAGATCGTCGGCCGGCACGGTGAAGGTGAACTCGGCTGAGGTGCCGGGATCGATGGTGTCCTCGATCGGCGTGTCGAGGACGGTGCCCGCATCGTCGTCCGCCTCGGTGTCTTTGTCCTTCTTCGCCTTTTCCCGGGCCTTCGGTCCGTCGTGTTCGAGATCGGCGACGGTGCGGTGCTGAGACTGTCCTTGTTTCCAGTCACTCAGCCGGGCCTCCGAATTGAGTTTGCGTGACGACATCTGCAGACTCAGCGACGGCTTCTCGATCGCCTTGTCGGTCGGGTTCGTGACGGTTCCACGCACCGTCAGCGTTCCCTCTTCGTCGACCCAGGGCGTGACCTCATCGAGGGTGATCGAGGCTTTGGCCGCTTGAGTGTCGGCTGCCGCCGGGCTCGCGGACAGAAGCGGAAATGCGAAAACCGGCCCTGCGAGCAGCAGAAGCGTGCTCAGCAGGGCGGCGAGGAATCGCAGGCGGTGGTCGGGAATGGGTTTCACTGCTCCAGTCGGGACACCATCGGTCGGGCGGCGGCGACGATTCGGCGCTCATTGGCGAACGACAGTCGCGAACGCAGGTCGTTGAAGGGCACCCACGCCGCATCGATCGCTTCTTGGTCAGGATCATTATCCACGGTCAGGGTCCCCGACTGTGCACGCAGCAGGAAATGGTGGACGAGTTTGTGGATCCGGATCCCGGTCACCGTGAACCAGTAGTCGACGGTGCCCAGGGGGCAGATGATCTGCCCGGCGATCCCGGTCTCCTCCTCCACCTCACGGCGGGCCGCCTCGGCGGGGGTCTCCGTTCCTTCGAGATGACCTTTGGGCAGGCACCATTCGATCCGGCCGGCCCGATTGATGCGCGCGATGACCGCGACGACCAGCAGCGGATGAGAGAAGTCGACGACGATGCCACCGGCGGAGATCTCCTCCACCGTGGTGCGGCGGGACGCCCTGGGTCCCGGCTTGGGCATCGGTGTGGTCATTCTCCTACCTTAGTAGGCGAATCTTGGAAGTTCCGTGTCATCTGCTCCCGGTAGGCTAAAGGGAATCGGAACTTCCGCCTGTGGCCGGGCGGCACGACTGAGCCGGCAAGAGCAGAAATCTCACGACAGAAGGAGCTCGGTGGATCCGCAGACCGCGCACGCCCGACTGCACGACAAGCTCGACGATCTCGAGCACATCCTCGGCCCGCTGGGTAAGAGGTTCTCCGCGGCCGGCTTCGAACTCGCCCTCGTCGGCGGGTCCGTCCGTGACGCCCTGCTCGGCCGACCGATGCCCGACCTCGATTTCACGACCGATGCGCATCCCGACGACATTCTGGACCTCATCTCAGGCTGGGTCGACACGCACTGGGACATCGGGCGGGAGTTCGGCACCATCGGAGCCGTGAAGTCCGGCGTCCAGATCGAGATCACGACCTATCGCGCCGAGGCCTACGAGTCCGATTCGCGTAAGCCCACAGTGCGCTTCGGCACGGACCTCGATGCCGATCTCGTCCGCCGCGACTTCACCATCGGGGCGATGGCGATCCGTCTGCCGTCGAAGACCTTCGTCGACCCGCATCAGGGCTTCGACGACCTCATCGCCGGGCGCATCCGCACCCCGGGTGCGGCCGCGGACTCCTTCTCCGACGATCCGCTGCGGATGATGCGCGCGGCGCGATTCACCTCTCAGCTCGGGCTCGACCCCGCCTCCGAGGTGGAACAGGCGATGACCGAGATGGCTGATCGCATCGACATCATCTCCGCCGAACGTGTCCAGGTCGAACTCGTCAAACTCATGACCGGCATCGATCCGGCCGCGGGCATCGATCTGCTCGTGCGCACCGGCCTCGCCGACCATGTTGTGCCCGAGGTGGCCGGACTGCAGCTGGAGACCGACGAACACCACCGGCACAAGGACGTCTACCAGCATTCGCTGACCGTGCTGCGTCAGGCCGTCGAACTCGAGAGCAAGTATGCGGCGGCTCAAGAAGAAGCCGGAATGGCCGATGATGATCCGCAGCGCTTGCGAGTACCCGACTTCGTCGTCCGCTTCGCCGCGCTCATGCACGACGTCGGCAAACCCGCCACCCGCCGCTTCCAGCCCGGAGGTGCTGTGACCTTCTACCACCACGATGCGGTGGGAGCGAAGCTCACGGCCAAGCGGATGAAGGCGCTGCGCTTCGACAAGGACACGACGAAGGCGGTCGGCCGCCTCGTCGAGCTCCACCTGCGGTTCTACGGCTACGGCGATGCCGGATGGACAGATTCGGCGGTGCGCCGGTATGTCACCGACGCCGGTCCGCTGCTGTCGCGGCTGCACATCCTCACCCGCGCCGATGTCACCACCCGCAACAAGCGCAAGGCTGACCGTCTGGCATTCGCCTACGACGATCTCGAGCAGCGGATCGAGGCCCTGGCCAAACAGGAGGAGCTCGATTCGATCCGCCCCGACCTCGACGGGAAGCAGATCATGGAGATCCTCGACATCGAACCATCACCCCTGGTGGGCAAGGCGTACAAACATCTGCTTGAACTGCGGATGGAGCACGGACCGCTCGGACCCGAGCGCGCGGAGGCTGAGCTGCGGACGTGGTGGCACCAGCACGACCGGTGACCGACCCCCGCTGATTCATCGACTCATCGGTGCTGATAGCTTCTGAATCGTCTAGATTTGTGCTTGGCGTCACACATAGTGACGTGGGCGACGATGTGAGGAGAGAGTCATGACGGTGACCGATGATTTCAGAGCAGCTCGGGATCAGCTGATCGAGCTCCGCAGCGACTACGACGCAGCGCGTGAGGCGTTCGAGTGGCCGCGGTTCACGCACTTCAACTTCGCCCTGGACTGGTTCGACAAAATCGCTGTCAACAATGACAACCCCGCATTGTGGATCGTCGAACAGGACGGCACGGAGGGCAAGTGGAGCTTTGCGGAGCTGTCGGCCCGGTCGAACCAGGTCGCCAACCACTTCCGCCGTGCCGGGATCAAACGCGGTGACCATGTCATGGTCATGCTCAACAACCAGGTCGAGCTGTGGGAGACGATGCTCGCCGGCATCAAACTCGGTGCCGTGCTCATGCCCGCCACCACCCAACTGGGTCCCATCGACCTGACTGATCGTGCCGAACGCGGTCAGGCCGACTTCGTCGTCGCCGGAGTCGACGATGCCGCGAAGTTCGATGACGTTGATGTCGAGGTCGTGCGCATCATCGTCGGCGGTCAACCCACCCGGCAGCAGGACTACGCGTATTCCGATGCCGATGACGAAAGCACCGTTTTCGACCCGCAGGGCCAGTCGAGGGCCGATGACCTGCTGCTGCTGTACTTCACCTCGGGGACGACGTCGAAGGCGAAGATGGTCGCCCACACCCATGTGTCCTACCCCGTCGGGCATCTGTCGACGATGTACTGGATGGGGTTGACCCCGGGTGATGTGCACCTCAACGTCGCCTCACCGGGGTGGGCGAAGCATGCGTGGTCGAATATCTTCACCCCGTGGATCGCCGAGGCCTGCGTGTTCCTCTACAACTATTCCCGGTTCGATGCCAACGCCCTCATGGAGACGATGGACCGGGTGGGTGTGACGAGTTTCTGTGCCCCGCCGACGGTGTGGCGCATGCTCATCCAGGCCGATCTGGGGCATTTGAAGACGCCGCCGACGAAGGCTTTGGGTGCGGGTGAGCCGTTGAATCCGGAGATCATTGATCGGGTCCATCATGAGTGGGGTGTGCTCATCCGTGATGGGTTCGGGCAGACGGAGTCGACTCTGCAGATCGGGAACTCCCCGGACCAGGAACTCAAGTACGGGTCGATGGGCAAGGCCCTGCCCGGTTTCGATGTCGTTCTCATCGACCCCGCCACGGGTGAGGAGGGTGATGAGGGTGAGATCTGCCTGCGCCTGGACCCGCGCCCCATCGGCCTGACGGCCGGGTATTGGTCGAACGAGGAGAAGACGGCTGAGGCGTTCGAAGGCGGTGTCTATCACACCGGTGATGTGGCCGCCCGGGATGAGGATGGGTACATCACGTATGTCGGTCGTGCCGATGATGTGTTCAAGGCCAGTGACTACCGCCTGTCCCCGTTCGAGTTGGAGAGTGTGCTCATCGAGCATGAGGCTGTGGCCGAGGCGGCTGTGGTGCCGTCACCGGATCCGGTGCGGTTGGCGGTGCCGAAGGCGTATGTCGTGGTGTCGGAGAAGTTCGAGGCCAACGCGGACACCGCCCGGTCGATCCTCGCCTACTGCCGGGAGCATTTGGCCCCGTATAAGCGGATTCGTCGTTTGGAGTTCGCGGAGCTGCCGAAGACGATCTCGGGCAAGATCCGTCGTGTTGAGCTGCGGGCCCGGGAGGGTCAGCTCCACCCGTTCAGTGGTGAACCCGTGGTTGAGGGCAATGAGTACGCGGACACGGACTTCGACCTCAAAAGCTGAGGTCGGTCGCGCTCCTCGGACGGAACCGCCTCGGTGACTCCCGAAGGTGGGACTTCCTCCGGTCGCGCTCCTCGGACGGAACCGCCTCGGTGAAGGTGAACCGTCGCTCAACGGGAAGTCGGGATTTCTCTGGTGCTCCGCACCGAAATCCCGACTTCCCGTTGAATGTGAGCAAACACGCACATGTCATGGTTGAATATCGGCCCGTGAAGTAAAATGCCTGGTGAGACATCGAATACCGGGTTACTCAGTGGAGTATACGGTAACCTGGTGTGTTCGCAGGGTGCTAGGATCAGCACTTTTTCACCCTCTACTAAAGAAGGCGTGCGACACTGTTTTGCGTCTTTGACCTTTTTTCGGACCTCGTCGCCACGCTTTGCGGCAGGCTGACTGACCTGGAGGACCTTGGGTGGCTAAGGGACAACACACAGCCAAGAATATCGGCAGGAATACGAAGAACCTGCTCAATTACCCGCGAGCGGGTGTGAGCGGATGGACTCGTTATCTGCCGAGCATCCGCGTACTCGTCGTCGGCGGGCTCAGCCTCGTCATCGCCCTGTGCGTGCTCTTCGCCATCGGGTATGCCGCCACCGACATCCCCGAGCCGAACCTCGAGGCGACCGGTCAGACGTCGACGATCTACTACAGCGACGGCAAGACGCCCATCGGGCAGTACAAGGTCGAGGACCGCAAGTCGGTGGAGATCGATGAGATCTCCGAGCCGATGCAGAAGGCCGCGATCGCCGCCGAGGACACCTCGTTCTACGAGAACCGCGGAATCTCGATCAAGGGTCTCTCCCGCGCCGTCGTCGGCGTGGCCACGAACAAGTATGCGGGCGGTGGTTCGACCATCACCCAGCAGTACGTGAAGAACTTCTACCTCACGAACGAGCACTCCTTCGACCGCAAGATCAAGGAGATGTTCATCTCGCTCAAGATCGACCAGCAGCAGTCGAAGGACGAGATCCTCGCGAACTACCTCAACACCATCTACCTCGGACGCCGCTCCTACGGCATCGAGGTCGCCAGCCAGAACTACTTCGACAAGCCGGCCTCGGAGCTCAACGTCAGCGAGTCCGCACTGCTGGCCGCGATGATCCAGCGCCCTGGTGCTGCTGATCCCTCGGACAACCCCGAGGCCTACCAGGATCGCTTCGACTACGTCGTGAAGTCGATGGTCGACGAAGGCTTCATCACCGAAGAGCAGGCGGCGAAGGTCGAGATGCCCGAGGTGAAGAAGCAGAACAAGGAGTCCTCACTGTCGGGCCAGAAGGGCTACATGTGGGACTTCGTTCGCCGTGAGGCGCTGCGCAAGCTCGACATCGATGAGGCGCAGCTCGACCGCGGCGGCTACAACATCGTCACCACCTTCGACAAGGATCGGATGAAGGCGGCTGAGCAGGCCATCAAGACTCTCCCGCAGGAACAGCCTGAAGGCATGCAGGCGGGACTCGTCTCGATCGATCCCGACGATGGCGGAATCGAAGCCTTCTACGGCGGCAAAAACTATCTGGACCAGGCCTTCAACGCCTCGACGCAGAGCCACGTGCAGTCGGGTTCGACGTTCAAGCCCTTCGCGCTCGTCGCAGGTCTGGAGAACGGCGTACGGCTGACCGACTCCTATCCAGGCGCCAGCCCGACGACCTTGAATAACGACGGCACTCCGTGGACGGTGAATAACTTCGCCAGCACGAGCTACGGACCCGTCAGCCTGCTCAAGGCGACCCAGTCCTCGATCAACACCGCCTACGCCGCACTCAACGTGCAGGTCGGGCCCGACAAGACCGTCGACGTCGCAGAACGTGCGGGACTGAGCCCGAACTGCACCGATAAGGAGATGAAGTCCGGAGATACGGGCGGCTGCTCGATCGGCCTGACCCCGAACCCCTCGAACGTGCTGGGTACGGCCAGCGTCAAGCCCATCGACATGGCTTCGGCGTACGCGACCTTCGCATCCAACGGCGTCCACCACGAGACCCACTCGATCAAGAAGGTCACGAAGGGCGCCGAAGACGAGGAAGTGTACAAGGCCGAGACCAAGGGCAAGCGCGTCTTCGACAAGGCAGTTGCCGCTGAGACCTCCTACGCTCTGCAGCAGGTCGTCAAGGGCGGTTCGGGCGGATACGCACAGAACCTCGGCCGTCCCGCCGCCGGCAAGACCGGTACGACGAACGAGAACAAGGCTGCCTGGTTCTCCGGCTACACCCCGAACCTCGCGACCTCGGTCGTGCTCTACCGTGAAGTCGACGGGAAGTCCGTGTCGATCGGCTCCTTCGGCGGTCGCGGTGAGGTCACCGGTGGATCCTTCCCCGTGCAGGTGTGGACCGACTATATGAAGAATGCTCTGCAGGGTGAGAAGGTCGAACAGTTCCCGGCCCGCGGCGAACTGCCGGACAAGCCCAAGCCGAAGAACACGAACCCGGCCCCGGCTCCGAAGCCCGAGCCGAAGGAAGAACCCGAGCCCAAGGCTCCCGCTGACAACAGCGACGGAGGCAAGGACAAGGAGACCAAGGCTCCGATCGAGACGCCGAAGGACGAGAAGGACAAGGACTCCGACGGCGACGAGAAGGGCAAGGAAGAAGGCTCCAAGGACTCCGACGGCAAGGACGGATCCGACGAAGGCGACAACGGCGATTCCGGTGACACCGGTGGCTCCGAGAACGGCAACAGTGATAACGGCAACGGCGGAGAGGGTGACAAGGGCTCTGGCGGCGGCAACGAAGGCGGGAACGAAGACGGAAACGGTACTGGAGGCGGTGGCGACACCGGCGGCGAAGGCAGCAGCGACAGTGGTCTTGGCGGCCTCGGCGGAGATACCGACGGTTTCAAACCAGGAGGATAGACGTCGTGGCATTCTCTGCGGCGGCTGACCGGTAACCTCGAGTCATGCCCTCCAAGCCAAGCACCCGGATCGCCGAGCCTCTGCTCGGCGGTCCGGTCGGCATTCACCTCGGTGTCGCCGGACGCCGATTCCGGAGCGCACAGGCGTACGTCCTCGCTGCGGTCCTCGGCGTCACCACCTTCCTCGCCCTGGCTCTGCAGGGTCCGTGCCTGAACTCGGGCTACGAACAGCCGTCCGCCTCGGCGAGGATGTGCTCCGGCCCGCTCTCCACGGCCTTCGCCGGTGATGTCAATCCCGACGTCCTCGGGCGGGCGCACGGGGGTGCGGCCGCGCTGGCCCCGCTCGAGGGACGGCTGGTCGACCTGCTCCACCTGGTCACGGACGACGTGTCACTGTTCATGGTCGTCGTGCTCCTGCTCAACACTGCGGGGATCGCCGCCCTCGGTGCGGGACTGCTCGTCCTCGCCCGCGAACGCGCCTGGCTGATCGCGGCCTTCGCCTCCCCGCTCATCCTCTTCACCCTCGGCTCCACGCTCGATCCTCTCGCCCTGGCCCTGAGCGTCTGGGCGATGGTCCTCTTCGCAGGCTCACCGCCGGTGCCTCCGCGCGGGTGGTTGGCCGGCGTCCTCCTCGGCGTCGCGACGTTCATCAACCCTCTCGCCCTGCTCGTCCTCCTGGCACTGACCCTGGCCGGACCGCACCCGGCCCGTGGACTCAGACCTCGGAATCCGCGGATGATGCTCGCCGCGGCCACCATCACCTCGGCGCTGCTGCTCGTCATCGACCTCACAGCCATCGACCGGATCGTCCACTGGTACTCCGACGCCGTCGACGGCGGCTCCTTCGCCTCGATCCTGCTCATGGCCGAACTCGGTGATGTCTCCGTCTGGGCGCCGCTGTGGATCATCGCCAGCGCCGGAGTGATCCTCGCCGTCGCCGTCTCCCTTCACATGGTCCGCCGAACCGGCCTCGACCCGGCAGTCTCCGCGTGCCTGCTCATCGGCGGCTGCCTGCTGCTGGCACCGGGCCTCATGCCCTGGGACAGCCTGTGGCTGCTGCCCTTCGTGGCCCTGTCCATCCGCCGCTGGTGGGTGCTCATCATCTGGACGCTCGCCGAGGCGGTCTTCGCGATCAGCATCCAACTCGGAGATGTCTCCGGCTTCGAAGCAGACAAGGGACTCGACCCCACCTTCGTCGCCCTCTTCACCCTGCTGCGTCTGCTGGCCCTCGTGCTCGTCGTGATCATGGCCGGGGAGAACCTCTACCGGCGACGGATCCGCGGTGTCATGGTCACCGCAGAGCCGCCTCGGCGAGGGGACGGGGATGGACCGTCGCCGGACGGGGACGCCCCACCTCGGCGAGAGGACGAATGGTCCGATCACCCTGCGGAGGACTCCGCACCGCGCGATGATCCGGACTCCGCATCTGCGGGTAAGGAAGCCCACGCTGACGAACATGACAGCGCGCCGACCGGTCGACTAGACTAGTGAGGTCTGTTCCCATTTCGTGACCAGCATGGAAGCGGGACGGACATGCATATACCCTCCTGCCATGGACCGACCATGGCCGCAAAGACCAGAGGAGGTGGGTGACATATGCGTAAGTACGAGCTCATGCTCATTCTTGACAACGACCTCGAAGAGCGGACGCTGGCTGACACCGTGAACAACCTGATCAAGGTTGTCCCGGCTGAGAACGGCACCGTCGACAACGTGGACATCTGGGGACGTCGTCGCTTCGCGTACGAGATCCAGAAGAAGTCTGAAGGCTACTACGTCGTGGTTGATTTCCACGCCGAGCCCGCAACGACCAAGGAACTCGATCGTCAGCTCGGACTCAACGAGTCCGTTCTGCGCACGAAGATCCTCCGCCCGGACGCCAAGTAAGGCATCTAAGCTACCTCGCTTCAAGGAGCATTCAATGGCAGGCGAAACAGTCATCACGGTCGTCGGGAACCTCACCAGCGATCCCGAACTGCGCTTCACACCTAACGGTGCGGCAGTCGCAAACTTCACCGTGGCCTCGACGCCGCGTATCTTCGACCGTCAGGCCAACGAGTTCAAGGACGGGGAAACCCTGTTCCTGCGCTGCTCGGTATGGCGTGAAATGGGAGAGAACGTCGCCGAATCCCTGCAGCGCGGTACACGGGTCATCGTTCAGGGCCGTCTGAAGTCCCGGTCCTTCGAAACCAAGGAAGGCGAGAAGCGCACCGTCATGGAGCTGGATGTCGACGAAGTCGGCCCCAGCCTGCGACGCGCCACCGCCCAGGTGACGAAGAACACCCCCGGCGGCGGAGGATTCTCCGGCGGCGGCAACTTCGGCGGAGGCCAGGGCGGAGGCGGCCAGCAAGGCGGCTTCGGCAACCAGCAGTCGTCGGGATGGGGCAACAACCCCCAGCAGGGCGGTCCTCAGGGCGGCCAGCGTCAGGGCGGCTACGGCCAGGGCGGCCAGGGCGGCAACAACGCACCGGCGAACGATCCGTGGGCATCATCGAACCCGCAGAGCGGCAACGGCGGCTGGGGCAACCCGGGTGCCGACGAACCCCCGTTCTGATCCACGTCTGAAGACATTTCGAGACATTCGTTAACAGGAGATACTCATGGCAAAGCCAGAGATCCGGAAGCCTATCAAGAAGAAGGCTAATCCGCTCAAGAAGGGCGAAGCGGCGAACATCCACTACAAGGACACCGCTACGCTCCGTAAGTTCATTTCCGACCGCGGCAAGATCCGTGCACGTCGCGTCACCGGCGTGACCGTGCAGGAACAGCGCGTCATCGCGAAGGCCGTCAAGAACGCCCGCGAGATGGCACTTCTGCCCTACTCGAGCACTGCTCGCTGATCGGAGGGAAAGAACATGCCTAACCGCAAAGTGATTCTGAACCAGGAAGTCGACGGCCTCGGTGCCGCCGGCGACGTCGTCGAGGTTCGTGCCGGATACGCACGCAACCTGCTGCTGCCGCGTGGCTGGGCTTCGGCCTGGACCGCAGGCGCTGAGAAGCACATCGAGTCCGTCCGCAAGGCCCGCCAGGCCAAGCAGGTCGCCGACCACGATGAGGCCGTGAAGGTCAAGGGCGAACTCGAGTCGACCACGGCTCGCATCGACATGAAGGCCGGCAAGAACGGTCGCCTCTTCGGCGCCGTCACCCCTGCCCTCGTGGCCGAGGCCCTGCAGACCGCGACCGGACGCGACTTCGATCGCCGTCAGGTCGCCCTGACCGGTCACGTCAAGACCCCCGGCAGCTACAACGCCGTCGTGCGCGTCAACGACGAGATCACCGCGAAGATCAAGTTCGAGGTCATCGGCAAGGCCTGATTCCAGGCTCTGTCCGGAGACCCGGACGTGGTGAGTCGGTCGTGGCTTCGGCCGCGATCCCACGGGATCGCTGATCGTCACCACCACACCACCGCCGAGGCGGCACCTGAGTTCAGGTGCCGCCTCGGCGCTTTTCGTGGGGTTGCGCTTCTCGTGGGGTCGGGCTCAGCTGAAGAGCTTCTGGCCGATCATCGTGTCACCGGTGCCCACGCCGGGCGGAATCGCGAACAGCGCCGAGGCCTGATGCTGCAGGTATTCGGTGAGCAGATCCTTCGTCGCCATGGTCCGCAGGATCGGGTAGAAGTTCGTCCGCGGATCCCGGACGTAGGCGATGAAGAACAGTCCCGCGTCGAGGCGGCCGAGCGAATCGTTGCCGTCGGTGTAGTTGTACCCGCGGCGCAGCATCTTCGCGCCCTTGTTGTGTTCGGGAGCGACGATGGAGACATGCGAGCGGGCGTTGATGGCCGCCGCGCCCTCGGCGTTCTTCGCCGAGAAGTCCAGCGGCGTGAACTCTTCGTCGGTGCTGGGTTCGGACACGGACTGTGGAGCGCCGAAGCGCTTGTCCCGGCCGATGATGTCCTCCTGCTCGGCCAGGGACACCCGATCCCAGATCTCCAAGTACATGTGGATCTTGCGGGCGATGAAATAGGTTCCACCCGCCAGCCAACCGTCGGAGGCCGGGTCATCACCCGACTGGACCCAGAGGTGCTCGGCAAGTTCCTTCTGCGGATCCTCGGACTTGATGTTGTTCGTTCCGTCCTTGAACCCGAAAAGGTTGCGTGGGGTCTCCTGCTCCGTCGATGTCGACGAGGTCCGGCCGTAGCCGATCTGACCCCATCGCAGCTTCGCGGTTCCGAAGGCGATGCGGGTGAGGTTGCGGATAGCATGCACCGCAACCTGCGGGTCGTTCGCGCAGGCTTGGACGAGCAGATCCCCGTCGCTTACATCGGCGTGCAGCGCCTCGTTCGCGAACTTCGGGACGCCCTCCTTGAGGACTGCGGGCATCTTGTCGCCCAAGCCGAAGCGATCCTTGCCGTTCGCGTCGACGAACAGAGTGGCACCGAACCCGAAGGTGATGGTCAGACCGCTGGCCGGGTAGCCCCAGACCTCCCCGGAATCCTTCGGCGGCAGCTGCACATTGGCATCCGGAGCACCGCCGACGAGGTCGCCGGCGCTCATCTGTTCGGCCGCGACGGTCCAGTCCTCGAGGAGGCTGATGAGCATCTGCCGATCGGCGGACGTGACATCGAAGGCCGCGGTGTACATGTTGTCCTGCGCCGGTGTGAGGATGCCCTGCTGCTTCTCGGCCCGGAACGGGTAGCTGAGATGGACAGCGGACTGCTTCTTCTCCTGCGCCCCGCGCACCCCGTAGCCGATCGCCCCACCGCCGACTCCGGCGATTCCCAGCGCACCGGCGGCACCGCCGAGGGCGAAGAGCTTTCTGCGGGGAATGCCGCGGACGGTGCCTTCGGCGGTTGCGGTGTTGTCGTCAGTGCTCATCATCGTGCTCCGGTGGTGCTCAGCGCAGGATTGTGCCGCTGACCTGCGACAGGGGTTCGCTCAGCGCATTCACTGCGTCGGAGAGCTCCTGCTGTGCCTGGGTGTAGTCAGAGTCCTTCGGCGCCTCACCGGCATCCTTCTGCACGGCGGCGACCTTCGAGTAGTCCTGGTAGAGGATGTTGCCCTCGTCGTCCTTGCCGTCCTGGTAGGTCTTGAGCACCTGCTTGACCGCGCCGAGGTTCGTCGTGATCTTCTTCGCGAGTTCGGGGTCCTGGGCTTCGACGAGCTTCTCGACGTTGCCGTAGGCGACTTCTGCGCCCTCGACGTTGGCATGGAAGTCAAAGAGGTCGGTGTGTGAGAAGGTCTCCTCCTCCCCGCCGATCTTCGACAGTGCGACCTCTTCGAGCAGCGCCGAGGCGCCCGTGGCGACATCGGAGAGGTTCAGCTCGAACTTTCCGCTGGCCCCCTCGACCTTGCCGTAGACGAGGTCGTAGAGGGTCTGCGTGTCCTCGTTGAGCTTGTCGGCGACCTTCTTCCGGTCAGCGTCGGACGTGAAAGCATAGCCTTCTGACTCATCAGCGAAGAGGTCGGCTTCGATCCGGTGCCAACCGGTCCACTCCGCGAGCACCTCGGGATCGTTCGGCTTCTTCCCGGCATCGGTCGAGAGATCCTGGACGCGAGCGTCGAGCGAGGAGTCCAGATCACCGGCTTCCTTGATGCCGAACGATTCCGCGGTCGGCTCGATGCGCTCGTAGTGCTGACGGGCCAACGGGTAGAGGGCCTTCGCCTTCTCAGTGTCGCCTGCGGTGTAGGCGTCGGTGAAGTCCTTCGTCGCGTCGACGAGCTGACCGACCTGGTCCTTGACGTAGCCGGTGTAGTTCGTGATCGCCTTGTCCTCGGCGGCCTGGGTGTCGCTGTCCACGGCGACCTCTTCGCCCTTCGTCACCGCGAACTTCGCCAGCCCGACGAAGTCGCCGACCATGTTCGGCTTGCACGCCGTGTAGTACGTGCCTTCGTCGAGGGCGGTGGTCACCGTGGTCGTCGTGCCGGGTCCGATGTTCTCCTTCTCCGACTCGATCTGCAGCTTGTTCTCTGCCAGGATCTCGAACTCGTTCGGCTTCGTGCCCGTATTCGTCACCGAGAAGCTCACCTTCCCCGACGGTTGAGTCGCGGGGCTGACCTCGCAGCTGTCATCGGTGATCGTGACTGTGACCGAGTCCCCGGCCGCGGCCGCATCGTCCTTCTTGTTCTACGGATTGTCGGTGCAGGCGGACAGGGACAGGGCGAGAAGCGCGGCAGTGGGCAGAGCGATGAGAGCGGAATGGCGTTTCATGGTTGTCCTTGCAGGATGAGTCGAGAGAGGGTGACGGTGGTGCGGTCGGTGCGGCTGGGCCGCGTTTCAGGGGTGGAGCGTGGAGGCCGACGATGACTCTGCGGCCGGCGCCGAGGTGGGAGCCGCCTCGGCGAGCTCCGTTCCTTTGCTTGTGGCCGGGTCTGTTCGACCCGTTGCGGTGGGCTGTGTCCGGTTCCTCGCGACGGGCTTCTTCCCGTGGATCTGGCGGGCGAAGATGATGGCGACCGGCACGATGTAGACGATCCAGCCGATGGTCTGAAGCACCGTGGGTTGGACGTTGACCTGGAAGATCGCCTGTCCGAGCACGTAGAGCCAGTAGATCGGGGAGGCGGGATCGGGCAGCAGGTGGCTGAGGTCCCACGCGTGATTCATGATGCCGGGCAGGACTCCGGCCTCCTGCAGGTCGCTGATGCCGTAGGAGAAGATTCCGGCGGCGACGAGGATGAGGAAGTATCCGGTGACGGAGAAGAAGGCCTTCATGTTGATCTTCCGCGATCCCCGGTAGATGAGCCAGCCGAGGACGAGCGAGAGCAGCAGGCCGGTGATGACTCCGGCGGTGGTGGCGACGACGTTGTTCTCTACCGAGGAGCGCACGGTGGCCCAGATGAACAGGGCGGATTCGGCTCCTTCGCGACCGACGGCGAGCACTGCCAGGCCGACGATGCCCCACCCCGATGAGCGTTTGTCCAAGGAGGCGGCCATCGAGGATTCGAGTTCGCCCTTCATCGCCCGGGAGTGCTTGCCCATCCAGAAGATCATCCCGGTCACCAGGGCGACGGTGATGATCGAGAGGACGCCGCCGATGATCTCCTACGCCTGGTAGGTCAGGGTCTTCGGTCCCCAGGTCAGCAGGGCTCCGATCCCGAAGGGGATGAGGGCGGCCAGGCCGACTCCCAGCCAGAGTTTGGGCAGCACGTCCCGGCGATCGGTCTTGACCAGGTAGCCCACGAGGATGCCGATGACCAAGGTGGCTTCGAGTCCTTCGCGCAGGGCGATGAGGAGATTCGCGACGAACATCTGACTCACTCTCGTCAGTTCGTCGAGGCGGGTGTTCGGGCCGTCTCGAAAGTGGATGAACGAATTTAGCCTAACCTAAGGTCGGCGGATTCAGTGTACATCCACTTTCGGGCATCATCTGACGGTGAAAAGCGATGAATTCGCGGGACGGCAGGGTCAGTTGTCGGTGGGGTAGGTCAGCGTCCCGTCGTCGTCGATCCGGGCGCCCTCGCTCAGCTTCGCCGCATCGATGTGGCCTTCGCCGAGGATGTGGGAGACGGGAAGATCCCGGGCGAGCAGCTGATCGGCGATGAGCCTGCGGTGGCACCGCCACCACACGGCTTCCGAGCACATGATCGCGCAGCGCGCCTCCGCGCTCCAGGAGATGAGGGTGCCAAGGTCGGTGCGGAATTCCTCGGAGAGGCAGTGGTCGGCATAGTTGTGGAAGCTGCGGTTCTGCCACCAGGCGTTGACCTCGAAGGGCACCGTGCGGCTGACACGCCGCCGCCCGGTCAGCCCCTCGAGACGACGCAGCTCGATGCCCGCCTCGGCGAGGTCGCCCTCAAGGGTATCGGCGTTGAACCAGGGGTTCTTCGTCGAACCGGGCAGCTTGCGGACGTCGACGACCACCTCGGTGCCGGTGCTGGTGAGCAGTTCGATGAACTCGTTCAGTGAACGATTCGAGTGCCCGACGGTGAGCAGCCGCGGCAGGTCCTCAGCGGACTCCGCTGCGGACTCTGCTGCGGCGTCGGAGTTCCGCGTCGACGTGGTGGTTCGTGCCGTCATTCGTTGTCGATGCGGCGCAGAGCGCTGCCTTTGTGAGCGGCGATGTGATCGGTTTTGTCGCTCTTGATCTCATATTGGGGCTCCTCCGCCGAGGCGCGGCGACGGTGGCCCTTGTAGTCGAAGTCGGCGGTGTGGACTTTTGTGATGCGGCCGGAGACCTGCCCGGCCTCGGAGTTCCAGCCCACGTGGTCGCCGACCGAGAATTCGGTTGCCATGCTCCCTCCTTGACTAGAGCGGGTGATCCTCTCTGCAGTGTACGGCTGTGCCGGTCGGTTCTCAGCTCTCGGAGAGGTCGGTGATGAGGGAGTCGATGAAGGACTCGCAGGCAGCGATCTGTTCGAGCTCGATGAACTCGTCGGGGGCGTGGGCCTGCGCGATGTCTCCGGGTCCGCAGACGACGGTCGGGATGCCTGCTTCGGAGAACAGTCCCGCCTCGGTGCCGTAGGTGACCTTGTCATCGGTGGCGAGGCCGCCCCAGTTCGCGGCCAACGAGACGATGTCCGCATCGGCAGGAGTCTCGCAGCCCGGCGCTGCGGCTTCGATCGTGAAATCGACTCCGGCGGACTCGTTCTCCGCAGCCATGGCGCGGCCGAGTCGATCGGCCTCGGCGCGGAAGCGGTCGATGAGTGCTTCACGGTCGACGGAGCCGAGGGAACGGAACTCGAACTGTACGGTCGCTTCGGCGGGGATCGTATTGACGGCGATGCCGCCGTTGAATGTGTTCGCCGTGACCGAGGTGAACGGCACGACATACGCCTCGTCGAAAGGACCTTCGGTGCGGAACTCGGCGGCGACCGCATGGACGAAGGCAACGAATTCGGAGGCGTAGGCAATGGCGTTGACACCTTCGGGAGTGAGCGAGGAGTGGGCGGCGACGCCGTGGAAGTCGACGCGGAAGACGTTCATCGACTTGTGTCCGCGGATGACGCGCATGCTCGAGGGCTCGCCGACGACGCAGCCGCGGGGCGCCAGTTCCGCCTCGGTGATGGCTTCGACGAGCGAGATCGCGCCGACGCATCCGATCTCCTCGTCATAGGAGAACGCGAGGTGGATGGGTTCACGCAGCTTCGCGGACTTGAGTGCTTCGAGGCGGGAGAGGATGACCCCGACGAAGGACTTCATGTCCGCGCTGCCGCGGGCGAAGTACTTTTCGTCGCGGACCTCAGGAGTGAAAGGGTCCGACGACCAGTCCTGGCCGTCGACGGGAACGACGTCGGTGTGACCGGAGAGGACGATGCCGCCGGTCGTCGTGCCGTCGGCGGCGGGGATGGTGGCGAGCAGGTTCGCCTTCGTGCCTTCGGGGTTCGGGATCCGCTGGAAGGAGATGCCTGCGGCTTCGAGGCGGGCTTCGACATGCTCGATGAGCGGGAGGTTCGAGTCCCGACTCGTCGTGTCGAAGGTGATGAGATCGGTGATCTCGGAGATGGTGGCCTCGGCTGGCTGTGCTGGCACGACTGCTCCTGACTGTCGGATGCGGATGACGTCGATCCGGTCGTCTCGCTGAGTCTGTCGCGGAGGGGCCGTGGTGGCCCCCGTGCAGGACAGCGGTGACCAGACACTCTCACTCTACGTGTCGGGCATCGGCCACGGGGCACCGGCCCGGTGGGTGGGCGCAGGTGGTCCGGTGAGTGCTCGCCGAGGTGGTCCGTCGAGGAGCGGCGGCGGTGTGTGCAGCACCCCGCCTGGTCAGCGCCACCTCCTCTCGCTAGCCGCACAACGCACCGGTCGCCGCAAATCCTCCAGTTGCACCGGTGCGCAATGCCGCTGCGGGTGCGAAGCGATGGGAACGGTGACGGATGCTCGCGTGTGGGCAACGGGTTATCAGCCTCGTGTGAGGATGAGCAGCGCCTCATTTCGCGCCTCGAGGCCGTCATCGGGGATCTCAGCCGACACCTCTTCGCGCATGACCGCTCTCTTCACCGGATCCATCGTCAGCTGAGCCGAGTAGGTGAAGACCATCGACAGCCAATCGTGTTTCGAATAGTGAAGGTCTTCGGCGAAGGTGGTCTCGTCAGCAGTGAATCCGCAGGTCCGCAGCTGCTGGAGAGCAGGGTGTTCGACAGGCTCGAAGTTGTCATCGCCCCCAGCTGTGCCCAGACTCGTCGAGGTGCCTTCCGCATGAAAGCGTGCCGCGATCGCATCGAGTCGTGTTCGCAGCTCGCCTTTGGGTTCGATGTCGTTCCAGGCCAGAGCCAATCTTCCACCAGGTTTCAGCAGTGCGCGGATGCGGGGCAGAGCAGTCATCGGATCGACCCAGTGGAACGACTGACCGAAGCTGATGAGGTCGAAGGTGCGACTGTGGGACGTCCATTCCTCGAAGCCGGAGACCTCCACATCAAGACCTTTGGCCCGTGCGACGGCGGCCATCTCGGGATCCGGTTCGACCGCGAGTATTTCGGCCCCCGCGGCCCGGAGCTGGGCGGCGAGGATGCCGGTCCCGGAGCCGACGTCGAGGATGCGCGGCGTGCCTGACCTGGGATGATCCGAGGGAGTCGGTGAGCCATCAGTCCGGGAGCCTGCCCCCTGCGCGGCCGCTTCCATGATGGCGGTGATGAGTGCGGCAGGATACTTCGGTCGATAGGCGTCATAGTCCTGGGCCGCTTCGCCGAAGGATTCCGCACGTTCACGATTCCCGAAGTACTCCATCCACCGAGCCTAACGTTCATCACCGGGTCGAGTCGGTCTTCTCCTACAGGCAGCCGCACACCCACCTGGTGGACTAGGACGTTGAGCGGGTTACGGGAGGTGGTGCGGTCAAAGGGTCGGTATGGGAGCAACGGTGACGGATGCTCAGCGGGCTCCACGACGAATTCTCAGCGGTGAACCCGCACGCGGATGCGGGTCGAAGCCTCTGATTTCGCTAAAGTCGTGGAGCAGGGGGTAACGATGTCGATCGAGAAGTCACCATCCGTGCCGCGCTTCGGCGCCGGAGGCGGAACCGGCGGGCCGTCAGAGCTCACGCCGGAGGACCAGGAGCGCGCTCGCGGGCTGAAGAAGATGCGCACGCTCGCGCTCTCGCTGCTCATCCTCGCCACACTCATCTTCCTCTCCACCCACCTCTTCACCGACAACACGGGAGTGTGGGGGTTCGTC
Organism: Brevibacterium spongiae; assembly: GCF_026168515.1. NCBI lineage: Bacteria > Bacillati > Actinomycetota > Actinomycetes > Micrococcales > Brevibacteriaceae > Brevibacterium > Brevibacterium spongiae. The sequence continues at coordinate 4,122,963 of NZ_CP093443.1, read as the reverse complement.
TCCCGTGCCTCGGAAGCCGCGATGATCGGAGCGATCGCCGACTGGTTCGCCGTCACAGCGCTCTTCCGCCACCCGCTCGGACTTCCGATCCCGCACACCGCGATCATTCCGCGCAAGAAGGACACCCTGGGCGCGAGCCTGTCGGCGTTCGTCGCCGCGAACTTCCTTCACGCCGAGGCGGTGTCGACGAAGATCCGGTCCGCCGAGGTTTCCCACCGCGCCGGCCGGTGGCTGGCCAAGCCCGGCAACCGCGACATCGTCGTCGACCGTGCCGCAGGTGGACTCGAATATGTGCTCGCGCGCATCGACGACGATTCGATCAAGGCCCTGACCAGGAACGTCATCATCCCTCGGCTCGTGGCCACGAGGAAGACCCCGGTTCTGGCACAGCTGCTGCGCCAGATCGTGCAAGACGGCGCCCACCACAAGCTCGTCGACCTCATCATCGCCGAGGCATACACCTGGCTGCGCGACAACCCGCAGGTCATCGACGAGATCGTCCACAACCGGGCACCGTCCTGGGTGCCTGATTTCGTCAATGAACAGCTGGCGAACCGGCTGCAGCGCGAGGTGCTGGGCTGGGTCTCCGATGTCCGCGACAACGAATACCACAAGGCTCGTCAGGCACTCGATGCTTGGTTGGTCGACCTCTCCGACGACCTCGAATCCGACTCATCACTGTCCCAGCGGGCCGAGGCCATCATCAACGACCTGCTCAGCCAGGATGGTGTCGTCGATTCCGTGCTCGAGATCTGGGCTTCGCTCAAGCAGCTGCTGCGCGAGGCGATCATCGACAGCGATGGTGAGGTCCGCGCCCGCATCTGGCAGCTCATCGGCGAATTCGCCGAACGGCTGCAGGCGGACTCGGAATTCTCCCGGCGCATCGACGACCGGATCGCCACGACCGCCGGCGATCTGGCCGAAAGCTTCGGACCGGAGATCGCCAGCGTCATCTCCGACACGATCGAACGGTGGGATGCGAAGGAAGCCGCCGAGCGCATCGAACTCTACGTCGGCCGTGACCTCCAGTACATCCGCATCAACGGCACCGTCATCGGTGCGCTCGTGGGCCTCGTGATCCACACCATCATCGTGCTCCTGCCGGGGTGAAGGGCGGACTGCTGCCCTTCACCCCGACAGAACCCCGTCCGCAGCTTGTCGGCGACGGTGATCAGACTGCGGTGAGAACCTTCTCCCGCACCATGGACTGAGCAAAGAACTCGGTGATCTTGTCCCGAGCACTCAATGGCAGAACGTGAGCCACATACATGTCCGGACGGACGATGACGAGGGCCCCGGAACGGTCGATGCCGCGGGCCTCGAAGATGTCATCGTCCGGGATCGCCGCATAGACCTTCTCCCAATCCATCACCTGCAAGCGACCGACCTTCGGCAGGAAGAGACTGGGAGCGTGCGGCAGGTCGACATCCTGATAACTCTGCTGATAGATGACCTTGGCATCGAAGACGTTGTCGATATCCGAGTTCTCGGGGGTGAAGAGTCCGACCGGGGACTCGTCCGATTCCTCCAACCAAGAAGCGAGCTCGGCCGCTGCGGAACCATCGGCGTCGGCGAACGCGTAGAGGCGCCAGCGGCCATCAGCTCGGAAGTGATGACCGACCTGGACTGTGGTCGTGTCCGCGACCCTGGACACGGGAGCGGATTTGAAGCGCATGCCCACCGGGAACCCCTGTGCCAGTTCCTGTCGTGCACCGGTTCCGATGATCGGTGACGCCGTATACTTCGTATCGAAACCGCCGGGGAAGTTCGCAGTGTCGGTGAAGAAGTCGACGATCTCCTGGGGGCTCTCCATCTCTTCGGGACGTCTCGACATCATCGACGACCACTCCTTGTCGTAGTCGATGAGTTTCTGAGCCACGTCCTGACGCTCGTCGTTATACGTCCGGAGGAGCGACTCGTCGCTGCGACCTTCGAGCACCTGGCCGAGCTTCCACGCCAGGTTCCAGCCGTCCTGAATGGAGACGTTCATCCCCTGACCTGCCTTGGCGCTGTGAGTGTGGCACGCATCGCCGGCGATGAAGACCCGCGGATTCAGATCGGGATCATTCTTGGCGGCAACGTCATCGAAACTCTGTGCGACGGTGTGGCGGACCTCGTAGATGCTGAACCAGGTGACTTCGCGGACATCGACCGAGTAGGGATTGAGGATGCGGTTGGCGCGTTCGATCGCCTCATCTGCCGTAGTCGCAAGGATCCGGTCGCGCGTACTCGGCGTCGGATCTTCGAGAGACACATTGAACCGGGTGAGGAACCCGCCTTCGCGCGGAATGAGCAGAATCGACCCGTCCTTGTCCGATTGGATGCCGCTTCTCGTGCGAAAATCCGGGAAGTCCGTATTGGCGAGGATGTCGATGACGGCCCACGCCTGAGTCGTCGAGTCGGAGGTGAGCCTGACATCGATGCAGTCGCGGACCTTGCTGCGCGCACCATCGCAACCGGTCACATACTTCGTCCACACGGTCCGCTGAGCACCGTGTTCATCCACCAGGTGGACCTCCACCGGGTACTCGCCGTCGTCATGGACGGTGAGGTCGAGGAATTCATACCCGTAGTTGACGTTGATCTTGGCGGGACCATTGGCCGCACGTTCGGCGAAGTAGTCGATGACGCGGGCCTGATTCACTGTCAAGATGGGAAACTCGCTCACATACGACGGAGGATCGGCGGCACGCGCTCCGCGGGCTATTTCGGCAGGGCGTTCGGGGTGTGGCCCCCAAAAGCTCATCTCCCTCATATGGCTGGCCTCTTGAGCGATCGCGTCATAGAACTCGAACGCCTGAAAGGTCTCACAGCTGCGCGGGAAGAGTCCGTCTGCTCGACCTGCTGCAAGGCGACCTGGGCGCCGTTCGATGATTCGTGTGTGCACGTCGGGATACTCGGTGAGCTGCGCGGCTTGAACTATGCCCGCGGGGCCCGCGCCGACGATGAGCACGTCCATCGTGTCGGGGAGCTCCTCGACACGATCAGCTCCTGTCCCTTCCGCATCTCTGATTCGAGGGTCATGGGCGACGTATCCGTTGTGGTGATACTGCATTCAATTAGCTCCTTCGCTAAGTGAGTCGTTTCTCAGGCGGGATCGGACTTGCGATAGTCAGAACATGACTTCTTCTCGCAAGCTGATCCCGCTCTCCTCATTCACAGTGATCTGAGACACACCTGGTGCCGTTGTCATCCTGTGCGGGAGGCGTCTGAAACGCCATGAAATGCTTCCATCCAATGGAAATGATCTGCAGGGGTGTCGGAGCACAAGTGCTTCTGAAACCGGCCCGCCTCCTCGGTATTTCCATCCGTTCCCCGGTGTCCACAGCCGAACAATAATCATCAAAATGTTCATCGTTTAGTGCTAAAATTGATGCTAAAAGGAGGTCAGGATGAGGACGACAGTGACGGTCGATGACGAACTCATTGCCAAGGCGACCGAGCTGAGTGGAATCACCGAGCGTTCGGCATTGATCCGTGAAGCTCTGAAGACACTGGTCAGAGTCGAGAGCTCTCGTCGGCTTGCGGCCCTCGGCGGTACCGATCCTGACAGTTCGGCTCCGCCTCGCCGTCGTGACGACGTGGCATGATCCTCGTCGATACTTCGGTGTGGATCGACCACCTGCATCAGCGGGATGAAGAGCTAGTTCGCCGATTGGAAGACGGAGCGGTCGGCAGCCATTCTGCAGTGATCGAGGAACTCGCTCTCGGTTCGATCCGCTCGCGTGAAGAGGTCCTCAGCAGCCTCGAGGACTTGTTCCGCTTCCCCACTCTCACTCACGAAGAGCTCATGTTCCTGATCTCGTCACATTCGTTGTGGGGACGGGGCCTGAGCGTTGCAGATACACACCTCTTGGGCTCGGTGATGCTCATCGAAGGTGCACTCTTGTGGACGCGTGACAAACGATTGCGTCGGGCGGCCGAAGAACTCGGACGGGCACACTAACGCACGGTCACTCGGCCTGGTGGACGAGCTGAATGAGGTTGCCGACCGTGTCGTCGAGGACGGCCGTGGTGATCGGACCCATCGTCGTGGGCTCCTGAGTGAAGGTGACCCCGAGGCTCTGCAGCCGTTCGTATTCGGCTTGGACGTCGTCGACGGCGAACTGATTCATCGGGATCCCATCGGCCACGAGCGCCTCGGTGAACGGCACCACCGCAGGATGCGAGTTGGGTTCGAGGACGATCTCGACACCGTCCGGGTCCTCGGGTGAGACGACGGTCAGCCACCGCGGACCGCCCATGTCGATATCGTGCTTGAGCACGAAGCCGAGGGTGCCCGTGTAGAAGTCCAGGGCCTTCTGCTGGTCGGTGACGAAGATGGACGTCCAGTTGATCTTCATGATGACTCCTCGGGTTCCGGTCGTGTGTCGGCGCGGTCGATGTCGTGGTGTCTGGAGACTATCAAGCCCGGTGCCCGAATTCGGCTTTCCGCCAAGAGATGTTGGGTTTTCCCCTCCGCACCTTTTGGCTGACTTCATGGCCGGCTCGGCGGCCGAGAGGAAGCATGGAGACATGACTTCTTCACAGCATCCTGCACAGCAGCTTCCCACCATCATCACCGCCGGAAACGTCACCAAACACTTCAATCAGACCTACGCTCTCGCCGGAGTCGACCTCACGATCGGCCTCGGCGAATCACTGGCGATCATGGGACCCTCCGGTTCGGGCAAGACCACCCTCCTGCACTGCCTGGCCGGCATCATCAGTCCCGACGACGGCCGCATCCGTCTCGCCCCGACCGACCGCAGCGCAGCCGCCGATATCACTTCACTCAAAGAATCCGGCCGTACCGCCCTGCGCCGCGAAGTATTCGGCTTCGTCTTCCAGCAGGGACTGCTCCTGCCCGAACTCACCGCCGTCGACAATGTCGCGCTCGCCGCCATGCTCGCAGGCATGAACCGGGCCGATGCCACCGCGCATGCTCGAGCCTGGCTCGACCGCCTCGGATTGACCGAGCATCTGAACAAGCGGATCGGTCAGCTCTCCGGAGGTCAGGCCCAAAGAGTCGCGATCGCCCGCGCCCAGGTCACCCAGCCCGTCGTCACCTTCGCCGACGAACCGACCGGAGCCCTCGACTCACGCACCTCCTCCGAAGTGCTCACCGAGCTGCTGAGCTCCACGACCGGCCGCGGATCCACTCTCGTCGTCGTCACTCATGATGAGAACGTCGCCGCCCGCTGCTCCCGAGTCGTCCGACTCGCCGACGGTCGCATCGTCGCCGACTCGGCCATGCAGGATGTCGCGCACTGATGAACGTCCTTCCCATCCTCCTGTCCCGCCAGTCCCTGACCTCGACGACCGCGAAGCTCGTGGGCATCGCCTTCTTCGCCTGCTCGACGATCTTCCTCACCGTCGCCGGCGGTGCCTGGGCCTTCACCGACCGCCCCGATGTCGCCGGATACTCCGAGATCGCCGACCTCTACCAACTCCTCGCGATCTTCGCCACCGTCTTCCTCATCGTTCCCGCCGTCAGCCTCGGAGTCGCCTCGGCGAAATTGAGCGCCCGCCGGCAGGACGAACGCCTCTCCACCCTCTCCCTCCTCGGCGCCGGCCGCGGCACGATCCGGCTCATCGCCGTCGCCGAGCCCGTCATTCCCGCCGCATTCGGGATCGTGCTCGGCATCGGCGGCTACCTGCTGGCCGCCTGGCCGCTGAGCTTCATCAGCTTCACCGGAGCGCCGCTGGGCTACCGGTCGCTGCTCATGCCCGCTTGGCTGCTCGCAGCCGTCGTGGCGGGCCTCGTCCTCATCTGCCTGCTCGCCTCTCTGCTGGGCCTGCGCAAGATCACCGTCTCCCCACTGGGCGTGCGCACCCGATCCCTGGCACGGAAGTTCCCCTTGGCCCGGGTGATCACAGCGATCCTGCTCGTCCTCGTCGTCGCCATCGCCACCTTCATCTCCACTCAGATGCAGCTGTCGACAACGGCCACAATCCTCTACAGCATCGCCACCATCGGGCTTGCCCTCCTGCTCATCAGCGTCGTCGGGGTGCTGTGCATCCGCATCCACGCAGGGATCGCGGGGAAGACCGCACGCGGACCCGCCTCGGTGATCGCTGCGGGAATGGTCGCCGACGCACCCGGCCAATACTGGCGTCGGGTCGCGGGGCTGGCGATGATCACCTTCATCGCCGTCGTCGGCGGGACGGGCACGGCGATGATGCGCAGCGGTCAGGAGGACTTCTCCGCCGAAGACCGAGCCGTCCTCGGCCCGTACCAGTACCTCGGCGACGACATCTTCACCGGACTCATCCTCACCCTGGCCATCGCCTTCATCCTCGTCATCGTCTCCGCCACCATCAATCAGGCCGCAGACATCCTCGACCGGGCCGACACCTACCGTGAACTCCACGCCGCCGGAATGCCGCAGACCATGATGCACCGGGTCACCGTGAAGGCCGTGATGTCGCCGATCCTCCTCGTCACCGTCGTCTCGCTGCTGCTCGGCGGAGGACTTGCCGTCCTCATGGCTTCTGCCGGCGACCTCGGTGATCCGCTCACCATCGGCACCGTCGCCATCGTCCTCGTCGCCGGAGTCGCGATGGTGTGGCTGGGTCTGCAGTTCACACGGCCCCTCGTCCGCCGAGTCACCGCGGCGTCGGCCTGAAAGGAGCACTCATGTCCACCACGTTTCGCACCGTTCCCCTCGTTCTCGGACGCAGATCTCTGACTTCGGCGAGCTCCATGCTCGTGGCCGCCGCGTTCTTCGCCTGCGCCACACTGTTCCTCACTGTCGCGGCAGGCACGTGGATGTTCTTCCAGATCCCACCGGATCCTGACCCCGCGGCGGAGGGCATGGACATCATGTACAAGACCCTGGCCGCATTGGCCACGGCCCTCCTCGTCATCCCCGCGGCCACCTTGGCCTCGGCCTCGGCGACGCTGTCGGCCCGCCGACAGGACGAACGACTCTCGACGATGTCGCTGCTCGGAGCTCGACGCTCCCAGATCACGGCGCTGGCCGTGGCCGAACCGCTCATGCCGGCACTGGTCGGGATCATCCTCGGTGTCATCGGCTATCTGGGACTGGCTCTGCCGGTCAGCTTCATCCACTTCATGGGCCGGCCCATCGGATACGGCAACATGCTCATGCCCGCCTGGCTCATCCTCGTTGTGGTCGCCTTCCTCGTCGCAGTGTGTGCCGGTTCGGCGCTCATCGGCCTGCGGAAGGTCGCCGTCTCCCCGCTGGGAGTGCGGACGAAGAGCCTGGAGCGGAAGTTCCCGCTGGGCCGCGTCATCGTCGCAGTCGCCGCCGTCATCCTCCTGCCGATCGTGTACACACTCACCCAGGCCGGGGGCCTCGGCGTCGGCATCGTCCTCGGCGCGGTCATCGGCTTCTTCGCCCTCGGACTCATCGTCGTCGATCTTCTCGGCGGGCTCCTCATCCGCTGGTTCGCCCATCTCAGCGGCAACCGAGCGGCCACGCCCGAGCGCCTCATCGCCGCCCGTCTGGTCTCCGATGAGCCGAAGCGATTCTGGCGGCGGGTCTCCGGTCTTGCGATGGCGGCCTTCACCGCCGCCGTGTGCGGATCCGGTGTCGCCCTGTCGCAGCTGGGCATCGACGCTGCCGAGGATTCCCAGGCTGGAGTGAGTGAGGCCGAGACCCATCTCTTCCACGACATGTTCACCGGGGTGCTGCTCGTCATGGGCATCGCGATCGTGCTCATCGCGGTCTCAGCGGTGATCAACCAGGTCGCCGACATCTACGACCGCGCGGACACCTTCGCCGACCTCCACGCCGCCGGCGCCGATCCCGAGCTCTTGCATCGGGCGCTGGTGCGGGCCGTCATGGCCCCGGCGATCTGGGTGTCGCTACTGGCGGGAGGCCTCGGACTGCTGCTCGTGCTCCCCCTGGCAGGAGCCGCGCTCGTCCTCAAACCGGTCACGTTCCTCACGATCCTCCTCACCGTGGTCGTGGGCATCGGGATCATCCGCGGCGGACTGCAGCTGACGAAGCCGATCCTGCACTCCGTAGCCACGGCCGGGCGGGCACGGGACTGACGAAGCCCCACCATCACCGAGGCGGCTCACCCGATCGGGGGGAGCCGCCTCGGTGACGGTGTCCGATTCGGACGGCGAAGTCTGCGTCAGTACCGCGCCCTAGGATGGTCGGCATCACGTCGGTGGGACCCTCCACGGGTCTCCGGGTACAGTTGGAGCGCACCACATGAGGGTGGGTGCCGATCAGCCTGTGAGGAAGAGGAAATCAAGTGAGCAACGACCAGGGCTATGACGGTCTGAGAACCCCGCCGCAGGACGTCGAAGCCGAGCAGAGCGTGCTCGGAGCGATGCTTCTGTCGAAGGACGCCATCGCCGACTGCGTCGAGACGATGAAGGGCGATGACTTCTACAAGCCCGCTCACGAAACCATCTACGAGGCGGTCCTCGACCTCTACTCCCGCGGTGAGCCCGCGGACTCGGTGACCGTGGCGAACTACCTGACGAAGACCGGCGACCTCGCCCGCGTCGGCGGTGCCGCTTACCTGCACACCCTCATCTCCTCCGTCCCGACCGCTGCCAACGCCGGCTACTATGCCGCGATCGTCAGCGAACAGGCCGTGCTGCGCCGCCTCGTCGAGGCCGGCACCCGGATCGTGCAGATGGGCTACGACGCCGAAGGCGACACCGATGACGTCGTGAACTCAGCGCAGGCGGAGATCTACAAGGTCACCGAACGCCACACCACCGAGGATTACGTCATCCTCTCCGACATCCTCGGCGAGGTGGCCCAGGAGATCGAACGCAACGGCAACACCGATGGCCAGACCGCGGGTGTGCCCACCGGCTTCACCGAGTTCGACAACCTCACCAACGGTCTGCACCCTGGCACGATGATCGTCATCGCCGCCCGCCCCGGCGTCGGCAAGTCGACGCTGGCGCTCGACTTCATCCGTTCGGCGGCGATCCACAACGATGCTGCCGCTGTGTTCTTCTCCCTCGAGATGGGCAAGAACGAGCTCGTCATGCGTCTGCTCTCGGCCGAATCGGAGATCCCGCTGCAGAACCTGCGCCGCGGCGAACTCAGCCCGCACGACTGGACGACCCTGGCCGCGACCGAGGCCCGCATCAACAATGCGCCCCTGTTCGTCGACGATTCGCCGAACATGGCCCTGACCGAGATCCGTGCGAAATGCCGACGCCTCAAACAGCAGCACAATCTGCAGATGGTCTGCGTGGACTACCTGCAGCTGATGTCCTCGGGCAAACGCGTCGAATCCCGCCAGCAGGAGGTCTCGGAGTTCTCGCGTTCGCTCAAACTGCTGGCCAAGGAACTCGAAGTCCCGGTCATCGCTCTTTCCCAGCTCAACCGCGGCAGCGAGCAGCGCACCGACAAACGGCCGATGATCTCCGATCTGCGTGAATCCGGTTCGATCGAGCAGGACGCGGATATGGTCCTCCTCATCCACCGTGAGGACATGTACGACAAGGAACACGAACGTGCCGGCGAGGCCGACATCATCGTCGCCAAGCACCGTGCCGGTCCGACGATGGACATCCCCGTGGCGTTCCAGGGCGCGAAGTCCCGGTTCGTCAACATGCCGCAGTGATGGACAGTGGTCGGATGCGCAGCGCCGCGGCGTACGGCAACAGGGCCGATCGCCGCTGGAACCGGGGCAGCAGGAACCCGCTGAGCATCGTTGTCACCGGTGCCGTCTTCGTCGTCGGCATCGGTCTGGTCTTCGCGATCGGGTATCTGTTCCCCTCCGTGCTGCTGGTCACCATCATCCTCGGCTGCCTTGTCTTCGTCGGCGTCACCTTGGCGATGCGAGGAATCATGGGACACACCGGGGCGTACTGGTACACGGGGCCCGTCGTCGCGATCGCCCTCATCGGCACGGTCATGCTCGCCGAGGATGTGGCACTGTCCCAGGCGGGTGAAGTCGCCGAGGTGGTCGTCGTCGATCACGAGGTCGACGTGAAGGTCGCGCGTGACTCGAACGGCAGACACCCACGGAAGGTCTTCACACACACCTACACGCTCGAACGCACCGACGGCACTCCGGTCGCCGAACCGATGATCTACCGCGGCAAGGACGGCTTCGATGACTTCGACGAAGGGGATGTGGTCTCCGTCCTCATCGATCCGGAAGGGAAGGCACCGACCAAACCGGTCGATGACGTCGACTTCGCCGCCGACATCGGCATCCTCGCCACCGGCCTGGTCACCTCGGGGATCGTGTTCCTCATCTGCTTCATCGTCGTGCTGCTGCGATGGACGCGCTCGCCCTCATCGCAGAACGTGCGCTGAGGAATCACGGCGATGTGATCGGATGTGCCTACTATGGCAGGCATGGACACCACTCCCAATGACCTGCTCGTCCTGCTCGCCGTTTCCCGCGCCTCCAAGTTCACGACGGCCGCCCACAACCTGGGACTGACCCACTCGACGGTCTCACGACGCATCGCCGCCTTGGAGAAGTCACTCGGCGGGCGGGTCCTGGCCCGATCCGAGGACGGCTGGGAGCTGACCGAACTCGGACAGAAAGCCGTCACCGTGGCCGAGCAGATGGAGACCGCAGTCGCTGAGCTCGGCAACACAGGGCAGGGACCGGACGCGGTCACCGGAGTCGTGCGCATGACGGCCACCGATGGGTTCAGCGCCTATATCGCCTCCCCGGCGGCGGCGAAGCTGCGGCGCCGGCACCCCGGACTGAGCGTGGAGATCGTGACAGTCACCCGGCAGGCACTGCAACAGCGATCGGGGCTCGACATCGAGGTCGTCGTCGGCGAACCGCGCGTGCACCGGGCGGAGGCGATCGAACTCGGCGACTACGAACTCGGACTCTACGCCTCGCGTGAATACCTGGACACCCAGGGCACTCCCGCTTCGGTGGAGGAACTGAGCGATCACCGCCTCGTGTACTTCGTCGATTCCATGCTCCAAGTCGACGACCTCGACGCACCGAGGCGGCTCTTCCCCGAGATGAAGGACGCGCTGACCTCGACCAACGTCTTCGTCCACGTCGAAGCCACCCGGGCCGGCGCCGGCATCGGGTTCCTGCCCTGCTTCATGGCCGACCTCCACCCGGATCTCGTGCGGCTCTTCCCCGACACTGTGGCCGAACGCCTGCCCTACTGGATGGTTCTGCGCCCCGACTCGATGCGCCGTCCCGCCATCGCGGCTCTCGTGCAGGCGCTCAAAGACCAGATGCTCGCCTTTCAGAATGCCCTCGAGGGCCGCGCCGGGACCAGGATATGAGCATGAACCAGCCCCGTACCGCTGTCGGTGACGAACTGTCGGGACGCCGTATCGTGCTCACCGCACAGCGGCGAGCCGAGCAGCTCGCCTCCGCTCTGGAGAGGCACGGTGCGCAGATCGTGCACGCGCCGACCCTGTCCGTCATTCCGCACAGCGACGATCCCGAACTTGTTGCGCGCACCCGCGAACTCATCGACCACCGACCCGACCTCGTCGTGGTCACGACCGGCATCGGATTCACCGGCTGGGGCGAAGTGGCCGAAGCTGCGGGACTGCGCGAAGAGTGGCACGCGATGCTTTCAGCAGCACGGATCGTCGCCCGCGGCCCCAAGGCACGAGGAGCGATCCAAGCCGCCGGACTCACCGCCGCCTGGGTCGCCGAATCCGAGACGAGCGCCGAGATCGAGGAGACCCTCCTCGCCGATGGCGTCGACGGCATGCGGGTCGCGGTGCAGCATCACGGTGCCGGAGCCGACGGACTCGATGAGGCCTTCGCCGCGGCAGGCGCCGACGTCCGCTCACTCGTCATCTACCGCTGGGGTCCGGCACCCGACCCGAAGGCTGTGGTCGACGCGGTCCGTCTTGTTGCGCAGCGCCAGTGTGATGCCGTCGCCTTCACCTCGGCCCCTGGTGCCGCGGCATTCCTCACCGCGGCCGAGGAACAGGGCCTGCTGCCCGCAGTGATCGAGGCGTTCAACGACGGTGTGGTGGCGGCTGCGGTCGGCACCGTCACCGCGGCTCCGCTGCATGCACAGGGGATCAGAACCGTGATCCCCGAGCGGTTTCGTCTCGGAGCTCTGGCCCGCACCCTGGTCAGTGAGCTCACCGGCTGATTCAGTCCGAGCAGAACTCGATCTCGGCGCCACTCGCTTCACGCAGCGCGGCGATCGCCTCCGCTTCCGACCTCAGCGCTCTCTTCAAAGTCGTCGAGACTGTGCCGAACGGAGCAAACCTGATGTTCAGTCGTCGATTCTGCTTCCGCACCCTCCAGGTGCCGACGATTCTGCCGTCGACGAGGAGCGTCCCGGGATCGCCGACGGTCTTCCAGACCTCGCGGTGGTGTTCCTTGGGCACAATCGTCTCCCGATCGCGCATCTGAGTGTAGGGATCGTGCGGTGGGAGAAGACGGACGCCGCGGGGAAGTTCGGCCCGGTGCAGCCGATCGACATCCTCGGCGAGCATCCAGGCCCTTCGGCCGCAGTCGATTTCGGTGATCTGCCCGTCGAGGAGATCCCACCACGGTTGCGCCTCAGTGGATCGGATTCCGAGCCATGCGGCGAAGTCGGCACGCGTCGACGGCCCATAGCAGTGCAGGTAGCGACGCAGGAGTTCGGCCCTGGCCCGGTCCCGCTCGTTCCCGTCGGGCGCCTGCGAGGAGGTGATCGAGGGTTCGTCGATCCACTCGTCGAGCAGAACGAATGGTGCCGTGTTGCCTTCGCGCGGGGCGAAGCAGAGGACCTGCCGCAGAGTGAGCAGGCGAATGCAGAAATGGACCACACCCGCGCCGAGGCTCTGCCCCTTCGCGTACGGACCGTCGGATTCCCATACCTTCCGCTGTGGGGTGGTCAGGGAGGGGCCGAGTCGGTCGGCCACCTCGGCGCCGAGTTCCGTGATCGTCAGCCGCCGCCCCGGCAGAACCTCGCGCACCTCGGATTCGGACCGATCGACGAGATCGCTCAGTTCCAGGCCGAGATCGTCCACCGACTTCTCGACGCCGAGGACGAAATGTCGCAGAGCTCTCTCTGTCTGCGGCAGCACCCCGGTGGTGAACACCGCGAGATCGGAGGTCGGGACGACGAACGGCGCGCCGCGCATGCACCAGGTCTGCACAAGGGACTTGTCCTCGGCGATCGCGGAGGCGAAACCTGCCTCGGACATATTCTCAACGCGTGCGTGCAAAGCGGTGAGTGCGGAACCGGGAGGACTGTTCTGGATTCCGCAGGCTCCCGCGGCTTCACCCAGCCTATTGTGATCGAGTCGCTCATCGAGGTGGTGAGCACTGAGACGGAAGGCGATGATCTCGTCGTTCGTCGCGGAGTCGGCCATGTGCACAGGCTAACTCAGCGACCAGAATCCACAGGGGACACCTGACCCGGTGGAGTCCGGAGATCATCGGAGCGAGCACACGCTCAGTCCCCGGTTCCCGGCTCGTAGGCGACGTCGTCGAAAGGCGGTGATCCAAGCGAAACGCGAGCGAAACATCTCCTCGCTACGCTGACCGCATGACAGAGACGGCGCATCCTGCACAGAGCCCCGCCCACCATGTGGAGGGCATGAACTTCTATACCCGCAAATGGGTCCGGCCCGAAGACCTCAACGCCAACGGCTCCCTCTTCGGCGGCAGCCTGCTGCGGTGGATCGACGAGGAGGCCGCGATCTACGCGATCATCCAGCTCGGCAACCACCGTGTCGTGACGAAGCTGATCTCGGAGATCGACTTTCAGGCTTCGGCGCGTGAAGGCGACCTCATCGAGATGGGGCTCATCGCCACTCATTTCGGGCGGACCTCGCTGACGATGAAAGCGAGGGTGCGCAATATGATCACCCGGAAGTCCATTCTCAGCATCGAGAAGATCGTATTCGTCGGCGTCGGCGAGGACGGCACCCCGATTCCCCACGGGTATTCGACGATCACCTACGACCGTGATCGGATGGCTCACCCTCAGGCGGAGCCCCTGTCGCAGGCGGGGAAGGTATGAGCAGAGGTTCCCTGACAGGGTGTCGCTTGGCGGAGTGAACGCGTCTAGCCTGGTGGATATGGGCAAGCAGCGGCGTCATCCGCGCACTGAGGAAAGGTGACACCACATGGAAACAGCAGATCTGCTGAAAGCGCTCAATGCCGGAGAGACGATCACCGGCGGATCGCCCCTACACGAGGTGATGCACCGGACCAGCCAGAGAGCTCTGCGCATCACCGCCCAGATCAACGGCAGCTATCACGAACCCGATGAGCTGCGAGCCCTGTTGGCGGAGCTGACCGACCGCCCGATCGACGCGTCCGTGATGCTGTTCCCGCCGTTTCACACCGATTTCGGTCAGAACATCACCTTAGGGCAGCGGATCTTCATCAACTCCGGGTGCAGCTTCCAGGATCAGGGCGGCATCACGATCGGCGATGACACCCTCATCGGGCACAACACCGTCCTCGCCACCCTCAACCACGGGATGGAGCCGGACCGACGTGCCGATATGCATCCGGCCCCGATCACCATCGGACGCAATGTGTGGATCGGGTCGAACGTGACGGTCCTCCCGGGCATCACCATCGGTGATGACGCTGTCGTCGCCGCGGCCTCCGTCGTCACCCGAGACGTCCCCGACCGCGCCGTCGTCGTCGGATCACCGGCGCACGTCGTGCGCACGGTCGATGAGTGAACTGCCTGTCTTCCCGCGGCCGGTCACCGGCCGCGCGACGATCACTCGTGATCAGCCGCCGAGGTAGGCGAAAGCACCGATGACCTGCGCCTTCGTCGCGATCTCAAGTGTCGGATCGAGCTCGGGTGCGAAGAACGGCGAGTGATTGGCCGGAACGTCGGTGAGCACGGTGCCGGCCTCCTCGGCGGCCTGGTACTTTTCGGCATCGAAGGACCCGACGAACCAGTAGGAGTACGGGATGCCGAAGGCACTCGGCAGTTCGCTGAAGTCCTCCGAGGCGGTCGCCGGGGTCGCCTCCTGCACCGTTTCTGTCCCGAAGAACTCGGTGAGCGCCTCGGTGACGGTGTCATTGACGGCCTCACTGTTGTCGGTCAGCGGGAACTGGTCGAAGTATTCGAAGGTCGGTTCCTTCGGTGCGCCGGCGGACTCACATTCGCCGCGGACGATGCGCTCGATCGAGGCGATCACCCGCTCACGCACCGCGGTGTCATACGTGCGGACGTTGAGCAGCAGCTCGGCCCGGTCGGGGATGATGTTCGACTTCGATCCCGCATTCGAGGCCCCGACTGTGACGACGGCGAACTCGCCGGGGTCCGTCTCCCGCGACACGATCGTCTGCAGGCGCAGGACGATCGAGGCGGCGATCACCACGGGATCGACGGAAAGATGCGGCATCGACCCGTGGGCACCACGTCCGAAGACCGTGATCTTCACCGAATCGCCGGCCGACATGACCGGGCCCGCGGCAGTGAAGATCTTTCCCACGGGCATCGGCATGACGTGCTGGGCCAGGGCGACATCCGGTGTCGGGATCTTCGACGTCAGCCCGTCATCGATCATCGCCTTCGCCCCGGCTGCGTTCTCCTCTGCCGGTTGGAACAGGGCGATATAGGTCCCTGACCAGGCATCGCGGTTCTCATTGAGCAGCCGTACCGCGCCGAGGAGGGCAGCCGCGTGCATATCGTGCCCACAGGCGTGCATGACACCGTCGACCTCGGAGGCGTAGTCGAGTCCCGTGTCCTCGGTGACGGGCAGCGCATCGATATCGGCGCGAGCGAGGACCGTGGGGCCATGTCCGTTCTCGATCACCGCGACCAGACCGGTGTCCGAGATGCCCTGGGGCTCGAGTCCGAGATCGGTGAGCTCCGCGGTGATGCGTTCTTTCGTCCGGTGCTCTTCGAGGCTGAGTTCCGGGTTGCGGTGGAGGTCCTTATAGAACTCGCGCTGCCAGTCGAGCTGAGCATCGAGGGAGTCAAGGAATGCGGGTTTCGTCATCGTGTCTCCTGTGATCCGGGGGTGGGTGCTTCCTGCGCTTCGAGCAGCCCGAGAGCGGACAGGTCCTTCCGCAGGGAGGCGGCATCGGTGAACACGTGCCCGAGGATCCCGAGGCGTTCAGCGGCCTCGGTATTCGTCGGCAGATCGTCGACGAACACGGTCCTGCCGGGGTCGAGATCGAACCGGGTGAGGAGGAGCTCGAAGATCGCCGGATCGGGTTTGACCATGCCGACTCGGCCCGAGACGACGATGTCCTCGAGCTCATTGATCGCCGGGGCCACGACGGGCGCGTGATGGATGGTCTCAGCCGACCAGTTCGAGAGCCCGAGCAGGCGGACGCCGGAGTCGCGCAGTTCGTTGACGACCTCGGCCATGCCATCGATGGGGCCGGTCAGTGACTTCTCGAAGTTCTCGTAGTAGCCGGCGATGATCTCACCATGACGGGGATCTGACTCGCTCGCTCGGGCGATGAGCTCGGTGATCGGAACCCCGGAATCAGCTGCGGTGTTGAGCGTGGGGAAGTCGGCCGCCTCGGCGAAGGCATGCCATTCCTCGGCACTCATCCGATCGGACAGAGGGCCTGTCTGATCCCAGCCGATGAGCACATTGCCGAGGTCGAAGACGACGGTCGTCGGAGTCGGGCGATCGGATTCGGTCATTGGCCACCACCTGTCATCGGCATTCTGGAGTCGACTCCCACGCTACCCGGACTCGGCGGGCCATTGTGGATTCGTCCCCGCTGACCTAGGTTGGACACATGATCGGCTACCCGCCACTGCAGATCCGGGTGAAGACGCCCCGACTCGAACTCGTCGGTGCCGACGACGAGATGCTCGCCGCGCTCGCCCCGCTCGTACATGAGGGCAAGGTCTTCGCCGAACCCGCTCCGTACGACGATCCGATGTCCTTCTACGAATCCGATCCGGACGTGCGCGTGAGCAAATGGCTGCAGAGCGTGTGGCGCGGACGGGGACGGTTCACTCCATCGGAGTTTCGTTTGGCCTTCGCGGTCCTCGTCGACGGTGAGGCCGTGGGGATGCAGGACCTCATCGCGGAGAAGTTCGACACCTGCGGCACTGTCCTCTCGTTCTCGTGGCTGTCGACGGATGTGCGCGGACGGGGGCTGGGCACCGAGGCACGCAGCGCCATGCTTCACTTGGCCTTCGCCGGACTCGGTGCCCGGGAAGCCAGCTCCGATGCCTTCGTCGACAACATCGGATCGAACCGGGTGTCCGAGGCGCTCGGCTACGAGCACAACGGCGTCGATTGGGACATCCGCCGCGGCGAACCGGGGCTGATCCAACGCTGGCGGCTGACTCGCGAGGCGTGGGAGGCGAATCGGCGCGAGGACATCGAACTCGGAGGCGTTCCGGAGTTCCTCGAGCTGCTCGATCAGGACTGAGTTCAACGCACTGCCGTGAGGTCAGGGTGTCGATCCCCGCGTTGGACGGAGGGTCTTCTGCGCACTCACTTCGAACCTGACGTCCGTGAGAGAATCGGGTATGGAAATTTGGGCCCTCGTGGCGGCATCGGTGGGCATCGTTGCAACGGGGCTGGTGGCCGGAACGGTGTTCGCATACTCGAACTCGGTCATGCCCGGTCTGCGCAAGGCCGATGACCGGACGATGGTCACGGCGATCCGACTCCTGACTTCGTCGGTCGCCAATCCGGTGTTCCTGATCATCTCGAACCTGGCACTGGTTGCCCAGATCGCGTTCGTGGTCCTGGCCTTCGTGGCGAACCTGCTGTCCGCCTGGGTCGGCATCGCCGCACTGGTCCTCTATGCAGCCACCCAGTTGATCACCTTCGCCGGGAACCTGCCCTTGAACAAAGCCATCATCAACGGCGGCGAACCCACCGCGGACAATGGATGGCACGGATTGCGCACGGACTTCGAGGACCGGTGGACCATGCTCAACCATTGGCGCGTGGTCACCGCCGCCGCGAGCACAGTCCTGTTGGTGGTCGCTGTCGGAATGATGTGATGCGGATGTTCCGTCGATAGCGGTATCCGTTCACAACTCCATCGAGAACACCTCGTGGAGCGGGGATTGGTGTCTGAGGTCGGGGTCGCGGTGCATGCCCAGCTTCTCGGCAACGCGCTGCGACGGCCGGTTCTCATGGTGGATGATGGCGATGAGGAGTGGAGTCACGCCGAGATCACTGGCGAGATCACGGCAGGTCAGAGCCGCCTCGGTGCGGTCTTTGGTGTGTGGGTAGTAGGCCATATCCTGCTCATCGTCGAGGAGGGCCGCCATTTCATCGAGGTCGTTCGACCGCATCTCTCGCAGACGCAAGCGGGGCGTTTCGAGAGGCGTCATGGGTTCAGGGTAGCCGGGAGGGTGGGAACCGTCGTCGGGTTGCGCGGTGATTCGGCGGATCAGCGGAAAGTGTTTGAAACCGAGCTCGAGCCGATCAGCGTGGACGACGCTGTCGGCGGTCTCGGACGACGGCCAGCACCAGCGCGATGATCAGCAGCAGGAGGGCGGAGAACCACAGCAGCGCGGCGAAGTCATGGAGCTGAGGCATCTGGGGAAGCAGAACGCAGGTGGCCGCGAGCAGCGTGAGTGCGACGATCCAACGAGTGAGTCTCGAGTGCGTCATCGCTCCTCCAGCGTCGCGGTTCACGGTCGTTGGCATCGACACTAAGGAGAGCCAAGGCGCCTGTCAACGTCGGTGACGGCGCCCCAGCAACCTGGCGCCGAGTTGCTGGGGCGCCGTCAGGTAGTAATGAGGGGATGAGAACGGCGACCCTTCGTCCCTCGCATCCGACGCGTGGTCGATTGCGAGGGCGAAAGGTCGCCGGTGTGTCTCAGCGGTCTCGCGGGGAGACCGACAAAGTCTCTAGGAGAGACCCTCTAAGAGTCTCAGAGGCCGCGGACGCGAGTCGCCTGCAGGCCCTTGGAGCCCATCTCAGAGTCGAACTCGACGTTCTGACCCTCGGTGAGCTCGCGGTAGCCGGAGGCTTCGATCGCGGAGAAGTGGGTGAACACGTCAGCCGAACCGTCGTCAGGCTGGATGAATCCGAAACCCTTTTCCGCGTTGAACCATTTCACGGTACCTGTTGCCATAATCTTTGTATCCTTATTTTTAAACTGATGACCGCTGATGCGATCGTGATGGTCGAACCCATTTCTGGGCCCGGCTTTCCCGCTGGATGAACTGAATCTTGGACACAGGTCCAACGAAAAACTGTGGGCGAACCGAGAGCTCGGAATTCATGGTGAGGGTGAGGACTCTGGTGAGAGGTCTCTGTCTCAGACGAAATCGTGGGGAGTCTCGGTTTCGATCATGCACTTGAAAGTGCTGGACGGAAGTCGTCAGATGAACGACGTGGAAAATCATGAGGGGCGCGGAAGGCAGACACGCGCCGACGGGCAAACACATGGTGTCGAACGAATCTACCTACACTAAAGACACCATCTGCTCCGCACATTTCTGTGCGAGAACAGTTCAAGCTTAACAGAGAGATCGTCCCAGTGGCGACATCGATCGAGATCATCACCGAAATCAGGCGCCCTGAGCAGGTCCGATGCCAACTCGACGGGCAGTCTGCACGCCGGAGCAGACCGCGCGAGATCGCAAACCGAGAGATGGCGCACAGTGATGTGCACTCGCCGATCCTGGTGTTTAGGATTGTATGCAAAACGTTTTGTATGCAATCCGCCGTGACCCCGGACGCAGGAGCACCGAGCCTTGGACAACCGAGAGACACCAATGCCGCCAGGCCCCCGCAGACAGCGTCGCCTCGCCGCGAAATACCGTCGCCGTCGCACCTTCGTCGCAGCGGCCGCGGTCCTCATCATCGCGGCCCCGGTGACGATCGCGGTGGCGGTGCACAACCTCGGCGCGAACATCTCGTCGTCTCCGCTGCGTGCCCACGACGGTGATGTTCCCGAGAAGCTCACCGACGAAACGAATATCCTCATCCTCGGATCCGACACCCGAGACCTCGACTCGACGAAGGATGACTCGGATGAGGCGGGCTCAGATTCCGATCCGAACGCCGACGGGAACTCCGAGGCCGCCTCGGGGCAGGGATTCGGCACCGCCGAGGGCGCCCGCAGCGATGCGATGATCCTCGCCCACGTCTCAGCCGATGCCGACCGCATCGACGCCGTGCAGATTCCACGCGACACGATCATGGACATCCCGGCCTGCGACGACACCGGAAGCGGGGCATCGCCAGCCGTGCATGGGATGATCAACTCCGCCCTCAACGCAGGACCCGCCTGTTCGGTCTCTGCCGCAGAGGTGCTCACCGGGGTCCGCGTCGATCACTTCATCAATGTCGATTTCGACGGGTTCGCAGCGATCGTCGATGCGCTCGACGGCATCACCGTCGATCTCGACGAACCGTTGAACGATCCGAAGGCGAACCTCGACCTGCCTGCGGGCGAGCAGACCATCGGCGGTGACGACGCGCTTGCGCTGGCTCGCACCCGGCACGCCGTCGGCGACGGCAGCGACATCTCCCGGATGGGCAACCAACAGATGGTCATGGAAGCCATCATCGACCGTGCCAAGAGCGGCCAGGTCCTCACCCGACCGGACCGCCTCTACGGATTCCTCGACGCCGTGACCTCGACCATCGGGGTCGACGAGGAGCTCGATTCGATGCGGGCGCTCGCCTCTCTGGCGACGACGGTCGCCTCAGTGCCGAAGGATGACATCACCTTCGAGATCATGCCGTGGACCGCGGCACCGGAGAACCCCAACCGCGTGGTCAAGTCCGCCGAAGCCGACGCCGTGTTCACCGCCATCAACGACGACGCACCGATCACTGACCTCGTCGGGTGAGGCGCCCGCCCAACCCGTCCATGCGTTATTCAACCTCGGCTCCTAGACTGGGCGGCATGTCTACGATCGAAATCACGCAAGACAACTTCGAGTCGACCATCAACGACAACGAAATCATCCTCCTCGACTTCTGGGCCGATTGGTGCGGCCCCTGCAAGCAGTTCGCCCCCGTCTTCGAACAGGCCGCCGAGGCCAACCCCGACATCGTCTTCGGCAAGATCGACACCGAAGCCCAGCAGCAGCTGGCCGGACTCTTCGCGATCTCCTCGATCCCGACACTCGTCGCCTTCCGTCAGGGCATCGTCGTCTTCGCCCAGCCGGGTGCGCTCGCCGCCCCGCAGCTCGAACAGGTCATCACCGCCGTCAAGGGCCTCGACATGGACGAAGTCCGTGCCGAACTGGCCAAACAGGATGCTGCCGCAGAGACTGACGGCGCGGACGGTGCCGGTCCCGATTCGATCCCGGCAGACCCGGGCGTCGAGCAGTGACCGAGGCCGGCAGCCACCACGACCACACCGGAGCCGAGCACTCCACGGCGGACGACGCCGGAGTGCCCGGTTCCGTGGCCGCTTGGGAAGAGCGCTATGCGGAGAAGCCCGACGCCATCTGGTCGGGCAACCCGAACGCGGCCCTGATCGACATCGTCGGTGACAAGACTCCGGGCCGTGTCCTCGACGTCGGCTGCGGCGAAGGCGCCGACGTCCTCTGGCTGGCCGAGAACGGCTGGGACGCCACCGGCATCGACCTCTCGACCACGGCCATCGACCGTGCCCGCCGGGCCGCCGAAGACCGTGGCGTCCAGGCCGAGTTCGCCGTCGCCGACATCTCCACATGGACACCGGGCATCGCGTCCTCCGACGACGAAGATCGCCGAGGCGGCTTCGACCTCGTCACCGGATTCTTCCTCCACACCCGCCTGCCCGACACCCGGGAAGAGCTGCTCGCCCGGGTCGCTGAGCACGTGGCACCGGGCGGAGCCCTGCTCCTCGTCTCCCACGCCACGATGCCGCCGTGGGCGGCCGAGCACGACGAGAAGTTCGACCACGGGATGGATCACCACCACGAACCGGTGAGCCCGAACGGAGACTTCGCTCTGCTCATCGGTGCCAGCCCTGACCGGTGGGAGATCGAACTCGCCGAGATCCGCACCCGGCAGGTGACCTCTCCCAGCGGTGAACCCGCAGAACTCGAGGACGCCATTCTCCTGGCCCGACGCGTCTGAGTCAGGCACCACCGGAAAGGCCGAGCGGTCACCAATGACCGCTCGGCCCTGGCCGTCTCACCTTGCAGGACGCGGTGAAATCACCCGCCGGGCCTAGTGCCTTTTCCCCGCCCGAAGGGCTATGGTTGAGCCATGGCTCGGTTCAGCTTCCTCGAGTGGCCGGTACTCCGGCAGTTCCGCACGTCGGATAAGACGGGACGCGGAGAATCAGTCGTGTCCCAGAAGACCCGAGACACCACCCCACGCACAACGACGGCCGACAAGGTCGTCCAGTCCGTGTGCCCGTACTGCGCCGTCGGCTGCGGACAGAAGATCTTCGTCAAGGACGACAAGGTCGTGCAGATCGAAGGCGACCCGGATTCACCGATCTCCCGCGGGCGTCTGTGCCCGAAGGGCGCAGCCAGCGAACAGCTCGTCAACAACCCCGGTCGCGTCACCGATGTCCTCTACCGTGCCCCGAAGGCCAAGGACTGGACGAAGATCGAACTGTCGACCGCAATCGACATGATCGCCGACCGCTTCATCGAAGCCCGCCGCAATCATTGGGAGGACTTCGACGACAAGGGCCATCCGCTGCGGCGGACGATGGGCATCGCCAGCCTCGGCGGAGCGACCATCGACAACGAGGAGAACTACCTCGCGAAGAAGCTCTACACCGCGGCCGGGGCGATACAGATCGAGAACCAGGCGCGTATTTGACACTCCGCCACGGTTCCCAGTCTGGGAACCTCGTTCGGGCGAGGCGGCGCCACACAACCCGTCCAGGATATGGCGAATGCGGACTGCATCATCATCCAGGGATCCAATATGGCCGAGTGCCACCCAGTGGGCTTCCAATGGGTGACAGAGGCCAAGGCCCGAGGTGCCCGCGTCATCCACGTCGATCCTCGTTTCACGCGCACCACCGCGATCGCCGATAAGCACGTTCCCATCAGGGCGGGCTCCGACATCGTGCTGCTGGGCGCGCTCATCAACCGAGTGCTCTCGGAAGGCAGCTACTTCGAGGAGTACGTGCGGGCGTATACGAACGCGACGAACCTCATCAGCGACGACTTCATCGGCGCCGAGGACCTCGATGGGCTGTTCTCCGGGTTCGACCCGGACACGCACTCCTATGACAACTCGTCGTGGTCGTACCAGACCGACGACGCTGGGGCACCGGTCCGCGACGAGACGATGAGCGACCCGCGGTCGGTGCTGCAGATCCTCAAGCACCACTACTCCCGCTACACCCCGGAGATGGTGGCCGAGAACTGCGGCATCAAACCGGCGGACTTCGAGTACCTCTACGAGTCCGTGACGCAGAACTCGGGTCGCGACCGGACCACGTGCTTCGCCTACGCGGTCGGGTGGACGCAGCACAGCCTCGGCGCGCAATTCATCCGCACCGCCTCGATCCTCCAGCTCCTGCTGGGCAATATGGGTCGTCCGGGCGGCGGCATCATGGCGCTGCGCGGTCACGCCACGATCCAGGGCTCGACGGACATTCCGACGCTGTTCAACCTGCTGCCGGGCTACCTGCCGATGCCTAACGCCGGAATCCACGACACCTTCGACGACTACGTCGCGGCCGTCGGCACCCCCGAGACGCACAAAGGCTATTGGGCCAACGGGCGTGCGTACGCGACGAACCTGCTCAAGGCGTGGTGGGGCGATGCGGCGACGCCGGAGAACGACTTCGCCTTTGACTACCTGCCGCGGATCAACGGGGCGCACGGCACCTATCAGACGCAGGTGCGCATGCTCGCCGACGGCGTCGACGGATACTTCCTGCTCGGCCAGAACCCGGCAGTCGGTTCGGCGAACGGCCGGATGCAGCGGATGGCGATGAGCCATCTGAAGTGGATGGTCGTCCGCGACTTCAGCCTCATCGAATCCGCCACCTGGTGGAAGGACGGCCCGGAGATCGAGACCGGGGAGCTGAAGACCGAGGACATCGACACCGAGATGTTCTTCCTGCCCGCAGCCAACCACACGGAGAAGGCCGGCACCTTCACGCAGACTCAGCGTCTCGTGCAATGGCGCAACAAGGCAGTCAACCCGCCCGGGGACGCGCAGAGCGAGCTCGACTTCTTCTACGAGCTCGGCAACGCCGTGCGAGAGAAGCTCAAGGACTCCGACGACCCACGGGACCGACCGCTGCTCGACATGACCTGGGACTACCCGGTCGATGACGAGGGCGAGGTCGACGCCGAGGCGGTCGTGAAGGAGATCAACGGCTACTTCATCGGCGGCGAACGCGACGGTGAGCCGCTGGAGAACTTCAACCAGATGACCGACGACGGCACCACCGCCGGCGGCTGCTGGATCTACGCGGGCATCTACGCCGGCGGCGTGAACATGGCCGCGCGACGCAAACCGCGGGCCGAGCAGGACGAAACCGCAGCCGAATGGGCGTGGGCGTGGCCGGCGAACCGTCGCATCCTCTACAACCGAGCATCGGCCGCACCGGACGGAACTCCCTGGTCGGAGCGGAAGAAGTTCGTGTGGTGGGACGAGGAAGCCGGGAAGTGGACGGGCAAGGATGTGCCCGACTTCCCGATCGATCGTGCACCGGCCGCCCGGTCGGATCAGGCGTACGGCGGGCCCAGCCACCTCGACGGCGATGATCCCTTCATCATGCAGGCCGACGGCAAGGGCTGGCTGTTCGCCCCCAGCGGCATGGTCGATGGTCCCTTGCCCACGCACTACGAACCGCAGGAATCTGCGGTGACGAACCCGTTGTACCCGCAGCAGAACAGTCCGACCCGAATGGTCATGCGCCGCGAGGACAACCTGTCGGCTCCGGGTGCCGGAGTGCCCGGTTCCGAAGTGTTCCCGTACGTGTTCACGACCTATCGGCTCACCGAGCACCACACCGCCGGCGGCATGTCCCGTTGGCTGCCGTACCTGTCCGAGCTGCAGCCGGAGATGTTCTGCGAGATCTCTCCGGAACTCGCTGCCGAAGTGGGGCTCGAACCCTACGGGTGGGCGACCCTGGTCTCCCCGCGTTCGGCCATCGAGGCACGCGTACTCGTGACCAGGCGGATGACTCCGCTGACGATCGGCGGGAAGACCGTCCACCAGATCGGACTGCCCTACCACTGGGGCGTCGGCGGAACCGGAGCCGTGGTCGAGGGCGATTCCGCCAACGACCTGCTCGGCGTGACGATGGACCCCAACGTCTACATCCAGAACAGCAAGTACGTCGCGGGAACGATCATTCCCGGCAGGCGTCCGCGCGGCCCCGAACTCGTCGACTTCGTCGAGAAGTACCAGCGAGAGGCAGGGCTGAGTCCCGAATCCGGCAACCAGCAGGTCACAGTGCCCGCCGAGGATGTCGAGGCCTCCCACGGCGCCGGTCACGGCGTCAGCGCCGGTGGGCACGCCCACCGCGGCGGCGATTCGGCCGTCGGCGTCAGCCCGGGCAAGACCTTGGGCGGGGGACCGGAAGGTTCGTCCGACGGGGACGGCCCGAGCGCCTCGGCGAGGGGATCTGATCACGGTACGACCACCTCGGGGGCGGTCGACAGTGCCGATGACCGGACCGGTCGGATCGGCCTCGAACCCGTCGAAACGGCGGTGGCCAACCGTGCCGACGACGGCGACCCGAGCGACGGCGACCCCGACCGGGGCCGGCACGGCGACGGCACGGCGATCACCGACATCGAGGCGGAAGCGGCCGAGGACCGTGCGATGAAGGCGCGGGAACGGCAGGAGAACGAGGAGGAGGACGACTGATGTCGACACCGACGATCGATGAGGGCGCGCTCGCGGACGGGCATTGGCACGATTCTCCGCACAGCCGCAAAGGATTCTTCACCGACACCTCGATCTGCATCGGCTGCAAAGCCTGCGAAGTCGCGTGCAAAGAGTGGAACAACAACCCGCAGGACGGAACCTTCGAACTGCTGGGATCCTCGTACGACAACACGGGCAGCCTCGGGGCGAACACATGGCGGCACGTCGCGTTCATCGAACAGGACTCCGACAGGATCGAGAAGGCACGCGAATCCGGGCGCAAGCTCGTCAACCTCGGGATGCCGACGATCCGCCCGCGCACCGACGAATCTGCCGGAGCGCAGCCCCTCGACGGTGCCCTCGGCGCGGCAGCGGAGGGTCGCACGAGTGCCGGTCTGCCGACGACCCCCGAACTGGGCGTCGATCTGCTGGCACCCGGCGCGCTCGAGCCGACCGACCTGACCGGAGTCGACACGACACCGCCGGACACCGACGATTTCCGGTGGCTGATGTCCTCGGACGTGTGCAAGCACTGCACCCACGCCGGGTGCCTCGACGTGTGCCCGACCGGTGCGCTCTTCCGCACCGAATTCGATACCGTCGTCGTTCAGAACGACGTGTGCAACGGCTGCGGCACCTGCGTGGCCGGGTGCCCCTTCGGCGTCATCGAACGCCGCGACGACGGCACGATCAACACGCCCACCGACCGGGACGACCGCAAAGCCGCGGACATGGACGTGCCGGACAAGGGCACCGCGAACAAGTGCACGCTCTGCTACGACCGCCTCGTCGAGGGGCAGGAACCGGCCTGCGCGCAGACCTGCCCGACTCAGTCGATCAAATTCGGCGACCGCGAGGACATGGTCAGCCAGGCACACGAGCGTGTGGCCGAACTCCATGCGAAGGGACTGACCGAAGCGCGCCTGTACGGGGCGAACCCGAACGACGGGGTCGGCGGAACCGGGTCCGTGTTCCTCCTCCTCGACGAACCCGAGGTCTATGGTCTGCCGCCGGACCCGCGGGTGGCGACGAAGGACCTGCCGAAGATGTACGCCAACGCCGGGATCGCGGCGCTGGGCATGGTGGCC
Source organism: Brevibacterium spongiae (assembly GCF_026168515.1). NCBI lineage: Bacteria > Bacillati > Actinomycetota > Actinomycetes > Micrococcales > Brevibacteriaceae > Brevibacterium > Brevibacterium spongiae. The sequence goes on along the minus strand of NZ_CP093443.1, from coordinate 4,096,282 downwards.
GCAGCCGGACTCGCGTTCCTCGGGAGCAAGCGTTGAGCACATCCGAATATGATTCCTACCGCCCACCCGAGCCCGAAGGCGGACGTCGGAAACGTCGCCGAGGTGGTCGCGGCGGACCGGGCGGCCGTGGCGGTGGCCGTGGTGGCGGATGGAAGAACCGCGGTGCCGATGGCAACCGTGAGATGCCGATGGTCGAAGACGTCGAGTTCAGCTCGTATTACGGGCGGTCGATCGTCAAGGCTCCGCCCTGGGGCGATGAGATCGGAACGTACCTCTTTCTCGGCGGGCTCGCCGGCGGTTCGTCTCTGCTGGGCTTCGGTGCGCAGCTGACCGATCGGCCCGGGCTGCGCATCGCCTCGCGGATGACTGCGATCGCGGCGACCGGCATCGGTGGGGCCGCGTTGGTGGCGGACCTCGGGCGGCCGGAGCGGTTCCTCAATATGATGCGCGTGGTCAAGGTGTCGTCGCCGATGAGTCTGGGCACGTGGATCCTTTCCGGCTTCGGCGTCGGATCGGGCGTGACCTTCGCGATCGAACTCGACCGGGTCACGGGCGAGCGTCTTCTGCCTCTGGGTCCTCTTCGCAAGGTCCTCCACGCGATGGAGACGCCGGCGGCAATCGAATCTGCGTTCTTCGCGACCCCACTGGCCGCATATACGGCCGTGCTTTTGGGCGCGACGGCCGTTCCCACGTGGAATGCTGCGGGTCGCAATGGTCTGCCGTACGTGTTCGTGTCCTCGGCTTCGATGGCCGCGGGTGGTGCCGTGATGGCATTGGCTCCGGTGGCAGAGACCGGACCGGCGCGACTGCTCGCGCTCGCTGGCACCGCCGGTGAGGTCCTTTCGATGCCAGCGATGAAGCAGCGCATGCATCCGGCCGAGGTGGACCCGATGGAGGACGGCGAACCCGGCCGCAAACTTCACCGAGCTGAGAAGCTGCTCATCGCCGGAGCTGTCGGTGCCGCCGCCGTCGAGGTGGGGGCGCGGGTGTTCGCGAAGAAGCTGGGTCGTGATTCTGGTGGTTCGGGTGGTTCTGCAGGTGCGATTGCAGACGCTGTCAGCAGCCTCGGTGGTTCAACTGGTGTCGGCAAGCGGAGTTGGAAGACTCGCGCCGTCCTGCGGGGACTGTCCGTGGTCTCCGGTGCGGCACTGGCAGCTGCATCTGCGTACACCCGCTTCGGCATGCTTGAGGCCGGCATCGAATCGGTGAAGGACCCGCGTCACGTGGTCGAACCGCAGCGCGCTCGCCTCGAGGAACGCCGTGCCCGCGGCATCACCGACGATTCGATCACGACCGGCCGCTAACGTTCTGGTCGGTAACGTTCCGGTCGGTGCCTCGCAAGCATCCCTCACTGTCGGGGCTCCGACTGGTGTTCCGCGAGCATCCCTCACCGCCGGCGCCACTGCCTACAGCTGGCCCCAGCGCCTACAGTCCGCTCGGCACCCCACACCGTTGGCTCGATATCACCCCGGTGCAACGGGGTGTTTTGCCGCTAACGGTGAGGGGTGCGGCACACTCTGGCCGGCCGGGCCATGATTCGGGCGACGAATCGACGCAGACCCTCGCATGCCTGCCACCTACTAGGCAATGAACCTTGCGAATCACAGTGTTTCGGGTAGCGTGAGAGACCTATGAAGAAGCTGCTCCAGGATCGTCAGTCCATCAGAGCCGGTGTGCTTGTGGCCCTGATGTTCCCACTGGTCTACTTCGCCATGCATCTGCTCGGCTGGGGCAGCGATTCATTCAACTGGTGGCAGACTCTGCTGGTCGGTCTCTTCACCGGAGTCTTCTTCTGGTTCTTCACGTCCAGCTTCCGCCAGTTCCGCGACGAGGACGTCACTCCGCGCAGTAACGGAAAATAGCCGCAGCAGAACGCGTGCAGCCTTCGCCGCACATGTGAGACCACCACTGCGTGTGAGACACCCACCGGCCGGCGGAATCACCGCACGTGCACGCCCGAACCCACGACGATCTCACCGATGACAGGATGGCCGGGCAGTTCACCGACGACGAGCAGTCCACCCGAAGTCTGTGCATCGGCCAGAAGCAGCAGATCGTCCTCGGTCACCGAATCATCGGCGGTGAGGTGCGGGCGCACCCAGTCGAGATTCCGTCGGGTCCCGCCGGAGACATAACCGGCGGCAACCGCTTCGTCGACACCGCCGAGGCGCGGCACCGCGGATGCGTCGATGACTGCTCCGACCCCGGAGGCGCGAGCCATCTTGAACAGGTGGCCGAGCAGCCCGAAACCGGTGACGTCGGTGGCGGCCTTCACTCCGGCTGCCAGTGCCGCCCGCGAGGCCTCGTCGTTGAGCGTGGTCATCGTGGCCACTGCCTCATCGATGCTGTCGCCGGTGGCTTTGTGCCGGTTGTTGAGGATGCCCACGCCGATCGGCTTGGTCAATGTCAGGGGAAGACCCGCCTCGGCGGCATCATTGCGCATGAGCTTACCCGGGTGGGCCACACCGGTCACGGCCATGCCGTACTTCGGTTCGGGATCGTCGATCGAATGCCCACCGGCGACGGGGCAGTTCGCTTGCGCCGCGACATCGAGACCGCCGCGCAGCACCTCGGTGAGCAACTCCATCGGCAGCTTCTCCCGCGGCCACCCGACGAGGTTGATCGCCGTGACCGGAGTCCCGCCCATCGCGTAGATGTCGGAGAGCGCATTGGCCGCCGCGATCCGTCCCCAGTCATAGGCATCGTCGACGACAGGGGTGAAGAAGTCCGCGGTCGAGAGCACCGCGAGGTCATCACGGACCCGCACCGCCGAGGCGTCATCACCGTCATCGAGGCCGACGAGGACGTCGGGACCGGACTGACCGACGAGACCGCGCACTGCGTCCTCGAGCTCACCCGGCGGGATCTTGCACGCACATCCTCCACCGTGGGCGAACGAGGTCAGACGGTCCTGCATCTCAGTCATAATGCGAGGCTAACACCGGCGGTCAAGAGGGTCGACGGGCGTCCACCCGTGCCCGTGCCGCGTGGACGGCGATGATTCCGCCGATGACGAGGAGTGCGCCGAGCAGTGCGATGAGCAGGACCGGCCCGCCGGTGCGTGGCAGATCGCCGTCGGACGATCCGCTGCCCGACGAATCCGCGTTCGCACCGCTCCCCGCCGAGGCGGTCGACGAGCCTTCGCTCGACGCTCCGGTGCCGGACCCGGCTCCGTCGGAATCGCCGCCGGACCCGGACCCGGATCGGTCGGAATCGCCGTCGGTCCCGTCCGCGGCACCGTCGGACGAGGAACCCCGATCGGCAGCGGCCGAAGACTCGGACGACGCTCCGTCGTCCGATCCTTCCGACGATCCGCCGTCGTTCGCTCCGCCGTCTTTCGCTTCGTCATCGTTGGGTCCGTCCGAGGAAGCCGCATCGCCGCCCGCCGAGGAAGCACCGTCAGATCCGCCGTCCTCATCACCGGTGTTGTCGTCCGAGCCCTCGGACGATCCGCTGCTGTCCTCGGACCCGTCGTCATCACCGGGGCCCGGAGGCGGCTCCTCCCCGGCCACTTCGACGGTGGCCTTCGCAGTCTTGCCGTTAACAGTGACCTCGACGGTCGCCGTACCGGGATTCTCGGCAGTGATCTGCCCCGTCGCCGGGTTGACGCGCACGACGTCGGAGGCCGCCTCGGGGGCACTGGATTCGGCCGCCTGGGCACTGACCTTCGCGCCCATCGCCTTCTGCATGGCCGCCTCGGCGCCGGAATCGACGACGACACCCTCACCGCCCCACTGAGCGGTGGCCGGCCAACCGACGGGCACGGTGCGCTCACCCTGTTTGAATGATGCAGCAACCTCCGCGGACTGGCCCGGGGCCAGCGAACCGGGGGCCTCAAGCGAGATCGAATCCACCCGCGGCTTCGTCTCCGCAGCCAACCAGCCGACCCGATCGGCCGTGGTCGGATTATCCCCGACATCACCGACTCCGGGATCGATTCCGAGCATCGTCCACCCGGTGAATCCGCCGGTCGCCGGGGTTCCGGCCGGATCCTTCCCGGAGTTGCCGTTGATCAGGTAGCTCACGCCTTCGACCGCGGAGCCGTGGAACGCACCCACATGCCCGTTGATCACGGCCGCGGACTTGCCGCTGTCCTTGCGGAACTCGCCGAGCTTCTTCTCCAACTCCTCGGCCTCCCGCCGGTCCGCGAGCTGGCTCGTCTTCGACGGCAGCGGATCCTGCGGCGGATGGTGGAAGAACACTGTGATGCCGGTGAGCTCATCACTCTCGGCCACCTCGTCGAGGGCGTCTTCGAGCATATTCAGCTGCGCATCATCGCTGCCGTTCAACGTTCCATCCGAGGAATTCAGGGTCACCATCTTCGTCCGACCCACGGTGCGCTCGCCCGTGGGGCTGCCGAACGCGGCCTCGAAGTTCTCGATCTCACCGCCCATGATCTCGTGATTGCCGGGGACATAGACGTACGGGATGGAGTCGTCCCACTCCTCGTCGATGATCGACTTCGCCAACTCGAAATCGGCCGGGGAGGCCTCATCGACGAGGTCGCCGTTGATGACGAGCAGATCCGGTTTCGCCGCGCGGATCTCCTTCAGCGTCCGCCTGGCACCTTCGACCGCAGCAGAGTCGGGATCCGTCGCGACGAACTGGGCATCGCTCATGACCGCGATGTTCTGCGGGCGGTCCTTGACGGTTCCGTTCGTCAGCAGCGCCGGATCATGCCGCGCCGAGGCGGCCGGATCGTCGGTCTCGGGAGTGGAGATCGCCCGCAGGTCGGAAATCGAGATATCGCCCGTGTACTTCTCGGCAGAGCGGGTCTCCATCATCCGGATCCGTTCGAGGGTGAGCGGCTGAGACAGCCCCTCGGGAACGGTGAAGCGGACCTTCTGCCACCCGTCGAAGGTGATGTGATCACCGTCGATGTTCGTCACCGTGCCGTCGGGAGTGCTCACCTGCAGCCTGGGCCAGGCCCCGGTGCCGTCGCCGCGGACCATCATCTCGAACGCCACCGTGTTGCCTTCCAGCTTCACAGGCTCCTTCGGAATGAGGTAATACCCGCGCGTCGCGGAGGAGGTGGAGAAGTCATACTTGAGATCGATGCTCGGTGTGCCCTCGGGACTCGGCTCCCCGGCCGCGAATGACCCGGTGGCCCGATCTTTGCCATCGGTGAACGCCGAGGTGTCGGAGAAGTCGAGGACCTCATTCGATTCGGTGCCGACGGTGACCGGGATGGTCGTCGTCACGTCCCCGACCGTGAGCTTCAGGTTCCCGGAGGTCGGTTCGCCGTCCCGAGAGTCCGCGCTCTTCGCCGCCGTGTCCGGATCGGCGGAGACGACGAGTTCGCCGAGGCTGTCGGTGTCGACCCTGAGCCCTTCATCGGCGTCGACCTCGATGTCGTCGGTTTCGATGAGCGATCGTCTGCCCTCGGAGTCGTACCCTGTCAGAGACACGGACTGCGAGTCCTCGGCGTCTTCGAGGTTGATCGTCCGCGCGCTCGGCCACAGTCCGACCGGTTCGCCGATGACGTCGAGTTCCTTCCGTGCCGTGTGGCCGCCGACCTCGAAGCTCACACGACCCTTGCCGGTGGACTCACCAGTCACGCGTGCGCTCGCCTCATCGGACTCGCCCAGCTTCACTCCGCCGTCGACGCTGAACGTCCCCGAGGCGGCCACCGGTTCGAGATTCGCCCCGAGCCCCGTGCCCTTCATCGTCCGGGACAGGCCCTTGAGCACCGTGGTCTGCTTGTCGAGTTCGGGTTCGATCTGCGCATCGGTGAGCTGCTCGGCCGGAGCATCGGAGTAGAAGACGAGGGCGTTGGCGACTGTGCGCTGCTCACCGTCGGACGGGTCGTTCTGCACCACTGGCGCATCCTTGCCGGCGGCGCGAGCGAGCATCGTCGTCGACCCGCCGCCGTCGAGGTTGACCGCGTTAAAGGCGCCGATGTCGGAGAAGAACTCGCCCATGTCCTCAAGGCTCATGCCGCCGGAGGATTCGCTGCGTCCGTCGATGGTGGTGACGAACAGCTCTGAACCGTCCTTGCTGATGCCCACAGCAGTGCGCGGATGGGCGGTGTCCTCGAGGTCACCGGCGGCGAGGTCGGGGACCGTGCCGTCGGTGAGGATCTGATGGCTGCCTGCAATCCCCATGTCGACGTCCTCGCTGGGACCGATCTCGACGTCGACCTCATCGCCGACCTCGAGTTCTGAGAGCGTCTTCGCCCCCGCGTCGCGACCGAGCAGTACCTGACCATCGGCGGGAATCTCGGGATCTCCTGCCTTCTCGACCATGCCGGAGGCCTCGGTGACTCTGCCGTCGACGACGGTGACGCGGGCGACCTCGGCGGCGATCTCATCGGGTCCGCCGACCGGACGGTCGAGCGTGTGATCGCCCCAGGCTTCGTTGTACACCCCGATCGAGTCGGGGGAGAGTTCCGGGTTGTTCAGTCCGCCGAGTTCCGTCTCCTGCCCGTCGTGGGACAGCGTGCCCGCGGCCGAGAGCATCGACACCGCGGCCTTCTTGTCTTCGAGAGTGAGCGCCGGTTTCGGCTCCTTCGAGCCGATGCGCATGCCCTCCTTCGACACCGAGGTGTAGATCGGCGCCCACGACTTGTTGATGTCGAAGAATGTTCCGTTGACGGCGGCGACCGCCTTCTTCCCGTCGGGGCCTCCGGCCATGATCTCGCTCGTCGTGCCGCCGCCGGCGACCTTGCCGGTATCGCGGACGTCCATCGACAGGGAATCCGTGGTGAGGTCCGCGGTGAGCACATTGCCGTTGTTCCAGCCGCCGTCCTCGAGGCGGGAGAAGTTCGTCAGCTCCAACCCCGGGGCCACGTGCTTGGTCTCCGCGGAGCGCAGCGCCGATCCGTCCTTGCCGAGGTCGTCATCACTCGGCGGTGCGGCATAGGCCGGCGCCGAGGCGGGCCCCGGCTGACCGGGAAGCGTTCCCACGGGCGCGACGAGGGCGGCGAGGACAGCCAACGTGGTGAGGATCGCGGGGACGAATGCGGGGGAGCGGCGTGCTCCTAACGAAGAGAATCGGGTGGATGACCAGGCAGGATGGAGTGAGGAGGGCATGATGACCTTCGAGCGATGATGGCTGGGAACCTTGTCACCTTAGGCCGCCCATGGAGAAGCCTGAGCGAATGCTGAGTGAACTCGGTCGGAAGATCAGGACCGCACCGCTGCACACCTGGCACCGGCCCACTGTACGGGAGTCCAGTTGTCTGCTTCGGTCACCGCACCATCGTCATTCGCTTCCGCGATAGGATCGGCGTGGAGGCGTCCGTGTCCTGGTGGGCGCCCTGGTCTTCAAAACCAGTGAGACCGAGCATCTCGGTCTGGCGGGTTCGATTCCCGTCCGCCTCCGCCAGACATCGTCCGCGCCGACGCCGATCGTCACGGTCAGCGGTGCCGAGAACCGTGGGGAGACTTCGGCTCGCGCACCCGTGCCGGCACATCCAAGGAGGCCAGATGGTCGCAACCGACCCGCGTCGCAACATTCCGCGCACGGACCGCCTCCTCGCCGATCCGGAGGTCATCGCTGCAGGTGAGCACCTCAACCAGGCGACCATCAAGGCGATCATCGCCGAGGTGCAGACTGCGGCTCGCACCGGTGAGATCCCGGTCGCCGAGGTGGCCCCCACCATCATCTCCAAGCTCGGTTCCCGTGCGGCCTCCTCCCTGACCCCGGTGCTCAACGCCACCGGCATCCTCGTCCACACGAACCTCGGCCGAGCACCACTCTCACCCGCGGCAGCACAAGCCGTCACCGAGGCGGCCGGCTACGTCGACGTCGAAATGGACCTAGTCTCGGGCCGTCGCAGCAAACGCGGCACCCGGGCGAAGGCGGCACTTCTGCAGGCTTGCCCCGCCGCCGAGGACGCCCTCGTCGTCAACAACGGAGCCGCCGCCCTGTTGCTCGCAGTCACGGCACTGCGCAACCGGGGGACAGGGGCAGGATCCGGTGCAAAGAGAGACACCGCGCCGAACCCCGTGCACTCACCGTCGACAGCGCGGTCAGACGCCAGCCCCGGCGAGATCATCATCAGCCGCGGCGAACTCATCGAGATCGGCGCAGGATTCCGGCTCACCGACCTCATGACCACCACCGGAGCACGGCTGCGCGAAGTCGGAACAACGAACCGCACCCACCTCGCCGACTACGCCGACGCCATCGGCGAGGACACATCGTGCCTGCTCAAGGTGCACACAAGCAATTTCCGCGTCGAAGGCTTCACCTCCTCGGTCGAGGTCGCCGAGCTGCGCACACTCGCCGATGAGCACGAGCTGCCGCTCATCGTCGACCTCGGCTCCGGACTCTTCACCCCCGATCCCGCCCTGCCCGACGAGCCCGACATCGACACCGCCCTGCGCGCCGGGGCCGACCTCGTCATCGTCTCCGGCGACAAACTCCTCGGCGGCCCCCAAGCCGGACTCATCCTCGGCCGGACCGAGGCCGTGCAGAGGGTCGCCAAGCACCCCCTGGCCCGGGCGCTGCGCACCGACAAACTCACCCTCGCCGCCCTCGAAGCGACGATCACCCACACCTCCAATCCCATCCACGACGCCCTCCACATCGACCTCGACCGGCTGCGCGAACGCACCGCAACCCTCGCCGAGGCGGTCGGCGCCGCCATCGTGGCCCACGACGGTCGGGTCGGCGGCGGGGGAGCGCCCGGAGTGCCGCTGCCCGGCTGGGCGGTCGAACTGCCCGAGGGCTGCGCACCGGCGCTGCGCACCGGCGATCCCGCGATCGTCACCCGAGTCCACCAGGGACGATGCCTCGTCGACCTCCGCTGCGTGCCCGAAACCGATGACGACCGCCTCGCCGCCGCCGTCACCGCGGTGCTCGGCCGCCTCGGTGACGGTGCCTGAGGAGACCCACCATGCCAGACCCCACTGACACGACCCGACCCACTGACACGACCTCACCGAAGATGCCCACCGCCGGCACCTTCGTCATCGCCACCGCCGGGCACGTCGACCACGGAAAGTCGACCCTCGTGAACGCCCTGACCGGGATGGAACCCGACCGGTGGGCCGAGGAGAAGAAGCGCGGACTGACCATCGACCTCGGCTTCGCCTGGACGACCCTGCCCTCAGGACGGGAGCTCGCCTTCGTCGACGTGCCCGGGCATGAGAAGTTCCTCGCGAACATGCTCGCCGGACTCGGCCCCGCTCCCATCGCCTGCTTCGTCATCGCCGCCGACAAGGGCTGGCAGGCCCAGTCGAGTGACCACCGCGACGCGATCGCGGCCCTCGGCATCACTCGCGGTCTCGTCGTCATCACCCGCGCCGACCTCGCCCCGAACACGATCGAGTCGACGAAAGCCCAGGTCAGCGCCCAATTGCGCGGCACGCCTTTGGCGGACGCGCCCATCGTCACGGTCTCCGCGACGACCGGTCAGGGGCTGCCCGAACTCATCGACGTCCTCGACCAGCTCACGGCCACCGCCGAGGACCCGACCACCTCGGCGCGGGTGCGACTGTGGATCGACCGCGCGTTCACGATCAAGGGCGCCGGCACCGTCGTCACGGGCACGCTCACCGCCGGGACCCTGCGCACCGGCGAAAGCGTCGACCTGCACGGCGAGACGATCGACCGGTCCGTGACCATCCGCGGTCTCCAATCCCGCAACGCCTCCGTCGCCGAGGTGACCCCGCAGGCCCGCGTGGCCGTGAACCTGCGCGACGTCCCCGCCGAGGACCTCCATCGCGGCGACGTCCTGCTCACTCCCGACGCCTGGCCGGTCGTGACGATCGGCGATGTGCGCCGCACGATGGGCGAGGACCTCGACTCCGGGGTCCACGAACTCATGGCGCACATCGGCACGGCCGCCGTGCCCGTGCATCTGCGCGCCTTCGACGCCGACCACGCCCGGATCACCCTCGAGCGGCCCCTGCCGCTGCAGGTCGGCGACCGCATCGTGCTCCGCGCGCCCGGAAGCCGCAACGTCTATGCCGGACTGCTTGTCCTCGACGTCGACCCGCCCGAGCTCAACCGTCGTGGTGCCGGCGTGAGACGGGGCCGCGAGCTGGCTGAACGTCCGGATGAGGGCGATATCCTCGCCGAGGTGGCCCGCCGTGGAGCCGTCGAACGCTCCGTCCTCACCCGGTTCGGTCTGCCGGTGCCGGGAGAGGCTGAGGTGACTGCCGGTGACGGAGCTGAGGCAGCCGCCGGTGCTGACGCCGGGGCTGCCGCGCTGCCTGCGGACATCGAGTCCGTCGGTGAGTGGCTTGTCCACGGCCCCGCGCTGACCGCGTGGGTCGAGACAGCGAAATCCCTGGTCACCCGCGAACTCGCGGCCAAACCGATGGCGCCGGGAGTCCCCGTCAAGGCCATAGCCGAGGCGCTGCGCCGGACCGGCACGGGGAACGGGCGAACGACTCTGCCCCTGCCCGATGCGTCTGCCGCAGCGACTCGCACGCTGCTGGGTGCGGTCATTTCACGTGCCGGTCTCGAATCGGTCGACGGCATGGTCCGCCCACCCGGCCACGCGGCCGACCTCGGTGCGGCCGAACCCGGAATCGCCGAACTCGAACGGCGCCTGGCCGCCTCACCGTTCGCTGCACCCGAGGCCGATGACCTCCGTGAACTCGGGCTCGGAGCGCGGGAGCTCGCGGTCGCCGAAAAAGCTGGAAGGGTGCTGCGCCTCGGCGACGGGATCGTCGTCTCACCGCACACGCCGGCGCAGGCGATGCGGATCCTCGCCGGACTCGACCAGCCGTTCACGACGAGCCAGGCCAGACAAGCACTGGAGACGACGAGGCGGACCGTCATCCCCCTACTCGAGCACCTCGACTCGCGCGGATGGACCCGACGGATCGACACCACGCATCGCGAAGTCGCTCGCTGATCGAGCAAAGATTGTATTACAATCAATCGTGAAGTGATCAATCGCGCCCGTCTCGGGCGACGATCGCCACGACTTATGAGGAGCTGCATTCAATGTCGAACTACCGCGTCCAGAACCCCGCCACCGGAGAGATCGTCGAGACCTTCACAGAGGCCACCGACGCCGAGATCGAAACCACCGTCTCCGCCGCCCACACCACGTACCTGACCTGGAAGGACACCGATATCCAGGAACGTGCGGGCATCGTCCGGCGCGCCGCGGAGATCTTCCATGAGCGCAAGGACGAACTCGCGAAGACGATCTCGACCGAGATGGGCAAGTCCTATGCCGAATCCGTCGACGAGGTCGAATTCGCCGCCGACATCATCGAGTACTACGGCGTGCACGGCCCCACCCTCGCCACGGACTACCAGATTCCGTCGACGATCCCCGGCACCGCGCGCATCGAGGCCCTGCCGATCGGTGCCCTGCTCGGTGTCATGCCGTGGAACTTCCCCTACTACCAGGTCGCCCGCTTCGCCGCACCGAACCTCGTGCTCGGCAATACGATCATGCTCAAGCATGCCGACATCTGCGGACGCTCGGCCCTGCTCATCGAAGAGATCTTCCGCGCCGCCGGAGTGCCCGAGGGCGGATACTCCCACCTGTTCGCCAACCATGATCAGATCGCTGCCATCATCGCCGACCCGCGCGTCCAAGGCGTGTCCCTGACCGGATCCGAACGGGCCGGAGCGATCATCGGCGCGCAGGCAGGGCAGAACCTCAAGAAGGCAGTGCTCGAACTCGGCGGCATCGACCCGATGGTCGTCCTCGATGCCGACGATGTCGCCGCTGTGGCTCGCGAGGCGTGGGAGTTCCGCACCTACAACGCCGGCCAGGTGTGCAACTCGAACAAACGCCTCATCGTCATGGACGACATCTACGACGAGTTCGTCGCCGAGCTCGTGAAGCTGGGCACAGGGCTGAAGCCGGGCGACCCCGCGAAACTGGGCGAGGGAGAATACGTGCCGCTGTCGACCCGCGCCGCGGCCGAGACGGTTGACGCGCAGGTGCAGAAGGCCGTGTCCGAGGGTGCACGGGTGCTGGTCGGCGGGGAGCTCGGCGAAGGACGGGCCGCCTATTATTCGCCGACCGTGCTCGTCGACGTGCCCCGGGACTCCGAGTCCTACGAGGAGGAGATCTTCGGACCCGTAGCCACCGTGTTCAAGGTGTCCAGCGACGAGGAGGCTCTCGAGCTCGCCAATGACTGTGCCCTCGGGCTGGGCGGGTCGGTGTTCTCCACCGATGAGGCCCGCGCCGACCGGGTGGCCTCTCGCCTCGAAGTCGGTATGACGCATGTGAACACCATCGCCGCCGAGGCTGCGGAGATTCCCTTCGGTGGAGTGAAGCGCTCGGGCTTCGGCCGTGAGATGGGCCCGATCGGGATGGGCGAGTTCGTCAACAAGCGCCTCCACTTCGTCGCGAAGTAGGGGCCTGCTTACTCATGGAGTAGGACTCAGCGTCGTCGCGTCGTCGAACTCAGCCGAGTGCGGCGGCGATGAGGGGGTGCCGGGGGATGGCAGCGACTTCTCCCGGACTCTTGACCTTCAGTCGGGGTGAACGTCGATGATGGGTCCATGGAGTCCACGCGCGAACCCGAAGCCACCGGAACCGCCGATGTCACCGGAGGCCAGCAGTCGACGAGCCGGTCGCTGCAGACGATCGGTGACTTCGCTCGCGCCGTCGGGCTCAGCGCCAGCGCTCTGCGCGAGTACGGCAGCAGCGGACTTCTGAGACCCGCACACGTCGAGGACCGGACCGGCTACCGCTACTACGGACTCGACCAGCAGCAACGGGCGATCTGGATCCGACGACTGCGCGATGCAGGATTCCGGCTGCGCACGATCGGCACCATCCTCGACAGCGAACCGGCGACCGCCGGAGCCCTGCTCGACGACTGGCTCGCGGAAGCGGTCGGCCGAGCCGATTCCGCCGCGGCGCTGGTCGACGACCTCAAAGCGGTGCTCCGATCCCGGTCCGAGACGCCGCGGGTCAGCCGCGCCCGAGTCGACTCCGCCGTGCTCGCCGCTGCGGTGCGCCAATTGGCACGGCCGAAGGACACCGACACAGCCGATCCGCCCCTCGACGACCTGTGCGTGGAGATCAGGACCGATGCTCTCACCCTGGCCGTGACCGACGGCTTCATGCTCATGGCGCGCATGCGCATCCCCGCCCAGGTCGACGCTCCGTCGGCTGCAGACGGGGCGCCCGGGCCGGTCGGCGCGTCGACGGTCGTCACCGCCTCGGCGCTCATTTCGCCATTGATCCAGAGCACCGAGGTGGCCTTCACGATCGCTGTCACCGGCGGATCCGTCGACCGCCCCGAACAGGTGCACGTTTCGCTGGAGGACTCCGACGGGGAGTCGACGACCCTGACACAGCCCGACCGCGGCTTCCCCGATATCGGCCGCACTGTGGAGGCGGCTGTCGCTCGCCGGCGAGGCAGAAGCCGATTTCGGCGCAACGAGATCTTGCGGCTCGTCGACGAGACTGCGGGCCGGTCGCCGGGCACCGGGGTGTTCCTTCCGGGAGAATCGGAGAGGTTCGAACTCTCCGTCGCCTCACTGACTGCCATCGCCGAGGCGGCCGTCGGCGACGAACTGATCTGCGACTGGGGCGGCGACGCCGATCCCCTCGTGTGGCGGGCTCCCAGCCAACCCGACTTCGTGGCCCTCGTCATGCCGCGCCGGGTCTGAGCCCCGCGCCATGGGGATCTCAGGCAGGGGCCGAGCCCCGCTGCCGAAGGGATTCACCACGTGGGTGTTCACCTCGGTCGTCACCGAACTCGGCACCGGAGTCCTCGGATTCGCCCTGACGTGGGTCGCCTCCGGCCACGGACCGCACCTCGCCGCCTGGGTATTCACACTCACCGTCCTGCCGTCGGTGCTGTTGGGACTGCTCGGCGGGGCGGTCGCCGACCGGTTCGGGCCGCGCCGGGTGATGCTCGCGTGCACACTCGCCTTCATGGTCATCGGCTCAGGGCTCGCGCTCGCCGTGACAGCCTGGTCGACCCCGCCGCCGGTCCTGCTGACGGCCGCCGTGCTCATCGGGGCGGTGGCCGCGTTCTACCGACCCGCCGTCGGAGTCTTCCCACGACTCTTCGTCTCCGAGGGCTCGTTGGGCAGAGCCATGGCCCGATCGGGCATGGCCGCGCAGCTGGCACGCACCATCGCTCCGCCGCTGGGCGGAATCCTCATCGGAATCATCAGCCTCTCCGGGGTGGCCCTGCTCGATGTGCTCGGGTGCCTGATCATGCTCCTCACACTGCTCGCGATCCGACCGCCTCGGCGCGTGGAGCACCTGCCCAATCCGGTCAGCATGCGCGGAATCGTCGACGGGGTGCGAGCTGCCCGGACGACACCGGGAGTCCCGGCCCTGCTGACGGGGGTGTCCATCGTGGCCGGCGCCGTGATCCCGGCGGTCCTCCTCGGCATTCCCCTGGCCGCCCGCGAACGCGGATGGACCGCCGCCGAGGCGGGACTCATCGAATCCGGATGGATCGCCGGGGGTCTGCTGATGAGCGCCGTCTTCGCCTGGCGCGGCATCGCGGATCGGGTGTCGATCCCGATGGTCCTCGGACCGTGCATCGTGGCCGCAGGACTCCTCGGTCTGGCTGTGTCGACCGATTGGAGGGCGGCCTGTGCAGCGACCGTCGTCGTCGGTGTCGGAGTCGTGGTCTTCACCGCGCACGTCTTCCCAGCCTACGTCCTGCTGGCTCCGGCAGCTAAGGTGTCGAGATTCCAGAGTCTGCTCATCGTCGTCCAACAAGCCCCGCAGGTCGTGGTCAACCCGCTCATCGGCCTCGTCGCCGGACTCTTCGGAACGGGTGCGATGATCACGGCCGCGAGCCTCATCGCCGTGGCCGCCTCGTTCGCCATCGGGCGGGACCGCACGCTGCGGACCTTCAGATCCGAGTCCGACTGATCCGAGTCCGACTGATCCGAATTCGACGGATCCGGGTTCACGTGTTGTTGAAACCGTGTTGAGACACCTGTGGCGTGATGTTGAAACGGAATTTGTTGAGGACGCCCAACAGGTCCGACAGGCTGAAAGGCGTGAGCGAAAAGGCAGGATCGCTTGCGTGATCGATGCCGGTATGCGATCGCTTCCCCACTCAGCTGGTCTCGCGTTTTCGACCACAGCATCAGCCCACACAGACGAAGAGGAAGCAGATGACACTCGTACGCAAGTTCACGCTGACGGCACTGTCCGTCGCAGTCGCGGCCGGTGGTGTATCCATGGCGACGACCGCCTCGGCCGCACCCACAACGGCCCCCGTCTCCAAGGAAGCCGCACCATTCACCAGCAAGGCGCTCGACGGCGGCAAGGTGCCCAGCACTCAGGACGCCACTCAGCTCACGCAGGAGCAGATCGACAACGCTCGGACGATCATCGCCGTCGGCAAGGGAGCAGAACTGTCGACCCAGGCGCAGAAGATCGCGGTGATGACCGCACTGCAGGAGTCGAGCCTCTACAACCTCGACGGAGGAGACCGAGACTCCGCCGGCCTGTTCCAGCAGCGTCCCTCCATGGGCTGGGGAACCCTCGCCCAGGTGACCAATCCGGTCTACGCCTCGAAGTCGTTCTACGGCGTCAACCCCGAGGGCACGAACCTCGGCCTCATCCAGATCGCGGGCTGGGAGACGATGGTACCGGGAGCCGCCGCCCAAGCGGTGCAGGGCTCCGCCTTCCCCGCCGAGTACGACAAGTGGGAACCGCTGGCGACCGAGCTCGTCAACGGAAACCAGGACGTCGCCCCGATCAGCTGAGACGCGGGCCATCCGCAACGCACCCGAAAACACTCCGTCCGAAATCACCCTTTCCGAAATCACACTGTCGACGTCGCAGATGCACACACGAGAATGATCAGGAGAAATGATGAAGATTTCGCGCACACTCACGACCACTGTCCTCACCGCAGGAATCCTCGCCGGCGGCACCACGCTGGCCACCGCACCCGCACAAGCCGAATCGGCACCTGCACAGGCCGCGGGCACCGAAACGCAGGGCACACAGAAGCAGACCGCCGGGACGCAGGCAGATGACCGTCGCGATGAGATCATCAGCCGCGCTCAGACCTGGGTCGACCAGGGCGTTCCCTACAACTGGGACGCCACCCACCCGGATCCGCAGGGCAAGCAGTACCGGATGGACTGCTCGGGCTTCGTCTCCATGGCATGGGGCCTCGATGAAAGCCTGAACACGGTGACACTGCCCAATGTCGCCCACGAGATCGACAAAGATGAACTGAAGCCCGGCGACGTCCTCATGAAGGGCGGCCCCGGAACCGAAGGCGCCAACGGCCATGTGGTGATCTTCAACGGCTGGGCCAATGACGACAAGACCGCCTACCACGCCCTTGAGGAGAATGGTTCGCTCGGCACGGTGGCCCACGAGGTCTCCTACCCGTACGACCAGGACGACAGCTTCGTCCCGTACCGCCTGAACGGTCTGTGATCTGAAAGGCTCATGATCAGATCCCTCTGAACAAGTCCGTGATCCGGCACTGATCCGCCGGCACTGATCGGGCAGTGATCCGCCGGCAGTGCTGCGCGCACCGGAGCACATCGTCGCCGCGTCCCCTATCAGGGACGCGGCGACGATGCGTGTGTTGAGGAGGTCACGTCGGAGCGACTGAGTCTTCGCTGGCCCACGCCTGCGAACAGCCCGACGAGACGTTCGAGACCCGGGTCACTGCCTGGTGAGAGCGCCGCTGGTGGCCGCGGAGCGTTCAGCGGACTCTGATGACATGCACACCGAACCGTGACGATTCGTTGCGACGAGACGAAGTCACCTCAAAGGCTCTCTTCATTGAACAGGGCCGGTCGGTCCGTCAGTGTGGTGTGGGGCGATTCCACGGCACCTTCTGCACTGGTGTTCCTGTGCCGATCACAGACCAAATGCCGCAGAACACAACACGTGTGCCGCGCACCAGGAGTCGCCGACCGGGCCGCGTGCCCGATCGACGAAGAAAGTGAGAACAGATGAAACGTGCGCGCACACTTGCGGTGACTGCACTGTCCGCAGCCGTCCTCGCGGGAGGAGTCTCCCTGGCAACGGCGACCTCGGCCTCGGCCGACCCGATCTCCGGAGGCGTCTCGCAGGAGGACACAGGAGCCTCGGACGGCGGCGAATCCGACGCCGGCTCGACCGGAGGGATCGACGACCCGGGCGAGCTGAGCGACGAGCAGGTCGACAATGC
This sequence comes from Brevibacterium spongiae, assembly GCF_026168515.1. Taxonomy (NCBI): domain Bacteria; kingdom Bacillati; phylum Actinomycetota; class Actinomycetes; order Micrococcales; family Brevibacteriaceae; genus Brevibacterium; species Brevibacterium spongiae. The sequence goes on along the minus strand of NZ_CP093443.1, from coordinate 4,079,228 downwards.
GCGCACCATCATCGGCGTCGGCAAGGGCGCGGACCTGTCGAAGCAGGCGCAGACGATCGCCGTGATGACCGCACTGCAGGAATCGAGCCTCAACGACCTCGACGGCGGAGACCGTGATTCCGCCGGTGCCTTCCAGCAGCGTCCCTCGATGAACTGGGGATCGGCCGAGGAAGTCACCGACACCGTGTACGCATCGAAAGCCTTCTACGGCGTCGACTCCGGAACCGACAACCCGGGACTGACCCAGATCGACAACTGGGAGAGCATCGACCCCGGTGACGCAGCACAGGAAGTGCAGCGCTCCGGCTATCCCGACGCCTACGACAAGTGGGAGCCGCTGGCAGAGAAGCTCGTCGACGAGAACCAGGACGTCGACTCCATCGACTGATGACCGCGGGTCCGAGAGTCCTGTCCACTCGGCATCAGGCTATGGATTCGTCCACAACCCCGAGATAGAATGTACCTACAGTAGTGACATTTCGGGAGGTGGAAGATGACCACGATGTCGAGTCGGGAATTCAACCGGGACGTATCGGCGGCCAAACGTGCGGCCAAACACGGACCGGTCACCATCACCGAACATGGTCGCCGCGCGCATGTTCTGCTGACTGCCGATGAGTACGATCAACTCAGCGGCAGATCGGACCTCGTCGGAGATGCCCTCGTCATCCACGACGATGATCCGGACCTCGATCTGCCTCATCGTTCTCAGCGATCGCTGCGAGTGCCCGAACTGTGAGGTATCTGCTCGACACCAATATCGTCAGTGACGCTCGCCGCGGCGAGCGGACTCCCGTCGGATCCTGGATCGCCGCGCAGAGGATCGACGATCTGGCCATCAGCGCCATCACGGTCCTCGAACTCGACGTCGGCGTCCGACGGGACGCCCACGCTGGATCCGTCCTTCGACAGTGGTTCGACGAACAGGTCTCTGAGGTCTTCGACAGAAGAATTCTTGCCGTCGATGCCGAAGTGGCTGTGCAGGCGTCGCGATTGCACGTCCCTGACCCGATGCCCGACATGGACAGTCTGATCGCAGGGACCGCACTCGCGCACTCTCTGACGCTGGTGACGAGGAACATCGCCGACTTCGCGAATACCGGAGTCAGGCTGTTCAATCCTTGGGAGGATTGACCTCCTTCGCCGTCACGCCGCCAATGCACCGGCAGCGAGCCGGCGAACCACCTCGGTGAGGTGATGGAGACCCGAGACCAGATCCTCGTCCTTCGTGAATTCCTCCAGGCTGTGCGAGACCCCGTCGACGCTGGGGATGAAGAGCATGACGGTGGGCACCTCGTCCTTCATATTCGTCGAATCATGCCCGGCCACGGTCATCACCCGCGCCGAGGTGAGTCCCAAGTCGTCCGCGACCGTGCGTGCCAGCTCGACCCCGGCCTCGGAGTAGGGGTTCTGATCCCAACTGTGTTCGGCGACGACCTCGATGCCGACCCGATCGTCCTCGCTGACCTGGGCGATCGTGGACATGAGCTTGTCATGGGCGGCGGCGATCACCTCGGCGCTGGGCGAGCGCAGGTCGAGCAGCAGGCTGACCTCACTGGCGACGACGACCGGGGAATTCGGGTACACGGTGAGCTGACCGCATGCGGTGTGCAGCGCCCCTGGCTCGAAATCATCGACGAGCTCACGGGCGGCCACGACGAGCCGCGCCGCCCCGAGCAGAGCATCCTGACGGTCCGACATGAGCGTCGATCCGCTGTGCGCCTGCGCCCCGGTGACCTTGAACTCGTATTTATGAGCCGCCCATGTGGCGTTGACGAGGCCGATCGTCACCCCGTCCTCCTCCATGCTGCGGCCCTGCTGAACATGGATCTCCGCATAGGAGGCGATCTCAGGAGCTGTGAAGTCCCCGCGCTCGCCGAGTGCATCGAGCGCCTCGGCGACGGTGACACCTGCGGCATCACGGGTGGTCAGAGCCGCTTCGAGCTCGGCCTTGCCGGTGAAGACGTTGCTGCCCATCATCGAAGGCTTGAACCGGGAGCCCTCCTCATTGAACCAGTTGACGACGGCGAGGTTGAACTTCGCCCGCGCCGGATCCGCCCGCAGCTCATCGGCGACGGCGAAGCACGCGTGTGCCGAGGACATCACCCCGTACGCGCCGTCGAAACGGCCGGCCGTGGGCTGGGAATCCATATGCGAACCCGTGAGCACATAGGGGGCGCCGGGCACGAGCTCGAGCAGCCCGAACTGATTGCCGATGGCATCCCGGTGGACGCTGAAACCGTGCTTGACGAGCAGGTCCTCGAACCATTTCCGCTGCTGCCCATCGGCCTCGCTCGCCGCCTGCCGGTCGACGCCGTTCGTGCCCTCGACGGCACCGAAACGCGAATGCACGGACCAATCGGCGAGGAACTCTGCCTCACGATCGGTGCTGATCAGGGAGGGTGAAGAAACAGTCATGGGGAATCCTTTCGAGATGCAGAGATGTCTGTCAGGCGATTTCGTCGGCGGCCGGCGGCGTGGTGGCGGGGTCGATGAGCACGTGGATGAGGGCGGGCCCGTCTGCTGCCAGGGCGCGATCGAGCGCGGGCCCGAACGCCTCGGTCGTCTCGACGCGCTCACCGTGCCCGGTCAGCCCGGCCACAGAAGGATCGGCCCCCGCCGAGGCGGCCCCGGAGCTGCTCGTATCGAATGCCGACATCCACGTCGCGAAGTTCGGGTTGACCATCCGCGTGCCCGATGGGCGACCCGGATAGTGGTTCTCCTGGTGGGACACGATCGTGCCGTACACGCCGTTGTCGACGACGATGATGAGCGGCTTGGAACCGTGCGCGAAGGCCGTGGCGACCTCCTGCCCGTTCATGAGGAAGTCCCCGTCGCCGCAGATCGCGACGGCACATCGGTCCGGGTACGCCAGGGACGCGGCCACCGCACCGGGCACGGCGAGGCCCATGGCTCCGTTGCGGGCTCCGACGAGGCTGGCCGGAGTGTTGTGCCGGATGAAACGGTGACCCCAGATCGTGGCGTTGCCGGCCCCGTAGGTCAGAATCGCCTCCCCGCCGAGGCGGTCGTCGAGGATCCCGAAGGCCACTCCGAGGTCGACCCCGTGCGGGGTCGCACCGTGTGACCCCGAATCGGCGGGCGCCGTCTGGGCGTCGGGTCGATGAGCTGCGAACCGGGCCTGTGCCGCCGCGCGTTCGTCCATCCAGTCATCGGTCCGTGAGCCGCGGGAAGCGGCGGCATCGAGACGGGTCAGTGCTGCGGTGAACGATTGCGGCCCAGCGAGTATCTGCTGGTCGATGCGCCCGGCGTGCTGTGTGGCTTCGGGGTCGAGGGAGACGAGCACGGTCTCGGCGTCGAAGCCGATCGTGTACCCGTCGCTTGCCACATCCGAACGGGTGCAGCCGACGAAGATCAGCAGGTCCGCCTCGGCGAAACCGGTCGCCACGGCATCGGCGCGACCATAGCCGAGCCACCCGGCCCACGCCGGGGAGCTGTGCGGCAGCGCATCGTAGGCGCGCCAATCGCAGAAGACCGGAACCCCCGCCGCGGTGGCGAAGCGAGCGAGATCCGCACCGCAGCCCGACTGCCAGCCGTCACCGCCGAGGACGAACGCCGGACGCTCGGCAGCGGCGATGCGGGCGGTCAGCGATTCGAGCTCTGCGTTCGCCGGGATCGGGGGAGCCGCCTCGGGGAGGGTCGGGGTGGGGGATTCGGTGAGCCGGACGAGCACATCCTCGGGCAGGCCGACGACGACGGGACCGGGACGGCCCGACGCGGCGATGCGCAGGGCATCGGCGGTGAGGTCTCCGGCGCGGTGCTCGTCATCGATGGTGATGACGCGCTTCGCGGTCGAGGAGAACCACTCGGGCAGGCTGAACTCCTGGAAGGAGTCCCGCGACCGATCGGTGAGCGGGACGAGGCCGACGAAGAGGACGAGCGCGGTCGCGTCCTGCCAGGCGGTGTGGACGGCGATCATCGCATTCGCGGCACCCGGACCGCGGGTGACCATGGCGATGCCGGGACGCCCGGTCAGCCGGGATTCGGCCAGGGCCATGAACCCGGCCCCGCCCTCCTGACGGCAGACCACTGTGTCGACGGAGGAGTCATAGAGGCCGTCGAGGACGTCGAGGTAGGACTCGCCGGGGACGGCATAGACGCGTTCGGTCCCCGCGTTCTCCAAGGTGTCGACGATGAGATGACCGGCGGAACGCGCCATGGTGGAGGTGTCCTTTCGAATCAGTGCTTGAAGCCGGGCAGGTCGACGCTCATGCGGGGTGCGACGTAGCCGGCGAAGGCGGTGAAGAGGGAGAGGAAGACGAGCATCGCGGCGGCCGGCCACCAGTGGTCGCCGGCGGAGGCGACGAAGCTCGTGGCCAGCAGCGGGATGAAGCCGGAGAGCATGCCTGCGGCGTTCTGCGCCATGCCCACACCTGTGTAGCGGGTGGTGGCGGGGAAGAGTCCGGTGAGCACCGTGCCCGATGCCGCGTAGGGCAGGGACAGGGTGGACACGGCCAGGGTCATGGCGATGACAACGAGGACCGGGTTGCCGGACTCGAACATGAAGAACGCGGGAACCGCGACGATCGCCGAGGCGACTCCGCCCCAGAGGATGACCTTCGAGGCGCCGTACTTCGTTCCCAGAGCGCCGCCCCAGATGAGGGCACCGATTTCGACGGCGGCGGCGACCATGCTGCCGAGCAGGAGGAGGGAATCGTCGTAGCCGAGGACGTTGACGCCGTACCAGACGCAGAACGCGGTGACGAGGTAGAAGCCGCCGACGCCGAGCAGAGCCGCGGCCATGCCGATGATGATCTGCTTCCACGAGTCGCGGAAGGTCGTGCGGATGGGGCTCTTCTCGACTTCACCGGACTCTTCGAGCTGGCGGAAGACCGGGGACTCCTCGAGGCGGGAGCGCAGGTAGACGGCGACGACGAGCAGCGGCAGGGCGATGAGGAACGGGATCCTCCAGCCGAAGGAGTTGAAGTTCTCCTGCGAGAACACGAGCGTCATGATGAAGAACCCGCCGGAGGAGAGGATCGTGCCGATGGGCGAACCGATCTGCGGGATCGCCGCGTACCGGGCCCGCAGGTGCAGAGGGGCGTTCTCGACGACGAGCGTCATCGCGCCCGACCATTCGCCGCCGACGAAGAGGCCTTGGAGGATGCGCAGGAGGACGAGCAGGGCAGGGGCGGCGAAGCCGATCGCCGCATAGGTCGGCAGAAGGCCGATGAGACCGGTGACGACGCCGATGCCGATGATCGTGATGAGCAGGACCTTCCGGCGGCCGATCTTGTCGCCCATGCGGCCGAAGATCAGACCGCCGATGGGGCGCGCGGCCAGGCCGACACCGAAGGTGGCGAAGGAGGCCATGGCGGCGGCGGTGGCGTTTTCGCTGGTGAAGTACTGGACGTTGAAGACCAGGGCAGCCGCGGCCGAGAAGAGGAAGAAGTCGTACCACTCGAGGGCGGTGCCGATGAGGGCGCCGGCGGCGACCTTGTTCGCGTCCTTGATGCTCAATTCCGTTGTGGCATTGAGCTCGGCGGACGCCGTGATGTTCTGCTCGCTCATGGTTCTCTCCGTCGAGTAGTGGGATCGGGGCCGGGCCGGCCGCATCCAGTTGCAGGTAGTGCACCGGTCGTTGTGATCGACCGGCAGGTTTCGACCTTACAGAGTGTCACATGTTCTTTTCCAGGCGCATTTGTCGCCGAAAATCTGACTGCGCTTGTGCACATGCACATACTCTTGGGTGTGTGATGGATGAGCATGACGGATTTGCGGGTACACGACAGCTGCGGGACAGACCGGAACCCGGAGACGAGCGGCGCTGGCTCGAACTCCTCGATGCCCTCGACCTCGACGAGCTGACCGAGAGATTCATGACCCGCGTGGTCACGGTCTCCGGCTACGATCCCGCCCCGATCCCGGTCTCGGAGCTGCGCCGGACCGGGCGGCTGTCGTTCTCCACCCTCATCGAGGGGCTGCGAGCCGGCGGCTTCGACGGGCCGGTCGCCGTCTCGACGGAGGTCGGGGTCTCCCGGGCACGTGCCGGCATTCCGCTGGAGGCGCTGATGACAGCGATTCGTCACGACTTCAACGTGCTGTGGGAGGTGCTCACCCGGGTGGCGAGCCAGGATGATGCGGAACTCGTCATCCGCCACACCGGCATCGTCCTCTCCACCGTCGACGAATACGTCTCCCAGGTCCAACAGGCCTACACGGCTGAGCTCGCACGGATGCGGGCCGAGGAGTTCTCGGTGCACGCCGGCCTCATCGCCAGCCTCTTCGACGATCCGGACCCGACCGGCGAACGTCTGTCGACGATCGCGGCGGGCCTCGGCCTCGACGTGGATTCCCCGCTGCTCGTCATCGCCGCCACCGGGGACGATGTCCGAGCGCTGCGCGTCCTCATCTCCGATCATGCCCGCGCAGGCGGGACCATGTTCACGCACCACCTCGGCGAGGTTCTCATCGCGTTCACGGTCGCCCCCGAGTCTCCCGGCGAGCTCACCCGCAGAGTCGCCGAGGCGCGGGTCGGATATGTGCGTGCCGAGAGCATCGGGGCTCTGCGCCGTTCGGCGCTGACGGCACGAGACCTCGCCGACGTCATCGGCCCTGATGAGACGTCCGCGATGACGTGGCGACGTGGGTGGGCGAGGTTGGCTGCCCGGTCGCTCAACGCGGCGGGCAACCCGATCCTCGCCGATGTCGAATCGGCGCTTGCCCACTGCGGGCCGGTCGAGCGGGAGCGTCTCATCGAGGCGGTGCGGGTCTACCTCGCCTCGGGAAGCATCGGTGACTCGGCGGCAGCTCTGTTCTGCCACCGCAACACCGTGGCCAACCGGCTGCGCCGTTTCGCCGAACTCACCGGAGTCGACCCGATGATCCCCGCCGAGGCGGCCCGCCTCGTCGTCGGATGGGCGTGAGCTGGGGCGCGGCGGTGTCGCAGCAGAGGCGCATCAACTGGTTCAAAGTGCGGACGCCCCGATCAGATTCACCGCGCCCGCACTTTGAACCCGCTGGTCTGCAATCATGCGCAGCTCCGGCGCCCAGTCACCGTCCCGGTATTCGGTACTTCGCGTCCGAACTCTAGGCGAGCCGGGCGCGCTGTCGTAATGTGTTTCCGTAATGCGCCGACTGCCGCCATCGCGGCACGACCCGAGCCGCCGCCGTGGCCGGTCCTGATCGAAGGAGATCACATGTCATCCGAGGTGAGCCCATCCGTGGGCGGAGCGACCCCCGCCGATTCGGCAATGGAGAAGCGGACCCTGCGCAAGGTGCTCGTCCGCCTCATTCCGTTCATCATCGCGATGTACTTCATCAACTACCTCGACCGCACGAACCTCGGCATCGCCGGCCCCGGCGGAATGAACGAAGACCTCGCGATGACCGCGACCCAGTTCGGCTTCGCAGCGGGCATCTTCTTCTTCGGCTACCTCATCCTCGAGGTGCCCTCGAACCTCGCCCTGCACAAGTTCGGTGCCCGCATCTGGCTCGCCCGCATCCTCATCAGCTGGGGCATCGTCGCCGCCGCCATGGCCTTCGTGCCCAACCACGGCTGGCTCTACGTGCTGCGGTTCGTCCTCGGTGTCGCCGAGGCGGGATTCTTCCCCGGCGTCATCCTCTACCTCACCTACTGGTTCCCGACCTCGATGCGCGCCCGGGCAACCGCCCTGTTCATGCTCGCGATCCCGCTCTCCAGCGTCATCGGCACGCCTCTGTCCTCGTGGCTGATCTCCAGCGGCAACGCGATCTTTGAGAACTTCGCCGGCTGGCGGTTCATGTTCATCATCGAAGGCGTGCCGGCCGTTCTGCTGGGCATCATGTGCCTCTTCTACCTCACCGACCACCCGCGCGACGCGAAATGGCTGAGCGCCGAAGAGCGCAACTGGCTGCAGGCGACGATGGACGCCGAGGAGAAGGGCAAAGCAGAGACCTTCCACTACCCGGTCCGCCGCTCCCTGCTGCAGCCGCGCGTGTGGGCGTTGTCCTTCGTCTACTTCGGCATGGTCTACGGCCTCTACGCGATGAGCTTCTTCCTACCGACGATCATCTCCGGTTTCCAGGAGACCTTCGGCGTCGAGTACTCGATCGTCCAGATCGGCTTCATCACCGCCATCCCCTATATCTTCGGCGCGCTGGCCATGTACTTCTGGTCCCGTCACGGCGACCGCAGCGGCGAGCGGGTATGGCACGTGGCCCTCCCGCTGTTCGTCGGCGGCGTGGCGATCCCGATCGCGCTCTATCTGTCCTCCCCGTTCACGACGATGATCGCCGTCACGATCACCTGCATGGCGATCTGCGCGGCCCTGCCGACGTTCTGGCCGCTGCCGCAGACCTTCCTCGCCGGTGCCGGAGCCGCCGCCGGGCTCGCACTCATCAACTCCTTGGGCAACTCGGCCGGGTTCTTCGCCCCCTACATCACGGGCTGGCTCGCCGACCTCACCGGCACCCAGAACGCGGGCATGTGGGTCGTCGGAGCCGCGATGGTGGCCGCCGGAATCGTCACCCTCATCCTCAAGGCGGCCCCGGCACCCGATAGTGTGAAAACCACGCCGAACTGAGGAGACTTCTTGTCCATTGCCACGCCATCGGAAACAGTCGACTTCGCGGATCTCATCGCCCGGCTGAGTCCGGGTGCGCTGACGACGGATCCCGATGTCATCGACGCCCATTCGAGCGACGAAGCCCTGTTCTGCCCACGTGAGGGTGCGATCGCCCTGGTCAGGGTTGCCTCGGCGAAGGACGTCCAAGAGGTCATGCGGTTTGCCACCGAGCATCGCATCCCCGTCGTCCCGCAGGGCGCGCGGTCGGGGATCTCAGGCGGGGCGAACGCCTCACCCGGGGCGATCCTGCTCAACGTGTCGAAGATGAAGGACGTCATGTCCGTGAACGAGGCCGAACGCCTCGTCACCGTCCAACCGGGCATCATCAACCAGGGCCTCAAAGACCATCTCGCCCCGTTCGGGCTGTCCTACCCGCCCGATCCGGGCTCGGTGGCACTGTCGTCGATCGGTGGGAACATCGCGACGAACGCAGGCGGACTGTGCTGCGTTAAATACGGTGTGACCAGGGACTACGTCCGTTCACTCAAGGTTGTGCTCGCCGACGGGACCCTCACCACGCTCGGCCCGCAGACCGCCAAAGGCGTGGCCGGGCTCGATATGCGCCACCTGTTCATCGGCTCCGAGGGCACCCTGGGCATCGTCGTCGAGGCGACGCTGCGCCTCGTGCCCGCTCTGCCGGATCCGTTCACCGCGATCGCGACCTTCCCGAACGAGCGCAGCGGACTGCAGACCGTGGCCGACTTCATGGCCGGAGGCGGGGTGCCCAGCCTGCTCGAATTCCTCGACGGGGCGAGCCTGCGCATGCTCAACGACTACGGTGACTTCGGCCTCGACTCCGAGGCCGGAGCGATGCTCATCATGCAGGTCGATGAGAATCCGAGCGAGTCCGAAGCGGCGATGGAGACCTTCGCCGAGGTGGCCCGCCGCTGCGGTGCCATCGACGTCGCGTACTCCGATGACCCGACCGACTCCGCGGCCCTCATCACCGCCCGGCGAATGATCCAGCCCGCGTATGAGAAGTTCGCGAACGCCCACGGCGGCGGTCAGCTGCTCGACGATGTGTGCCTGCCGCGCACCGCCGTGCCGGAATTCTGCGACCGTCTGGCCGAGCTGCGTGAGACCTCCGGCCTCGAGATCGCCCTTGTCGCCCACGCCGGGGACGGGAACATGCACCCCTCGGTGTTCTTCGACTCCGGCGACGAGGCGGAAACAGCGAAGGCGCAGGAGATCTTCGAAGAGATCATGCGCGTGGGCCTCGACCTCGGGGGCACGATCACCGGCGAGCACGGGGTCGGGTTCCTCAAACGCGCCTGGCTGCCGAACGAACTCGACGAAGGCTCCCGCCGCATCCAGCTGGCGGTGAAGAACGCGCTCGACCCGTTGGGCATCCTCAACCCGGGCAAGATGCTCGCCGAGATCTGAGCGGAGCGACTTCGTCTCACCGGGCAGGCGACTCCGCTCAGCCGGGCAGTGACTCCGCCCCACCGGGCTGCGTGGTGACCGTCAGCTGTTGGCGAGCTCGCACAGAGCCGTGATCGCATCGGCGATGAGATCCTGCTGCGGGTGGCCCGGGTCGCTGATCGCGTGGATATAGCGGATCGGCTTCGGTGCTGCCAACGGGATGATGGTCACCCCGGGAGGCAGAGGTTCGACGCCGAGTCTGGGCAGCAGTGTCAGGCCGAGTCCCCGGCTGACCATGTGCAGGGCGGTGACGAAGCTGTGAGCCTCATGCTTGAAGTGGATCCGCACACCCGCGCGTGCGCAGGCATCGAAGAGGATCGTTCGGCACGGGCCGCCGCCGGTGTCGTTGTCGATCCAGGGGAGGTCCTCGAGTTCGCTGAGGCCCACCTCCGTGCGGGACGCCAGGGGATGATCGTCCGGCACTGCCACCACATAGGGGTCCTCGGTGAGGAAGTGGCCTTCGACCTGCGGTGGGAACACCGGTGTCGCGGTCTCCGAGACCACCACGTGCAGGTCCGAGTGAAACTCGGTCCACGGTCCCTCGCTGAGATTGAGCTGCACGGTGACATCGGGGTGGCGGTTCTCGAGGTAGGCCACCAGTTCCGGCAGCCATCGTGTGCCGGCCGTCGCGAAATAGCCGATCGACAGGCGTCCGATTCGATTCTCCTGCAGGTCGGAGATGCGCTGTCCCAACCGCCCCGAACTCTCGAGCACTGAGTCAACGTCAGCCATGATCGCCGAGCCCGTGTCGGTCAGGCACAGACCGCGGCCCTGTCGTCGAAACAGCGTCAGGCCGGTCTCCTGCTCGAGGAGTTTGAGATGATGACTGACCGCTGAGGGAGAGAGGCCGAGATGCTGCGCGGCCGAGCGCACCGACCCGGTCAGGGCGACGGACTTGAACGACTGCAGGTGGGCGACGTTGTGCATGCTCGCACTGTACGGATTCTGCGCACAGTTGTGCAATGGTGTGCGCTTTCGTTTCATAGTCGAACGTCGAATAATCGTTGATATGAAAAGTTCTGAGGACAGTCTTCGAACCTCGATGCCGAACCCGGAGCCGAAGACGGCACCACGCGGACTGCCGTGGATCGCGGCGCTGCTGACCATGACCTTCTGGGCGTCGTCGTTCGTCGTCATCCGTGACGCCGGCGAGGCCTTCTCGCCCGGACCGATGGCCCTGCTGCGTGGCGCCTCCGCTGCCCTCGTGCTCTCCGTCTGGATGCTCTTCCGCCGCCCGAGGTTCCCCTCCGGCAAAGTCACCTGGCTGATCATGATCCTCTGGGGAGTCGCCTGGTTCGCCGTCTACGTCGTCGTCCTCAACGCCGCCGAGAAGTCCATCGACGCCGGCACTGCCGCGATGATCGTGAACATCGCCCCGCTCATCATCGCCGTCTTCGCGGGCCTCGTCCTCGGCGAAGGCCTGCCGAAGCGCCTGATCATCGGAATCATCGTCTCCCTGCTCGGAATCGGAATGATCACAGCCGCCACGTTCACCGGGTTCTTCACCGTCGGCGGTCTCGTCCTCAGCCTCGTCGCGGCACTGCTCTACGCGAGCTGCGTGCTGCTGCAGAAGCACTTCCTCTCCCGCGAGGATTCGGTGACGGTCACATGGGCGGGAATCTTCGTCGGTGCCCTGGCCAGCCTCGTCTTCGCCCCTGCGCTCGTCACCGAGGTGGCTGCGGCACCTCTGAACATGACGCTTCAGGTGGTCTACCTCGGGGTGGTGCCCACGGCCATCGCCTTCAACCTCTGGGGCTATGCGCTCAAGCACCTTCCGGCGGGACTGCTCAGCTCCTCGAGCCTCGTGGTCCCCGCCATCGTCGTCCTCCTGGCCTGGATCGTCCTCGGAGAAGTTCCGCCTCCGCTGGCGGCGGCCGGCGGGGTGCTGTGCCTTGCCGGAGCGGCTACGGCGATCGGTCCGCAGATCGCCGGAGCTCTGCGCCGATCGCGATCTCAGCCCTCGGCTCTGCCCTGACGCCAATAGCCCATGAAGGCGATCTGTCTGCGGTCGACCCCGACCTCCTGAACAAGGTAGCGGCGCAGCCGTTTGACGGGTCCGGCCTCACCGGCGATCCAGGCATAGAACGGGCGCTCGCCCTTCTCCGTCGCACTCGAACTGCCCTGGGCCGCCTCGGTGAGGGCCGCGGGCACATCCCAGAGGATCTCTTCGTCGATGTTGACATCGTCGAGTTCCCGCACCGGAGCAACCGACCCATCGGAGGGCCCGGCTCCCACTTGGGCGGGGATTCGGGTCTCCGACCGCACCGCCTCGCGGACGGCGGGTTCGAGGAGTGCACCGACGTCGGCCCCGCCGCGCGGCAGCCACTCGATCTCGAACCCGGCAGGGGCGTCGATGTCGATGATGTCCGCGGGACTCGGGACCTCGAGAACGGCCTTGCCCTGGGCCTGGCCGTCCTTGAGCGAATCGAGGATCGACGCGATTGCGGGCACCGCGGTCTCGTCACCGGCGAGCAGGATCTGGTGGGCATGGCCGGGGGCGAACTCGATGCCGGCGCACGGGGTCTCGGAGTCACGCGAAGGTCCGATGATGTGGAGACGGTGCCCCACCTCGGCGGATTCGGCCCACTGGGCGGCCGGACCCGAATGCCCGTTCGCATCGGTGTGCAGAATCATGTCGACGACGAGCTCACGGTCGGCGTCCCTCCAATCCCGCACGGTGTAGGTGCGCATGGTGCCGCGCTCGGCCGGGTCGACCTGCAGCCACGCCTGGTACCAGGACACTCCAGCCGCCTCCTGCTCGGTGAGGAAGCCGGGCAGATCGAACTCCGGCGCGCTCGCCCCCGTCGGTGGGATGACGAGTTTGATGCGCAGATCCCGCGGATGGGTGTTCGGCCCGAAGGCCTGCAATCCGGCACCGCCGAACGTGATGCGGCGGAAAGACGGGCTGAGGTCCTCGACGGCCAGGACCGTGGCTTCGAAGGCGCCGATGGGAGCTCGTGACACAGATTCTCCTTCACATCCCGAGACCCGGGGGTCTCGGGTGCGTCCCTGGCGGCGGGACGCGTCGAGTTCGTGGGCAGTGCGGTCGCGGACGTGTAATCGTCCGCATCACCACCCTAACCCATTTTAGTAAGGCAAGCCTTTCCAAACAATGCTACGGTGGTCCCGACAACGTCGGCAGTCGGCGCAGCGAATCGCGACCAGCGCCTCCGGCAACCCTGTCACCAGCGACTTCATTCGTCTTCAGCTCTTCACGTCCCAGCCTGGGACGGTCACCGAAAGGTCCTCGATGCACCGTCGACAGCTCCTCGCCCTGTCCGTTCTCGCCCCATTCGCTCTCGTCGCCTGCGGGGACCCGAAGCCGGGTGATCCGCAGAGCGAACCGTCCGCGGGAGCCGGTGCGGCACCGAATTTCACGTACTCGCCGGAAGGCTATGACGGTCTGACGATCGAACTCGATCGGCCCGCCGAACGCATCGCCGCAGACTTCTACTCCGCGGCCGGTCTGGCACAGTACGGGATCACGCCGGTGGCGGTCTTCGGCTTCGGTCAGAACGAATCCCCGGGCAAGTCCTTCGACGCAGACGGCGTCGAGGTCGTCGGCACGGAGATGGAACTCGACATCGAAGCCCTCGCGCTCACCGAACCGGACATCCTCGTCGCCTACGGCAATGAGGCCGGCGACGGCTGGACCTGGTGGGACGAGAAAGTGAAAGACCAGGTCGCAGGGCTCGTCGACTTCGTTCCCGTCAAACTGAGCGAGCAGAGTCCGGACGCGATGTTCGCCCAATACGCCGCGATCGCCGAAGCTCTGGGCAAGGATACGGACGCCGCTCCCGTCGCCGAGGGGCGCAGAGCGTTCGAACGGGCACGCAAACGCATCCGCACGGTCGCAGAGGACAGCGATTCGCTGACAGTTCTGCTCGCGAACTTCAGTGCAGAGATCAACTACACCTCCACCTCGTTGGGGATCGCCCAGATGCTCAGCGAGGACGGACTCACCCTCGTCGGGCCGAAGTCCCCGGCCGACAGCAGCTGGGCCGAAGTGTCCTGGGAGAAGATCTCCGACTACCCGGCCGACGTCGTGCTCGTCCACGACGCCTCAGCCGACTTCGAGGACAACCCCGTGTATCGGCGACTGCCCGCCGTCAGGGCCGATCAGCTCGGCACCTGGGACGACAAACGCGCCTACACCTATGACGGCTACGCGACATGGCTGAACGAACTCGCCGACGTCCTCGAGGGGGCGAAGAAGATCGTCTGAGCCCGGTACGGCTTGCGGCTACGATCGGAGCATGAGCGAACTTCCAGCTGATCTCCGCAATGACGAGGTGATCCGATCCCTGGCATCGGCCCAGGCGACCACGTGGATCCGCAGCACCCCCACCGAGGCGGCCCTGCCCGATCTCGCGGACGTGATGGATGCCGCGGCGGCCCGGTTCGACCGATTCGCTCCCTGGTTCGCCGAGACCTTCCCCGACACTGCAGCCCTGCCCGCCGAGCTCGCGGAGGCATTCCCCGAGGCTGCGGCCGGCGGACTCATCGAATCGCCGTTGGCACGGGCCGCCTCGGCGCAGGAGCGGTTGGACGGGCTCTTCGGAGTGAGCCTGCCGGGGCAGCTGTGGCTCAAACGCGACGACTGCCTGCCGGTGAGCGGATCGATCAAGGCCCGCGGAGGATTCCATGAGGTCCTCGAATTCGCCGAGGCGACCGCCGCCGGCCACGGTCTCGACGCTCATGATCCCGCCACCTATTCGAGTGGACGGTTCCGTGAGATCGCCGCCGACCACAGGATCGTCGTCGGTTCGACGGGCAACCTCGGCTTATCGATCGGGATCCTGAGCGCCCGACTCGGATTCGCCGCCTCGGTGCACATGTCGGCCGACGCCCGCGAATGGAAGAAGACGATGCTGCGCGACCACGGCGTCGATGTCATCGAGCACGCGGGCGACTTCGTCGAAGCAGTGGAGGCCGGCCGCGCCTCGGCGGACGCTGCCGAGAACACCCATTTCGTCGACGACGAGGACTCGGTCAGCCTCTTCGCCGGATACTCGGTCGCGGCCCTGCGACTGCGGCGCCAAATCGAGGCGGCCGGAATCAGAGTCGATGCGGACAACCAGCTGGCCGTCTACCTGCCGTGCGGGATCGGCGGCGGTCCCGGGGGAGTGACCTTCGGACTCAGGCGCGTCTTCGGCGACCATGTTCGCTGCATCTTCGTCGAACCGAGCCAAGCCCCGGCGATGTTCCTCGGCGTGCACACCGGCCGCCACAGCGACATCGCCGTGCAGGACATCGGAGTGTCCGGGGCGACCACGGCCGACGGTCTGGCCGTCGCCCGACCCTCACGATTCATCGGACCGACGATCGGGCCGCTGATCTCAGGCTTCGCCTCGGTGCCGGACGAGGTCATCGCGGCAGGAGTCGGAGTCCTCCACGAGTCCGAGGGCATCGACGTCGAACCCTCGGCGACCGCGGGACTGAGCATCCCCTGGCGACTGGGCACCGAATCGCCGTGGCCGAAGGTGAGCACGCATCTGGTCTGGCTCACCGGCGGGGCGATGGTCCCCGTCGACGAACAAACCGCCTACGTCGCAGCGGGGACGGCGAACTTGGAGCGGATCGCCGGTCCCGCCTCGGCGGTGTTCACCGACTGATCCCCGGTTCCTCCGGTGCGTCGACCGAGCCTCGAGTGCCGATCATCGGGACTGCCGCGGCCCGGCCGGCTCCGTCACCAGTCCCAAGGGTCCTTGTCCACGGTGATGACGATCTTGCCGTCGACGATCTCGGCGGTGCCGGACAGGGAGATGGACACCGTGTCTTCGAATGTGTCGTCATCCCAGCCATCGTAGGTGCCGGTGACCAGGGCTTCGCCCTCGACATCGGAGGAGATCACCCAGGCGGGACCGCCGTTGGGGCCGGTTGAGGATTCGGGGTCCGAGTACGGGTCGGAGCCCAGCGAATCGTCGGCGACGGTGACCGTCGGGTACGACGAGATCGACCAGGTCAGACCGGTGGCGTCATACATGTCGGCCCGTGATGAACCGAATGGGCAGCCGTCGGGTTCGGCGACGGTCTTCTTCGCGCAGCTGTCGAGCAGAGTCTTGACCTGTTTGTCGACTTCGGTGCGGAACGCGTCGGAGGGTTGAGCGGCCAACAGCGGCACGTCCTCACCTTCCATGTCCATGCCATCGCCGAGGAACGCCCGGACCTCAACGGCGTCGGCGCTGATGAGGTCCGATTTCTCTGCCAACCCGATCGTGTAGAGGCCGGGGAAGGCCGGCAGTGCCAATGTCGAACCATCGGTGTCGACGTCGATGCCGTTGACCTTGACCTTCGTCAGTCCGGGGGTGTCGACGGCGAGGGTGAGCAGCTCGGGGGATTTGAGTGCCCAATCGTCGAAGAACAGAGCCTTCTTCCCCGCCTTGTGCAGGGTCAGGGTGCTGTGGCCCTTCGATCCGCCGACGTCGTAGCTGACCGCGACCTCGGCCGTGTCGCCGGAGATGTTCGCATCCTCGACCCTGACATCATCCGGCAGAGCCTTCGCCCCGCCGAGGATGTCGTTGCTCAGCAGGGTCCGTGACTCCTGGGGAACATCGACGTCAGCGACCTTGAGCGCACCTTCGGCATCGCCGTCGGAGAGTTCCGCGAAGTACTTCTCCACCGTCGCTTCGGGGCCGAACATCCGCCCATTGACCTGGGTGACGACGATGAGCGCGGCCACGAGGAGGAGCACCGCACCACCGGCGACGACCGCGACGAGTTTGGCCTTCCTCTTGTCGAAGGGCTGTGCGGGACCGGCGTACGGCTGGGTGGCATAACCAGTCTGCTGGTATCCGGCCGACTGGTAGCCGGCCTGTCGGGGGTCGTACTGCTGGGAGCCGTACTGCTGGGTCCCTGCAGGGCCCTGCGAAAACGCGTACGGGTGGTGACCGGCCGGCGAGGCATCCGGCGACGGTCCCACCGGAGCCGAGTACGCCTGCGCCCCGGCCTGCGGATAGTGCTGCGGGGGACCGGACTGACCCTGGGGCTCTGCCAGACCGGGGCTCTGAGTGCCGACCTGACCAGGATCCTGAGAACTTGCCGGGCTGGGACCGTGAGGGCCGACCTGACCGGGGCCGGGAGCAACGGGTGGTGCCGTCGGCGCGGCGGCCGACGCGAGGCCGGGGTGGACGAAGGCAAAGCGGGGTTCGCTCATGCCCAGGTGAGGCCCCCAGTGCGGATGCACGGCGCGGCCGGCAACGATCCGCGCCAGTGCGGGGAAGGTGAGGACGAGTCGGGGACCGAGGGTGCGCGAGAGCACCTCGACGATCCCACCCCAGACGGCGAAGATGAGGAACGTCCACGCCAGCGGAACGATCCCCGCACGAGCCGCACCGGAACCCCCGAAGATCATGGCCGCCTCGGCGGACCCGGACATCGAGATCCGCATCGGAATGGCAACCAGCGACAGCAGGCCCCAGGCCAGGCAGAAGGCCACGGGCAGCTTCCAGGCGCTCGCCCACTGCTGCTTGTCCTGCTCGATCACGGTCCACGCCGGCCGTCGGGTGACGGTGGCGGCGAAGGTCGCGGCGAGCAGCGCGACCACGACGAAGAGCAGGCCCAACCACAGCTGCCCGGGTGCGTCCTGACTGAAGATGGTGAGGTTCTCGGAGAAGGACTCCGAACCGAAGCCGACATCGCCCTGCGCGGTGGCGCTGATCCCGCCGAGGTGGGTCAGCGAGGTGAGGATGAGGCCCATGTTGATGAACAGCAACGGCACCAGCTGGCCCGGGACGTCCATCGAGAGCGGGAGGACGAAGAGCGCGACGATCGAGAACACGGCGACGGTGACGACGAGGTGGATCCAGGTCACCAGCAGCGGTGGGACGGCCCAGCGCAGGAAGGGTGCGCCGATCGCCTCGGTGCCCTTGAAATGGCCGGCGACACGTCCGGCGATGCTCGTGATGAGGATGACGAGCAGGGGCAGGAAGAATGACCGAGCGGTGATCGCGGAGAAGGAGAAGGACACGGTCCCCTCATTCTCGAAGGTGGAGAAGCGGGCGGCGAAGATGAGCTGCAGGAAGAAGAGCACGAGCGTCATGGACAGGGTCGAGACGCCGATGCGGACCCACGTCGAGACTCGGTTGGGCGAGGGATCCCTGCGCTCGCTGAGCTTCGTCAGCCACCACAGCAGACCGACGATGACGACCGTCACCACCAGAGGTGCGCCGGACATGACGATGTTCAGCTGCGCATTGAAGGATTCGACGGCGTTGATATCCATGTGCAGCACGGCCGAACCGAACAGCGCCAGCGCCATGAGGATGAACGGCAGAGCGTAGCTGATGCCGTCGAGGTTGAAGCCGGTGTCCTCGGTGAACGAACTGAACTCGGGCAGCGAGGCGATGAGCATGGTGAGGATGATCGCAGCGATGATGCCGCCGAGGAGGGCAATCCCCGGAGGGATGAGCGCCGTCTTCCAGGTTGCCCCCTTCGCCAGGGCGGAGGTGAACTTCGACCTCGGTGCCGGCCCCGACTGACCGGGAACGGCGGGGTAGGGCATGGGCCCGGGGCCGGGCGGATAGGGCCCTTGCGGGTAGGGGCCGGGTGGGAGCGAACCGCCGTTCTGCGAATACGGCTGCGGACTCTGCACATACGGGCTTGAACCCGGGCCGTAGTAGCCGGTGCTCGGCGCGGAGTGGGCAGAGGGAGCGGAGGCATCACCCTGCGGTGGGTCCGGTGGATACTGCGTGCTCGGAGGCGAGCTGGGTGCGGCGGGTGCACCATCGACCGGTGGCGCCCAGCGGGCGGTCTCTTCTGTGGACTCGGTCGAGTCTGGTGAGTCGGTGGAATCGGAAGCATTCGTGACGTCGGTATCGACATCGTCCCCGGCCGATTCAGTTTCCTCCGACTGTGGGGGAGCCTGCTCGGGGTCTCGGTCCTTCGGGTTCTCTGCCGCTGTCGGTTGTGTCTCGTCGGTAGCGTCGTCCATGCCCAGTCCTCAAGCGCCGTTGCCTGAAGCCCTCGAAATGCAGTTCAAGATAAAACAATGAACGAGACCTATCAGGCATGTGTAGTACACAACTTATAATAGGCTGTGAATGCAAGAGAAGTGTTCCACATGACATTCTCTGAGATATGGCCTGATCGATCTGGAGTTGCGGATGAGTGCGAATCCTCCCGGGCGCGGAGATGAGAACGAATGGGACGTCAACGACCAGTCCGGCAGCCAGTGGGGGTCGCAGCCTCATTCCCAGCCGAACACCGGGTGGGGCACTCCACAGTCGGGCCAGCCGTCCTCTCCGCCGAATCCGCCGCCGCGCGTGCAGCACCAGCACCCACAGAGTCAGCAGCCCGGTCCTCAGGGCCAGCAGGGTTCGGGCACCTACCAGCAGGGACCGGGGCCTTATCAACAGGGTCCAGGTCCGTATCAACAGAGTCCGGGTCCCTACCAGCAGACGGCAGCGGCCGCCCCGCAGAAGAAGCGCGGCGGTCTGATCGCCCTCTTCGCGGTGATCATCATCGTTCTCGGTGTGGGCATCGGCTGGGGAGCCGCCACCCTGTTCCCGCGCGACTCCGATGATCAGTCCACCGTCGCGTCAACGGGCGAGCCGACGGGCGGTGAGACCGGAAGCGACGGTTCGGCTTCAGCAAGTGCAGCTCCCGAACCCACCGAGGACGAAACGCAGCTGCCCGACGACCCGAAGAAGGCCCTCGAACAGCTCGCCGACACCGACGGGAAAGAGGTCACGAACGACCTCGACGGCAAATGGGTGCCGCAGCTGAGCTCGAAGAAGGTCGGACTCGAAGCCGAAGGCCAGACCTGGGACGAGGAGGCGATCCTCGAAGAGCATCAGGACCTGCGAGAGGAGTTTCCGCGGGTCAAGCTCGTCTGGAGCGGTGATTTCTCAAGCTTCAAGGAAAGCAACTTCTGGGTCACGGTCGTCGGAATCGGCTACAGCGATCCCGAAGACGCACTGTCCTGGTGCTCGTCCCACGGACTCGGGCCCGACTCCTGCTACGCCAAACAGCTGAACACCTCAGGCGGCCACGACGGAACGACTCGACTGCAGGACTGAACATCCCCTCGCCGAGGCGGTTCACCCTCGGATTCGCCGCCGGCTGGCCAGCAGAGGACCGTTGCGCTCAAACTCTGCGGCTGCGCCGGTTATTCAGCAGGTACACACCGATTCCGATGACCAGCCAGATCGCGCCGATGGCCAGGGCCAGAGGATTCGCGCTGACGAGTACGGCGATGAGCAGACCGGCACCGATGACCGGAACGACACCATGGTTGAACCAGTTCGGTGCCTCACTGCCGTGCTTCTTCACGAGGAAGAACCCGACGACCGAGGCCTGAAGGAGCACGAACGCGCTCAGTGCACCGACGTTGACGATCGAGGTCAGCTGGTCGAGACCATCGGCACGGGTCGCCGCCCACCCGGCCACGACGACATTCCCTGCGGCGGCCACGAGGATTCCCTTCCACGGAACACCGGTCTTGGGGGCCACCTCGGCGAGGAAGGTCGGAACCTGTCGCTGCCTGCCCATGTCCATGAGGATGCGGGATCCGGCGGCCTGACCGATCATGGCGGAGAACGCCGCGCCGACGGCCTTGGCCAAGGCGAGGAGCCAGTGCAGCCAGGGGCCGACCGTCGCGTCGACTGCGTTGTAGTACGCGGCACCCTCCAGTGAGGGATCGGCCTGCAGATCCGCGGGTGACAGCGGCGACAGCAGACTGCCCACCCAGGTCTGGGCGACGAAGAGGACGCCTGCCAGGACCAGGCAGATGAGGGTGGCGAGGCCGACGATCCGCGGCCCGCCCTTCGCCTCCTCGGAGAAGGTCGCCAGCGAATCGAAGCCGAGATAGGACAGCACCGCGACGGAGACCGCAGCGAGGACCGCCGTCATCGAGAAGGCGTCGACCCCGGTCAGCGGGGTCATCCACCCGCGAGTCGGACCATGTTCGACGAGGTAGGCGACGCCGAGGACGAGGACGAGGGCGAGGACGGCCACCTCGACGAGGACGACCCCGGTGATCACGCGGGAGGCGACCTTGACCCCGGCGAGGTTGAGCCCGGTGGTGAGGATGACGGCCACCGCCACGAACGCCCACACAGGCAGGGCCGGGAAGATCGAATTCAGGGCGATCCCGGTGAACAGATAGGCGACCGAGGGGATGAAGAGATAGTCGAGGAGGATCATCCATCCGGCGACGAAACCGGCCGGCTTCCCGATGCCCGCCGAGGCGTAGGCGAAGACCGTGCCCGCACGGGGAACCTCACGTGACATGCGCATATAGCTGACTGCCGTGAAGGCCATGACGATCGTGGCGACGATGTAGACCAGAGCCACGGCTCCGCCCGAACGGGCGTCGAGGGTGCCGAACACTCCGACGGCGGCCGCCGGCCCGATGAAGACGAGGCCGAAGAAGACGAGCTCGCTCAGGCCGATCGTTCGCCGCAATCGACCCTGCGTCTCGCTGCTGTCGACATCATTCATCGTCGTGCTCGCCCTTTCGTCCTACTGTGCCGGGACGGCTGTCAGTCCCTCTTACACTACGCCGCAGCGACGACGGTTATTCCGGCTTCCCGCTAGGATCGGGGGAGACGAAGGAGGCCCGGATGACGCATCACCCGCACACGATCCAGCCCGGTTGGGTCCCGCCGAGAAGCGTGCCTGCGAAGAAGCCGTCCGTGGTGCCGGGAATCCTTCTCATCGTCGCCGGTGCCCTCGGTCTCGGGGTCGCGATCGTCATCGCCGTCGTCCCCATGTTCCTGTTCCTCCTCGGAGGCGGTGGGAACGTGGACGCTTTCGACGATGTCGCCTCCGGCTTCGCCATCACAGGACTTGTTGTGGGCGTCGTATCCGTTCTGGTTCTGATCGCCGGAATCGTCCTCACCACCATCGTCGCCAGAAAGCGGCGCAGCTTTAATCCGCCGCGGGTCTGGACGGTCAATCCTCCTGTCGGTTCACAGCAATGGCAGCCTCCCGCAGGGCCTCGAGCGCCGCGGCGATGATCGGCTGGGCACCGGACCCGCTGCGGATTCCGGTGAGGATCTTCCGTGACGGCACGGGATCCCCGTGCAGCGGCACCCGCACGACATCGAACCCCGCAGGCAGTCGGGCCAAGCGCGGAATGAGCGCGACACCCAGCCCTGCCGAGACGAGGGCCGCCCCAGTCTCCCACTCCCGTGACTGGTGGGCCCGCTCCGGTTGGAAGCCGGCAGCGGCGCAGGCTGTGCGCACCAGACGGTTGTAGGGCGAACCGGGCCGGTCGAGGATCCACGATTCCTCGGCGGCCTCACTGAGCGACACTGCAGTCCGGTCGGCCAGACGGTGGTCGGACGGTACGAGAAGGTCGAGATGATCACTGAACAGCGCCGACTGTTCGAAGCGGGGATCGCCGCGCGGTGGCAGCGGGTCGGTGGCTACGACGACGGCGATATCAGCATGTTCGGACACCAAAAGATCGAAGCACTCCTCCGGATCGGCTTCGATGATCGTGACATCGGCACCCGGGAAACGCTCCATCACCGTCAATGCGGTCGGCGGCAGCAGGGCCGCGGCCGCAGTGGAGAACCCGCACAGACGCAGTCGCCTGCTGCGCGTATCGATTCCAGAATCGAGACTGTCGAGTTCGCCGCGGATCTCCTCCCACCGAGTGAACAGCTCCTGCGAGCGCTCGAGGAGGAGCTGACCGGCCCGGGTGAGGACGAGGCCACGGCCGCGGGGTTCGACGACACGGACGCCGAGATCCTTCGACAGGCCTCTGAGCTGGTGCGATACGGCCGACGGTGTGTACCCGAGACGGTGCGCCGCCTCGGTGAGGGTGCCGACCTCGGCAAGGACGCGGAGAACGTGGAGACGCGGATCGATCATGCAATAGTATTGCACGTTTCGGATGAAGAAGATTCGCTTTTCTTCAGCAAAACTCTGGCGGACACTGGGGGCAGGAGCACGAACTCCGAGGTCGCCGCGGGCTCAGCGTCCGGTCAGAGAAGCGGCCGACACGATCACGATGAGGTGGTGGACGAATTGACTCTGGCACCAGAGCAGAAGAGAATCGATTCCAGCGCGAGCAGCCATGGTGCGGCCGGATCGGGTGGGCACGGGCGGACCGACATCGATCGGCTCATCGACGAGAGGGTGCCCGGATACTCGCTGGCGGCGCCCTTCTACATCAGTCCCGAGTTCTTCGCTCGCGATGTCGAGGCGATCTTCGCCTCGACATGGATCTTCGTCGCCTCGACCGCTGAGGTGCCCGAGGCCGGCGACTACCTCACGATCGACATCGGCACCTACTCAGTCATCGTCATCCGCGACGACGATGACGAGATCCGCGCCCATCACAATGTCTGCCGCCACCGCGGCACCCGGCTGCTCAACGACCTGTCCGGATCGGTGGGCAACATCGTGTGCGGATACCACCAGTGGACCTACACCCCGGCCGGCGAACTCATCTCCGCGGGAGTCCAGGCCCCTGGCTTCGACCGGACCTGCTTCTCCCTGCGCTCGGTCAACGTCCGCGTCATCGGCGGGCTGATCTTCATCTGCCTCAGCCCGAACCCGCCGGACGACATCGATGAGGTGGCCGCGGTCGTCGAGCCCTATCTGAGGGGGCACGACATCGCCGGGACGAAGGTCGCCGCGCAGGTCGACCTCATCGAGGACTCGAACTGGAAGCTCGTCATGGAGAACAACCGCGAGTGCTATCACTGCGAGGCCGGGCACCCGGAGCTGACCTGCACGTTCTTCCCCACCTACGGGTACGAGCCCGAAGAGATCCCCAAGCGACTGCAGCCTGCCTACCAGCGGTTCCTCGACGCCGAGGCGCAGCTGCACGCCAATTGCGACCGCAACGGCCTGCCCTACGCGCTCGTCGAGGAACTCAGCGGACGTCCCACCGGATTTCGGATCGAACGGGCAGCCCTCGACGGGCAGGGTGAGTCGTACACGATGGACGGATCGGCCGCCTCGGCGAAGCTGTTGGGCGACTTGGACACCTTCGTCCTCGGCCGGGCCTCGCTGCACGTGCAGCCGAACATGTGGTTCCACGCGATGGGCGACCACGTGGTGACGTTCAGCCTGCTGCCGCTCGCCGAGGACAAGACGCTCGTGCGCACGACCTGGCTCGTCCATGCCGATGCGGAAGAGGGCGTCGACTACGACCTCGACAATCTCACGACGGTGTGGATCAAGACGAACGAACAGGACGCGACCTTCTGCGAGCGCGGGCACCTGGGGATCTCGTCACCGGCATATGAGCCCGGCCCCTACGCACCGACCGAATCGCAGGTCGACGACTTCGTCACCTGGTACATCGAGCGGCTCAAGGCCCATCGGGACGCACTGGTGAGCCGCGCGTGGTCGACCGGGGTGCGACCCACCGGGTCGCAGGCAGCCGGGGCTCGGGCGAATGAAACACGGACGGAGGCGAGTTCATCATGAGGTATCGTCACTCGACATTCACTTCTCAGCGTGCCGGTGCGGCAGCATCAGCGGCCGGGAACCCAGACACTGCGATGCCCCTGAGCAAGGCGACCTTCCGTGTGCCCGCGAAGACCGGGCGGACGTGGGCCGACTGGCCTGCACAGGCGGCCCCGATCGCTCCTGCAGCTTCTGGCCCCGTACCCGCTCACCCGGCCGCGATCACCCCGGTCGAACCGCCTGCTCAGACGGGCCAACTGGCCGTTGTGGCGGAGACGCCGCTCGACCCGGAACTGCTCACCGGCCCCGTCGAGGTCACCGGCATCACCCAGGTCACCCGCGACGTGAAGACCTTCGAGCTGCGAGCCGGATGGATGTCCGTCGTCGACTTCGCTCCTGGCCAGTACGTGACGATGCGCATCCCCGAGCTCGGACTCGAGCGCTGCTACTCGATCTCCTCGGCGCCCTTCGGCACGAACATCTTCACCATCACGGTCAAGCGCGTGGCCGGGGGAGCGGTGTCGACCCACCTGCACGACTTCGTGCAGGTCGGCGATCATCTCCACGTCGACGGGCCCTACGGGCTCTTCAGCACCAACTTCCACCAGGCCGAACGTCACCTCTTCCTCTCCGCCGGCTCCGGAATCACCCCGATCATGGCGATGGTGCGCAGCCTGCTGGCCCGGCAGGGCGGGTACGGCACCGACATCGCCTTCGTCCACAGCGCCTCGACGCCGGTCGACATCATCTTCCGCGCCGAGCTCGAACAGCTCGCCGAAGTCGCCGGGGTCAGCGTCACCATCCTCTGCTCCCGCGACGGGGAGTCGGAGACGTGGGCGGGTCGGCGCGGGCGGATCGATGCGGACACCCTCGCCGAGGCGGTCCCCGACGCGGCCGACCGCGAGACCTTCGTGTGCGGGCCGGGCCCCTATATGGACGCGGTGCGTCCCCTGCTCGCCGAGGCGGGAGTGCCGCAGGCTCGGACGCATGAGGAATCATTCGTCTTCGCGACCTCACCTGCCGACCGGTTGGCCAGGGCCGAGGCGAGGGCCGAGGCCGCGGGAGGCGTCGCCGGAGTCACGGGTGTGTGCCATTCGGTCGAGTTCACGGTCTCCGGGCGCGTGGTCGACTGCGATGAGTCCACGACAGTCCTCGACTCTGCTCTGGATGCGGGTCTGTCGATGCCCTCGTCCTGCTCGGAAGGTGCCTGCGGAACCTGCAAGTCCGTCCTCGTCAGCGGTGAGGTCGAGATGAAGCACGCCGGAGGGATCCGACCGAAGGAGATCGCCGCCGGAATGTTCCTGCCCTGCTGCTCGACCCCGCTGACCGACCTCGTCGTCGAACGCTGAGCAGCGGCTCAGTGCTTGAGCTTCGTCTCCTTCAGCCCGTAGGTGCCGAGGACGTAGGGCTGGAAGTCCACGACGTCTCTGCTCATCCCGTACAGCGCCTTCTGGTAGGCAATCGGGACGATCGGGGCTTCGTCGGCGACCTTCTGTTGGATCTCGGCATACAGTTCGTTCTGCTTGTCCGGATCCTCCTCTGCCACGGCTTCCTCCGCCCACTTCTCCACCTGGGGATTCGCGTACCCTGATCGGATTCCGGAGTCGTCGGTGATGGCGAGGAAGTTGATCATCTGCGAAGTGTCGGAGACGTCCGAGGTCGCATAGCTGACCTGGACTTGGAAGTCACCGTTCGTCCGATTCGTCGTCAGCGTCGCGTCGTCGAGCTTCTGGACGCGAACGCGCAGGCCGATGTCCTGCCAGGCCTGCTGAGCGATCTGGGCGAGAAGCTCACGATCGGGCACTCCCGACGGAATCTGGATCGTGATGTCGATGCCGTCGGGGTGATCGGACTCCTTGACCAGCTGCTTGGCCTTCTCCATATCGAACTGGCTGCTGTCGACGTCGTCCGAGTGTCCGGAGAGACCGGGGGAGATGAATGAAGTGGCGGGTTCGGCGTATCCGGCGTAGACCACCTCGACGATGGACTCCCGGTCGATGGCGTAGGACATCGCGCGCCGCAGCTTGGGGTCGTCGAGGCCCTTCTCCTTGTTGTTGAGGTTGAAGTAGAGGATCTTCGTCGAAGTGAACGCCTGGGCGTTGATGTCCTGGGAGCGGGAGAGCTGACTCATACTCAACGGTGCCGGTTCCTGATTGATGTCGGCCTGCCCACCGAGCAGCTGCAGGCGGCGCGTGTTGTCCTCGCTGACGACATTGAACGTCACGGAATCCAGCGAGGGGACGCCCTTCTCCCAATAGTCCGGGTTCTTCACGAGTTTGAGGCTCTGCCCCTTGTTCCACTTATCGACCTTGAACGGTCCCGTGCCGTCGGCATGCGCGGCCATGTACTCGGCATCGTGGCCTCCGAAGTCGTCGGGATAGATCGACGCGGCGAACAGCGCCATATAGCTCGGCAATGGACCCCACGGTTGTGACAGGTCGATGCGCACAGTGCTGTCATCAACTTTCTTCACGTCTTTGATCGGGTCGAATTCGGCCGCCCAGAGGTTGTTCTCATCCTCTTGATCGCGGGCATAGTTGAGCGAAAAGACGACGTCGTCGGCGTCGAGCTCCTTGCCGCTGTGGAACTTGACCCCTTCGCGCAGATGGAACGTCCACGACAGCTTGTCCTCCGACTCCTCCCAGTCCGTGGCCAGACCCGGTTCGACTCCGGTCCCATCGGGTTTGTTGAGCGTGAGAGTCTCATACACCTGCTGCAGCGTCCAGATGTCTTCGTTCTGGGTCGTCGTCGGGGGCAGGAGAGTGGTGGCATCGGCGGCGCGAGCGAAGACGAGATCGCCTCCGGGCCGTACAGTCTTCTCACCGCCCGAGCCGCACCCGGCGAGGACGAGTAGGCAGGCGCAGAGCGCGGCAGTCATTGCGCCGAAGCGTGTGCGCATCATCGTTCTCCTCCTCGAATCCGATCGAGGTAGGCGCTGTCGAAGCTGGGGATCGCCTCCAGCAGAGTCTTCGTGTAGTCGTCGCGCGGGGAGGCGAAGATCGCCTCGGTGGTGTTCTCCTCGACGAGGCGGCCGTGGTGGATGACGTAGATCCTCTCGCACAGCTTCTTGACGACGGCCAGATCATGGGAGATGAAGAGGATCGACAGATCGAGCTCCTCGCGCAGTCGGGCGAAGAGTGCGACGATCTCCGCCTGAACGCTGACATCGAGCGCGGAGACCGCCTCGTCGGCGACGATGACGTTGGGTTCGACGGCCAGTGCTCGGGCAATCGCCACCCGCTGCCTCTGCCCGCCCGACATGGCGGTCGGTGTGCGGTCGAGGAATTCCTCGGGCAGACGCACCATCTCCATGAGCTGCCGGCACCGGTCCCGCAGTGCGGCCCCAGAGGCGAGACGGTGATGGCGGATCACCTCGACGAGGGTCGCCCGAACCGTATAACGGGGATCGAGGGAGGCGAAAGGATCCTGGAAGACCATCTGTACGACACGCCATTGGGCGCTCGTGCGCTTCTGCGCGAACTCCCGGCCGTCGATGCTCACCTTTCCGTCGTAGTCGCGCTGGAGTCCGCAGATGACGCGTGACAGCGTCGACTTTCCCGATCCCGACTCGCCGACCAGCCCGACGATCTCGCCGGGTCGCACGTGCAGATCGGCGGAGTCGACGGCAGTGAAGGCCCGGTCGCCATGGCCGAAGGTGACGGTGACGTTCTCGGCGTGCAGTCCGAGTGCTGGTGCGGGCGAAGCCTGAGTCTCGGTCTCGGTCATCGGGTCTCCTCGGCGACGGTGTCATCGATGCGCGGGGTCGCGGCGAGCAGGCGGCGCGTGTACTCCTCCTGCGGATCGTCGAAGATCTTCTGCAGCTCACCGCGTTCGATGATCCGTCCGTCCTTCATCACGCTGATGCTCGAGCACAGTTGAGCGACGACCGCGAGATCATGGGTGACGTAGAGCAGGCCGAGCCCCTCGTCCTGCTGCATGCTGCGGAAGAGGTCGAGCACCTGGGCCTGAATCGTCACGTCGAGCGCGGTCGTCGGTTCGTCACAGAGCAGGACCTGTGGTTCCTGAGCCAGCGCAGCCGCGATCATCACGCGCTGGCGCATGCCTCCGGAGAGCTGGAACGGGTAGTTCGAGGCTCGCCGGTCGGGGTCGGCGATGCCGACTCGGTCCAAGAGTTCGACGGCGAGGTCGTGCGCCTGCTTCTTCGACAGTCCTCTGCGTTCGGCGATGGCATCGGTGATCTGCCGCCCCACCTTCAGCACCGGGTTGAGGGCGATGGCCGGTTCCTGGAACACCATGGAGATGCCGGTGCCGCGGATGCGCTGGTCGAACCTCCCGCCCGGTCCGGAGGAGAGGATGTTGCGTCCCTGGAAGCGGATCTCCCCGTCGACGACAGTGGCGCCGGGCGGCAGCATCCCGAGGATGCTGCGCAGGGTCATCGACTTGCCCGATCCCGATTCGCCGACGAGTCCCATCGGCTCACCGGCTTCGAGGCTGATGGACACGTCGTCGAGGATCCGGCGCCGACCGGCTTCTCCGTCGATGTCGACGGTGAGCGAGTCCACTTCGAGAATCGGCATGGTCACCTCTTCGGCTTCAGTGTGTTCGTCAGGCCGTCGCCGATGAGCGCCAAGGCGAAGGAGACGATGACGACGGCGAAGCCCGGCCACAGGATGAGTCCGTAGTTGCCGGTGCCCATGTACTGCTGACCGTCATTCATCATCTGCCCCCAGTCGGCCGTCGGCGGGACGATGCCCATGCCGAAGTAGCTCAGCGTCACGACGACTCCGATGTTGAGGACGATGTCGCTCATCGCGTAGATGATGCCCTGGCTGACGGTGTTGGGGATGACGTGGCGGGCGAGGATCCGTGGTGTGCTCAGGCCGGAGGCTCGGCAGGCGGAGATGAATTCCTGCTCTCTCAGGACGAGCACTTCACCACGCACGATGCGGGCGTAGGCCACCCAGGACACGGCGCTGATGGCGACGAAGATGCTGCCCATGCCGTTGCCCATGACGAAGACGAGCACGATGACGAGGACGTAGAACGGGAAGGCCGAGACGATGTCGGCCAGGCGCATGACGACGATGTCGACCCACCGGCCGAAGTAGCCGGCCAGCGAACCGAGGATGGTGCCGAGGAGGAAGGGTACGATGACGGCGACGACGGCGACGAAGAGATCGATGCGCCCGCCATGGAGGAACCGGGAGAGGACGTCGCGCCCGAGCTGATCCGTGCCCAGAGGATGTGCGAGCGACGACGGGGCGAAGGTGTTGAGCAGGTCCTGCCGGTTGGGGTCATCGGTGACGAAGAGCGGTCCGATGGCGAGCAGAAGCACCATCGCCCCGAGGATGACCGCACCGATCCACAGCTGCAGATTGTGCCTGCGCAGGAACGCCGGCAGGGGCAGGGTGAATCGCGCGGTCGGCGTCGCACGGGAGGCGGTGCCGCCGCGGGTCCGAGGGGGCTTGCCGCCGGGTCCGCCGGGTGCTGGGGAGGTCATCGGCTCGGTCATCATGCCCCCAACCGCACGCGCGGATCGACGAGGCTGTAGACGATGTCGGTGAGCAGGTAGACGAGGACGACGAGCACACCGAAGATCACCGTCAGGGCCTGCACGACGTCGTAGTCGCGAGCAAGGACGGCCTCCATGAGGAGTGATCCGACGCCGGGTATCGCGAAGACGTTCTCGACGACGAGGGCACCCCCGACGAGGTGGCCGACCTGAATGCCGAGGATCGAGATGCCCGTGATCCCGGCGTTGCGGAACGCGTAGTCGATGACGGTTCTTTTCCTGCTCAGCCCCTTCGACAGGGCGAAGTTCGAGTATTCGGCCGACATCGATTCGTTCAGTGCAGCCGTGAGGCTGCGGATGAGCACGGGGCAGATCGTCAGTGCCACCGCGAGGCCGGGCAGGACGAGGGAGTAGAGGTGTTCGCCGAAGCTGCTGCCGTAGCCGCCGACCGGGAAGATCCCCAGACTCACCCCGAGAACGAGGATGAGCAGCGTACCGACGAAGAATGCCGGCATGCCCTGGACCGTGGCGGCGAAGACCCTGGAGACGATCGCCGAGGTGGCTGATCGTGTCGCGGCCACCCACAGGGACAGCGGGACGGAGATGACGACAGCGAAGACCAGGGAGACGAGCATGAGCAGCAGCGTCGCCGGCATGCGCAGCTTCAGCAGTTCGACCACCGAGGTCTGGAAGATGAACGACTGCCCGAAGTCACCGACGAGGAGTCCGCCGAGGAACTGGAAGTACTGAATGATCATCGGCTCGTCGAGGCCCCAGGCATGACGGAGCTGGGCGACGTTCTCCGGGGTGGCTTTGTCGCCGAGATATGCGGCGGCGGGGTCCCCGGGTGCGAGCTTCATGAGGATGAAGGACAGAGTGGCGACACCGAGGACGATCGGGATCATCAGCAGCACACGCCGGAGGATGTACTTGCCCACGCGCGCTCCCTCGAAGTGTGACCTGGATTACATCTGTCATTCTATTCGCAACGTGGGTTGTCTGTGTGGTCCGGGAAGCGGCGTGTCGGGCTCTACCCTGCGGCGATCGCGGTGACGATCGTCTGAATCTGCGGGATGAGCTCGTCGAGTGTGCGGCCTTGTCTGTGGAGCCACTGATCGAGCTGAGCGGCGGAGAGAACCGCCATGACCGCCTCGGCACGGGTCCGGATAAGTTCACGCTCGGGCGCGTTCGCGTCTGACGAATCGGGTTCCGCGAGCGTCCACATCTCGGTGATGAGGATCTCCACGTGGCGCCGCCAGAACGGGTAGCCTTCCCGGTCGAACCGGCCCTTGGGAGAGCTGCTTTCGGTGAGCAGGACGAGATCGAGGTTGCGCGCGATGTGGTTGAGGTAGGCATCGACGAAGGCCTTCAAGCGCTCGCCTCCCGAGGCTCCGGGGCCCAGAGGGGGCGGCCCCTGCAGCATTCTCGCGTGCATGTCCCTGACTCGGTCGTCGAGCAGTGCCGAGGCGATGCCGGGCTTGTCCGTGAAGTTGCGGTAGAGAGTGCCCTTGCCAACCCCTGCGCGCCTGGCCAGCTCGTCCATCGTCAGCCCGTCCACTCCTTTCTCGGCGAGGAGCGCGGTCGCGGCATCGAGGATCTTGCGTCGATTGCGCAGCGCATCGGCGCGCAGAGGTGCCTGCGAGGGAGCCAGGGGGAGAAACTTCTCGGCCCCTCTTCCAGAAACGGACTGCGGTCCGGTAATGTCTGCCATATACGGACTATAGTCCGGATCGGATTCGACTTCGAGGAGGCAGCAATGACATCGATCATCGTCAACGAACACGGGGGACCCGAAAAGTACGTGGTCGCCGCTGACACCGACGCCGCAGCTGCTGCGCCGGCCGAGGGACAGCTGCAGGTGAGACTGGCTCTGGCCGGGGTGAACTTCCTCGACGTCGCCCAACGCCGAGGCGGAACTCCGGTGAAGGCGCCGTTCGCTCCCGGTGTCGAAGGAGTCGGCACTGTCACCGCAGTGGGCGAGGGAGTCGACGGCTTCTCACTCGGCGATCGCGTCGGCTGGATGACCGGAGGTCAGGGGAGCTTCTCTGCGACCGCGCTGGTCAATGCCGACAAGGCAGTGCCGCTGCCGGATGACATCGATGACGAGACCGCTGTGGCGGCACTCATGCAGGGCATCACCGCCCACTACCTGACCACCAGCACCTTCCCGATCTCTGCCGGCGACGTCGTGGTCATCCACGCCGCGGCAGGAGGGCTCGGGCAGATGCTCACCCAGATCGCCGCGCTCAAGGGAGCCACCGTGATCGGTACGACCTCGACCGCAGAGAAGGCTGAGATCGCCCGTGCCAACGGTGCCGCGCATGTCTTCGGCTACGACGACTTCGCTGCAGGAGTCCTCGACGTCACCGATGGTGAAGGAGCAGCCGTAATCTTCGACGGCGTCGGCGCGACAACGTTCGACGACGATCTCAAGGCACTGCGGACCCGCGGCACGGTTGTGGTCGTCGGCAATGCCAGCGGTCCCGTCCCGGCAGTCGATGTCAACACCCTCAGCGCTTCCGGGTCTCTCTTCCTCACCCGACCGACGGTCGTTGACCATGTGCGCACCCCGGCTGAGCTGCGCTCACGCACGGACGAGATCTTCGGCTGGATCCGCGGGGGAGACCTCACCGTCCACATCGGTGATCGTTTCCCCATCACCGAGGTGGCCGCCGCCTTCAGCGCGCTCGAGTCCCGGGCGACGACCGGAAAGGTCATCCTCCAGCACTGATTGAGAAGGACCCGAGCTCACCGCAGCACGAATCCGGGCACGAGGTCATCGAGTGGGTCGATCTCGAACGTCGAGGTGGCCACGCGGTTCGCGCTGCCGGTCACGACCGGGACGACGCCGTCAGCAGTCTCTTCGAGCACTCTTGCCCGGAACCTGGTGCCGACGATCGACTCGTGGACCAGAGTCTGTCCCGCTCCGAGCTCTCCCGTGGCATGCAGGGCTGCCACCCTGGCCGCCGTCCCCGAACCGCAGGGGGAGCGGTCGACCTGACCATCGGCAAAGATCGTGACATTGCGCTGATGCAGCTCACCGCCTGGCAGAGTCCCCAGCCGGTCGACGAAGATCGTGCCGTACACCCCGGAGAGGCGTGCATCCTCGGGGTGGACGGTGTCCGGATGGTCGACCAGACCTGCCTTGACCTCACGCCCGAGTCCGATGAGTTCGGTGAGATTCTCCGGCAGGACCGCACCTCGGTACCCATCGGCACCTCCGCTGTCCGCACCCGAGCCGCCGAGCGGTGTCCCGCCGAGCAGTGCCGTGTCGACGAGCGCGTAGATCGCCCCGCCCCACGCGAGATCGACCGACACCGAACCCCGGCTCGTATCCACAGTGATCCCCGCAGTGATGAGGCGGCTGGGCACATTGACGAAATCCACCGAGGCGGCCCGCCCCTGCGCATCAGTGTGCACCTGCGCACGCACTCGGCCCGAGGGCACGTCGATCGTGACCTCGGTGGTCTCGGATGGATCGACCGGAACCATTCCGGAGGACACTGCCCATGCGCCGAGCGCCATCGTTCCGTGACCGCAGGCTGTGGAGAAGCCGTCCTTGTGCCAGAACAGCACCCCGAAATCGGCTCCGTCGTCATCGGGGGCGGTGATGAAGCCGCCGTACATGTCAGCATGACCGCGCGGTTCGAAGCACAGCAGCCGGCGCAGATCATCGACCGGCGAACCCGGCATGGCCAGCTGCCGCCGCTCGGCCACGCTTGTGCCGGGAATGTCGACCGGAGGCTCGGGCACGATTCGGAACGGTTCGCCTGCAGTATGGAAATCGACGCTTGTGCAGATGGTTTCCACCGTCTCCCTCACAGCCCCATTCCCACTCTCAGTCCTTCCAGCACGGCGGCATGCACATTGCGGGAGGCGACGGCGTCACCGATGCGGTAGAGCGCGAACTTCGGCCCCGCCTCGGTGCCGGATGAACCGATATCGGGCGACGATTCGGACGTGCCCGCCGACGCAGACCCGTCGGCGTCCGGCTGCGGTCGTCCGCGCACCCACGCCTCGAGGTCGGTCGCTCCGTGATTGGACGACTGCTGTCTGAGCTCGAAGTAGACCTCATCGTTGGGCGTCGTCCCGAAATCGACGACCACGGCATCGGTGACGATCTCGGTCTCCCGATCCGAATAGTCGTTGCGCAGGCTCGCCACGATCTCCTTCCCCTCGATCCGCGGCTTCTGGCTCAGACGTTCGCCGAGGCGGACCTCGACTCCGAATTCGGAGAACACCTGCAGGTAGGCCGGAGAATTCATCGACCCCACATCGATGCCGATGGTGCGTTCGGGGCTGACGTAGGTGACCTGCTGGCCGCCGCGAGCCAAGCGCTCGACGGCGTCGAGGGCCGGGTAGAACCCGTGGTCGTCGAAGACGAGCACCCGCTGCTTGGACTTCAGCCGGTCGTCCATGACATCCCAGACGTCGAAACTCGGTCCCTGCTCACGGAAGGGATACCCGGCATCGGGGACCCCTCCGGTGGCGACGATGACGACGTCGGGGTCGAGCGCAATGATGTCCTCCGCCTCGGCGAAGGTGTTCAGGCGGAGGTCAACCCCGTGCTTCTTGCACTGTTGGACGCGCCAGTCGATGATGCCGATGAGGTCGCGGCGGCGCTGCGAGCGGGCGGCGATGCGGACCTGCCCACCGGGAGCGTCCTCGGCCTCGAGCAGGGTCACCCGGTGCCCGCGCACGGCGGCGACCCGGGCGGCTTCGAGTCCGGCGGGACCGGCGCCGATGATGACGACGTGTTTGGGTCCTGACTCGACGTTGTGGGGGACTTCCTGAGGCAGGTCAGCCTCCCGGCCGGTGGCGGGATTGTGGATGCAGGTGGCCGAACCGGAGGTGTAGATCGAGTCGAGGCACATGTTCGCGCCCACACAGGGGCGGATGTCGTCCTCGCGTCCTTCGGCGACCTTGCGGGCCAGATGCGGGTCGGCCAGCTGTGCGCGGGTCATCCCGACGAGGTCGAGGCAGCCGTCGGCGATCGCGAACCGGGCGGTCGCGGCATCGGAGATGCGCGCGGCGTGGAGGACGGGGATGTCGATGGCCTCACGGATGCGGCGGCAGGTCTCGAGCCAGGGCGCCGAGGGGGTGCCCATGCCGGGGATCGCCTCGGCGAGCTGACGGTCCGAATTGATCATCCCGACGTTGAGGTTGAGGAAGTCGATGCCGTGATCGGTGTAGGTCCGCAGGATCTCGGTGGCCTTCTCTTCGTCCATGCCGTCGTCGCGGCGTTCGTCGACGGCCATGCGGATGCCGAGGACGAAGTCGTCCGGGACGGCGGCGCGCACGGCGTCGATGATGCGCATGGGGAACCTGATGAGGTTCTCCAGCTCGCCGGAGAACTCATCGTCGCGGTCATTGAGCCACGGGGCGAGGAAGGAGTCGAGCAGGTGTCCGGCGTGCATGATCTCCAGGCCGTCGAATCCGGCGGCGGCGACGCGTTCGGCGGCAGCTGCGAAGTCGGCGACGATGCGGTCCATGTCGAAGTCCTCGAGGGCCTTCGTGAACGACCGGTGCGCGGCCTCCCGGGTCCTCGACGCCGAGACCAGCGGCAGCCAGTCCCCGGCGAAGTTCGAGGACCGGTGCCCCAGATGGGTCGCCTGGATCATGATCGCAGCACCTTCGTCGTGGCAGTCGCCGGCGATCGCGGACAGCCACGGCACCACCTCGTCGGTGGACAGGTCGATGTTGCCGAACGCGGCGGGCGAGTCCTTGGACACGATGGCCGAGCCGCCGATCATCGTCAGCCCGACGCCGCCGCGCGCCTTCTCCCGGTGATAGAGCCGGTACCGGTCCTTCGGCATGCCGAGTTCGGTGTACGCGGGCTCATGCGACGTCGAAACGATGCGGTTGCGCAGCGTGAGTCTGCCGAGCTCGAAGGGCTGGAGCAGCGGATCGGCGGACGTGCCGGGCGCAGACGTGTTCGGTGCGGGTGTGCCGGATGCGGGGTCGGCGGTCATGGGTTCCTCCTTCATTGCAGGAACGTCACTGTGGGTTCGACTCCGTGGGGAGTCCGGGTGGGTAATCGGTTACCGACTACTTAGTTCAATGGTGCGATCTCGCGGTTATGCTGTCAATAGTCGCCGACCACGATTCGAAGGGGAGTGTGCGATGGAGCGAGTGAGACCGCAGGCCGAATCGCTGCGCGAGCAGGCACTGGGCATCATCCGCGATGCCATCACCTCAGGTGAGCTCGCCGAGGATCGCATCTATTCGGCAGCGGGCCTGGCCAAGCAGCTCGGCATCTCACTCAGCCCGGTGCGCGAGGCGATGATGGCGCTCGTCACCGAAGGGACCGTCGAGGCCGTGCCCAATCGCGGCTTCCGTCTGGTCACCATCACTGAGGCGGACCTCGAGGAGATCATCGCCATCCGCGTTCTTCTCGCTGTCCCCGCCGCCCGCAGTCTGGCAGAGGCCGGCAGCGATGACATCGTCGGTCGCGGCCTGAGAGCTGACGGCGTGCAGGCGGTGACTGACGGGTCGGTGACCGAGACCGGCAAGGCAGCGACCAAATGCGAGGCGATCGACCGACTGCGCGAACTCGCCGAGGCGACCGTGGACGCGGCCGAGGCCGGCGAATTCGCCGAGTTCTATACGCAGGACCGCAGGTTCCATGAGGCTCTGCTCGAGCACGGCCTCGGCGGGCGTGCCGCCGCGATCAGTCTGCGCCTGCGCGATCAGTCACGCCTCTACCGGCACCAGGATCAGATCGGGGCCATCGCGGTCGATTCCGCTCGCGAGCTGCCGAGGATCGTCGACCTCATCGAGTCCGGGGACGCCGCCGAGGCGGCCGACCTCGTCACGTCGAACCTCTACTTCTTCAAACGCGTCCCGGCCACAGCCGACGGCGAAGGCTGATTCGTCACTGTCAGAACGGCCCAGTTTCGGCTGAGTAGCCCAGTTTCGAACATGGGCTGCTCAGCTCAGAGTGGGCTGGTTGTCTCAATCGGCTGTAGTGCGAGCCGAGAAACGACGAAACGACGCTGGGCCGCCCCGAAACAGGACGGCCCAGCGTCGTTTCACTCGATCAGGTATCGCAGTCGATCAGGTTCTCACCTCGATCAGGCGGGTGCCTTGTCGGGGTCGATGTCGACGATCGGCATGGACTCGATGTCCATATCCGGGTTGTCGGCCTGAGTGCGAGCCAGCTCCTCGGCCTCCTCGTGGGTGTTCACCGTCGGGAACGAGCCCGGCAGCGGTCGGTGCGCCGATTCCTTCATGAGCAGCACGGCGACGAGTGCGACGACCGAGAAGAACATGATGTAGAACGCGGGCATGTACGAGTTGCCGGTGACATCGATGAGCGCCTGGGCGAACAGCGGCGTGGTGCCGCCGAACAGAGAGACGCCGAGGTTGAACGTCAGGCCCATCGCACCGTAGCGCGACGCGGTCGGGAACAGCGCCGGCAGGGTCGAGGCCAGGCAGGCGATGTAGAACCCGGCGGGCAGGGCGACCATGAACAGAGCGACCATCACTGCCCACATCTCACCGATCTGCATGACGGCGAACGCGGGAACGATGAGGACGATCGTCATGATGGCTGCTGCCAGGAAGACGAACTTGCGGCCCATCTTGTCGGAGAGTTTGCCGATGAGCGGCAGGCACAGCGACATGACGACGAGGACCGGGATCGTGGCCACGGCCGCCTGGACATTCGAGACCTTGACGGTCTCCTCCAGGTAGGTGGGCATGAAGCTCGTCAGCGCGTAGCCGACCGTCTGGGAGCCTGCGACGACGGCGATGCCGATGAGGATCTCTTTCCAGAAGTGACGGATGACGCCGATGAGGCCGTGGCGGGCGTACTTGTCGTCCTTGACCTTGACGTCGCGGCCGGCTTCCTCGCTCGATTCGAAGCTCGGGGTCTCCGGGATCTTCAGACGGAACCAGATGGCGACGGCGCCGAGCGGGATGGCGATGAGGAACGGGATCCTCCAGCCGCCGTCGAGCATGGCGTTCTCGCCGTTGATGGACGTGGTGATCACGGTCGTGAGAGCCACGGTTCCGGCACCGGCGGCGAAGCCCAGGTAAGAGCCGACATCGAGCCAGGAGGCCCAGTAGCCGCGGGACTTGTCCGGAGC
This sequence comes from Brevibacterium spongiae, assembly GCF_026168515.1. Classification (NCBI taxonomy): domain Bacteria; kingdom Bacillati; phylum Actinomycetota; class Actinomycetes; order Micrococcales; family Brevibacteriaceae; genus Brevibacterium; species Brevibacterium spongiae. The sequence continues at coordinate 4,041,309 of NZ_CP093443.1, read as the reverse complement.
GAACTCCGAGACATAGGTGGTGGCACCGGCGTACTCGCCGCCGGTGGAGAAGCCCTGGATCATCTTGAGCAGGTAGAGGGGGACGATCACCCACAGGCCGACCTGGGCCGCGGTGGGCAGGACGCCGATGAGGGCGGTGGCGGTGGCCATCGTGGCCATCGTGAAGAACAGGACCTTCTGGCGGCCGATCTTGTCGCCCAGCGGTCCGAGCACCATGCCACCGAGCGGGCGGACGAGGAAGGACACGGCGAAGCCGAGGAGGGTCACGAGCAGACCCATCTGTCGGTCCATGCCTTCGGTGAAGACGGAGGTCATCGTCACGGCCAGGTAGCCGTAGACGCCGAAGTCGAACCATTCCATGAAGTTGCCGACTGTGGTGCCGCCGATGGCGGTGCGGATCGATTTGGTTTCGACGACGATGCAGTCATCGGCCTCGAACCGCTTCTGTTTCTTTATTGCACGCCGTTCCTTGCGGGTCGGCTTCTTGTCTTTCTGCGCGGGTCTGTCGTGGCCTTCTGACATCAGTGGTTCCTCGTTTCAGCTGCTGCTAGGCAAGTTGCAGGGCCGAGTCGCCGGAATGGTGCGAACTCTGCGCGGCAGTTGCTGTCGGATTTCGACAATGCAGAACATCCTTGCTTGGTACTCAGGGAGTGTCAATAAAAATTGTGACACAGTTCACGCCGAATGCGCCCGAGGGTAGTTGCCTTCGTTGAAATTCGTCCAGTGGTCCAGAAAATACGCAAGAAAGATGTTGCCTAATTCGCAGTGGCACTTGTCCAGTGACGTTGTCGGCAGCGACCGGCGGACACGGGGTGGATGGTGACTGCGCGAAGATCAGTTCCTGACGACGCGATAGGTCTCGAGTCCGGGGTCGACAGCACCGCGGACGTGACCGGACGGGCTTGCCGCCACGGCCTGGAGGAAGTCGACGATTTCGGCGGTGATCTCCTCGCCGGGCAGGACATTGGGGATCCCGGGCGGGTACGCGGCCAGCGAGTTCACGCTCACCCGTCCGACCGCCTCGGCGGCGGTGACGAGTTCGGAATCGGCGAAGTAGGCCTCACGCGGGGTCATCGCCAGTCGCCCGGCCGTGGGCAGGGGTGGGAGGGCAACTGCCGGGCTCGTCTCCGTGGCGGAGTCTGCGGTTTCGAGGCGCAGGGTCTCCAAGGCGTCGATGAGGCGGCCGATATCCGGGGATTTTCCGATGCCGATGAGCGCGACGAGGGTGGTCGCCGTCGACATTTCGGGGAAGATGTCGAACTCCTCGGCCAGGCGCTTGCGCACCGTGTGGCCGTCGAGGCCGGTGGCGGTGATGTCGATGGGCAGGCGGAACGGGTCGATGTCGACGACGTCGGCATGGCCGAGGAATTCGCCGGACAGCAGATGATAGCGATCGGTGGCCTCGATCTGCGCACGGATGTGGCGGATGTTGTCCAGCGAATCCGTGATCGCCTCGGTCGAGGTCATGAGTGCGCGGCGGGCCAGATCGATCGAGGCCATGAGGTGTGCGTTCTCGCTCGTCGAGGCGGTCATCATGAACGCGCGTGCCAGTGCCGGTTCGAGGCGATCGGCGAATTCGGTGTCGCCGAGGTGGAGCAGCGCGGACTGAGTGAGCGAGCCCGCGAGCTTGTGCGTGCTCATGATGACGATGTCGGCGCCCTGGGTGACAGGGGAAGCCGGCAGATCCGGGTGGAAGCCGAAGTGGGCACCCCAGGCGGCGTCGATGATCAGTGCCGCACCCGCTTCGTGGGCCGCCTCGGCGAGGGCTTCGACGTCGGCGACAGCGCCGAAGTAGCTCGGGGTCACGAGGTAGACGGCGGTCACCGGTTCGGGGTGGTTGCGGATGGCCTGGCGCAGGGCGTCGGGGGTGACGCCGTGGGCGATGCCGTTGACCTCGTCGACGTTGGGGCAGACGAAGCCGGGGTTGAGTCCGGCCAGCACGATGCCGTCGATGAAGCTCGAATGGGCGCTGCGCTGGGTGACCACGCCGGAGCCGAGGGTGCCGACGGCGAGTGCGGCCATGCGGTTGCCCTGCGATGAGCCGTTGGTGAGGAACCAGGTGCGGCGGGCGCCCCAGGCTTCGGCGGCCAGGCGCAGGGCCTCGTCCTTCGGGGTATCGACGCCGAGGTCGATGCCGTCGAAGAGCGGGGGGATGTCCAGGGAGAGGGTGTGCTCGCCGAAGAATTCGGCCTGAACTGCGGAGATGCCTTCGGTCGTGCCTCCGTGTCCGGGGGTGGACAGGAACAGCGAATTGCGGTCGGCCGCGTGCGCCAGGGCTTCGGCGTAGGGCGCGCGGGACTGCGTGAGGGCGGGATGCATCGGCGACCCCGAGGAGGAGTGCGGGGCCGGGGGCATGGGGGAGTCCTGGTGCACGGTCATGCGTCCAGATTAAGGAGGCGAGCAGGTAGGAGAGAATAGCAACTTTCCTCCCTTGTTCTATAGTCAGTATTGAACTCGATGGAGGAGATCAATGGAACCACTCGATACTCGCGGGCTCACCGCTCTCCGGGCCGTCGCCGAGACCGGATCCGTCGCCGCGGCCGCTGCTCAGCTGCAGTGGAGCCAGCCGACGGTCAATCATCATCTGCGCAATCTCGAGCGCGCTCTGGGTGCCACTCTGCTCGATCGCACTCCGCGCGGATCGCAGCCGACGACGGTGGGCCGCCTCGTTGTGACCCGTGCCGTGGAGATCCTCGGTCTGTGCCAGCGCCTCGGCGCCGAGGTGGCGCTGTGGCGGGAATCCCAAGCGGTGCCAGTGCGCATCGGGGCTGTGCCGACGGTCGGAGCCCGCGTCATCCCGCGTCTGCATGATCAGCTGCAGGCTCGGCCCAGGTGGCAGACCCGAGATGAGGCGGTTGCCGGTGACCGGACCGACGTACTCACGGCGGCCCTGGACGTGACGATGGACGAGCATGCGAAGCTCGTCTCCCGACTCGAATCCGGGGACCTCGACCTCGCGCTGCTCGTGTCGACCGACCTCGACCGAACGTGGATTCCGGCGACGCTCAATGCCGCGCACCTGTATTCGGAGCGGCTGTTCCTATGCGTTCCGAAGTCCATCGGTCCGATCAGCGTGGACGACCACGGGCGGCCGGACCTCACGGCTCTGGTCTCACAGACCTGGGCGTTCAGCATCGACCCGGGTGATGCCATCGACGAGGTCGTCCGCTCGTTCTGTCTGTCTGCCGGCTTTGAACCCCGCGTGGGGATGCGGATGGATGACTATGCGGCCATCAATCGGATGATCTCGGCCGGTTTGGCGGTGGCGATGATCCCCGAATCATCGCTGTCGACCGACCCGGACATCACCGTCATCCCGATGCCGCTCAGCGACTGCCGCCGTGACGTTCTGCTCGTCTCCCGGGCGGCACGGCCGCAGCTGCGCGTCCGCCACGATCCGATCGTCGATGCGCACAACTCCGCCATCGCCGAGGTGGTCGCCGACGTCCGCACGGTCACCCGGCAGTGGCGGTGACGCTCGGTCTCAGAGCTAGGTGAGTCGAGGTCTCACCGCGGTTTTACAGGGGGTTGAGCCGCCTTCTCACAGCGCGAGGATGGCGGGCACGGTGAGCACGGCGACGTAGTAGCCCATGAACTGGACGCCGGCGTGCATGCCGATCATCCGGTTGAATAGACCGCCGACGAGGCCGACGGTGATCGTCACACCGAGTGCCAGCAGTCCGCCTTCGTAGAGGCAGATGACGCATATGAGGGCCGCGAATCCGGCGATGATCGCCTCGTGGGAGACCGATCGCATCACCCAGGTCGCCGCCCGGTGGGCGTTTGTCATGACGAAGGGGTAGGCGATGGCGACGGCGATGACCGCTGCGATCACGGAGAAGAGTGCGAACTGACCCGTCGTGAGCAGGTCGTGGAGATTGTTCGTCGTCCCCGCCTCCGCGTCGAGAGTATAGACCGGCGGAGCATTGAACAGGGGTGCCGCCGGACCGGCGGCCATCGGCGAAAGCGGCAGCCCGATGGCGATCAGTGGAATAAGAGTTTCGGCGATATAGGTCGATTCCGTTGTTCCATTCCTGACAGTGATGACAGTCGTCAGTCGCTCATAGCCATTCTTGATTCGGCTGCCGACGGCTTCGCCCATGAGCACGGCCATGGCCACGGGTGAGAACACGAAAGTTGCGCTGGTGATCGCTGCCGATCCGCTGGTGTAGGCGAGTTGTTTGCCGCTCAGAGCCTTGAACGGGTTAAGCAGTCTCCTGTCGCCTCTCGGTCGAACATCAGGCGCAAGGTTGAACTCCCGCTTGCCTTCCTGACGCATGGCCCGACGGCCGACAGGCGACATTGCGGAGAACAGGTCGAAGATGAGCGGACCGGTGGCGATTCCCAAGAAGAACGACGTCGTAAAGGTCGCTTCCTTCTGTTCCATAATGAAGGCCTGGAGTCCGACGATGAGCAGAACGAAGGGGATGAGCGCAGCAACGGCGGCTAGTTTTCCCTTTGAGGTATAGGCGACGAGGACGGCGGCAGCGATGAAGATCCACGGAGCGGCGGCACCGATAGCATCAGCGAATGGCGTGAGTACGAGAGCAAAGACAATCGACAGCGGAACTGCTATCGCAACCGATATGACACCACCAGAGATCGCCTTCTGCAAAGCGATGTGAGGGACGCCCAAAGAGCGCAGAAGCTGAGCTTCGCGCAACATGGGAACGGCGGTGGTATCCCCTGGTATGCCCAGAAGCGTAGTGGGCACAGCGTGGGAAATATGTTTGGAAATGATCGCTGCAAGGAAGAATGCGATGACGCCCGAGGGCGGAACGCCAATAAGGATCACCAAGAGCGCAAGCGGTGCAACGATGGCTGTTTCGTCTGTGCCGGAGATCAGGCCGATCCCTGTGAAGAGCACTCCGGCAAGGACCGCCATTCCAATTGCCCACAGGACGGGTTCGATGAGTTCTGCGCTCACTTCTCCCCGCCCTTCTCCTGGGCGCGAGCCTCATGATTCTCGACAAGCGCGTCGAAGAGGCCGAGGGCCCGAACCTCTTCTTGGACCGCAGGACGCAGTTCGCGGGGGTCGCCCAGGTCCCCGTATTCCTCGACGATTTCGTCGAGGATCTCCTGGCGATTTCGAGTGTCAGAATCGGATGTAGTGATGACTCGCTTGGGCTTGAACAGCACTCCTGTGATGACCGCGCCGATGATGCAACCGACGATTCCGATGAGGAGTGCATAGGAATGGCCCAGAGTCTCGTCGCCTCGGGAAGCAAAGTACTGATCTGAGATCAGGTAGGCCGGGACAGCGATCCCGACTCCGATGGCTATTCCTCCGATGAGATGTTTGGGGTCGACGGTGTCATTCCACACCTCGAGCAATTGCGGCATCATTGCCTGCCTTCTGTCGGCCGACGGCTGTCGGGAACGTGAATGTTGGAACTACCGGCCGAGGACGGCCGAGGACGTTTCGGATGGAAGCGGGATGTCGAGCTGCTCGCCCAGCCACTGGCTGGCCGTCGCCACGGCTTCGAGGTCGACGCCGGTCGAGATGCCCAGGCCCTGGAGCATCCAGAGGAGGTCCTCAGTGGCCAGATTTCCGGAGGCGGTGCGAGCGAAGGGGCAGCCACCGATCCCTCCCGCCGATGCGTCGAACTGACTGACACCTGCTTGGAGCGCGGAATAGACATTCGCAAGCGCCTGGCCATAGGTGTTGTGGGTGTGCAGGGCGATCCGATCGATCGGAATCCCGGCGCCGACCAGGCTATCAAGAACCGCGGTCACATGACCGGGCGTTGCGGTCCCGATGGTATCGCCGAGTGAGATCGTCAGGCAGCCGGCATCGACGAGTCGGCGCGCAGCCGCCGCGACGTGCTCAGGGTCGACCGCGCCCTCCCAGGGATCCCCGAAGACCATGGACAGATAGCCGCGCACCCGCATGCCCGCCGCAGTCGCTGCGTGTGCCACTTCGAGGCTGCGTTCGGTGGTGTGCTGAAGTGGACCGCCGAGGTTGGCCTGCGAGAACGATTCGGTGACGCTGATGAAGACCGAGGCATCTTTCGCTCCCGCCGCGACGGCATCATCGAGACCCCGACTGTTCGGGACGAGGACGGGGAACGCGATATCGGAGTCCAGGTCGAGCCCTGCGAGCACCGATCGGGTGTCGGCCATCTGCGGAACAGCCTGCGGAGAGACGAAGCTTCCGGCTTCGATGGTCTTCAGGCCGGCTTCGGAGAGCCGCCGGATCAGTTCGAGCCGGGTTGAGACAGGAAGTGTGCGTGCTTGCGACTGCAGACCATCTCGAGCGCTGACTTCGCAGACGCTGACCTCGGTCGGCAGGTTCGACGGCACGAACTGCTGTGGGAGCTGTGCCGTCATCGCGATGCACCGGAGCGGAGTTCGTCGAGGATGGACTGGACCCTGTCGAACCGGAATGCCTTCTCTTCGATGAGGCGGTCCACGATGATCGCGGTCTCCTCGGCGTTCGCTCCGGCAGAGGCAGCGAGGTTCTTCGCATGCAGAGACATGTGTCCGCGCTGCACACCCTCGGTGGCGAGAACTCGCAGTGCCGCGAGGTTCTGCGCCAAGCCGGCGGCGACGATCATCTCGGCGAGATCCTGTGCGGTCGCCACCTCGGCGATCTGCAGAGCAGTGCGCGCGGCGGGATGGACCTTGGTGGCGCCCCCGACGAGGCCGACGGGCATGGGCATCTCGAGGGTGCCGACCAGGTCGCCGTCGGCATTCCTCTCAAACGTCGAGAGAGAAGAGTATCGGCCGTCGACGAGCGCATGGGAATGCGCTCCGGCCTCGACCGCCCGAGTGTCGTTGCCCGTTGCGAGAACGACCGCCGAGATGCCGTTCATGATGCCTTTGTTGTGAGTGGCCGCTCGATAGGGGTCGGCTGCGGCGAGTTCGTAGGCATGGAGGATGTTGTCGATGACCTCATTCCCGCCGAGCAGATCCCTGTCGAAGACTGCCCGTGCCCGAGACAGTCGACGGTCCGCCTTGTTGGTGAGGATGCGCAGGAGTGCGTCGCCTCCGGCAATGGCTGCCACGGCTCCGGAGACCGCCTCAGCCATCGTGTTGACCGCATTCGCCCCCATCGCGTCTCGGACATCGACGAGGAGGTGGACGAGAACGTACGTGGTCGTCCGCGCTTCGACGAGACGGACCTCGAGGCCCTTGACTCCGCCGCCGACCTCGACGAGCTTGGGGTCCTGCGCATTGGCCAGGTCGATGATCTCGGCTTGCCGTTCGAGGACACGTATCCGAGCGGCCTGCGGATCCGCCACGTTGATGAGTTGAATCTGTGCCTGCATGATGGGCTCGGTCGAACTTGTGAAGAAGCCGCCGTGCGGACGTGCCATGCGTGCTGCGTTGCTGGCGGCGGCGATGACGGAGGCCTCTTCGGTCGCCATGGGAACGAGGACGTCGGTGCCGTTGATCGTGAAGTTGGTGGCTGCGCCGAGAGGAAGCGAGAACACTCCGAAGATGTTCTCGCTGAGGTTCGCGGCATCTTCGGGGCCGAAGGCATCCGCATCGATCTGGCTGAACAGGTCGGCGTCGAGACCGGTCGAAGCCGCGACGGCTTCCCTGCGGTCATCGACCGACATGTTTCTGAAGTCGGCAATTCGGCTGTTCTCTGCCATCGTAAGTCTCCAGTCAGGTCGTCTTCGGCCGGCATCGGCTGTCAGTCGGAGTTCCTCCGCAGAGATCAGTCAACCAAGGCATCCACGAACTTGCCATGTCTCTTTCGGACATGAAATCTTCTCAGCTATAGCTCTTCCGGACATAGCGAGAGCGATCTAGAGGAACGACTTCAGCTTGTCCAGACGGAGAGCGACCTGAAGGCGGAATGCCCGCTCCGGTGCCCTCCACCCCTGACCGAGTACGAGATCGGCTCTCTCCAGGCGTTGCTTGACGGTGTTGACATGCACCGACATTCGGGTCGCGGTGCTGCGGATGTTCATGCCGGATTCGAAGTACTCCCGCAGCGTCGAGAGCAGCTCGGCTGAATGGGTTCGGTCCCATCGGCGCAGCGGCCCGAGCATCCGTTCCATGAATCTCTCCACCTGCTCCGGCGCGGTGCCGAACATTGCGGTATAGGGTGCGAAGTCCTCGGTGGGAAAGATTCCTTCGCTGATGCCGAGGGAATTGAGAATGCGGATGCATGACCACATTTCGTCCTCGGCGGTGCGCAGCTGCTTCCGGTCGTAATCGGTGTCGGAGATGATCACCAACGAACTGTCGAGGGCGCCCGACTCCTCGAACAGGGTGTCCAGGGTGGGCCTGTCGCGGAACACGGCGCTGGGAAGGAGCACCGTGATCCCGGGGGATCGCTGCGTCATGAGAATGCGCGGCTCGATGCGGACCAGGTGGGCGCCGAGGCGGTCATCGTTATCGCTGTCGCCCTGAATCGTCATCAGTCTCCAGGGTCCGGAGAGGCTGAAGCTGCCGATTCGGGAACGGGCCTCGAGCTCACTGAGATCACGAGTGCCGGCAATGATGTCGACTGCGAGTTCTCCACGGACTCGGTTCTCGGCATCGGCCCGGGCTTGTTCGTTCATTCGGATGAGCGCGAGCGTCTGCGCCGCCTGAGCGACGATGTTCGCGTCACCGTCCGCCGGTTCGTCGGTGAAGCGGACGAACAGTCCGCTGTGCTGTCGGCGGTGGGAAGCCACCGAGGCGACATACAGGTGCTGTGCTCCATCGACCTGTGCGCTTCGGCCCGTCGCCCGGCTGTGACTCAGCGCCGCGTGGACGTCAGCATTGTCCACCGCGATGCCGTCGAAGAATTCCTCGTCGGCGGGGAAGTTCGGAGAGCCGAGGCGTCCACTGTCGACGACGATCACGTCGGCCTGGAGCAATTTGGAGATGGCGTCGAGAACTGCGGGGACTCCTTGTCCCTGCAGGACGAGCTGCGTCAGCTGCTCCTCGACCTCGACGAGCCGTTGGAGGGTGCTGGCCTGCGCGGCTGCCGTCTCCTCGGCTTCCGCGGAGGCTTGGGCCGCCTCTGCGAGGTCTCCCATCAGCTGCGCCGTCTTCAGCACCACGGAAGCGTGGTCTGCGAGAGCTGACAGCAGGGTGATCTCGTCGGTGGTGAAGTCATGTGGATAGCGGTTGGCCGCGAAGAGTGCGCCGAGGACTTCGCCGTCGACGACCATCGGCACTCCGAGGAGTGATTCCATGCGCTCGGCCTTCACCGCGGAGTCGACGCGTCTTTCGTGAGGCAGTCGGGTCAGATCGTAGTTCGACGTCCACTGTGCGGCGCGATCACGCACGACCTGTCCTGCCAGTCCGACGCCGGGAGGCACTCGCAGTTCTTTGAGATTCGCCGAGATCGCTCCGCGACTTGCCTGAACACGTAGGTCGTCGGTCTCTGGATAGTACTGGGAGAGGTAGGCGATATCGCATCCGATGAGTGTTTGGGCGCGGTCGACGAGCTTCTGCAGCAGCTTCTCGGTGTCTCGCACACGGATGAGCTCCGAGGCGCTTTCGAGCAGGGCCGAACGCTCTCGATCCTTCTGCTTCCACCGGGTCATGGTCGAAGAGAGATCGGAGAAGGAGTCGATGAGGTCGGGGTGGTGCTCGAGACCGCGGGCCAGCGCCGTGCGGTCGAGATCGACTCCGCGAGTGAGAGCTCTGACGATCTCGGCCACGGCGGCCGCGGACACGGTCCCCGATTCATCTTCGATCTCAGTCATGAGACCAGTGTCGCAGGGCTCCGTCTTCTCCGCTGCACCCGATGGCGGACGGGCGCAGCACCTGAGCGGTCGTCGCCGTCAGCCGGCTGCTGCGGATCCGGCGCGTGCGGGTTCGCGCACGATGGGCAGCTCACACGTCGTCGGAGCGACCTGCCGGTAACCGGAGAGGAACGTGTCGAGACGTTCGATCGCCTCGGTGAGCACCTCGACCGACGGCAGGGTGACGAGTCGGAAATGATCGGGCTTGGGCCAGTTGAAGGCCGTGCCGTGGGAGACGAGGATCTTCTGTTCGCGCAGCAGGTCGAGGGCGAACTGCTCGTCATCGGTGATGCCGAACTTCTCGACATCGAGCTTCGCGAACATGTACAGCGCGCCGTCGGCCCGGTGGGCCGAGACCCCGTCGATCGAGTTCAGCCCCTCGTAGGCGACCTGCATCTGGTGGCCGAGGCGGCCCGTCGGCAGGATGAGGTCGTCGATCGACTGCTTTCCGCCCAGGGCCGCCTGGATAGCGTGCTGGGCCGGAACATTCGAGCACATGCGCATATTCGCAAGCAGTTTGATGCCCTCGAGGTAGCTGTGCGCTTCGTCCAGCGGCCCGGTGATCGCCAGCCAACCGGAACGATAGCCGGCGACCCGGTAGGCCTTCGACAAACCCGAGAAGGTCAGGCACAGAACGTCGTCGCCGGTGAGCGTGGCCATATTGACCAGTTCGACGCCGTTGTAGGTGATCTTCTCGTAGATCTCGTCGGAGAAGACGATGAGGCCGTGGCGGCGGGCGATGTCGGCGATCTTCTGCAGCGTCTCCTTCGAGTACACCGCTCCGGTCGGGTTGTTCGGGTTGATGACGACGATTCCGCGGGTGCGTTCGGTGATCCGGGACTCGAGGTCGTCCAAATCCGGCTGCCACGCATCTTCTTCCGCGCAGCGGTAGTGGACGGGGGTGCCGCCGGACAGCGCCACCGAGGCGGTCCACAGCGGGTAGTCGGGCCCGGGGACGAGGATCTCGTCCTCCGGGTTGCACAGCGCCTGCAGGCTCAAGGTGATGAGTTCGCTGACTCCGTTGCCGAGGAAGACCTCGTCGGTGCCGAGATTGTGGATGCCGCGGGTCTCGTAGTACTGGACGACGGCGCGGCGGGCGGAGAGGATTCCCCGCGAGTCGGAATAGCCCTGCGTCACGGGCAGGTTCGCGGCGATGTCCTGGACGATCGCCTCGGGGGCTTCGAAGCCGAAGGGGGCAGGGTTGCCGATGTTGAGCTTGAGGATCGTGTGCCCGGCGGCTTCCATCGCCTGGGCCTCTTCGAGGACGGGTCCTCGGATGCCATAGAGGACATTGGCCAACTTCGACGACTGCCTGAACATGTGAACCGAAAAACCTTTCATACGACTGCTGCTACATCCACGCTAGGACCCCGCCGAGGCGGTACTGACCAAACAGAGGCCCGTTTCCCAGACCTTTGCCCCGTCCGGCGGATCGTTGTGCAGACCTTTTGCAACTGGGCCACACGATACTCTGGGGAGCATGGCGGATGTGAAGCCGGGGCCCCGCCGGAGGGGGCGCCCACCTAAGGAAAGCGGCAGTGACGCTCGGACAGCGATCACCGATGCCGCCTCGGTGGAATTCGCGGAGAAGGGCTACGACAAGGCGTCTCTGCGCAGCATCGCCCGCCGAGCCCAGGTCGACTCCGCGCTCGTCCACCACTACTTCGATTCGAAGGCCGGTCTCTTCGCCGAGGTCGTCAGGCTTCCCGTTCGGCCGGACCGCATCGTCCGCACGGCCTTGGACGTATCGGACGACCGCCTCGGCGAGTCCCTCGTGCGCACGGTGCTCAGCGCCTGGGAACGATCGAGCGTGAAGTCGATCGGGGTGACAGTTCTGCGTTCCGCGGTGAGCGACTCGGCGGCGGGGCGCCTGATCAGGCAATTTCTCCTGCGCGAGCTCAAAGGAGCGGTGGCGGCGAGGATCGCGGACAGCGGCGTCGACCAGGCTGAGGCGGATCTGCGGGCCACGCTCGTTCTCACTCAGATGGCGGGTGCACTCATATTTCGCCACGTCCTCGAACTCGACCCGTTGGCATCGATGCCGGTCGACGATCTCACTGCACGCCTGGCGCCCGCGGTGCAGGGGCATTTCGATGAGGTCAGCGACGCGAAGTGAGCCGAACGGCTCCAGCACGATTGCGCCTCACCAGCGGTGGGGCGGCAGTCATGAAATCTCTCCCTGAGAACCCTTGACCGAAGCGCCCTCGGGTGTCATATTCAGCGCATGATGAATAATTCGGTGGAGGCACGAGGGCTGACGATCCGCAGGGGTCGAAAGACAGTGATCGACTCACTGGACCTCGAGTTGCCCAGGGGCGCGATCGTCGGGCTGTTGGGGCCCAGCGGCAGCGGAAAGACGACACTCATGCGGGCCGTCGTCGGGGTCCAGATCGTCGCAGGCGGACGGGTCCAGGTGCTGGGCCGCCCTGCCGGATCGGCAGATCTGCGCCACCGAGTCGGCTATATGACGCAGTCGGCGAGCATCTATGACGACCTCAGCGTGCGGTCGAATCTGCGCTACTTCGCACGAGTGCAGGGCGCTCCGAAGACCGATGTCGACCGAGTCCTCGAACGCACGGACCTGACAGGGCAAGCCGATCGGCTGGCACGGGCGCTCTCCGGAGGTCAGGCCAACCGAGTGTCACTGGCCGCGGCGATGCTCGGATCCCCGGACCTGTTGGTCCTCGACGAACCGACCGTGGGTCTCGATCCTGTGCTGCGCAGTGATCTGTGGGACCTCTTCCGCGGCCTCGCCGAGGAGGGAACGACGCTGCTGGTCTCGAGCCACGTCATGGATGAGGCCACGCGCTGCGACCGGCTGCTGCTCATGCGGGAGGGGGCGATCATCGCCGATACGACACCGCGCGATCTGCTCTCCAGCACGGGGGCCGCCTCGGCGGAAGAAGCGTTCCTCGACATCATCGAAGCGGACACGGCTGGAAGGGGATCTTCCGGGCGGAGCCGGCGATCGGGGACCCATCTGCTCTCGCGAGGCGGTCGCGTTGGCAGGGTCCGCGGCGCGGAAAAGGGAGGTCGGCGATGAACCCGATGCGCACTCTGGCGACAACGGGACGCGTCCTCGTCCAGATCCGGAATGATCCGCGCACGATCGCCCTGCTGCTCATCGTCCCGAGCCTCCTGATCGGCCTGGTGGCGTGGATCTTCGATGAGACCGAGGTGTTCGCCGATATCGGGCCGGCGATGCTTGCGCTCTTCCCGTTCATCGTCATGTTCCTCGTCACCAGCATCGCGACCCTGCGCGAACGCCGCAGCGGAACGCTCGAGAGGCTGCTGTCGATGCCGTTGGGGCGCGGTGACTTCATCCTCGGCTACACCTTGGCGTTCGGACTGCTTGCCGTCGTGCAGACGGCCGTGGCCGTCGGCTACGCGACCCTGGTGTGCGGTCTGGAGATCGAAGGGCCGGTCTGGCTGCTATTCGTCGTGGCGATCGCCGATGCGCTGCTTGGTACGGCTTTGGGCCTGCTGGCCAGCGCTTTTGCACGTACCGAGTTCCAGGTCGTGCAGTTCATGCCCGTCTTCGTGTTCCCGCAGATCCTGCTCGGCGGGATCTTCCTCCCGCGTGATCAGCTGCCCGATGTGCTCGAGGTGATCGGCGACTGGCTGCCGCTCTCGCACGCGATCGATGCACTGGACGCGGTGTCGACCGGTGACGAGGACACCGTCTATATCTGGCTGAGAGTGCTCTTCATCGCCTGCTGGATCGTCGGCGCCGTCATCGTCGGTTCGCTCACCCTGCGCCGTCGGACGCCGTGAGGTGCGGCGGCACTTTAGTCATCTAAGTCTTCAGGCAGCTCGTCCTATTTGCTCGCCAGTCTGCTGGCCAGACCTCATCTGAAGGCCCATGGAGCCACGGCCCGCTAAGCCGGAAGCAATATGCCCGGCGACGCCCTTCCGATACCACGAGATCTGACGATGGGCTGGGACCGTCTTTGGTGAGATATGCAGTGGCACATCGGCGGTAGTGGTGCCACCCTAGGCACATGGATCAGGTAAACCAGGCGCCGAGTCTTCTTCTGCTGGCTGCCGGCAGCGGTACGCGGATGGGCGGGCCGAAGGCACTGCTGCGGTACGCGGACGGCACAGCGCTGCTGACCGCGCAGGTCGAGAAGATGCTGACGGCGGCAACCGCACGAGGACTCGCCTCGGACGTCATCGTCGTGCTCGGCCCGATGTCGGCGCAGGCGTCCCTTCTGGTGCCCCGCAGCGCACGGATCGTCGAAAACTCGGACCACCTTCAGGGCCTGAGCACCTCCTTGATCGCAGGGCTGAATGCGGTGCCGAACAGGGCCGCCGGTGTCGTCATCTCACTGCTCGACCTGCCCGACGTCCCAGCTGAGGCATACGGGCGCCTGCTCGATGCGACTGCCCCCGCAAATCTCGCCCGCGCGCACTGGAACTCGGTCCCCGGCCACCCCGTCGCCCTCGGTCGCGAACACATCGCCGAAGCGCTCGCGGTCGCGGCCGGGGACAAGGGACTGCGGACCATGCTCAAGCGTCACTCGGGCAGCGGCGACGTCACCAGCGTCGAGTGCGCGGACCTGCTGCCGCCGGGCCACGACGGGCTAGCCGATGTCGACACCCCGGAAACCGCAGCCCGATTCGGACTGCATTTGGAAGGAACACGCTCATGACACAGATCGCTTCGACCAAAACACCCGACGCACAGAGAGTTGCCATCGTCTCCGGCACCGGGAAGACCGGGCGCGCGATCGCAGACGCAGTAAGTGCCGCAGGCCATGTGCCGGTCCCTCTCGGGCGGAGGGACCTGACCGATCCCACTGCCGCTCTGCGCGGCTGTCACGCCGCCTACCTCATGGCCCCTAACCTGCACAGCGACGAACTCGGGCTAATCGAGATGCTCCTCGATTCCTCACACAGAGCAGGTATCGAGCGCATCGTCTATCACTCGGTAGCTGCTCCCTACGCACCCTCAATGCCGCACCACCTCGCGAAGGCCGAGGCCGAGGACCGAGTGCGCAGAAGCTCTCTGCCTTTCACGATCGTCCAACCCTGCGCATACATTGAGAACCTCCTGCCCGGACTGCGCGAGACTCCACCCGCCATCAGTGTCGCCTACAGCGCCGACACTCCCTTCGGGCTCATCGGTCTGCGCGATGTCGGTGAGGCGGCCGCGCGGCTGCTCACGACCGAGGACCACCTCGGCGCGACCCTTGAGCTCGGCGGACCGGAGCTCGTCAGCGTCGGGGACGTGGCTCGGGCCGCAGGACAGGTCCTCGGCGCGATGGTGGGCATCGAGGTGACGAATCCAGCGGCCTGGTCCGCGGCGCAGGAGGCCCGCGCCGATTCCGGCATTGACGCCCGTGAACGCGCATGGCTGACGGCGATGTTCGACTACTACGACCGCTACGGACTGCCCTGTGGCAGTGCCGGGATCCCGGCGATCCTCGGGCGCGAGGCCCGCAGCCTCGATGAGGTGCTCGCCGAGGAACTGCACACCAGCCTCGGCGAGAGCCGGTTGTGAACTCTCGCCAACAGACGTACTCGCGTTTGTCAGCTCTTGCCGGTTCAGTCAGCGTGGGCACCGGGAAAGATGGTGACAAATCCCACGCGACCTGGAAGGACGAAGATGTCGCCCCACGCTCCACGGATCCGCATCGGCATTGACACCGGCGGAACATTCACGGACATCGTCGCATTCGACGAATCCACCGGCACACTGACGACGACGAAGACTCCGTCGACGCCGTCGAACCCAGCCGACGGGTTCATCAACGGCATCGATAAGGTGCTGGGCATGCTCGGCGACTCGGTCTCAGCGGAGCACATCAGTGCCGTCAGCCACGGCACGACCGTCGCGACGAACCAGCTGCTCGAGGGCAAGCTCGACCGTCTCGGCTTCATCACCACCGAAGGCTATGAGTTCGTCCTCGAGATCGCCCGTCAGGCAGTGCCCGACGGCTACGGCAACTCCTATTTCTGGGTCAAGCCCGATCGCATCGTCCCCGCCGACCTCGTCAAGACCGTGTCGGGTCGCCTCGACTTCGAAGGCGGCGAGGTCCGTCCCTTTGATGAGGCGCAGGCCCGCGAGGTCGCCCAGTGGTTCAAAGATCAGGGCGTGATGACGCTGGGCGTGAACTTCCTCCACGCCTACGCCAACCCAGTCCATGAGCAGAGGATGCGGGAGATCCTCACCGAGATCCACCCCGAGGCTACGGTCTCGCTGAGCTCCGAGGTGCTGCGCGAATACCGCGAGTACGAGCGTTCGATGACCACCCTCGTCGACGCGGCCGTCAAACCGAAGGTCTCGAAGTACGTGCACAACATCCACGAACGCCTCGACGCCTACACCGGCGCCGGCGAGGACTCCGCTCTGCCCTTCTACATCATGAAGTCCAACGGCGGGGTCCTCTCCGCCGAAGAGGTCGTCCACCAGCCCATCACCACCGTGCTCTCAGGGCCGGCCGCCGGTGCGCTCGGCGCCGGGCTCATCGCCCGGGAAGCGGGCTTCGACCAGGTGCTCACCTGTGACGGCGGCGGCACCTCGACCGACGTCACCGTCGTCATCGACGGAGAACCGGCCCTGACCACCGAGGGCACCGTCGGCGCTTACCCCTCGAAGATCCCGATGATCGACGTCGTCACCGTCGGCGCCGGCGGCGGCTCCATCGCCTGGACCACACCGGAGGGCCAGCTCAAGGTCGGCCCCCAGTCCGCGGGAGCCGATCCCGGCCCCATCTGCTACGGCAACGGCGGCACCGAGCCGACGATCACCGACGCCCACGTCTTCCTCGGGCGGATCCCGCCCCACCTCCTCGGTGGGGAGATACCGCTCGACGTCGACGCGGCGAAGTCCGGCATCGCCCGGATTGCCGAACGCCTCGAGCTGAGCGCGGAGAAGGCGGCGACCGGCATCCTCGAGATCTCCGCCTGGAATCAGGCCAATGCCTTGCGCCAGATCTCCGTCCAACGCGGACTCGACGTCCGTGACTTCATGCTCGCGACCTTCGGCGGCTCCGGCTCCCTGCTCGCCTGCACCCTCGTCGACGTCCTCGACCTCGCCGGCGTTGTCGTCCCCCACGACCCAGGCAACGTCTCGGCGTACGGTCTGCTCACCGTCGACGTGAAGAACGACTACGTGCAGACCAACGTCTGCCGCGACGACCGCCTCGACATCGCCGAGGTGGCCGATCTCTTCGCGGGACTCACAGCCCGGGCCGCCGCCGCACTCGACGGTGAGGGCTTCCCCGCCTCGGCGCACCAGTTCGACCGTTCGGTCGACCTGCGCTACTTCGGCCAGGCCTTCGAGGTCCGCGTCCCGGCACCGGCGGGCGCGATCACGAGAGAATGGGCCGATGAGGTGACCCGAGCCTTCCACGCGGAGCACCGCAAGCTCTACGGCTACGACTTCGCCGCCGCCGACGACCAGTTCGTCGAATGGGTCAACCTCCGTGTGTCCGGCATCGGACCGATCACGCGTCCGGAGACTCGCAGCATCGCCTCGGCCGACGGTGCGCCCGCCCTCGACAAGAGGGCGAAGACCGGTCACCGCCCCGTCTGCTTCGCCGCCGCCGACGGCTTCGTCGACACCCCGGTCTACTGGCGCGAGGAGCTGCTGGCCGGTGACGAGATCGCGGGGCCCGCGATCATCGAGGAGTTCGGTTCGACGGTGCCTCTGCACCCCGAGTTCAGCGCGCGCATCGATCGCGCGGCCAACATCATCATCACCCGCACCACCGGTCAGGAGGACAGCAAGTGACTACCACAGCCGA
Source organism: Brevibacterium spongiae (assembly GCF_026168515.1). Taxonomy (NCBI): domain Bacteria; kingdom Bacillati; phylum Actinomycetota; class Actinomycetes; order Micrococcales; family Brevibacteriaceae; genus Brevibacterium; species Brevibacterium spongiae. The sequence continues at coordinate 4,023,863 of NZ_CP093443.1, read as the reverse complement.
CACGAGCGCCGTCGATTCGGGTTCGATGCTGCGCACCGAACCCCTGACCGGCCAGGAGCTCGCCGACTACATCGCCGCCTCGCCGATCAACTCGGCCGGTCTGCCGACTGCCTACGAGCACGGCAACCGCCTCACCGCGGAAGGGTCGAGCGTCGACCCGATCATCGTCGAGATCGTCGAAGGCACCCTGGCCAGTGTGGAGATGGAGGTTGAGACCTCGATCTCGCGCACCTCACGCTCCCCGATGATCCGCGATGCCCATGACTTCCGCGCCGGTATCCACGACCGACAGCTGCGCAAGCTCACCGGCCGTTCGTACTCCGCACTCGTCCACCCAGTCGTCCGGGACTTCCCCATCGAGGAGATGCGCGAAGGCGATGTCTTCTTCCACAACGACGTCTACGAATCCGAAGGTGGCATCGGCCACCTGCCGGACATGTGCGTGACCGTTCCCGTCTTCGCCGAGGGACGGGTCGTGTGCTTCGTCCAGGCCTTCGGCCACCACGACGACATCGGCGGGGCGTGCCCCGGTTCGATGCCCTCAGGGGCGACGAGCGTCTTCGAAGAGGGCCTCATGATCCCGCCGATCAAGTTGTGGTCCGAAGGGGTTCCGAACAGGTCCGCACTGCGGATCATGTCGCGCAACTCCAGGATGCCGGATTCGCTGTCGGCCGATCTCGACGCCGAGTGCTCGGCCTGCCTGATGGGTGCTCGTCGTCTCTCGGAACTCTTCACCCGCTACGGAGTCGAGACCGTCGAAACGGCCTTCGACGCGATACTGCAGAACTCCACTGAGATCTACCGCCGTGAGATCCTGTCGAAGATCCCCGACGGCCAGTACGTCTGGGAGGACTATGCCGAGCACGACGGCGTCTCGGACCCCATGCTCCACACCCAGCGCATCACGTTGACGAAGACGTCGACCGGGGGACCGGACGACGGACCGCGACTTATCGTCGACTTCACGGGCACCGCCGCCCAGGCCGCGGGACCGATCAACCACTGCGGTGACTATGTGGGCGGAAACTTCCTCAAGAAGTGGCTCGCCCCGATCCTGCGCAACCTCGCCGACACCCCCGAGCGGATGGGCGAACTCGACGTCAACGAGGGCATTGTGCCGCTCATCGAGATGCGCTTCCCGGAGAAGGGTACCCTGCTCACCCCCGAGTTCCCCGGACCGACGAACGCACGCACGTTCGTGATTCTCCGCCTCCTCGGCGTCCTCGCCGGCGTAGTCGCGAAGGCCGTGGACGGCCGCATGCCCGCGGACCAGGAGACGATCCGCTACACCGGGGTCTACGGCAAGGACCGCGATGGCAAGGACTACCTCATGCGCGAGGTCCTCGGCGGAGGCTCCGGCGGACGCTACTACTCCGACGGCGAGGACACGATCCACGTCGTCCCCGACTCCCGGAACCTGCCCACCGAATTCACCGAGTCCCGGTTCCCGTTCCGCGTCGAACGCCTCGGTCTGGCCGTCGACTCAGGCGGTGCCGGTCGTTACCGCGGAGGCCTCGGCTACGAGAAGCACATTCGGATGCTGCGCGACGGGCACTTCATGTCGATCGCCGACCGTTCGATCCTCGCATGCTGGGGGGTCAAGGGCGGAAAAGCGGGCAGGCCGTTCGAAGTGACCATCGATCCGGGAGGTCCGAACGAACGTCAGATCGATGCGCTCGCCGATGCTGAGGTCATCAGAGCCGGTGAGGTCGTTCGGATCCGCACCACGGGCGGTGGAGGCTGGGGCGACCCCCTCGACCGTCCGATCGCCGAGGTGGTCCGCGACGTCAGCTGGGGCAAGGTGAGCATCGCCGGCGCTCGTGAGTCCTACGGAGTCGTCGTCACCGCCGATCCGAGCGCATCCGTCGGCGCCGATGCCGCCGGAGTCGACGGTGCCGAGGCCGACGAGGCGGCCACGACCGAGCTGCGCGAGCAGATGCGGGCCACCCGGGATGCGAACGAGCCCTTCTTCGATCGTGGACCCGGCTATGCCCAGCTCTCCGTCGACGGAGCCTCAGCTGCGGCGGTCGACTGGCTGTGAGGGTCCTCGTCGCCCTCGGCGGCAATGCGATGACCGGGCCCGACGGAGATCCGTCTCCGTCGGCCCAGCAGCGCGCGATCTCCGCCGCGGCCGTGCATCTGGCCGATCTCGCCGCAGCCGGACACGAACTCGTCATCACCCACGGCAACGGGCCGCAGGTCGGCAACATCCTGCGCAAGAACGAACTCTCCGCTCACGAGCTGCCGCCCGTGAGCCTCGACTGGTGCGGAGCACAGACCCAGGGCACCATCGGCTTCACGATCGTCAGCGCCCTCGAACTCGAACTCGCAGCCCGCGGGCTGGGGAACAGGGTCGCCGCCGTGGTCACCCGCACCGTCGTCGACCCCGACGACCCAGCGTTCGCCGATCCGGTCAAGCCGATCGGGTCCTATCAGGATGCGGATTTCGCCGCGGAGATGACCGCTCATGGCCAGACCTGGAAGGACTTCGGCGACAAGGGGTGGCGTCGCGTTGTGGCCTCTCCGGACCCCGTCGAGATCCTCGAGACTCCGATGATCTCCTTCCTTGCGGACTCCGGCTGGATCGTCGTCGCCGCTGGCGGGGGCGGCATTCCCGTCCTACCCGCGGACCGGGGCTGTGCCGGGGTATCCGCGGTCATCGACAAGGACCTCAGCGCTGCGAAGCTCGCCGCCTCGGTGGATGCGGATCTGCTCATCATCGCCACCGATGTGCCCTGTGCGGTCGCCGGCTTCGGCACTCCGGACGCGAGCGATGTCGGTGCCGTCACCGCAGCCGAGCTCAAAGCCCTGCGTGCCACCGGCACCTTCGCCTCCGGTTCGATGGGGCCGAAGGTCGACGCGCTGCTCGACTTCGTCGACAACGGTGGATCACGAGCCGTCATCGCCGAGCTCTCGCAGCTCGCCTCGGCAGTAACCGGGAGAGTCGGCACCGCCGTGAGTTCGCACGGTCAGGCGCACTCGGATGATCGGGTGGCAGCGGACGTTCGAGAGAGCAGAGACGATCAGTAGACTCGACTCGGGAGGAGGCGACGCAGCCATGACGATCTTCGACGATCCCCGTTTTTTGGCACAGGAGCTGGAGCGCGTGGGGCACATCGTCGCACCCGAACTTGCGACCACCTGTGTGCTCGCCCACCGCCTCGGCAAACCTCTGCTGTGCGAGGGCTCCCCGGGCGTGGGCAAGACGAGTTTGGCTCGAGCGCTCGCCCGCGCCTCCGGCGGCTCTTTCATTCGGCTGCAGTGCCACGACGGGCTCGAGGCCAGCCAAGCGCTCTACGACTGGGATTTCGCGAAGCAGATCCTCCACGTGCGCACGATCGAGGCGGCGTCCAGCTCGGCGGGGGAGCGCATCGACGCGATCTGCCTCGACGATGAGCTCCACGACCGGGCCTTCTTGCTCGCCCGTCCGATCCTGCGCGCGATCGAGGACTCGCGGGGACTCGGGCCCGACGAGGCGCGACCGGTGCTGCTTATCGACGAGATCGACCGCGCCGGCGACGAATTCGACGCTCTGTTGCTCGAGGCGCTCGCCGACTGGTCGGTCACCGTGCCCGAACTCGGCACGATCTCGACGCAGACTCCGCCGCTGGTCATCCTGACCTCGAACCGCACCCGCGACCTCCACGACGCCCTGCGCAGGCGCTGCCTCTACCAGTGGTTCGACCAGCCCGGCGCCGAGGCTGAATCACGGATCCTCTCCCTGCACGTCCCCGAGGCCGACGAGTCCCTGCGCCGGGCCGTCATCGCTGCGGCCAACCGACTCCGCAGCGCCGATCTGCTCAAACCTCCCGGCACCGCCGAGGCCATCGACTGGCTGCGCGCCCTGCACGCCCTCGGCCTCGGCGAACTCGACGACCCAGCGATCGCGGCGACGATCTCCGCCGTCCTCAAGGACGCCGACGACCTCGCCCCCGCCCGCACAGTTCTCAGCCCATTCGGAGGGGATGGAACGTGAGGACCCTGACGGACACCTTCCTGACCCTTGGCATCCGGTTGCGGGCCGCGGGACTGCCTGCAGACCCGGACGCGGTGCGGTCGCTTATTACGGCCGCGGCCTGCCTCGACCCGCTCGATCCGCAACAGGTTCGAGCCGCGTCTCGGGCGCTTACCTGCACCCGACCCGAACATCTGCGCCTCCACGATGCGATCTTCGACGCCGTCTTCGGACTGGCAGGCAGACAGGATGCGGAGGAGCCGAGCATCGACGTCGAATATCCCCGGCCCGAGATGAGCACAGAGGGCGCAGGCGGGGAGGCGAGCGAGATCACCGAAGCTGCCCGGACCGAACATCTGCGCCATGTCGATCTCGGGTTCGAACACGGCAGCGAAGCTGCCGCGCTCATCGACGGCCTCGTCTTCCGACCACCGCGCGGCCTTGCACATCGGACTCGCTCGGGTCACACCGGCATCATCGATGCCCCTCGGATCCTGCGTCGGCTCATCCGCAACGAGGAGATCTCAACCATCCCGCGGAGGCGCAGTCTCTATCGCCGGCGCCCCGTCACCCTCGTCGCCGACGTGTCCGCCTCGATGACGGTGTGGCGGGAGCCCGCGCTGCGTTTCCTGGCTCGCGGCTCTGCAGTGCTGGGAGCCCGTTGTTTCACGGCGGGGACCCGCCTGACCAGAGTCGACCTGAGCCCACGAGCTGCGGCCGGACACGGGCGAGGAGGCAGCGGTGTCGCTTCGGCGTTGGATGAGGTCCTCGACGCGGGAGCCGGGACGCGCCTCGGCGATTCTCTGACCGAACTTCTGAGCGGGCGGATGAAGGACCTGGTACGCGGCAGCACCCTCGTCGTCATCAGCGACGGCTGGGAACACGGGGACTGTACGGAGCTCGACATCGCCTGCGCGCGGCTGGCCCGACTCAGCCATCGGTTCCTCTGGGTCAATCCCCGCGCCGGACGCGCAAGATTCGAAGCGCGCACTCGGGGCCTGGCCGTCGCCGCGGCACATGCTGAGGCCGTGCTTCCGGCGACCACCGTCGCCCAGTGGCAGAGGGTTGCCGACTTCATGGCGGCACGGGCATCGGCGCACGGCGCCGGCGTCGTTGGCGCCTTCGCGCTTCCGCGAGCTGTCGGTGGGCCTGTGACCACCGTACCCGCGACTGTGGCCACAGTGCCGACAGCGACTGGTCAGGAGGCGCGCGCATGAACGAAGCCGATTCGATCCTCGCCTGGCTCGACGCAGGTCGGAACTTAGCGCTCGCCGTTGTGACGAAGACCTGGTCATCGGCGCCGCGACCGGCGGGCGCGATGATGGCCGTCGCTGCGGACGGACAGGTCATAGGCAGCCTCTCGGGCGGGTGCGTCGAATCCGCCGTGCACGAACTCGCACTCGAGGTCCTCAGCACCGGTCGTGCGGCCTCGGCCCATTACGGAACGAGCGATGCGGAGGCTTTCGCAGTCGGGCTGGCCTGTGGAGGAGAGATCGACGTCCTCGTCACCCCCGTCCTCGAGCCCGCCACTGTCTCCCGGCTGCGGATCTACCTCGAGGCGGTCTCCGGATCCCGTGCGGCAGCACTGGCTCTCGAGCTGCCGGGAGCCACCGAGGAGGATGGCGCAGAACTTGACGGACCGAGCCGCATTCTCGCCCTCGACGCAGAGGGGAGAGCGCACGGTGACTTCGCTCATGATCGCCTCACCGAACACATCTCCACCGACGCCCGAGCGATGATCGCCGACGGCGCCGCCGGGATCCTCGAATACGATGAGACGGGACGTCGCCTCGGCTCGGGCACTCGCGTTTTCGTCACCACCTCGACGCCTCCGCCGCGCCTGCTCATCTTCGGTGCCATCGACTATGCCGCGGCCCTGGCAGAACTCGGCCGGTTCCTCGGCTACCGAGTCACGGTCTGCGATGCCCGGCAGGTGTTCACCACCACAGAGCGCTTCCCCGCGGCCCATGAGGTCGTCGTCAGTTGGCCTCACCGCTACTTCGCCGCCGAGGCCGCAGCCGGTCGCATCGATGCCTCGACCGTGGTTGCCGTGCTCACCCACGACCTCAAGTTCGACGTCCCGGTACTCCTCGAGGCCGTCCGGTCTGCGGCCGACTATGTCGGTGCGCTGGGGAGCCGGCGCACCCACGCCCAGCGCACCGAGGCTCTTCTCGAGGCCGGGGCGAGCGAGGAGGAGATCGCGCGGATTCACGGTCCCATCGGCCTCGACCTCGGCGCACGCTCTCCAGAGGCGACCGCGCTCTCGATCCTCGCCGAAGTGCTCGCCGAGAGGTCGCAGGGCACCGGGGTGTCCCTGAGCGTGACCACCGGAGCGATCCACCGCTGACGGCGGTCTGCCCCGGTGGGCGCAGGGCATCAGCGCCGCTGTGCGCTCAGGCCCTCGACCGCCGAGGTGAAGCAATCGGCCGGTGGCGTGACGAGTCCCGCGCCCACCTGGCCCACCCCGGCGACCTTTCCGGCCATCCCGGTGTTGATCTGCGGTAGGACGTGGGTACGGAGCACCTTCGCGAGGTCGATTCCGCTCGGCACCCCGCGGAACTCGAGGACGGGGATCTGGTGCTGGGGATGCTCGCCGAGGGTGATCTCATACATCCGGCGGGTGGTGTCGACCGCGAAGGAGACGTCCCCACCGACGAGACGCACGACCGCGGGAGCTGCGGCCATCGCGAGGCCGCCGATGCCCGCGGTCTCCGTGATCGCGGAGTCGCCGATGTCGGGATTGGCGTCCTCGACGCCGTAGGAGCCGAGATAGAGACCGTCGGCGATCTGCGCCGGGCCCGAATACCACTGCTCACCGGTGCCGGCGAGCTGAATGCCGAAGTCCGTGCCGTTGCGGGCCATGGTGACGACGAGAGTCGAGCCGGGCACCCCCTTCGCCGCCGCCATGGCGAGCTTGCACGTGGGCATGACGAGGTTGAGCGCGAAGTAGTCGTTGGCCCCGAGGAAGCGCGCGACCTCGGCGAGGTCGTCAGCGGGGAAGTCGAGGGTGAAGAGCTTCGGCATGATGTCACGGAGGAAGAGCAGGGTCGCCGTCCGATTGCGGTTGTGCCCCTCGTCCCCGGACTGGAGCATCTGCGTGACGTAGTTCTTCGTGTCCAGCGGCCCGGTGGCGGCCACGGCCGCGGCGAGCACGGGGCCGAGCACGTCGCGCATCCAGTTCAGGCGAGTGAGCACCTCCTCGTTGTTCGCTCCGTAGCGCAGCACCTTGCCGAGGCCCTCGTTGAGAGAGCAGTAGGCGCGATTGCCGTGGACCGGGTCGACGAGCTCGAACATCCACATCGAGGGGCTGACCACGCCGGCCATCGGTCCGACCGCGTCACGGGAATGGCAGGGGGCGAAAGAGAAACGGCCATCGGCGAGACCGGCCTCCGCTGCCTCCAGAGTCTCGGCGAGTCCTTCGAAAACGACGGCGCCGGCCAGAGCCCCACGCATCGGGCCAGAGGCTCGGTCCCACTCGAGCGGAGGGCCCGAGTGGAGGAACTCGTCCTCGCGCAGTCCGAGGCATTCGCGAGCCGGTCGCAGTCCCACGACCTCGGCTCCGGCAGAAAGCATGCGCTCGAGCGCTTGTGCGTTCGCCTCCCGGCGACGGGGGTCCGCCATCACCTGATAGAGCGCGGCGGGATCGCCGAGGGCGGGCTTCCACTGAACCTCCGTCACAGGCACCGCCTGGGCACGCAGCTCCTCGGCGAAGAGGCTCAGGCCCACGGAGACCACGGAGGGCGCGGTTTCGAGCAGGCCCGAGAGGCTCTGGGCGCCGGTTGAGTGCGATGACAGTGCGGCGGGGATGCGCTCCGGTGGCACTGAGGATTCGATGACCGTGCTCATCTGTGCCTCGCAGCCGAGGTGGGCGAGTGCACGGCAGCTCGCCTCGGCGTTCGAGAGGAATACCTCGGCGTCGGCGGCGACGAGCGCGCGGACGGCGGCAGAGAAGTCCTGCGGATCGGCGCTCGTGCCGATGAGGCTGACGATGACGGGCAGGACCCGGCCTTCTTCGGCAGCCGTCGACTTGGCATCGGTGATCGCTGCGGCCAGCTCATCGGCGGGATCCGCGTGGGCGCCGTGGCCGAGCACGAGGTCGAGCAGCAGCACACCGGCTCGGGGGCCGAGGTTCCTGATCGCCTGCAGACGCAGCGAGGGGTCGATCATCGGGTGGGCGCGGCCCCGGGTCATCTCGTCGGCACCGAAGTCGAGCACGGTGTGCGTATCGGCGCTGATGGTCATTCCGCTCACCAGCTCAGCACCGGCGAGGGGGATGTTCGAAGAGATCGGGCCGAGCGCGGACCGCGCGATGAGCATCGCCTCATCGGCCATGGTCCCACCGCAGAACAGGCCGATGAGCGAACCGGTCTGCACCTCGACGGATTCGGAGATTCCCCAGCTTGGCCATTCTGGCACAGTGAATCCGGCCGCGCTGAGGGCGGACTCGACCCCGGCTGAGAGACTCGGGGAATCGGGACCGAGGATCGCCCAGCTCACCCGTACACCGAGTTCGGCAGCGCGGTCTTCGATCTCAGCGACCACCTCGGCATCGGCGGGCTTCGAGACCACGATGATGTGCTCGGTCTCGGCGTCGACGGCGAGCGCCTGCAGGGCCTGTCGTGCGCTGAGGCCGCCGACGTCGCGCGAGAGATCGCGCCCGCCCGTGCCGATGAGATGGCTGACCCCGGCCCCGGCAGCATCGAGGAGCACCGAGACTTGCTGAGCGCCCGTGCCCGAGGCCGCAATGATGCCGAAGCTACCGCGCCGCACTTGATTGGCGAATCCCAGCCCGACCCCGGAGATGATCGCAGTACCGCAGTCTGGGCCCATGACGATGAGCCCGTTCTCGGCGGCACGAGACTTGAGTTCGACCTCGGTCGAGACGTCGACATTGTCGCTGAAGAGGAGCACCGAGGACCCGGAATCGAGGGCCGCGAGGGTCTCGACTCCGGCGCTCTCGCCGGGCACCGAGACGAGAGTGAGCCCGGCGTCGGACCCGGCGAGCGCGGATTCGACGGTGAGGGCCGGCTGCACGGAGCCGCCTGGGCCAGTGGACTCGCGGGCGGCGGCGGTGAGCCTGTCGAAGGCGACGTCAACGGCATTGCTGCCTTCTGACAGGGCCGCCTCCGACTGGGCGCGGATAGCAATGATGAGATCGTTCGGGGTGACCTCTTCAGCGATGTCGAAACCGGCTCCACGGATAAGGCCGAGGTTGAGCTCCGAGGCCATCCCAATGAGGGCGTCGTCGACCCCGGGAGTGGTCTTGACCTCGGTCGAGACCTGCATGAGTGCGACCGAGTCGACGTAGACGCCGCGGCGGACGGTCAGTGAACGTGGCATGGATGAGTACCTTTCGAAGAGTGCTGGGTCGGAATGCAGGCCGACTCTCGCGGGCCGTCGCTGACGCGGATGCGGATCATCGCCGCGGACGGAGGTCGGGGTGGTGGCAACAAGGGGCTCGACTTCGGGCGCGAAGGGCGGCTACAGGTCAGAGCTGTGAGGACGGCGTGGAATCCCGTGAACAGGTCGTGGCCGGAACTGTGGCCGATCCGGTCGAGCGGAGAGAGCACGGCGAGGAAGCCCGCAGCCGAGGTTTCGGAGGCGGCCGACCGAGGCGGCGGTTCCGTCCTGTGCGCCGTCAGCAGCCTGTGGGCGGCCTCGATCGCCGCCGCGACCTCGGGTACGCAGTGACCGGCTACGGCCGCACGGATGAGCGCGGCCGACAGTGCAGGAGTCGCGTGGGCGAGGTCGATGGGTTCGACTGTGCGCGAAAGCAGATCGAGCGGAGGGTTCCTGCCTGTGGATCGGAGCGCGAGGGCGATGCCGGACAGAGCGTCGTCACCGCTGGGGGTGCTGCCGGGCCCGGCGCCGATGAGAGCTCGCACCCCAGCCTCGGAGTCGGCGACGTCCTCGTCGAGGAGGGCGGAGGCGAGGTCTCCGGCACGGGAGCCCAGATTCGACAGCCCGGGACGCAGATGGCCGGCCAGGGCAGCCAGCGTTGCCGGGTCGAGGCCCTTCCACGACCGCGCCTTCACACGCAGCGGCCGGTGAGTCCGGACGATGTCGAGCGCGAAGTCAGATAATTCGATCCTCCGAGGTGAGGGGGCATGGTCTTCGACGATCGGCGGATGAGAACCGCGTCGCAGCGCTGAGGCGGCGGGGATCACCCGTGCAGGGGTCCCCGGCCGCAGCGTCGCGAGGTGCTCACGACCGAGCTGCGGAACTCTGAGTCCGAAGGGCAGCTGGAGGGCGGCAGGCCCCAAGATGGGCAACAGGCGTCTGCCGGGACCTCGGGGGTCATAGGGGTCGTCGACTGCGAGGTAGAATCCCGCGCTGAACACATGGACCACCTCGGCGCGGGCAGCGCCATTCCCGGCAGGAGCAGCACTGACCCCGGCGAGGGCCGGGTAGACGTCGGCGGAGGTGCGGTCGATCGGGGAATGGTCAGCGCCGCCGACCCGCGCCGCCTCGATCCGGGGGACCGGCAGGAGGGAAGCGGTGGCGGGAAGAACCACGGACCGAGACCTCATTTCGACAGAGTATCCCGCCCTGTTATCGTCAATGCATGTCAAATGATGCCAAGGATTCGGGATGCGGTCAGCAGGAATTGACATTCGAGGCGGGAGAAGGACACGGTTTCTCCGCCGAATCCCTCACCGTGGCGGATGTGCTCAGACTGCCGAGCATGCGTGGGGCCCGACTCATCGGCGGTGCCGCTGGTCTCGACAGAGTCGTCGAGCTTTCGAACGTCATGGAGGTCCCGGACATCCTGCCCTGGGTCAAGCCCGGGGAGCTGATGCTCACAACCGCGTATCCGATCCGTGATCGTCCCGAGGATCTTGAGGGGCTGCTCGAAACCTTCGATCAGCATGGGTTGGCGGCGATCGGTCTCAAATCCGGGCGCTATCTGGAGCAGATCCCCGAGGCTGCCGTGAAGGCCGCGGATGCTCTCGGCCTGCCGCTCATCCACCTCGGCGAGGACGTCGGTTTCGACGAGATCATGCAGGAGGTGCTCACCGGCAATCTCGACCGGCGGGCTCAGGTCATTGCCCGCACTGAGGCGTCCATGCGCGAGCTCGTCGATGTAGTGGTCGGTGGCGGGGACCTCGCAGACGTGTGCCGCATGCTCGCTCAGTGGACGGGTGTGGCTGCAGCGGTGACGACGCTTGACGGCCGTGTGAGATGTCTGCGCACGGCCGATGCGGAGGCCACGTCTGCCGAGGTCTCCGGTCTCGAGTGCTTCGATCGTTCGGGCCGCTTCCGTGTCGAGGACGAACCTGCTGGCATCAGCCGCCACGCGAATCCCCGAGGTCCTGAGCACCGAGAAGGCGACGGCACCATGAGCGCGGTACTGAATTGGGGAAACGTTGTCATCGAGGGAGGCAGGAGACCGGCGGCCGAGACTCTGCCCGCTCAGAACCTCGGCCGGATCGTCGCCTTCGGCACCCGTACGCTGCGGGCAGGTGACTTCCGTCTGCTGGAACAGGCGGCGGCTGCGGCAGCACTCGTCATCACCCGTGAACAGGCCATCACTGCTGTCGAGAGCAAATACCGCACCGATTTCGTCCTCGAGGTTCTGCGTGGTCACATCGCCTCGACTGGCCGGGTTCTTTCCCACGCGTATTCGCTTGGTTGGGACCTCGACCGGCCCATCAGCATCGCTGTCGCCGAAGTCGATTCCGAATCCGACTCCACGGATGCGAGCAATAAGCGGACGATGCAGGCGCTGTTCGCCAACGCCTGGACGAAGGTCGTCTCCCAGTTCGATCCCCGTGCGGCGGTCGTCGGCTCGGGCGATCAGGTGATCGTGCTCCTGGCGGCAGAGCCGCGAGAGCGGATCGTTCGTCGTTTGGAGGAGTTCGTCTCCTCGGTGAGGGGACACGGGGGAGGGGGCAGGCGACAGTTCTCTGTCGGTATCTCACGCCCTGCCGAGGGCGTCTCGCGTCTGGCGCCGGCCTATCAGGAGGCGATGCGCGCGCTCGAGGTCGGTCGGCAGCTCGACCGCGGTCAGGGTCTGCGTCACTATGACTCTCTCGGCGTCTACCGGCTGCTGCTCCAGGTCGGGGAGCAGACCGAGCTGCGCAAGTTCGCCGAAGAGGTCCTCGGACCATTGGCGACGGATGCCAAGGAGGAGTACGCAGGCCTGCGTGAGACCCTGCAGGCGCTACTTGACCATCATCTCAACGTCGCCGAGACCGCGCGAGCCCTGTTCTTCCACTACAACACTCTGCGCTACCGAATCGGCAAACTCGAGCAGATGGTCGGGCCCTTCACCGAGGATCCCGATCTGCGGCTCTCACTTGCTCTCGCTCTGCAGATCGTCAAGCTGCCCTGAGGACGAGCTCAACCTAAGGTGTTGGCGAAGAGTGCCGAAGGAGAGAGTGACTATTTGGCAGATAATGACGTGATACGGGCCTCATCGGCGAAATAGAGTCTGAACCTAACCCGGATCATCCAAAGACGTCCGATCGTCGGTTCAAGTGGCCGTGCCGCCTTGAGTCAGGATCGTTCGACCTGATGCAAATGGACGAGGAGAAGCACATGTCGATGTTTTCCTGGAAGCTCCACGGCGATGGAAAGACCATAGCGCCTGGGCGGGCTGTTGCACCGGACGAGCGCCTGTCGTGGGGCAGGACCGTAGGGCTCGGCATCCAGCACGTCGTTGCGATGTTCGGAGCGACCTTCGTATTCCCGATCATCATGGGGCTCAACCCGCAGCTGGCAGTCATGATGTCCGGAGTCGGCACAATCATCTTCCTGCTCATCGTCAAGGGCAAGGTGCCCAGCTATGTCGGTACCTCGGCCGCCTTCGTCGGAGGCGTCACAGCTGTCACCGCTCAGGGAGGCACTCCCGCAGAGGTCACCGGTGCGATCATGGTTTCGGGCGTCATCCTTGCGCTCGTCGGTACGTTCATCCACTACATCGGCTCTGCGGCTCTGATGAAAGTCCTTCCGCCCGTCGTTACCGGTGGCGTCGTCATGCTGATCGGCTTCAATCTCGCACCGGTGGTTGCGAACACCTATTGGCCTCAGGACCAGTGGATCGCCGTCATCGTCATGGTCTTCATCGTCTTCGTATCAGTATGGGTGCGTGGCTTCCTCGGTCGCATCGCTGTCTTCCTCGGTCTTGTGCTCGGCTATGTGCTGTCCTGGATCTTCGACCAGGTGTTCGGCCAGATCACCTCTTTCAGTGCTACCGCCGGTGAGGTGACGACCCACTTCCGTGTCGACTTCTCTGGTGTCGCTGCGGCGCCCTGGATCGGATTTCCGCCCATGACCGACACCGCGGCCGGAGTCGTCGGTGTCCATCTGCCTGTTTTCAACGCCGCGGCTATCGTCGTCATGCTTCCTGGCATCATCGCCCTCGTCGCCGAGAATGCTGGTCACGTCAAAGCCGTGGAAGAGATGACGGGAGCCCCCCTTGACAAGTATATGGGGCGTGCCGTCATCGGCGATGGCGTCGCCACCGTCGTCGCCACTTCCGTGGGCGGTTCTCCGACGACGACTTATGCGGAAAACATCGGAGTCATGGCAGCGACTCGGGTCTATTCGACAGCTGCCTACTGGGTTGCCGCTCTGGTGGCGATCCTGTTCGGCCTCTCGCCGAAGTTCGGCGCCCTCATCTCAGCGGTGCCCGGGGGTGTCCTCGGCGGCATCACCGTCGTCCTCTACGGCATGATCGGCATGCTGGGCGCGAAGATCTGGATCGAGAACCGCGTGAATTTCGCTAACCCGCTCAACATCGTGCCAGTCTCGGCGGGTCTGATCATTGCGATCGGCGATGTGAGCCTGAACTTCAGCGAGGATTTCGTCCTCTCGGGAATTGCCTTGGGAACGATATCGATGCTGGTCATGTACCATGTTGCCCGCCGGTTGGCACCTGCTGACATGCTTTCCGACTCCGACGGCGGTGCCGGTGGGGCTGGTCTCTCTGTCGGGCGGGAAGGGCACCAAGGACGTGTTGTCGATGATGCGGAAAGCGACCGCGGCCGACGCGGTCAGGAATCGAGTGAATGAGACGATGAAGCCATCACCCCTGCGAATCCATCGACCGACGACAGTCGACGAGACTCTCGACCTCCTTGCCGCCCGAGGTGACACCGGAAAGATCCTCGCCGGAGGCCAGAGCCTCGTTCCCGTCCTCAACATGCGCCTGGCCGCTCCCAGCGATCTCATCGACATCACCTCTGTGGCCGGAATCGACGATCTCGAGGTCTCGGGCGCCGACGGTTCGGAGGAGATCTGCGTGGGTGCGAGCGTCACACATCGACGGGTCGAACGCAGCGCGGACGTCACCAGGGCCAACCCCCTCCTCGGCGAGGCTCTGCGCTTCGTTGCGCACCCCGCGGTGCGCAATCGGGGCACGACCGTCGGATCGATCGCCCATGCCGACCCCAACGGCGAGATGCCGATGGTCCTCGCGCTCACCGGTGGTCGCATCGAGGCGCGCAGCCGACGCGGTGAGAGGACATTGGACGCCGAGGAACTCAACATCGGGCCGTTGGAGACCTCGCTGGAATCCGATGAGCTCATCACCCGTGCGATCTTCCCAGCGCTGCCCGCGGGTTCGCGCACAGGCTTTGACGAACTCGCCCGGCGCAGCGGGGACTACGCGCTTGCGGGAGTGGGGATGATCCTCGACGTCGACGGCGAGACTGTGACGGGGCTGCGCTGCGGATTCGTCTCCGTCACCGACGTTCCCGACATCCTCGACCTCGGCGAAGCCGTATCAGGTGCCGAGCTCGGCGATGCCTCCACGGTCGCTGCAACGGTCGCCGAGGCGGTGCGTGACTTCATCGACCCGGGCGGGGACATCCACGCCTCGGCGGACTACCGGAGACACCTTGCCGGAGTGATCGCCTCCCGCTTGTTCCGGCGTCTGTGCCGCAGCGACGGCTCAAGCGGTCGCGGAGATGCACGCGGCGCAAGCGGTCGCGGCGAGGACAGCCTGGTCGGGGCGACCGGTGACGACACTGAGAGTAGGCGAGCATGACCGAAGACATCGGCACAGAACCGACATCGAACATCCGACTCGCAGTCAACGGCACCCTCCACGAGCTCGAGGTTCCCGACCGGAAGCTGCTCTCGGACGTGCTCCGGCAGGATCTGGAGCTGACGGGCACCCATGTGGGCTGCGAACACGGAGTCTGCGGGGCCTGCACGGTCCAGCTCGACGGTGAGCCCGTGCGCTCCTGCCTGATGTTCGCCGTCACGGCTCAGGGACATGAGATAACAACGGTCGAGGGCATCGGCGACGATCCCGAGAACCCGTCCGACGTCCAACAAGCCTTCATCGACTGCCACGGTCTCCAGTGCGGGTTCTGCACCCCGGGCTTTGTCACGACCATCGACGCCTACATCGACGAGAATCCGAACCCCACCGAGGAGGAGGCGCGCGAGGCCGTGTCCGGCAACCTCTGCCGCTGCACCGGCTACCAGAACATCGTCTCCGCAGTGTGTCGAGCCGCCGAACTGCGCGCAGAGGGGGCCTCGCAATGACCACTCGCCTCTTCGGCCAGAAGATCACTCGCCGCGAAGACCCGCGCCTGCTCACCGGCCACGGCCGGTATGTCGACGACGTCTCGGGAACGGCGATCGCCGCCGCATTCGTGCGCAGCCCCCACGCCCATGCCGACATCCTCGACATCGACGTGACCGGCGCCCTCGACGTCGCCGGCGTCATCGCGGTGTGGACGCACGAGGACCTGCCCGGACAGGCTGCAGAACGGCTGCCGATGCTCATTCCGCATCCCTCGATCGTCGCCCCGCACACTGGGTACGCCCTGGCCAGGGATCATGTGAACTTCGTCGGCGAGCCCATCGTCATGGTCATCGCCGAGAACCGCTACATCGCGGAGGACGCTGCGAACCGTATCGAGGTCGAGTACAGCTTCCGCGAGGCCGTCGTCGGAGTGGAAGCGTCCCGCGAGGGAACGCGAATCGTCCATGAGGGGATGAAGGACAACGTCGCCGCTCACATCGTGCAGGATGTGGGCGATGTCGATGCGGGCCTCGAGGGCGCGCCCCATGTCCTCGAACTCGACCTCGAATTCGAGCGCAGCGCCTGCATGCCGATGGAGGGCAAGGGCGTCGTGGCACGGTGGGACCCCGGCGAGGAGAGCCTGGAGGTCCACTCCTCGACACAGACGAGCACAGGGCTGCGGGCCGTGCTCGCAGCCAAGCTCGAGATCCCGCTGACCCGGGTCGAGGTCATCACCCCCGACGTTGGCGGAGCCTTCGGTGTGAAGATCAACCACCCCTGGCCGGAGGAGCTCGCCGTGGCCTGCGCCGCGCGTGCGCTCGAGACCACTGTCAAATGGACCGAGGATCGTCGCGAGCACTTCATCTCCTCCGCCCATGAGAGAGCGCAGACCCAGTGGGTCAAGGTCGGCTTCGACGACGAGGGACGGATTCTCGGACTCGACGTGAAGTTCTGGCATGACAACGGGGCCTACCTGCCCTATGGCGTGATCGTCCCGCTCAACACCTCCACCCACATCATGGGCCCGTACGTGATCCCGGCGTTCCGCGTCGAGTACTGGTCGCTGTACACGAACACCGTCATGGTCACCCCGTATCGTGGTGCCGGTCGCGCCCATGCGGTGTTCATGATGGAGAGGACGATGGACGCGATCGCCGCCGAGCTCGGCCTCGACCGCACCGAGGTGCGTTTGCGCAACTTCGTCCGCGACTTCCCGCATCCCATGGGCCTGCGGATGCAGGACGGAGCCGAGGGCTGCATCGACTCGGGAGACTTCGTCACCTCGATGGACAAACTCAAATCGATCGTCGGCTGGGATGAGTTCGAGACCTACCGTGAGCAGGCCCGCACCGAGGGCCGCCGGGTGGGCATCGGTCTCGCCTGCTACATCGAGAGCACCGGTGCCGGGCCCTACGAAGGCGGACACATCGAGGTCGAGTCCTCCGGACGGGTGAACGTCTGGACCGGCCTGACGACCCACGGGCAGGCCCATGCGACGGTCTTCGCCCAGATCGTCGCCGATGAGCTGGGAGTCCCGCTCGAGACAGTCCATGTCAAGACCGGCGATACGCGCAAGCTGCCCTATTCGGTGGGCACATGGGGGTCGCGCGGAGCGGTCATGGCTGGCAACGCACTCCACCTCACCGCGAAGAAGGTGCGGCAGAAGGCTCTGCGGATCGCCGGTGAGTCCCTCGAGGCCGATCCCGAGGACCTCGAGATCGACGAGGGCATGATCCAGGTCAAGGGCGATCCCAGCGCGTCGATGCCGCTGGCGGCGGTGTCGGTGCTGTCGAACCCGCTGCGCTACGCCTTCGACGAGAGTGCACGGGCGGCCACCCAGTTCGCCAAGGACTCCGCCGAGGACGAGCCCTCGATCGGGCCGGGAGAGCAGCCGGGGCTCGAGGAGCAGGAGTTCTTCTCGCCGCTGCGCTCAACCGTGGCCAACGGCATGCATGCCGCGATCGTCGAAACCGATCCGGAGACCGCGGACATCAGAATCCTGCGCTACTGCGTCGTCCACGACTGCGGACCGATGGTCAACCCGCTCGTCGTCGAGGGGCAGGTCCACGGAGGTGTGGCCCAAGGAGTCGGCGGGGCGCTGTACGAGAAGATGGCCTATGACGCCGACGGACAGCTGCTCAACGCCTCCTTCATGGACTTTCTCATGCCCTTCGCGTCCGAGGTCCCTCACGTCGAGACCGACCACCTCGAGACTCCGAGCCCGCTCAATCCGCTCGGCATCAAGGGGGCCGGCGAAGCCGGCACGATCCCCGCCGCCACTGCGATCGCCTCGGCCATCGAGGACGCCGAAGGGATCCCCATCCGCTCGATGCCGTTGGACCCCTCGACCCTGTGGCATATGAGAACGAACCATGCCGCGGGCGAGCTCAACCGCTCCCGCTGAATCCGACCGAAGGACATCCAAACCATGCTCATCTCCTCCACAGCCACGATGATCGCCGATCCCGCGACTGCTTATGCCGCATTCCACGACGAGTCGATCCTCGCCGCGACCATTCCGGGAGTCGAGAGCTTCACCCGGACCGGTGAGGGCAGCTTCGACGTCGTCCTCACCATGGGCGTCGCCGCCATCAAGGGCACGTACAAGGGCACCGTCGCCTTCTCCGAGGAGGTCGAGGACACGTCGTTCGTGCTCAGCGCCAAGGGTGCGGGCGGCCCCGGCACCATCGGTGCGGACATCTCGGTGGCACTGGCACCCGCAGCCGAGGGCGGCAGCGACATCACCTGGGAAGCCGATGCCGTGCTCGGCGGGCCGATCGGTGGAGTCGGACAGCGGATGCTCGGCGGGGTCGCCAAACGCATCGCGAAGAAGTTCTTCGCCGACATCGACGCGGCCATCCGCGACGGTGTGCCGGAGAAAGGTGCGCCCGCAGGTTCCTCGACCAGCTCCGAGGTGGGCGCGGGCGTGCTCCCCGCTGCCGCCGCTCCTGCCGAGTCGAATGGCACTGTCGTGGGTGCGCCCGCGGCTTCGTCCGTGTCAGGAGATGCTCCGGTTCCCGCCGCCCGGGCGACCGGCAGCCACCGACCGTGCGGCGATGGCTTCGTCGTCGGCGCTGCCGTCGGGGCAAGCGCAGCGTTGCTCGGCGTCTGCTTCGGTCTCCTGGCCGGTCGTCGTTGACGACGGATTCCCCGACCTGGCTGTCGCTGACCGAGCAAGCGGCCGTCCTTGACAGTCGTGAGCTCAGCAGCGTCGAACTCGTGACCGCGCACCTCGACCGTATCGCCGAGATCAACCCGGCGACGAATGCGATCGTCACCCTCGAGCCCGAACGCGCGCTCGCCGCGGCCCGTGAGGCGGACCGACGACGTGCGGCCGGCGAAGAGGGCCTGCCGCCACTCTGCGGAGTGCCCATGACCCACAAGGATACGCATGACACCACGGGCATGCGCACGACCTACGGCAGCGAGCTCTTCGCCGATCATGTGCCGCAGCGGACCAGCACCGTCATCGCGCGACTGCAGTCGGTAGGTGTGATCTCCACAGGCAAGTCGAATGTGCCCGAATTCGCGGCCGGGGCGCACACGGCCAACCGAGTCTTCGGGACAACACGAAATCCCTTCGACATCACCCGGTCGGCCGCCGGATCCTCGGGAGGCGCGGCCGCGGCCATCGCCTGCGGAGTCCAGGCTGCCGGGGACGGTTCCGACACCGGCGGCTCACTGCGCCTGCCCGCCTCGTTCAACAACATCGTCGGGCTCCGGCCCTCGCACGGGTGGATTCCCCGGACCTTCCCCGAAGATCCCTGGCAGTGGCTGAGTCAGCCGGGCTTCATGGCGCGCACCGTCGACGACGTCGCCTGGCTCATGGAGCTGTGCAGCGGGACTGGCCCTGGGCCCGCCTCGCCGCGTTGCGGGCCTTGGCGCGAGGAGGCGACCGATCTCAGCGGAATCACCGCAGGGTTCTCCCCCGACCTCGGTGGTCAGCTCGAACTCGAGGCGGAAGTCCGGGACGTGGTCGCCGGCGCTGCCTCGGTGTTCGCCGACCTCGGCGCCCGGCTGAGTGAGGCCGTGCCGGATCTCCGTGCGGCTCGCGGTGTGTTCCGCACGGCCAGGGCCTATGAGTTCGCGGCGAACCTGCGGGAGGTTGATGCCACCCATCCGGGGCGGCTGAAAGCCTCCCTGCAGGCCGATGTTGATGCCGGTCTTGCACTCACCGCCCCCGATCTCTTCGACTTCGACCGGGCACGCACGAAGCTGTGGGCGGCGATGAACGACTACTTCTCCACCCACGACGTCCTCATCACGGTGACCTCGCAGGTCCTCCCGTTCTCTGCGGAGGACGACTACCCCACTCGGATCAACTCTCGACCGATCGATGACTATATGGCATGGGTCGACTCGACGACTCTCATCTCCGCCACAGGCTGTCCGGCACTGAGCGTGCCCGCTGGCTTCGGCTCCACTGGCCTGCCGATCGGACTGCAGATCATCGGCCCGGTCGGTGGTGATGCCACAGTGCTCCGCGTCGCCCGTGGCTTCGAGGCCGCCACCGGATATGCCCGGCGTCGTCCGGACCTGTGGGGGGCGGGAATCTCAAGCCGGGAAGTCAGCATCGGCGGCTGAGAAGAGGAAGCGAACGGTCCGCGAGGGGCGACAGAGATGAAGCGAAGCACGACCACTGACCGTGTTGCCGCCGGCGAACGGTCGGGCACAGGCTGGACGCTGGCCGCGACGACCTATGTGTTCGCGGTCGTCATGATCGGCACCACTTTGCCGACGCCGCTCTACCCGCGCTATCAGGTCGAGTTCGGGTTCGGCAGCACACAGACCACTCTGCTCTTCTCGATCTACGCGGGAGCCGTCATCGCCGCGCTCGTCTTCTTCGGCAGGCTCTCGGAGGCCTGGGGCCGGAAACCGCTGCTGGCCGCAGGCGTCCTCGTCTCCCTCGCCTCGGCGGCGCTGTTCATGGTCGGTGATCATCTCGGTCTGCTCTACACCGGACGGGTGCTGTCCGGGATCGCAGCCGGCATCTTCACGGCCACCGGGACTGTCGCAGTGCTCGAGAATGCTCCGCCCGGCAGACGCGGACTCGCAACGTCTCTGGCCACAGCCGCGAACATCGGCGGCCTAGGATTGGGCAACCTCATGTCGGGAACGGTCGCCGAGGCGTTCCCTCGCCCTCTGTTCATGCCGTTCCTCATCCACGCCGTCCTCCTTCTGCTCGCAGGAGCAGCGCTGGTGGGGGTCAGGGAGAGTGCGCTCTCGCGTTCCCGTTCCCTGCGCCTGCAGCTTCCCGCCATCCCGTCCGAGTCACGTGCGGTCTTTCTCCGTGCGGTGCCGGGTGCCGTCGCGAGTTTCGCGATCGCCGGTCTGTATTCGGCCGTGGCTCCGAGCTTCATGCAGCAGACCTTGGGCATCGCCTCTTCGGCCGTCATCGGTGCGGTCGTCTTCGCGCTCTTCGGGGCATCGGCCGTGTGTCAGCTGCTGTTCCAGGGGCTGGCCGATCGGGCTCTCGTCCTGTGTGGAGGGATCATTCAGGTCGCATGCATGGCGTCCCTGTCGTTCGCACTCCTGGCGGATTCGACCCTGTTGCTCGTCGCCTCGGCGATCCTCGGTGGGGCCGGGCAGGGCTTCCTCTTCACGACGGGCATGCGCGCCATCACGGCCGTCACGGAGGTGCGGAACAGAACGGCAGTGACGACTTCGTACTTCATCCTCGCCTACCTGGCCATGTCGGCGCCGATCATCGGCGTCGGTGCGCTCGCACTCGTGACAGGGCTCGTCACCTCGACGATCACTTTCGCCGTTGGGACAGTCCTGGTGTCCTGTCTGAGTCTGCTCGGGCTCGGGAGATGGAGTAGTCAGCGTCGCGGGGGCGACGGGTAAGCATATTGATGTACTCGAGTTGATCGGCGACTGACGGACGCGAGTCGGGTGATCAGTTCGTTCCGGACCCCATGGGCTCGGTGCGGTCACTGAGTTCGTGGGGTCGGCGACCGTCCCCGCGGACGAACGCGAGGTAGCACAGCCACAGGGCGAGAGCCCACAGCAGGCCGACCCACAGCGCCGGGCGCGAGTCGGGGACGATGCCGACCATGACCAGCACGAAGAGAATGAATGCCACGGTGAGCCAGGAACCGAGGGGCCATAAAGGCACGGGGAATTCGCTGGGCAGACGGTTCTCCCGGGTGATCACGCGTTTCATCCGAAGGTGGGCGGCGAGGATGACCAGCCAGACCAGCAGCGTGGCGAAGGTGGCCAGTGCCCCGAGCAGGAACAGAGCCTGGTCGGGGTAGAGGTAATTGAGAAGCACTCCGACGAGCAGGGCGACGACCATGGTGATGACTGTCATCACGGGCACGCCATTGCGGGAGGTGCGGGCGAAGGACCGTGGGGCCTGCCCCTGTTCAGCCAGCCCATGGAGCATCCGGCCGGCGCCGTAGATATCGGCGTTCATCGCAGACAGCGCCGCAGTGATGAGGACGACTTG
The DNA here is from genome assembly GCF_026168515.1 of Brevibacterium spongiae. NCBI lineage: Bacteria > Bacillati > Actinomycetota > Actinomycetes > Micrococcales > Brevibacteriaceae > Brevibacterium > Brevibacterium spongiae. The sequence goes on along the minus strand of NZ_CP093443.1, from coordinate 4,001,975 downwards.
GAGGACGGCAGCGGCTGCACTGAAACCGACGGAGTCGAAGATCGCGACGAAGGGACTGACGTCGGAGGTGATCTGGTTCCACGGCAGGATGCACATGATGACGCCGAGGGTGAGCACGTAGAACAGCAGGATGCGCACCGGCACCGAATTGATGGCTGCCGGGATCACCTTCTTAGGGTTCTGCGCCTCTCCAGCGGTGACGCCGATGATTTCGACGCCGCCGAAGGCGAACATGACAATGGTGAACGAAGTGAGCAGACCCCAGATCCCATTGGGGAAGAAGCCGCCGTGGTCGAACAGGGACTGCGGTCCCATATGGTCGTGGTCGGCGATGCCGAAGCCGAAGATGATGATCGCGATGCCTGAGGCGATGAGGGCGATGATCGTGACGATCTTGATGAGCGCGAACCAGAACTCAAGCTCACCGAAGACCTTCACTCCGATCATGTTGATCGCCGCAATGAAGAACACCACGGCGAGCACCCAGATCCACCGAGGCACCTCGGGGAACCAGAAGCCCATGTACACGCCGATCGCGGTGGCGTCGAAGACGGCGACGAGGACCATTTCGAAGGCGAAGGTCCAACCGACGAGGAACCCTGCGAACGGGTGGAGATAGTGGGAGGCGTATTGGCCGAAGGAGCCGGAGACGGGGTGGCGGACGACGAGTTCGCCGAGGGCGCGCATGACCATGAAGACGGCGGCGCCGCCGATGATGTAGGCCAGCAGTACGGCAGGTCCGGCCGATTGGATCGACTCCGACGAGCCCATGAAGAGGCCGGTGCCGATGGCCGAGCCGAGGGCCATGAAACGGATATGGCGAGCGGTCAGGCCCCTTTTCAGGCCTGCGTTCTCCCCGTGCTCGTCGGCTGAAACCATGGGTGTCCTTGACTCTCGACTGCCCGGGGCCACCCTTCGAATCCGCGTTCTGTCTCGGCCCCACGGCCATCTCAGGATCTCATATGGACAAGGAGGTAGTAGACGGACCCCGGAGCAAAGAGTCAGAGGTCACTCAAGCCGTCTGCCTGTCACTGGCGAGCATTCCGAAGATGAGGGTGTCGGTCCACTCGCCCTTCGACCACCAGTCCTTGCGCAGGTGCGCCTCCTCCCGCATGCCGATCCTGCGAGCCAACTTCGCCGAGGCTGTGTTCCGCGAGTCCATCTGTGCGAATACCCGGTGGAGGCCGTAGTGATCGAAGGCGACGTTGAGGACGGCGATGGCCGCTTCGGTGGCGAAGCCGTGGCCGCTGGCGGCCGGATCGAGGATCCAGCCGATCTCCGCTTTCTCATCACTGCCGTCTTCGAGCCACAGCGCGATATCGCCGATGACGCGTGAGCCCTCGAGCGAATCGAGGCCGTCGGCGGTCTCGATGACCAGGGCCAGGGCGCGGGATTCGGTCTCGAGCCCCGTGCGGGGGAGGCGTTTGGCGATCTCGGTCTCGGCCATCTCTGCGGTCCAGGGGTCTTGGAGGAGGAACCGAGAGACGTCCTCACGGGAGTAGATCGGAAGGTGCGCCTCGGCATCGGATTCGACATAGGTGCGCAGACGCAGCCGGTCGGTGGTCAGCGGAAGTTCGAGTGGTTCCATGTGCCTACTCTGCCAGGCGAATCTGTGGGGATGACGAGCAACGCTGGGAACGGGGCTCTGGCGAATGCGTGACTAACGCATGCGAGCGGGCGGCCTCCAGCCTGATCGGCATCCGCGTGAGGTGAGTGGAGGGAACTTGGAGCCTGAGTCAGCTCGCAGCTCGGCCTTTGCGCCTCTGAACAATGGAGATCACGATGCTGCCGAAGAGCAGCAGACCGGCACCGGCGAACAGCACAGGCAGCGACCCGAGCCCCGTCCGCGGAAGCGCCCCGTCGGCATCTGATCCCGCATCTGCTGTTGTATCTGATTCGTCGAAATCTTTGCCTCCAGCGTCCGAAGCGGCATCTGAATCCGAGCTGCCGGAGGCTCCCGTGCTCGCATCACCGTTCGATTTCGAGTCTGAGGCGGCAACAGCTTCGTTGCCTCCGTCTGCGGACGAACCATCATTCTCATCTGAGGAAGAGGCACCTGCATCGCTCGATGCACTGTCGTCGAAATTCGCGTCGGAGTCCTTCGGCGGATCGGTCGGCGGAGGCGTGGGTCCGACATCGTCTCCCTGAGCAGTGACGATGACTCGGAATCGCGCTTGATCTCGCTTGGTGTCGTTCCCCGCCGATTCGGGGAGACGGACGGAGATCGTGATTGACTCCTTGTCGCTTGGGGAGAGCGTGCCGAGCCAGAATGGGGATTCGGTATCAAGAGCTTCGCCGAGAGATGCGGAGACGGTGTCGCCGAATCCGATGATCATGACCTCGGCGGAATCATAGAGCGGACCGTGCGGTGAGGCGGATTCGAAGCGGACACCGGTCATGACGTCCTCATCGGTCGTCTGCGAGACGATGAGTCTCTCCGACTTCGTGTCGCCGGGCACAAAGGTGAGGTCGGTGAAGAGCTTGCCGGGTGCGCTCCCGTCGGGACGGGTGACGACGATCTGACCATCGGCGCTCGCTGAGGCGGGGGCGAGCATTCCGCCGACCGTGGAGAGTAGCAGGACGAACATCGCGACTGCTGTTGACTGAACAAGACCACGAGTCATCGCACAAATACCTCGACGACCATGTCGTTGCTTGGCGTGGTCGAGCCCCACCATTCCATGACAACCCACTGCACCTGGCGCCCGTCGAAGCTATCGATGTTGTTAGCGTAAGGAGCGAGATTGACGGGATGAGCTGCGGACTTGTCGAAGTCGCCGCCATTGATCCAGTAACTCGAGGCGAGATATTGGACTGAGTTGTCGAGGGTCCGACTCCCGGAAGTGTCTCCTGTGAAGGCGTTCGAAAATGTTGGGTATGCCTCGATGTTGATCCAACAAAGACTTGTTGCACAACTAGGGAAAGCGTCCCTGTTCGTCTTGGTTCGGTTGGAGCTCACAATCCACGAATAGAGCTGGCGATCATTTGTAGTGAGTTCTGCTCCGGCAAGTGAGGTGGATCCTTCTCGGTGCAGGAAAGACAGCCTGGCTCCGAGGCCACTGGCCGGATCCAGGCGGCTGGCTGCCAGAGTCGAAGCTTGTGTTCTCCAATTGATCGAACCGGATCCCGAAGAGTTGCGCCAGGATGTGACCTTGAGTGTGGAGTTATTGGTCAGACGAGTGGAGTCGCAGGCCCAAGTCCTAACTCCGAGGCGTCCGTCTCCTCCGCCTGATCCAAACTCACCATTACGGACAACGGGGACGATGATCATCGAGGAACCGTTTGAAGAATAAGTAGGAAAGTCCTTCAGCCGGTAGACGTTGGGATTTTCAGCAGGATTGGGAACCGAGCACCAGCGGCCGACTCCGCCCGTGGTCTGGTCAGCCGTTGCACGGTCGGTGAGGTAGGCCGTCGTGACGCTAACCGGAACAAGCAGGAGCAACGCAGCCAGGATTGCAGTGATCATCCACGCTCTGCGGTGCGTCGGTTTCGGAAAGCGGCTCGTCAAGGCTTGCCCGCCTGCTTGAGTTGTAGCGAGTTTCTCATCGTGAAAATGGACTGGACGTCCAGACTGGCGCTGCGCCGGTTGAGAAGCTCGACTGCGACGTCGACCTTCTTCCCTGCCGAATTCGTCGCAGTTGCCGGCATTGACAGATCGAGAGTGACGGTCGCGGTGCCACCGGGCTTGAGAGTCTTGCCCAGATCCACCTTGTGGGTGAACCCGCTAGTGGTAAAGGCGGAGCTGGGAATGTCCTTCTTCGTGCCGTTGACGGTGGCGGAAGCCCGCAGATAGGTTCGCACGGCTGCGTAGTCATCGGCGCTCGACGGGGTTCCCGCAATGTCTAGGGTTCCCACTGCCGCAGTGGCGGACTCAGTCGAGTTCGAAACCGTGTACGTCCACCGCTGAGCCTGGACTCCGGGAATGATCCCTTTGCTTCCTGCAGGCACGACGATGTTCGGGTTCGACCCGGTCGAGACACTGGTGGGCCCGGACTGAGCGATTTCGGCCTCAAGTGTCCCCGCTCTGACTTTTGTGGTCTCCGACTCTGTTGAAGCAGACCACGCCGCATACGTCGCTCCGCCGCCGATGAGCAGTGCGCCGGCCGCAGCGGCGGCTGCGGCAGCGAACACTGCGCGACGGAAAGACATGTGCGTACTCCTCAGGTAGAGACGGGGATTGAGGAAGAGTCGAAGGGTGGGTCCGAAACAGCCGAACCCACCCTGAAGCTGATACGGATCAGTTACCGGGGACCTGAGTGAGGGTGTAGTCCACAGCGAAGTTGAGCGCACCGAGCTTGGCATCGTTGTACTGACCCTCGGTGCCCCACGGGAAGGTGATAGTGGTCGTCACCTCGACGGTGCCTTCACCTTCACCGGCGAGAGTCTCGCCGTCGAGTGTGAGGTCCCCGGTTGCTCCGGTCAGTCCAGTCGCTGCAAGATCTTCGGACTCGATGGCACCGGACAGGGCAGTGTCGGCGGGTGCGTCAGTAGAGGGAGTCACGTCGATAGTGCCGTCGAATTCAGCCTTGATGTTCTCGCCCTCGAGGGTGACGGGAATCGACTGCGTGTAGGTGAGAATGTCGCCGGGGACGATCTGGTCAGAACCGGGGTTGAACGCCACCGGATCGGTTGCGGTGCCGGATCCGTCGCCTTCGTGGCTGATCTCCCAGCCGCCTCCGGCGGGCGTGCCGAGGTCCAGAGTTCCAGCGGAAATGACCCCGTCGCCGCCTTCAGCTTCGTCGGTCCAGAACGATACGGTGCTGGCTCCGCCGACGAGGAGAGCGACGCCGATGCCGCCAGCAATGAGTGCCTTCGTTGATTTCTTCACGTGTGATCCTGTGTGTACGGGAGGGGTGGTTGTCGACGCGTGAAGCCATCAAATAGTCACATACTGGACTTCAATTGCGTCATGATGCAGGTAATCAGCATCCGTGAATTATGGTAATTGATAAACTTACAACAGGCAACGTAAATTGTGCAAAAGAGAAGTGATCTTGACCGCAGGCATCATTGTTTGATATTTGCTTCGGATGGTAGTTGCTTCTTCCTCCGATGCTCGATGAAGCTGCGGATCAACATGATGACTGCGTAGCCGATGAGGCAGACACCGACGATCGTGGCGATGGTTTGTCGGTTGCCCATCGGCACTAACTGGCCGAGGTATCCGACGTACGGAATGTGGTAAGTGACGACTCCTCGGATCTGTTCGGGGCGGACAGGGAGGGGATCCTCGGCGTTGTTCGCATCTCCCTGGGTCCGATAGCGAGTCTTGCCCTCGACGACATCCACCGCCACGACGCGGTGCGTCACCGTCAGAGGCTCTCCGGACTTCAGCTGATAGGTCACGACATCGCCGAATGTGACCTCGCCGGCTTCGACATGTTTGGACACGACGATCGAGCCGGTCGGAATGGTCGGCTCCATCGATCCGGAGATCACCGTAAACGGCTCTGCTCCGATGACTCTCGGCACCACAACCGTGAGCACGATGATGAGCGCGAAGATGCCTGCCAGTGTCCAGGCGATCACCTGCAGGGCGATGCTCAAACGGCGCATCCAAGGGGAGCGGGAATTCGTGGATTCTTCTTCACGGCGCTGCCGACGGCTGACCGGCGGCGGATCGACCTCCGGCGACCGGGTGTCTTCAGAAGAATTCTCGGACATGCTTCCAGTCTGCCATTTTGTGACAGCCGATGTTGTCAGGATCGGTGATACTGAAATTCGCCGTCGAGGACATGTTTGAGCTCAGCTGATAACTTTCGACATCTCAGGCATGCTCGCTCTGTCACCGCCTCAGCGCCTGCCCCCACGACAGCTTCGGACCCGACTTCAGGATCGAGCGCTCGAAGATCCTCGTGGCCAGCAGCAGCGCGAGCAACGTGGTGACGATGAGGATGAGCAGGGACACCAGCGGTTCCCACCATTCGATCGTGCCGAGAAAGACGCGCATCGGCACTGCCACCGCTGCCGAGAACGGAATGTAGGACAGCACCGCCATGACCGTTTCGTTCGAGGAGAAGATGATGACACCCATATAGGGCAGGAAGATGAGCATCATGATCGGCGTGCTGGTCGAGGGAAGGTCCTCGGTGCGCGAGACCATAGAGGCGGCGGCCGCATAGAGGGCGGCGACCATGACGAAGCCGACGATGAAGAGCGGGACGAACCAGGCGATCGGTTCGGCGACCTTGTCCAACACCATGTCGTTTCCGCTGATGGCGGCACCCGCGAGGACCGCGACCGCGGTGAGCCCGATCTGCGCGAAGGCGAGGATCGTACACGCGATGACCTTGCCGAACATGAGCACCCGTGCCGAGGTGGACGCGAGCAGGATCTCCACGATCCGCGACTGCTTCTCCTCCACCACGGACGAGGCGATCGTGTTCCCGAACGTCATCGCCGCCATGAAGAACACCAGACCGAGGCCGAGCCCGATGAAGTACGTGAGCGCCGGGTCCGGGGCATCGGGATCGAGGAGTTCGACCTCAGGAGTGAGACTGAGTGCGCCGATGAGCGATTCCGGTGCCGAACGCAGGGACAGCACCGCCACCCCGGTCGGCGAATCCTCCGATTCGACGACGGCGGATTCGACCTCCTCGGAGTTGATCAGGGCTTTTGCCTCGTCGACGTCATCCACTTCGACGGTCTCGATATCGTCGATCCCCTCGACGGCTTTCGCCCCCGCCGAGGTGACCGCCACCTTGTCCGTGGAGGAGAACAGTGAGGGCAGCGCTCCGGAGACCCCGACGAGTACGCCGAAGAGGACGATGCTCAGGATCGTCGAGACCATGAAAGCTTTCGACTTCAGCCTGACCATGATCTCGCGTTCGATGACGAGTCCGATCGCGGTGGTGAATCCGGCTCGGCTGCTGCCGGCGCGGGCTGCTTGAGTGCCGTCGGCGGCGGTGGTCGTTTCGGTGGTGCTCATGCCTGCGTGACCTCCTGGAAGAGACGGTTGAGGGCAACGTCGTGCGGAGCGAAGGACGACACCGAGGAGACGGTGAGCGCTTTGCGCAGGACCGCCTCGGCGGCATCGGCATTCGGGGCCGTGAACCGGACCCAATTGCCGTCGAGCTCGACGACGGAGATATCGGGCAGACCACGCACCCAGCCGAGGTCCGCATCCGTCTGCAGCGTCCACTCGGGCAGACTGCGCTGCCGGCGCAGTTCCGCGGTGGTGCCTGCTGCGACGAGGCGGCCGTCGTTGATGATGACGAGATCGTCGACGAGGCGTTCGACGAGGTCGAGCTGGTGGCTGGAGAAGAGCACTGGGGCGCCGGAGGAGGCGAAGGCGGTGAGGACGCCGAGGGTGCGTTCGACGGCAGCAGGATCGAGGCCGGAGAACGGTTCGTCGAGGACGAGGGCTTGCGGGTCGTGGATGAGCGCCGCAGCGATCTGGACCTTCTGCTGATTGCCGAGGCTGACCGATTCGAGAGTATCGGTGGGTTCGCCCTTGAGGTCGAGCTGCTCGAGAAGGTCGAGGCCGCGCTTCATCGCCGCTTGGCGGGTGAGGCCGTGGAAGCGGGCGAGGTAGACGAGCTGATCGATGATCGGCATCTTCGGGTAGAGACCTCGCTCCTCGGGCATGTAGCCGATCGCACTGCGGTGATGTGCCGTGATCGGATCACCGTCGACGAGGATGCGGCCGGAGTCCGCGGCGAGAACGCCGAGGAGGATCCGCATGGTCGTGGTCTTGCCCGAGCCGTTCGAGCCGACGAAGCCGGTCATCCGGCCGTCGCTGATGTCGAAGCTGAGGTCGTGCAGCACCTGCTTGTCGCCGAAGCTGCGGTTGATGTTCTCCAAGGTGATCATGCTTCAACGCTATGTGAGGCGCGGTGCGAGCGGATCAGTCTTGAGGGTGAATTCGGTACCCTGCGTGAGGGGGATCGCGGCTCTTCGCAATCGAGGGTGCAAATGGGGTCGGAAGGTGCCTGCGAAGAGTCCGAATATCCCCTGTTGCGTGGTTCGGTACGCGAGTATCATTCAGCCCATGACGAGACCGAGTGAGATCCTCGGCAGCGTAGTCGCCGCCAGTGAACGCGAGCAGCTTGAGACGTTCCTGGACTATCTGCGCGACGCCGTCGTGCGCAAAGTCAGCGGCGTCTCGGAAGAGGATGCCCGGCGCAGCCCGGTTCCGACCGGCACCAACCTCGGCGGCCTGATCAAACACCTTCGGTGGGTGGAAATTGGCGGGTTCGCCCAGCAGATCGGGCAGATCCCCGTAGCGGAACTGCCGACACCGCCGTGGACCGACGCAGACCCTGAGGCCGACCTGCGGTTGGAGCCGGACGAGAAGCTGGACGATGTCATCGGTGCCTACCAGGCGGAGTGCGACCGCTCCCGAGAGATCGCCGCCCAGCATAGCCTCGACTACTCTCCGCAGGGCTCGGAGCTGACGTTGCGGTGGGTGTACCTGCACGTGATCCTGGAGACCAGCCGGCACGCGGGACACGCGGACATCGTGCGCGAGATGATCGACCACACCGTTGGCGACTGACTGCTCGCCGCGCGGCGGCGGCATAGGGTGGCAGCGAGAGGGAGTAGCGACGGCGCCAACGGCAGTGGCGACCTGTCTAGCCCCCGACCTTCGCCACGCCGTTCTCGTACGCCCAGATCACTGCGTGGATGCGATCGCGGATGCCGAGTTTCGACAGCAGGTTCGACACGTGGGTCTTCACGGTCGCCTCACCGACGAAGAGGTTGTTGGCGATCTCGGAATTGCTGGCCCCGGTCGCCACCAATTGCAGAACCTCGAGCTCGCGGTCGGTGAGGTGGTCGAGCTCAGGAGCTGTCGGCGTCGCAGGTTCCGGGGTGGACACGGATCGTTCGATGACACGGCGAGTGACCTCGGGGGAGAGCAGGCCGTCTCCGGCGGCCAAGGCGGTCACTGCGTCGATGAGCTGCTCGGCCTCGGCGGTTTTGAGCAGAAAACCACTTGCGCCGGCATCGAGTGCACGAAACAGGAAGTCGTCGCGGTTGAAGGTCGTGAGCATAAGGACCGCTCCGGCAGCGCCGCGGCGGACGATCTCCTCTGTCGCCTCGAGCCCATCCATAACCGGCATCTGCACATCCATGCAGATGACATCGGGTGACAGCTCAAGTGCCCTGTCGATGGCGATCTGCCCGTTCTCGGCCTCGCCGACAACGGCGATCCCGTCCTCGCTTTCGAGGATCGTGCGGAAGCCGGTGCGGACCATGGACTGGTCGTCGACGAGAAGGACTCGGATCATATGGATGCCTTCGCAGAGGTGTCGGGGCGATTGTGGGTGACTGGGTCTGCAGTTCCAGAAGAAGCTGGGTCGTCCGGGCAGACAGTGCTGCGTGGATAGGGGATGCGAGCACGGACGAGCCAACCGCCGCGTGACTTCGGGCCCGCTTCGAGGCTGCCGCCGAGGGCGCTCATCCTCTCCCGCATACCGACGATGCCCAATCCCAGTCCTTCGCTCTGAGTTCGTCCCTCGGCTTCGGGCCGGGCACCAGCGGAAACAGACGTGGCCGCACCGCCTGCCGGGTGAGAATCACTGACTTCGACCTCGAGATCACTGCTGCCGTAGCGCAGCCGTACTTCCACCTCGGCGCCGGCGCCCGCGTAACGAGAACAATTGGTCAGAGATTCCTGAATGACGCGATAGATCGACATCTCGGTGATCGGAGTGAGGGGGCGAGGTTCCCCGATCGTCGCGTACTCGACAGTTTGGTCGAATCGTCGGGCCGATTCGATGAGTTCCGGAAGATCGCCGAGGCTGGGGTTGCCTTTCGTCGACGCCGCCGTCGCATCTCCGGCCGGGTGGTCCGCTGCCTGTCCTTCCTGAGCAGACGCATTGTCCTTGGTGGCGGTGTCGTCGGTCGACGAGTCCGTGTCACGCAGTGTGTAGACGAGGGCGCGGAGTTCGTCGACGGTCTCGCGGGTCGAGGATTCGATGACCTGGAGCGATTCCTTGGCCTTGGCGGGGTTCTTCTCAATGCTGCGACGTGCGGCAGCGGCGTGGATTCCGACCCCGGCGATATGGTGGGCGACTCCATCGTGGAGTTCCCGCGCGATGCGGACGCGTTCGAGGTCGAGAGCCTGCCGAGTCAGCTGCTGCTCCTGTTCACGGACCTCTTCGTTGGCCGCGCGAAGCTCGGCCATGAGTTTCCGTTGCTTCCATGCGCGGTTGCCGAAGAGCCATGCTCCACCGAAGAACGCGACGTTCGTCAAGAAAGACACTCCACCGGACGCAGCGAACTGCAGAAGGGTGAAGTCGCCGAGAGCCCGATACTGGACGGTCAGCGACACCGTGAAGAGGATCGCCATGCCGATGCACAGCAGCAAGCGCGACCAGAAGGCGACCTTGCGGCTGCGCTGCCACTGTCCGATCGAATAGATTCCCATGAACAGGACGATCTGGGAGACGCCGATTTCCATGGCGCTGTTGACTAGTGCTACCGAGTAGACGAGGCAGATTGCAAATGCGCTCTGAGTCGGAAACCGGCGCCGATACAACAAGGGTGCGGTGAGGAGGACGGATGCGAGGCAGCAAGCCCACAGAGGTGCCTTCAGAACCTGAATGCTGGAGGCGCTGTAGAGCACTGCGAAGAGCATTGACGACACGGCCAGGCCAATGACGATGTAGACATCGCTCTTGGTGGTTCGCACAGGTGCCTGATCCTCCGTCATCCTTCCAGCTTAGACAGTGCCGTGCCCGGCCGGTATCCGCCGCAGTGGGGAATTCGCGATGCAGTCCTCCCACCGCTGGTGGAGGAGGGGAGCCGACGATATCAGCGCTGCTTCTCGGCGACGACGACGGCCAGATCCCGGTGCTGCCAGTGCACGTGGGTGGTCAGTCCTGCCTCGGCGAGCCAGGTCAGCTGCTCATCGAGCGAACTGGGGGTGTCGTCGATCCAGTCGATCGGGGTGACGACGTCCGCTGGGTCGGCGGGTACGACGAGATCACCGAGGACGAACCTCCCGCCGGGCTCGAGCACCGACGCGATGCGGACGAAGAGGTCGGCCTTGCCGGGGCCGTCGAGATGATGGACGGAGAGCGTCGACATGACCAGGTCGAACGGCCCCTTCGGCAATGATTCTTCGAGGCGGCCCAGCTGCAACCGGGTGCGTTCCGGGTCAAGGGTCGACTCGGCAGCGGAGAGCATCTCGGAACTCGCGTCGATGCCGAGCAGCTCGGCCTCCGGGAGTGCCTCGAGGACGCGCTGTGCTGTCAGTCCGCTGCCGACGCCCAGATCGAGGATTGACCTCGGTGCCCCGGTGGCCGCCGCAGCTGCCACCTCGGTCTGCAGGCGCGGGTAATCGGGGATCTCCTCGGCCATGAGCGCCAGGTAGGTCTCCGGGTCCCACTCGAAATCGGACATGTCAGCTCCTTCGCCGGTGCGACGAAGCCTACTCCTCGCGGCCCTACAGGTCGATGGCGACGATCGGATCCGTGGTCGGCTGCTTCGAACCGCCCTCGGGTTCGACGGTGATACCGAAGACGCTGCCGTCGGTGAACTTTTCGCCGGTGATGGTCACCGGCTCATCCGCCATCAGGCCGGCGTTTTCCGGGCCGTCGGCACCGATGACCCACATCTGCATCGACTTTCCGGCCGGTGGCTGTCCGATGTCTTTGGGGCTGAGGCGGATGAGCTGCTCGCTCTCGGAAGAGAGAACAGTGACAGAGCCGCCCTCGGGCAGCTTCTCGGTGTGCGTACGCAGATCACTGGCCTCCATGAGACGGGCAGAATCATCCAACTGCTGCTGAGTCGCGGCCAGCTCCTCTTCCAGAGCGTTCTGCCGCTGTTGCTGCTGCCAGAGGGTCCCGCCGAGACCGGCGGCGACAACGATCGCGGCCGCAGCTGCCGCCCAGGGCAGCCAGGAACCGCGGCCGGATTGCCGCTCACCTCGGCCCTCATTGCGGGCATCGGATAGGCGTGCCTCCCGACGTTCGCTGAGCGACGCCGGAGCGGCCGGCTCATCGGTGGCGGCATCCGCAGCGACCGACGAAGTCTCAGCCTCGACAACGGGTGAGGTCTCCGGAGCCGGTTCCTGTGCACGGCTCTCGGGGATCGACAGAATCGCCTCTTGAGTCGCCGAGCTGACCTCGACCGGTTCATCGGATTCGGCCGCGTCGGCCATCACGTCGGCATAGGCGGCGACTTCGGCGCGGAAGTCGGCGTCGGCATCGGCCAGCGCCTGAGCCTCGGTGAGTTCTGAGTCGCTGAGCCCGCCGAGGGCCAGCCCGGCAGCCAGATAGTCACGATCTGCGCTCATCGGCTTGCCTCCAACTCTTCTCGCAGCTTCTTCATTCCGTCCCTGATCCGTGACTTGATGGTACCCAGGGGCACCTGGAGATTCTCAGAGATCTGGGTGTGGGTCATGCCTTGGTAGAAGGCCATGACGATCGGTTCGGCCTGCTCATCCGGGAGGATCCGCAGAGCCGAGACGGTCCGGTCCGACTCTGCACGGGCGATGACGGTCTGCTCCACCTGGTCGCCTGCTTCGGCGGTGGTGCGGAGCCCGTCCGCATAGTCTCTGTCTTGTTGAGCTTGGACGCTGCGCACACAGTCGATGGCTCGCCTGCGGCACAGGGTGATCAGCCATGCCCGTCCGCTGCCGCGCCCCGGGTCGAAGCCCGAACACCGGGTCCACACCTCGGTGAAGCAGTCCTGGAGGACCTCCTCGGCCAGTGTTCGGCTCTTGACGATTCGCAGGATGACGGCCATGAGGATGCGGGAGTGAGTGATGAACAGTTCTTCGAATGCGGACCGGTCACCCTCGGCGATGCGGATCAGCAGGGCACCGCCGGGATCGGCGGAATCCGCCGGCTGGTGATCAGAACTCATTGCCCAATCATGCCATGCATGCAGAAACCGATCACACCTTTCCCAGGTGAGCGAGTCGAGCGGGGTGGGTGCAGTGGTGAGAGCGTGTGCAGCAGAGACGGTCAATCGACGTTCGCCTGAAGCCGCACGAACCGGCGAGGAACCGAAAGCGGCCGGGAGCCGATCCTGTTGCTGCTGATCGGTTCCCGGCCACTGCATCGTGGTGTTCTCTCGCTGTGGACTCTCCGGTCACTTCTTGGGCATCATCACGGCGTCGACCATGTAGACCGTGGCGTTGGCGGTCTTGACTCCGCCGCAGACCAGTCCGGCATCGTCGAACTTCATGTCCTCGCCCTCACCGGAGATCTTCACCTTCGAACCTTCGACGGTCTCGTGTTCACCGGCGATCTCATCGGGGGAGAGCTGTCCGGGGATGACGTGGTAGGTCAGGACCTTCGTCAGCTGGTCCGAGTCCTTGGCCAGGGCGTCGAGGTCGTCCTTGGGCACATCGGCGAAGGCGTCGTCGACCGGGGCGATGACCGTGAACTCGTCGCTGTTGAGGGTGTCGACGAGGTCGACATCGGGGTTGAGCTTGCCCGAGACAGCCTTGGTCAGGGTCGTGAGCATCGGGTTGTTCGAGGCGGCAGTGGCCACCGGGTCCTGGCCCATTCCCTCGACAGAGCCGGCTCCGTCCGGGTTCTCCTCGGCGTAGGTCGAGCAGCCCTTGCCGACGAGGTCGGAATCGGCCATGGAGGAGTCGCCGGACTCGTCGGGCATCTCGGACTCGCCCGAGTCAGCGGGCTGGGATTCGGAGCTGCCCGATTCCGAACCGGACTCCTCCCCGCCGGAACCGGAATCCATTCCGCAGCCGCTCAGTGCCAGGAGGCCGATGGCGCCGGCCGAGAGGATGGTGGCGGTGCGTGTGCGAAGCAGTGTCTTCATTGTTCTTCTCCTAATCAACAGTGATGCGTATTCGCGCACAGCTGTGAAGTGATCTCCATTGCTCGCTGTGTACTGGGTATTCGGTGCGGTGCTCGGTTCGGATGGGTGGATGGGGAAGAAATCTTGAGAATCTCTTCGCCGAGGCGGCTGCGGGCTCATTCGACGCGGAATTGGATGTGGTGGTGCCCGGTGGCCGAGTTCGGGATCGAATCCCGACGTTTCGCTGTCTGCACTGTGCCGTCCTTGTCCGTGGCACGCACGGTGAGGGTATGTGACCCCGCGGCCACCTCGGCGAATTCGGTCCGCCACTGTCGCCAGGTGTCGATCGTGACCTCCTCGGCCAGATCCGCCTGCGTCCATTCGCCGTCGTCGAGCTTGACCTCGACGCGGTCGATCCCTGCACGCTGCGCCCAGGCGGTGCCGCCGACTCGGATGTCCCCAGCAGGGACCTTGGCCAGCGGCTTGGGGACCTCGATGCGCGAAGCGACGAGGATGGGGGCCTTGGCATCCCACCCGCGGTCGGTCCAGTAGGCGGTCTTCTCATCGAAGCGGGTGACCTCGAGTTCGGTCACCCATTTCGTCGCGGAAACGAAGCCGTAGAGCCCGGGAACGACGAGGCGGGCGGGGAAGCCGTGGATCGGGGTGAGCGGTTCGCCGTTCATTCCCACCGCCAGGAGGGCGGCGCGGTCATCGGTCAGTGCACCGATCGGGGTCGAGGCGGTGAATCCATCGAAGGAGTGGGAGAGGACCATATCGGCTTGCGAGTTCGGGCGTGCTCGGGCGAGGAGATCACGCACGGGATATCCGAGCCAGGTCGCGTTTCCGACGAGGTCCCCGCCGACGGGATTGGACACGCAGGTGAGCGTGATGTGGTGTTCTTCCTGCGGCAGGTCGAGGACGTCGTCCATCGTCAGGGTCACCTCCTCTTCGACCATGCCGTGGATGCGCAGGGACCACTGTTCCGGGTCGATGACCGGTGGTGAGAGCACCGTGTCGATGCGGTAGAAGTCCTTCGCTTCGGTGACGAAGGGGACCGTGCCGTCGAGGTCGGTGCTCGCGGCGGCGGGAATCGCGGCCGCCTTCTTCGCAGGGGTGGGCAGAACCAGTTTGGCCACCGCTGCTCCGGCTTCCTGTGTAAGAGAGACGAGGGTCTGGCCGGCGGCGATGGTGACGGCCCCGATGGCGCCGATGGCACCGGCGAGGCCGAAGAAACGGCGGCGGCTCAAAGATTCCGAGGTTCGCGAACCGCGCGCGACATCGGGACTGTCGGTCGCCTCGGCGTGGGTTGCCGGTACCCCGAAGCGCAGCAGAAGTAGGAAGACCGCGACACCCGCCGCAATGCCGATGAGCGTAGGAATGACGTCGATGGCACCCGCTTCGGGGCGGATGATGATGACGATGACTGGGACGAGCCCGGCGACGACCAGCAGTGTCGTGGCCAGACGCCGGCGGGAAACCGCCAGTGCTCCGATGAGACCGGCGAGGATGATCGCACCGAGGCCGGTGGAGAGGACGAGGACGAGTTTGTCGTTGTCGCCGAACAGGGCGATGACGGGTTTGATCGCCGCCGGGGGAGCCAGTGGGATGATCGCCTGACCGAGGGTGAGCAGGGGTGCGGCGCTCGGGGTGAAGGCACGCGCGATGAGGTCTGCGAGACCGAACATCATGACTGTGGCGACGATGCCTGCCACGACGCCGCGGAAACGGTGGGTTGCACGGGTTGTCCGATTCATAGTGATCATTCGGAGCCGCCGGGACGGCGGATGGGTCTGCGGGTTTTGTTACTGACCATTCACTGAAACGCCGGTGACCTTGTTGCGTGCCTGTCGTAGCATGGTGCAATGACTGAGAAACCCGGATACGCCCAGCCGCAGGCTCCGACCGGAGATGCGGATGAGCCGAAGAGCCCGAGTGCGCCGATCTACACCGCAAAGGTCGAGAACCTCGGCGGCACCTCGGGCGAGGTGCGCGTCGAAGACGGCCAGACCCTGTCCACCGCCCCGACCTCACGGGTCGTAGAGGGCAACAACCCGGAACAGTTCCTCGCCATGGCCTGGTCGACCTGCCTCGGCGAGACGCTCAAGGTCGTCCTCGCGGTCAATGAGATCGAGGCGCTCTCACGCGTGCGCGTCGAAGTCGAGCTGCACAACGAACCCTCCGGCAACGGCTTCTACTTCGCTCCGAAGGCGTTCATCTCCATCGAAGGGGTCTCGGACACCGACGCCGAGAAGTACGCTGCCCGCGCCCACGCTCGCTGCCCCATCTCCAAACTGCTCATGGGCAAGGGCAATCCGGTCGTCGAGATCGAACCCTACAAGAACCCGGACAACTTCCAGCTCAGCTGAATCGGCTGAGCAGAGAACGAGAGGCCCCGACTGTCACGGTCGGGGCCTCTTCAGTTCGCACTCGCGCTTTACCTGTCGGACTCCGCGGCAACGTCGGCGGCGATCTGCGCCAACTGCACGGCCGCCTCGGCGGGGTGGATCAGCCATCCCACGTGGGACGACGCGAGCGTGCGCACCCGGTAGGGATTGTCCGGGGTGAGCGCATCACCTTCGCGGATGAGGCGATCCTGCATCGCGGTCGGCACGCTCCGATCCTCGCCGAGGCGGACGAACGTACGCGGAATCGTCCCCCACGTGCCCGCCTGCGCCCGGTGTTCGGGCCCTCCCGCGTCGAGGTTCTCATCCGGCTGCAGTGAGTTCAGGAAGATGCGGAATTCGTCATCGCTGACGTCGGCGCAGAAGAGTGCTTTCAGGCCGTCGAGGACCTCAAGGTCGGCCTGGCGGAAATTGCAGCGCAGCAGTCCCAGCTGCCCGGGATCACCGGCCAGGGCCCGGGCGAGAGCCGCATTGTCGACGGTCTTCATTTCGGGTTCGGCATTGTATTCGGCGGCCGGGAGGTCCACCGGTGCCCATGCGGAGACATAGACCATGTGGTCGATGAGCTCCGGATGCGCATTCGCCAAGGCGGTCAATGTGGCCCCGCCGCGGCTGTGGGCGACGATGACCACCGGTCCGTGCTCCTTGGCACGGGCGGCCGCCTCGGTGAGAGCCCGGACATTGTCGTCGACGGTCACACCCCTGATCGATCCCGGCTCCGAGGTGAACTGGGCAAGGTCCTGAGGCGCCTGATACCCGAGCGGGAAGGTGGCGGCGAAACCGTGACCCGGCAGGTCAACCGCAGCCGAGCGAACTGCGTGGAAGGCGAGTTCGGCCTGCAGCGGGGCGAAAGAGAAGGAAGTGGCGAAAGCGCCGTGGACGAGGATGAGCGTCGGCTGCGTCATCTCCTCAGCCTAGCGGCCGCCTCGGCGATGGGGAACGGAACACCAGACAAATGGCTCACGGGATGTCGAAGAGGATTACAGTGGCTGGTAGGACGCTCGGCACCGGGGCGGGCACGGAGCGACGAGAGGAGCCGAGGTGGAGATGAACTTGCAGGAGTTCCTGTTCCTCGCCCTCGACCTCACCGGCACCTTCGTCTTCGCGGTCTCCGGAGTGCTGCTGGCCGCGCGACGCAATTTCGACATCACCGGCGGGTTGGTGCTGGGCACGATGACGGGCATCGGCGGAGGCATGATCCGCGATGTGCTCCTCGACCGGGTGCCCAACGCCATCGGCCAACCGATCTACCTCGCCCCGCCGGTGATTGCGACCCTGCTCATCTACATCATCGGCTCCCACATCTCCCGGGCACGGATCTGGATCGTCGCCTTCGACGCGATGGGCCTCGGCCTCTTCAGCGTCACCGGCACGACGATCGCGCTCGCCGCCGGGACGAACTATCCGGCGGCGCTGCTCATGGGTGCGCTGACCGCGTGCGGCGGCGGACTCATGCGCGATGCCGTGGCCAGTGAGGACCCGGCGATCTTCCGCGGCACCGACCTCTACCTCATCCCCGCCCTGTTCGGTTCGGTGCTGACGATCATCGCCGAGGTGACCGGACTGTTGGGTGCCATCGCCTCACTCATCATCGCGGCCGCCGCCTTCGGCTTCCGCATGCTCGCCTGGAAGCTGCAGTGGCGGGTGCCGCAGCCGATGCGGCAATGGTCGTACCGGGACACCGGACGTCGGGTTAAGAAGAAGCTGCCGTCGGTGTTCCGGAAACCGGACTGAGGGTGGTGGCTCGATTCGGCGAGGTCCGCGGTGTCGAGGCTGACACATCGACGCGGGCGTCGACCCTCGTGCCGTGTGCGACGATGACGTTATGAGTGAGACACCGGTTGGACCACCCCCGCCTGGACCGCTTCCGCTGCACGAGATGAAGCCGGTTCCGACGTGGCCTCGTGACTTCCTGCGCGTCTTGGGCATCGCGCTCTTCGGTGCGCTCTTCTTCACCTTCCTCATCTGGTTCGCGTCGACGGGGCTGATGCTGCAGCAGAACTTCGAGGTCGTTGAGGCGGACGGCGTCTGGGCGGGAATCTGTGCCGGCGTTATGACCATTCTCTTTCCCTTCCTGTTCATGGAACACAAGCGTCCGGACGACGGTTTCCGCCGTGAGGGTCTCATTCCGTTGACATTCCTCGGCGTGGTCGCCTCTGCAGTGATCGTCACTCTGGTGGCGCTGGTCTGGCCGTTCTTCCTCGGCGAGCGGGCTGTTCCCGGGACGGTTGCGGCGGATCTCAACAGCGATCCGGCGAGCTTCTTCCTCGTCCTGCTCTTCTTCATCGGCGGCATGGCGTGGAGTATGTGTGTAATGATGCCGATGATGATCGGCGGCTACAAGGTGGCTCTGTGGCTGCTGCTGCCGTATCTCGGATTCGTCTTCCTCATCTGCTTCGCTGGCGTGAGGGTCTTCGAGAATCCGCCGAGCCTGCTTGCCACGATGATCTGGGTGGCTGTTGCGCTGTCCGGGCTGGCGGTGCTGACGGTGCTTGCGATGCTGCGCAATGTCATCGACAAACCGAATCCGCAGATGACCGCGGCCGAACGCGAAGCGGCCTACCAGAAGTACCTTGCGGACAGGCGTCGGCGCGGATTGACGAACGAGAACCCGCTGCCGGGCATCGATGGGCCTCAGCCGCCGCAGCATCCGCCGCAGGACCCGAGGCGGTGAGCGTTCACCTGTGACTCATCGGCATGGACGCGGCCCTTCCCACCTGGAAAGATGAACGCATGAGTGAGCCGACGAGCAACTGGACGACTGACCCCACCCCACTTCTCCGTGCCGGGGAGGGATTCCGCCTCGGCGAGGTCGATCCCGAATCCACTCCCGGCTACGACGGGGACAAGAAGAGCGGGAAGAAGGATCTCGAGACGCTGTCCGCTGAACTGGGCGACCTGCAGGAGCGCCTCTTCGCTGCTCACCATGACGAGGACTCCGGCCCCGCTGTCCTCCTCGTCCTGCAAGGCATGGACACCGCGGGCAAGGGCGGAATCGTCCGACACGTCGTCGGAGCAGTCGATCCGCAGGGTGTCGAGCTCGCCGCCTTCAAGAAACCGACTGAGGAGGAACTGGCCCATGACTTCCTTTGGCGCATCCGTCCGCGCGTGCCCGGTCCCGGAATGATCGGAGTCTTCGACCGCTCCCACTACGAGGATGTGCTCATCGGCCGCGTCCGTGAACTCGCCGACGCCGCCGAGATCGAGCGCCGCTATACCGCCATCAACGACTTCGAAGCCGAACTGGTTGCGGCGGGGGTGCGGATCGTCAAGGTCATGCTCCACATCTCTCCGGACGAGCAGAAGGAGCGTCTGGCCGAACGTCTCGACCGGCCGGACAAGTACTGGAAGTACAACCCGGGTGACGTCGACGAACGACTCCTGTGGCCGGATTACATGGATGCCTACCAGGTCGTCTTCGACCGCACCTCCACCGAGGCGGCGCCGTGGTTCGTCGTGCCAGCGAACCGGAAATGGTACGCCCGCTTGGCTGTGCAGCGGCTGCTGCTCGACGTCCTCAAGGACATCGACCCGCAGTGGCCGGCCGCCGATTTCGATGTCGAGGTCGAGAAGAAGCGGCTCGCCGAAAGCTGAGGGTCACGTCCGTACGGAACGGCGGTCCGCCTCGGCGAAGGATCTGCCGCGACGAATCGCGACGTCAGTCGCGACGGATGCTGAAGTCGACCTTCGTGGGGTGTTCGACGGTGCGGGAGACCGTGCAGTACTTGTCGTGGGAGAGCCCGACAAGGCGTTCGACGCGGGCATCGGCCTTCCGGCCCTCCTCGTCGTCGGGGAACGCCAGGTCGAAATCGAGGTGGACGTTGTCCACACGGGAGGCTCCGTCCTCGTCGATCTTGTCTGCGGTCGCGGAGACGTCGAACTTCGTGGGTTCGGTGTGACGGCTGGTCACAGTGTCGACGTCGATCGACGAGCAGCCGGCCACGGCGGCCAGGAGCAGTTCGACGGGGGTCATGAGGCCTTCGCCGCGGCCGAATTCGATGCTTGCTCCGCTCGGGGCGGTGGCGCGGTAGTGGTTCTCGGCGATGCGGGTCAGTTCGATGCTGCGGATGTCTTCACTCATACCCTAATGATGGCAGACTCCGGGGTTGGGAGCGGGGGTGGTCAGGGTTTGGGGTTGGGAACGCGAACGATCAAGGTTTGGTGAAGTCGACCTCGCTCGATTCCTGAACGCGAGCCTGCCGGCCGGGACCGGATTCGAACTGCCAGTACAGGTTCGTGTGGGAGACGACCTGCTCCGGTGGGGGAGCGCCCCATTCGGTGAGATCCTCGGTGGTGTGGGCGTCGGTGACGAGGGTGACGTCGTAGCCGCGGGCGAAGCCGCCGTGGATCGTCGAGCGCACACAGGCATCCGATTGGGCACCGGTGACGACGAGGTGGCCGACGTCCTTTCCGGCGAGCACCTCCTCGAAGTCCGTGTCCTCGAAGGTGTTGCCGTGGGTCTTCTCGATGATGGATTCGCCGTCGGCGGGCGCGAGCGAGTCGACGATCTGCCATTGCGGGGAGTCGATCGGCAGCTGACCGGAGCTGTGCCGGACCCAGACCACTTCGGTGCCGGTCTTCCGGGCACGGTCGACGAGATCGGAGATCGTGGAGATGACCGAATCTGAATTCCAACTGGCTTGCATCACCCCGTTCTGAATGTCGATGACGACGAGGGCGGAGTTCGGGCGGGCGGACGTCGGCGGCTGAGCTGTGGACATATGATCCTCCTTGATCAAGGTTCATTGTCCTCGCCTCGATCCCAGCCGACAAGAGGTCGGCGCCGGTCGGTTCCGCGGGTGTGAGAATGGGGGAGTGAGCGATACCTCCCAGAACCCCGGCGACGAGGCGGGCGCCGGCAAAGTAGGCGCCGGCCAGGCGGGTGCCGGCAAAGTGGGCGGTGGCCATGTCGTTGCTGGCCAGGCGGCCGGTCCGCGCCGTTTCAGCGTGCTGCGCAGTTGGAAGACTGCGCCCTACTTAGTCGGGTCGGGTACGGCGATGATGGGCGACAACATCGAACACGTCATCACCTACTGGGTGCTGTGGCAGAAGTTCGAATCCCCGGCGCTCGTCGGGTTCCAGCTCATCAGCCACTGGCTGCCGTTCCTGCTTCTGTCCGTCTATGCCGGATCACTGGCCGAACGCTTCGACTGCCGCCGCCTCATCCAGATCGGACAGATCATGTTCATGGTCGTGTCCCTGTGCTGGGGGATCCTCTTCCTCACCGATTCCCTGCAGCTGTGGCAGGCCTGCGTGCTGCTCGTCATCCACGGGCTCGCCGGATGCCTGTGGGGTCCGGCCGAACAGATGATGCTCCATGACTTCGTCGACCGCAAGGAGCTGCCGAGCGCGGTCCGCCTCAATGCCACGTTCCGCAGCCTCGGCATCCTCTTCGGACCGGTCGTCGGATCCGCCCTGCTGCTCGGGGTCGGCGCCACGTGGGGCATCTTCATCAACATCATCTTCTACCTGCCGCTGACGATCTTCCTCATCCGCACGCCCTTCACCGGACACCTGCGCAGCGGAGGAGTGCGCACTGCGCGGACGACCCTCATCCAGTCGCTGCGGGTGCTCATCGATGTCCGCCACAATCGGGCGATCGTCGGCATGCTGCTGTTGGCCGCGCTCGCCTCGACGACGATCGGGGCGGTGCTGCAAACGGCGATGCCGGTGTTCGGCGACATCCTCAATCCGGTCGGCGGAGACAGCGACTTCACCTATGGCGTGCTGCTCTTCGCCATGGGCGCCGGCGGGGTGCTCGGCGGCTTCGGGCTCGAAGCGACCGGGTGGATCAAGGCCGTTCCGGCTGCGGCTGCTATGGCTGCTGCGGCGATGGGTGTCAGCTCACTGCTCTTCGCTCTGACCTCCCACCTGTGGGTGGCCGTCATCATGCTCGTCATCGCCGGAGTCTCGAAGATCACCGCCGAGTCGACCGAGATGGCGATCATCCAGCTCGAGGCTCCGCCCGAGATCCGCGGTCGCGTCATCGGCTCTTATGCGACGTTCGGCCCCGGCATGCAGACCTTCTCCGGAGTCACCGTGGGAGTGCTCGGTACGATCGCCACGATCCCCGGAGCCGTCATCATCGGCGGCACGGTCCTGGCGATCGGCGCGGTGGCCATCGGAACCTACGCCGTCTCAGGAAGACGCAACCCCCATGCCCCAATTGCTACTGTGAGTATTGATAGTGGCTGGTCTGGGATCGGCTGGCAGAGTAGGAGCTGACCGTCCTATCGATCATCATGACTCTAATTGCTACTGACTCGAACGATGTCCTCGTCGGGATCTGTCTGATGATCGGTGGGCGGTCGGCACCGGCTCGGCCCACATCGGTAACTTGATCAGAAGGTTGTCCGTTCCTGACCGAACGTGACTCATCACAGTAGTGTTCCGACGTGACTATCTCCCGGGCCGGAGCCGACCGTTCGACGGTCGGACCTCATCCGCTCTGACACGGGAGAATCACGAACCGTCATGACTATCATCTCGCATTTATACGCGTTTGTCGTTGGCGTCGACACCCACGCGAAGAACCACGTCTACAGTGTCCTCACCCGCTCTGGTGAGCACGTCGACACTGCTTCATTCCCGACCACGAAAGCTGGCTTGAAACGGGCCCTGACCTGGGCTGGTCGCCGGACCGGCGGGGACCTCGACACCCTGTGGGTCATCGAGGGCATCGGCACGTACGGGGCGATCCTTGCCGACCATGTAGCCGACAATGGGTACCTGGTCGCCGAGGCCGCCAGCATGAATGCTCGCGACCGGCATGCCACGGGCAAGGACGACCGGATCGATGCCCGCAGGATCGCTGGTGCGGTCCTGTCCCTAGACGAGTCACGACTGCGGTTTCCCCGGCAGGCTGATGGGCCGCGTCAGGGACTGCGGATCCTGGTCAAGGCTCGGGAGTCCATGACCCGGGAGAAGACCCGGACCATCAATGCGCTCACCGCGCTGTTGCGTACTCATGACCTCGGTATGGATGCGCGTCGGAAACTGTCGGTCGTCAAGATCCAGACGGTTGCGAAGTGGCGGGCCAGGAACGAGTCTGTGGCACTGGCCGAGGCCCGTCGGGAAGCCATTCGGTTAGCCAAGCGCGTCGTCGAACTCGATGCGGAAATCAGGGACTACGCCATGCGGATCGAGGCTTTGGTCAAGGACAGTCCGGCTGCCGTGTTGCTGGAACAGCCGGGGATGGGGCCGATTACCGCGGCTGTGTTTTACCTGGCGTGGTCGCATCATGGGCGGGTGCGTTCGGAGGCTGCGTTCGCGAAGCTGGCGGGGGTCTGTCCGATCCCGGCGTCGTCGGGGAATGTGGTGAGGTTCCGGCTGAACCGCAGTGGTGATCGTCGGTTGAATTCTGCGTTGTACATGGTGGCCATCACGCGGCTTTCTCACCAGAAGAGGTCTCAGGCGTACATGGCTAAACGGCTCAGTGAGGGGAAGACGAAGAAGGAGACGATCCGGTGTATGAAGCGTAGCTTGGCTCGTTCGGTGTATCGGATTCTCGAGGCCACGAACCCGATCGGTCAAGCCGCTTGACAGACATAGAAGGATCCTGACGGCGGCGCAGCAACCTGGCGCCAGGTTGCTCCGCCCCCGTCACCTGCTCCAGCGCGGGAATTCGGCGTGCCATCGATCGGCTTCGCCCATATCAAAGGCACCCGGCACGAGGCCCGACCGGGAGCGATCGTCGATGCTCAGGGGCCGGTCGGCGACCGCCCGTTCTGCTTCGTCGATGTCGAGCGAGCGCAGGTGCTCAAGACCGTGCAGAATCCGCGGCTCATCCGAATGACCACCTCACTCGTCGACGACACACTGACGGTCACCCTGCCCGACGGGCGCTCTGCCTCTGGGGTGCCAGCCGGCTCGGGCGAGCGCCTGACCTGCTCCTACTGGAAGCGACCGGTCGACCTGGAACTCACCGACGGTCCGCATTCGGCGCTCGCCTCCGAGTGGCTGGGAAAGTCGGTCCGGCTGGCCCGCGCACACCGTGGGGACGTGATCTACGGAGCTGGCCTGTCGATCGTCACGACTGCTTCGATGAGGGAACTCGCCGATCAGTCCGGTCACCACGAGCTGCAAGATGAGGCCGCCCGCTTCCGTGCCACCCTCGTCCTCGACACGGACGAACCCTTCATTGAAGAGACCTGGCGAGGCAGGGATGTGATGCTGAACGTGCCGGACGTCGGCGCTCTGCGTGTGCGGATCGGGGAACCGATTGCGCGGTGCGCCATCCTCGATCTCGACCCGATCACCGGCGAGCGGGGCAGCAACCTGCTCAAGACGCTCGTCGCCAGCCGCCCGCGGAATGAGGCGGGTGAACCGTACTTCGGGGTCAACGCCGAAGTCATCGAAACCTCTGCGGCTCCGGACACCTGAGTGGCCACGTTCCAACGCAGGTGACGGCGGCCCAGATACCTGGCGCCAGGTTGCTGCACCGCCGTCAGGTAGTAATCAGGTGACGGCGCCGCGGACTTTGTGAGCGTCTGTGTCCCAGAGGTGGTTGTCGAGGATGTCGCGCAGGGCCTCGACGGTGTCCCACACCTCGGTGAACCCGATATAGAGCGGGGTCAGCCCGAACCGCAGCACCTCCGGTTCGCGGTAGTCGCCGATGATTCCGCGCTCGATGAGTGCGCTCATCACCGCAAACCCCTCCGGGTGCCGGATCGAGACCTGGGATCCGCGATGAGCGTGCTCACGTGGGGTGACGACCTCGACCGGGTGATCGGCCAAACGCTCATCGACGAGGTCGATGAACAGGTCGGACAAGGCCAGGGACTTCGCCCGCACCAGGTTCATGTCCACCCGAGAATGGATGTCGAGGCCGAGCCCTGCCACGGACATCGACAGGATTCCCTGCGTTCCGGTGAGGTAGCGGCGGATGCCATCGGCTGGCTGGTAGTCCGGGTCCATCTCGAAGGGTCGGGCATGCGACCACCACCCCGACAGAGGTTGGCTGAATCGGTTCCGCAGCCCTTCGGCTACCCAGATAAACGCCGGTGAGCCGGGCCCGCCGTTGAGGAACTTGTACGTGCAGCCGATCGCCATGTCGGCACCCGAACCGGTGAGATCGATGGGCAGAGCACCCGCCGAATGGCACAGGTCCCAGATGACCATGGCCCCGCCGGCATGGATCGCCGAGGTGGTCGTGCCCATATCGAAGAGACGACCCGTCCGGTAGTTCACGTGGGTGAGCACGACGAGGGCCACCTCGTCGGACATCGTCGTCGGGAACCCTGCGGTGACTTCCTCATCGTCGACGAGGCGGACTTTGTATCCGTCGCCGAGCTGTTCGGCCAATCCTTCGAGCATGTAGATATCGGAGGGGAAGTTCTCCCGCTGAGTGAGGATGACCCGCCGGTCCGGGGAGTCCTCGGCCTGCATCTTCAGCGCCGCCGAGGCGGCCTTGAACAGGTTGATCGAGGTGGTGTCCGTGACGACGGTGGACCCGGCCCCGCCGCCGACGATCCCGGCGATCTTCTCACCCAATTTAGCGGGCAGGTCCCACCAGCTGGCGGAGTTCCATGACCCGATGAGGCCGGTGCCCCATTCGTCGGCGATGACGTCCTGGGCGCGCTCGGCCGCGCCTTTCGTGCGGGGACCGAGCGAGTTCCCGTCGAGGTAGATCGTGCCTTCCGGGAGCAGGAAATCGTCGCGGAAATCACGCAGGGGATCGTTCGCATCGCGTTGTTCGCAGTTCGCGCGGGTGATCGCCGAGGTGGTGGAGACCGGGTCAGGAGTCGTCATCGTCGCCTTCCAAGTAATCGAGAGGGCCGGTGGGCCCGTGCGCTTCTCAGGCTACCCCGTCACTTCCCTCCCAGAACTACCTGACGGCGGCCCAGCAACCTCGCGCCAGGTTGCTGGGCCGCCGTCAGGTAGCAGGGTGTTGACTTGGGGTGGGTGTGCGGAGAGAATCAGACTCCCATCGTTCAGCCGTCCGGCTGTCATGGTTCGTCTGGGCTCGCATCCGCTGATGCGTCGCCGTCACTGCAAGGGAGCAGTTATGACCCAGATCTTCGTCAACCTTCCGACCACCGACCTCGAGCGTGCCAAGACCTTCTACCAGTCCATCGGCGCCGAGGTGGTGCCCGAGTTCACCGATGACAATGCGTCGTGCATCAGATGGACCGACGACATCTTCTTCATGATCCTCACCCGGGACTACCTCGCCACTTTCACGGACAAACCGATTGCCGACCCGCACACCACAGCTCAGGCGCTCACTGCCCTCAGCCGCGAATCCCGCGACGAGGTCGACGCGATGCGCGCCTCGATCCTCGACGCCGGTGGTGGGGAGAACAAGGAACCGCAGGATCTCGGGTTCATGTACGGCATCAGCATGACCGACCCCGACGGCAACATCCTCGAGTTCATGTGGATGGACCCGACGGCAGCCGAACAGGGCCTCGAGGCCTTCGCCGAAGGCTGAGTCAGCCAGCGTGCGCGGCGAGCACTTCGAGCACGGAATCGCCATAGCGGTCGAGCTTCTTCAAGCCCACACCGCTGACCTGGCCGAGTTCGCTGATCGTCGTCGGTTTGACCTCGACGATGCCGTAGAGCGTGGCATCGGGGAACACGACGTAGGCGGGCACGCCCTGCTCCTTCGCCTGCTCTCCGCGCCAGGAGCGCAGGGCCTCGAACAGGGAGGCATCGGCGGGGTCGAGCTCGACCTCGGGGCCGCCTCGACGACGGGATCCGGCCTTCTTCGCCCCTGCCTTCTTCACCGGGTCGACGCGCAGTGAGATCTCCTCTTCTCCGCGCAGGACGGGGCCGGCGGCCTCACCGATCACGAGCACCCCGTAATCACCGTGGGATTCGAGGAGTCCGCGGGCGAGCACCTGGCGGATGACGGTCTTCCACTGACTCTCGGACAGGTCTTCGCCGACGCCCCAGACGCTCAGGCTCTCATGGTCCGAGGCTCGGGACCGGTCGTTGTGGTTGCCACGCAGCACGTCGATGACCTGGCCCGATCCGAAACGCTGCCCGCGTTCTCGGTCGAGTCGGATGACGGCCGAGAGCAGCTTCTGCACGGCGACGGTGGCGTCCCAGGTCACCGGGGGTGTCATGCAGGTGTCGCAGTTGCCGCACGGTGCGGATTCCTCGTCGAAGTAGCGCAGCAGCTGGACGCGTCGGCAGTCGACGGTCTCGCAGAGGGCGAGCATCGAATCGAGGTGGCTCATCTGACGGCGTTTGAACACCTGGTCGCCCTCGCCGGATTCGATGAGGCGGCGTTGGGAGACGACATCGCCGAGTCCGTAGACCATCCACGCATCCGCGGGCAGTCCGTCACGGCCGGCACGACCGGTCTCCTGGTAGTAACCTTCGACCGACCGTGGCAGGTCGAGGTGGGCGACGAAGCGGACATCGGGTTTGTCGATGCCCATGCCGAAGGCGATCGTGGCGACCATGACGATGCCGTCTTCGCGGAGGAATCTCGCCTGGTTCTCCGCGCGCACCTCACCGGGCAGCCCTGCGTGATAGGGCAGAGCGGTGATGCCGCGAGCTGCCAGCGCTTCGGCCAGCTGGTCGACACCGCGGCGGGACAGACAGTAGACGATGCCCGAGTCGCCGGAGTGTTCGGTGGTGATGAAGTTCAGCAGCTGTGACCTCGCCGAGGCCTTCGGTTCGATCCGATAGGTGATATTCGGTCGGTCGAAGCTCGCGACGAAGTGCTCGGCATCCTGGAGGTGGAGGCGCTCGGTGAGTTCGGCATGGGTGGCCGGGGTGGCCGTGGCGGTCAGGGCGATGCGGGGAACATCGGGGAATCGTTCGGCCAGAACGCCGAGCCCCAGATAATCGCTCCGGAAGTCATGGCCCCACTGCGACACGCAGTGGGCCTCGTCGATCGCGAACAGGGAGATCTGCGCCTGCTCGAGCAGGCGCATCGTCCGCGGCAGGACGAGACGTTCGGGTGCGAGGTAGAGCAGATCGATCTCACCGGCGAGCAGCTGCTGTTCGACCTGCTGGGCGGTGTCGAAATCGAGAGACGAGTTGAGGAAGGCCGCCCGCACACCGAGGTTCTCCAACGCCGCGACCTGATCGGCCATGAGCGCGATGAGTGGAGAGATGACCACACCGGTACCGGGCCTGACCAGGGCAGGGATCTGATAACACAGGGACTTTCCGCCGCCCGTGGGCATGAGCACGACCGCATCCCCACCGCCGACGACCTGATCGACGATGGCCGCCTGCTGACCCCGGAACTCCTCATAGCCGAAGACATCGTGGAGGACGTCGAGAGCGGAGGTCGTGGCTGTGGAGGTCATGGCACCCACCCTAGTTCACGTCACTGACCCGAACCTCCGGGCCGCCACGAGTCCCAACACACACACGACGGCCACCGCGACGGCGAAGACGACGGTCGCATTCGCCAGTCCCACCTCGGCGGCGAGGAATCCGGCACCGATCGCCGGCACCGATATGAACACGTACGCGAGGATGAAGTACGAGGTGGTCGCCTCGGTGCGGTGTTCTGGCGCGGTCACCGCGGTGATCGCACGCATCCCGGTCATGAACACGAGCCCCTGCCCGGCACCGGCCAACGCTGCGGAGGCGATGAGCACCGGCAGCGACCCTGCCATGAGCGCGCATACGAGAGCACCCATGCTCACGATCATGGTCACGGTCCCGCCGATGATGAGCCGACGGTCGCTCAACCCGCGCAGCAGCACCTGCGCGGTCGCCGAGGCGCCGAAGAGAAGGAACACGACGGCGCCCGTGACCGCGGTCGACGTCACGTGCAGGGTCTGACCGATGAAGCTCGGCGCGATCGCCGAATACAGCCCGCACACCGCGAAGCCGGTGGTCGCCCCAGGTGAGGCGGCTAGGAACATGCGCTTCGCCGAGGCGGGAATCCCCGGCAGCTGCAACCGCACAGCCGTCGCCCCGCCGCGCGTCCGGTCCCGCACGAAGATGAGCGCCAAGCCTGCGATGACGAGCATGAGCGCGTTGACGAGGAACGGCGTGAGCAGGGGAGCGGGGGCGAAGCGGGCGAGCAGTCCGGAGGACAGGATCCCGAGTCCCAGCCCGCCCATATTCGCCGCCGTGGCCAAGGATCCCGCGAGTCGTTCGCGCCCGGCCGGCGCGTTCTCGAGCACGGTGACGGTGGCGGTCGACGTGAAGATCCCCGCGGCCAGACCGGACAGGACTCGGCCGGTCAGCAGCAGGCCGATGTGGGATCCGATGAGGAAGAGCACCGCCGAGGCGATCGAGAAGATCACCCCGAGGCTGAGCACCGGCCGTCGCCCCAGTCCCTCGGAGAGCCGACCGAAGATGATGAGCGCGCCGATGACCCCGACCGTGTAGATCGCGAAGAGCTGAGTGGTGAATGCGGTGCCGAACCCGAACCGCTCCTCATAGAGCGGGTAGAGGGGCGTCGGCAGGGTGGTGCCCATCATGACGACGGTGAATACGTACACCGAGGCGGCCCACCGCACCCATCGCCCCGATCGTCCGAGGAGCGGTCCGGTGCCATTCGATGCTGACAGGTACCTGCAGGCGGTGAACCGACTGCGATTGTACGCTGGAACTTACGAGTCCATGTCTGTTGGCGGCATGGCGGATTGTGCGCACCCGCGAGAAGGAGCAGATTCCGATGACGACGACCCCGAACAGCCCCGCCGAAGCCGACTCGACCGCACCGGCGGACCCGACCCGGCGCCGGGTGATGAAGACGGCGGGCGTGGCCGGAACGGTGGCGGTCATCGGCGGCTCGGTGGCGGCCACCTCGGCGTGTTCGTCCGACGAGGATGCGGAGCCGACGAAGGACTCGAGCCTGCCGGCCTCCGACGTTCCCGTCGGTTCCGGCACCGTCATCGAGGACACCTACGTGATCACTCAGCCGAAGGAAGGCGAGTTCTTCGCGTTCTCATCGGTGTGCACCCACCAGGGCTGCCAGGTCACTCGGGTCACCGAGGAGGCCATCGTCTGCCCGTGCCATTCCTCGAACTTCTCGGTGACAACCGGAGAGGTGATGTCCGGGCCGGCCGAGGAGCCGCTGCCGAAGTACGAGGTCTCCGAAAGCGGCGGCACGCTCACCGTCAAGGGCAAGTAACACTTCACACCGGTCTTGATCCGGCCCCGCCGCCGGTCCTTCACTCGCCCCACTTTCGACCCTGAGCCGACGCTGACCGGACAGACTCAGGCTGGCGACCTAGACTGGTGCCGTGATGAGTACCGAAGATCCGCGCACCGAATCCACACCCCCGCGAACCGAGGCCGCCCCGCAGGCCATTGCCGCAGCGAGCCGACTCGGCTGGCCCATGGTCGTGCGCGGAATCCTCGGCGTCGTCTTCGGCATCGTCACCGTCTTCTGGCCCCGCGATTCGAGCAATCCGCTGCAGCTGAGCATGCCGACCGAGGTCGTCGACCACCTCGCCATCGGCTACCTCATCCTCTTCGCCCTGGCCCTGGTCTTCCAGGCCGTACGCTCGCCGTTGAACGTGCGCACCGCGATCTTCGGTCAGGCCGTCATCGCGATCCCGGCCATCGTCTTCCTGTTCCTCGCCGACCACCCCGCCGAACTGCGTGCGGCCCTGAGCATCTGGGCCCTGCTGCACGGTGCCCTCGAATTCTGGGCCTACCGACAGCTGCGATCCCAGCCCATGGCCTCGGACTTCCTCATCGCCTCCGGAGTCCACGTCCTGCTCGGCATCATCCTCGTCTTCGGCGACGGCATGGAGGCCCTGTCGATCCTCGGCTTCACGGGAGCGGCGACCCTCATCGCCGGCGTGATCTTCATCATCGGCGGCTACTCCCGCCTGAGCAAGGGCCGCCAGCTGGCAAAGCTCGGTGCCTTGCCCGAACAGATCGATACCCCCACCGAGGCGACCGACCGCGCCGACGCTGCCCCCTCGCGTGCCGCTGACGCCGCCGACGATACGAACCCGTCCGATGCTGCGGACACGTCCGACCCAGCCGATGCCGCCGACGAATCCGATCGCACGACCGAGGCCACCGGCGATGATGCCGAGAATCCCAACGATCCCGAGAACGACACCCCAGCGACGAAAGAGCCCTGACCGGCACCTGAGCCAACCGAGACATCCGAGGTGAGATGAGCACTGTCGAGCACGAGAGCGCAACCGAATCCCGATTGGCCACCATTGCCGCCTCGGTGAGGTCCTCCGAACTACTGGGCGACTTGGCCGAAGCGAGCCGAAGACTCGACCCCGTTCTCTTCCGGCGGCTCTTCGAACTCTCCCGGTCGCCATCCCTGCTGGTGGCCACCGATTACGACGGGACGATCGCCCCCATCGTCGACGTTCCCAGCCAGGCCTTCCCTTTGGAGGGCTCGGTCGACTCACTGCGCGCGCTCGCCTTGCTTCCGTCCACCTCGGCGGGGGTGATCTCCGGTCGCAGCCTGCGCGACCTCGCGGCGATGTCACGCCTGCCCCGGGAGGTCCACCTGTTCGGATCTCACGGCGGTGAGACCGACACATTCACCATCGACACCCTCACCGAAACACAGCGGACGGTCCTCGCCGACTTCCGGGCCGACCTCACCCGCACCCTGCCGCGCGATGTCATCGAGCACAAGACTACGGGCGCGGCCGTGCACCTGCGCGGACTCGACGAGACCGACCGGCGTGAGATCGAAGCCGCTGTCGAGAAGCTCGCGTCCGCTCACCCGATCCACCCCACTCGCGGCAAACAGGTCATCGACCTGTCCGTCGTGCCCTCCTCGAAGGCCGATGCGCTGACCCGGCTGCGCAGCCAGACCGGAGCGGAAGCCGTCGTGTTCATCGGCGATGACACCGCCGACGAATTCGCGCTCGAGACACTCGGCGCCGACGACCTCGGGCTCAAGGTCGGTGCCGAAGCCGCGCCCACTCACGCGGACTTCCGACTGGACTCACCGGCGGAAGTCTCCATCGTCCTCAGTGCACTGTTCGAGCTGCGGAAATCCTGGCTCTTCGGGCGCCGTGCCACCCCGATCCAGCGGCACAGCCTCATCGGAAACGGACAGTCGACCGCGCTCATCGACCCCGCCGGCAGCATCTGCTGGATGCCGCACCCGCTGCCACACTCGGCATCGATGTTCTCCGAGGTCCTCGGCACCGAGGCGGCCGGATTCTTCGCCGTCTCCCCCGAAAACGGGGCGGCCCCGCTGACCCAGCGGTACCTCGGGAACTCGACCCTGCTCGAGACCCGGTGGGCCGGGCTGAGCTGTGTGGACTACCTCGCTCCCGTCGACGGACACAGCGACGACACGATCGTCGTCCGCGTGCTCACCGGCGACACCCCGACCCGTATCCGCTTCGCACCCAGACTCGACTACGCCACGGTTCCCACCCGCATGACCAGGACCGATGACGGGGTGGCGGTGCTCGGTACCGCGGAGCCGATCGAACTCCACGCCCCCGGAATCGACTTCGACATCATCGAGAACGGAGACTCCCACACTGCCGCGGCGACCGTCGTCCCCTCGCAGCAGTCCGGCGGATCCGTCGTCCTCGTCCTCGCCTGCGGATCGGGCACGGGAGATGCCGGATATATGGCCACCGGCGGCGAGCATCATGTGCGCGAACGCGCGCTGAATTTCTGGACGAACTGGGTCGACTCGCTCACCCTGCCCAGCCACCACCGTGAAGAGGTCATCCGCTCCGCGATCACCCTGCGCGCCCTGTGCCACGAACCCACCGGCGGAGTCCTCGCCGCCCCCACGACCTCCCTGCCCGAGGGCATCGGCGGTGTCCGCAACTGGGACTACCGGTACACGTGGCTGCGCGACGGGTCGATGACCGTTCGGGCCCTGCTGGCCCTCGGATCCACCGGTGAGGCCGAAGGTTTCCTCTCCTGGCTCTCCGGCATCCTCGAGCGAACGGTCTCTCCCGAGCAGCTTCATCCGCTCTACGCCGTCGACGGTTCGGCGCTGACTACCGAGGCGGTGCTCAACCACCTGCCCGGATACGCCGGATCACGGCCGGTGCGGGTCGGCAATGCCGCCGAACATCAGGTCCAACTGGACGTGTTCGGCCCGGTTACGGAGCTCCTCGACGAACTCAGCGACCACCTCGGCGAGCTGCCCGAGGACTATTGGACTCTCACCTGTCAGATGGTCGAAGCCGTGGGCAAACGGTGGTTCGAGGCCGATCACGGGATCTGGGAGGCCCGGCGTGCGCCGAAGCACAACGTGTACACGCGGGTGATGTGCTGGGTGACGGTCGATCGGGCGCTGCGGATCGCGGACCGGTTCGACCGGGAGCCGCCCGGTGCGTGGAGGCAGCTTCGTGAGGAGATCGCCCACGACGTGCTCACCAATGGCTTCAACGAGGAGGTCGGGGCGTTCACCGTCGCCTACGGTGAAACGGACCTGGACTCGGCGGCGCTGTTCGTCGGCCTCTCGGGGCTGCTCGACGCCGACGACCCGCGGTTCGTGTCCACCGTCGACGCGATCGAGCGCGAACTGCGCGTCGGCCCGACTGTCTTCCGCTACCGGTATGACGACGGGCTGCCCGGACTCGAGGGTGGATTCCACATCTGCACGACGTGGCTCATCGAAGCCTTCATCAAGGTCGGCCGCATCGACGATGCCTGGGATCTGTTCCGGCAGGTCGACGACCTGCTTGGACCCACCGGACTGCTGTCGGAGGAGTACGACCCCGTCGCCGAGATGCACTTGGGCAACCACCCGCAGGCGTACTCACACCTCGGCTACATCCGCGTCGCCCAGCAGCTCGACGCCTACCGCCCGAGCTGAGCCGGCGAGCGGACGCGCACCCGCCGCGCAGACGCGGCTGCGGCGCATCTCCAGCGAGTTAAGTGGGGTCAGATTGCCGTTTTCGACGCAGGAATGTGCAATCTGAACCCACTTAACTCCAGTTTCCTGCGGGCACGACCGGCGACTCAGACGTATTTGACCTGTGGATAGCGAACCCCTGTCCACAGGCGGGTAATTGCCACTAGGATTCTCCACCGAAGTTGAGGCAATGTCGGCCTATGGATAATCAGGCGTCGGCACCTCAGTCTCTCGACCCTGCTCAGCGGACCGCCCGACAGCGCAGTAAACGCACCGGCCCGCGGCGCGTCGAGCGCACCGACCCTCTGGCCAAGGCAGCTGGGGAATCGACGGCTCCTCCGGAGCTGCGCGTCGAACCGAGCTCGCGGAAGCTGCGTGTCCGCCCCTGGATGGATAAGCCGCGTCAGCTCATGACCGCCGCGGTCCCGTTTACACGGGCGCAGGGCGTATCGCGGGGAATCACACGCCGTGCGTTGGACGATGAGCAGAAATATCGGCAGCTTGGCTACGGCGTGTGGGTCGAAACGGCTCCCACGACTCTGGTCGTCGCCCCGACTTGGGCGGATTCCGAATGGGTCGAAGAACGCGTGAAGCTGTCGGGCCTGGTCTGCGTTGATCCTGATATCGTCGCCTGCAATGTCACTGCGGCACGGCTGTATGGATTGCCGGTGCCTTGGAATGCCGACACACGGGTGCATGTGGCCCGTGAGGACAATGGCCTGTCCAAGCACCGGAAGAATGTTGCCTTCCATCGATACGAATGGCTGCGGTCGGAGAACTTCTTCGGTCTGCCGATCATCACCGCGGCACAGCTGTTCATCGAACTTGCGCGGGTGCTGACGGTCGGGCAACTCGTGGAGCTCGGTGATGCCGCCGTCGGCCGGTGGCACGGAGGGCCGCTGACGACGATTGACGAGATCCGCGCTGAACTTGTTTCCCGGCGCCGAGTGAAAGGACGTCTCACTGCTGAACGGGCACTCGGCTTGGTGCGAGACGATGTCGATTCCCCTCCGGAGACGAGGCTGCGACTGCATCTCATCGACGCAGGTCTGCCTGAACCCGTGGTTCATCCGGCGATCACGTGCTCACTCATCGGAACGCAGCTCCACCCGGACATGGGATATCCGTCGATCAAGCTGGCCATCGAGTACGAGGGCGACCACCACCGCAGCTCGCCTGCACAGTTCGCAGAGGACAATCGCCGTATCTCAGCACTTCAGGCTGAGGGGTGGACGGTCATCCGAGTATCGAAAGGCTCGGACATGGCGGAGATCCGCCGCCTGATCGCCCACAAGCTGCGTGCCGGTGGTCTTATCTGAGAACGCGACGCAGCCCCTTTGCCGACCGGCTGTTGCGCGGTTCGGTGGCCGTGCCGGTCGGCGTGAGATAAGTGGGTTCAGATTGTCCGTTTCAAGCCGGAAATTGGCATTCTGAACCCACTTAACCCGCTGGAAGGCGTGGCGAGCTGCTCAGCTCGAGAGACGGACATCCGTCGAGTTGGCGACTACTCTGGCCAGCCACTGACTCTGCCCCGACCGGTATCAAGGAAGCGGCCACCCCGGCTCTGCGCTCACTCGATGAGGAGGGTGACCACCTCGGCGATGCAGGCGGGGCGTTCCTGATCCTCGATCTCGATCGTGTGGTTGAGGATGACCTGCGTGCCCTTCTCGCCGCGGATGACGTCCTTGACCTCAACCTTCCCGCGCAGGCGCGAGCCGACGACGACGGGCTGGAGGAAGCGGACCTTGTTGAGCCCGTAGTTGACGCGGATGGACACGCCTTCGATGGTGAAGATCTCGGAGGAGAACTTCGGGATGAGCGAGAGCGTGAAGAACCCGTGGACGATGGTCGCGCCGTAGGGGCCCTCGGCGGCGCGGGCTTCATCGACGTGGATCCACTGGTGGTCGTCGGTGACATCGGCGAAGGTGTTGATGGCGTCTTGGTCCATCGTCGTCCACTCGGACTTGCCGAGCTCGGTGCCGATGAGCGATTCGATTTCGTCGATGCCGTTGATGGTGCGCATGGGAGGTCCTCCTTGACTGAGCGGACAATCGATTGAAAAGCGTCCTCTTCGGAATCATACGTGGCCGACTGTCAGGCTGGGCCAGATCGTCCGGACTGTGAGTCGCGGATGTGCCGCCGGGCTGTGGAGGTGGTGAGTCGCGGATGTGTCGCCGGGTTGGCGGGACTGTGAGTCGCAGGGGTGCTCCCGACGACCGAACGCGTTAGCTTGGAGGTATGCGCGAGCCTGCACACGATCGTCCCGTGACACTGACCCATCCACGCTCGCCGAGGTGGCTGGAGCGTCCCGACGGCTACCGGCACTTCGAGTCGGCGTCCTTCGTCGGGCGGGGCAAGGACACATTCGACCGCTGCGCCGAGGAGCTGCTGCACTGGCAGGTGAAGGTCCGCAGCGGATTCGACATCGAGGTCGGTGAGCGCGGAGGGAGCGGGGACCGCAGCAGATCAGGTGAGCGCGGAGTCGGGCCGCCCCGTGTCGAGGCGGGACAGGAGCCGACGATCCGCGTCCGCCTGGGTCCGTTCCGACTGCCCGAGCCGTCCCGCGTCATCGACGTGTTCGAGACGAGAGATCGCTGCGGATTCACCTATGCCACGAAACCAGGGCATCCGGTCACCGGCGAGGAGTCATTCATCCTCAACCGCACCGAGGATGACAGGGTATTCCTCGTCCTGCGCTCGGTCTCCCGCGCAGGAGCGGGAATCTGGCTGCTCGCCGAGCCTCTCGTCAGACTGGCGCAGGTGATCTATCGACGCCGCTACAGCAGGGCGCTGCGTGGATGATCCTATCGACGCCGCTGCGGCGGGGTGCTGCGAAGCTGATCCTATTGACGCCGGTGCGGTAAGGCGCGGCCGCAGCTGAATGGCGACAGCACGGCTGATGCACAAGCGTAAGGTGCGGCTCCCGGCCGAAGCGCGAGGTGCCGCGGGTCAGTTGCCCTTGATCGAGCTCCGAGCAGGCTTGTACTCCCAGTGCCAGGGCTCGTACATGCTCGCCTTCGCCCAGTCGGGGTTCTCCCAGCCGTATTCGTCACCGTGCTCGACGAGCCAGCTCCAGGCTCCGGACTTCGCTTCGACGCCGCCGCCGAGGTCGAGTGCGATGCCCCAGCCGTGCAGCGAGGTGCCCGGCTTCGCAGCCAGTCCCGGCTTGCGACCGGCGACCGAGACCTGACCGGCCATGTCACGGTAGGAGTCGGTGATCTCGAGTTCCTTGCCCGTGTCCTTCTTGTACGCGGCATTCATCTTCGCGAAGGAGACCGCGGCATCGGCACGCAGGCGATGGTCTTCCTTGCCGAGGTCGCACAGCCATTCCTCGGGCAGCTCGCCGTTGCCGGCGGACTGATTGAAGTTCTGCTTCGCATCGCAGCCGGGCAGGGCGCTCTTCTCGATGGCGCGAGACGCCGCTTCGACATTCTTCTGCTTCGCGCTCGGGGCGCCGATCTCGATCGACGACTTCCCCTTCGACTCGGGAACGTCGGCGTTGACCTTCTCGGGGCTGATCGCCGCGGGCTCGCCGGCGGCGTTCGGATCAGTCTTGACCTCGGCCCCACCGCCGAGGTTGTTCACCAGCATGGTCACCGCAGTAGCGGCTCCGGCCACTGAGACCGCGGCCAGCGTCGAGGCAGTCCGCAGCTTCCGCTTGCGCACGGACTTGAGGAGTGCACCGTCGGATCCGCGGCTTTCGGCAGCACCGGCGCTGATGCGGCGCGGCGTCTGACCGGCGGGGGAACCGAACGTTGAGGTCGACCGGGCTGCGGCGGTCTCGCGGGCCATGGCGGCCCGACGCGGGGAGACGCCGGTGGCCTGAGCCTCGGCAGCCATCGCTTCCCGCCGTGTCGGCAGGGGAGCGGAGGCAGGAGTGGTGTGGGAGGACGAGGACGCAGCGGACGAGGAAGGGGTCGCTGCGGCGGTGAGGCCGGCGGAGGACTCGTTGCGGTCAGCCGGCACCGAGGCGGTATGGGTCGACGCATCGGAGGCCGAGGCGGTGGCCTTCGCGGCACGTGCCCGGGTGAAGGGCGTCGACCGCCGCCGGTGCAGATCCCGTCGACGCACCTGTGGCTCTGCGGTCGAGGATGGCTCTGACATAACTCTCCGTGTGTTTCGCTGACTCGTCGAAGGCTGTCGGCCGATCTGACCGCTTCAACACAACATCACAAAAGTGTAACGGCCATATATAGAAACTGTCATATTTAAGTGACGAGTCGCACGATTATTTCGGACGGCATACTCGAGCGAACGCGAGGCGAATCGAAGTCGCTCCTGGTCAGCGCCCTATGGCTAGGGAAAGCCGCCTCGGCGAGATCATTCGCTCTTACTCTCGATGTATTGTCTCAGCGCCCGATCCTGGGCCTCTTCGCTGGGGAAGACCACCTCGGTGCGGGCACCGCCCGTAACCGAGTCGTTGCTGAAGATGAGTTTGATGCCGAGCAGGCGCGCCTGGCCCTGGGCGATGACGAGGCCGAGGCCCATACCTCCGCCGCCCGCGGAGACGAAGCGGGTCGGACCGGTGTTGACGATGTCGGGCGGATAGCCGGGCCCGGAGTCCGTGACGATGATGCTGCGGGTCGACGTTTCGAGGCGGATCGGGTCGCCGCCGTGCTTCATCGCGTTGACGAGCAGGTTCGAGATGATGCGTTCGAAGCGGCGCACATCGGTGACCAGCGTCGAATTCAGAGCCGCCATATGGGTGTCGATCTCATGCCCGGCCAAGGCTCCCGAAGCTTCCATCGTGCCGAGCAGAGAACGGATCGCCTGGTCGACGTCGACGCGGGTGAACTCGGGATTCGCCCGCCCCGCGTCGAGGCGGGAGACCTCGAGGAGATCCTCGACGAGGACCTGCATGCGCACGACCCGGTCCTTGACCAGTTCGGCCGGTCGGGAGTCCTCCTCGAGCAGGTTCGCGGCATTGACGAGCCCGGTCAGCGGGGTGCGCATCTCGTGCGCGAGGTCGGCGGTGAAGCGCTGCTCGGAGTCGATGCGTTCGGTCAGCCGGGCCACCGCGGTGTCGACGGCCGTGGCGAAGGCCCACACCTCCTGATCGGATTCGTCGATGACATCGGCGATGCGGGTGGAGGTGTCGCCGCCGGCGATCTTTCTGGCCGCCTGTGCGCCGAGGGTGAGTCGGCGTGAGATGCGTCCGGCCACGATCGAGCCGACACCGCCGACGACGAGGGCCGAACCGATCATGCCCACCAGCAGGGCCTGGTCGATGCGGCCGATGAGTTCCTGGCTGTCCTTCGTCGAGGCGCGCACGGAGACCACTTCGGTGTACTCGCCGACCTCGATGGGGGCGGCGGCCCACACGATCTCCTCACCGTCGACCTTGGACCGGATCGTCACGCTCTGGCCTTTGAGCGCCGCACTCCGCGCGTCCTTGGGCAGCTGCGGGTCATCGAAGCGGGCGTTGAGGGTGAGCACCCCGGTCTCGGAGAAGATGGTGGTCGCGTTCGTCAGCTGCTCGGTCACCGTCGAGCGCATCCGATCGTCCTCGGCTCGGGCCGCGGATTGGCGCAACACGATCGAACAGGAGAGGACGGCGATGATCACCGAGGCGACGATGAGCAGTGAGATCTTCCAGCGCAGCGACATGCGATCAGCCTGCGAAGCGGTAACCGAATCCGCGAACGGTTTCGATCATGTTCGCCCCGATCTTCTTCCGCAGGCGCTGGATGTGGACATCGACGACGCGCGAATCACCGGCCCATTCGTATCCCCACACCGTGAACGCGATCTTCTCCCGCGAATAGACGTGCTCGGGCTGTTCGGTGAGCAGCAGGAGGACACGCAGCTCGGTCGGGGTGAGGTGGACCTCCTCGCCGTCGATCTCGACGGTCAGGCGGCCGGTATCGAGAACGAGTGAACCGAGGCGGGTGCGGAACGGACCGAGTCCGTCGTCGCCGGCCGAGCCGGACTGCACCGAAGGGGCGTCGCTGGGGCGAGGAGGAACCCCGGCGCCACCGCCGATGGCCTCTTCGTCGTCGGCCGCCTCGGGGGCGGTGGTGAATTTTCCACCGGCACCGAGGTAGGTGTCATCGGATTCGAGCTGCGCTCGCAGTCGATCCCGGGTGTCCATTCCCGGGCTGGCACCGAGGACCTCGGGAATGCCTTCGCCGGTGACCATGCCGCCGGGGCCGATCACGGTCTCCTGATGTTCGTCCGCCTCGGGGGAGGGGGAGTAGCCGAACCGGTCGGTTCCGGTGGTGATGAAACGGCGCACGACGGCGCGGATCCGCGCGTTGAGGACCTGCATGTCGAAGGGCTTGGTGAGGTAGTCGTCGGCGCCGGCTTCGAGGGCCTGGACGATGTCGATGGCGTCGGAGCGGGCGGAGATGATGATGATCGGGATCGTCGAGCGCTCACGGACGGCACGGCAGATGGAGGCGCCGTTCATCGTCGGCAGCATGAGGTCGAGGAGGAGGACGTCGGCGCCGTTGGCGGAGACGAACTCATACCCCTCGCGGCCGTCGGCGAAGGCCGAGACCGTGTAATCGAAGCGTTCGAGCCCGATCTGGGTCGTTTCCCGGATGACCTCGTCATCCTCGACCAGAACTATATGCATTACGTTTCTCCATTTAGCCGCGTGAAGCGTTGACCTGGTTCAAACCTACCGTCGTGCAGGCGGTATACCTGCACCGACAGCCCCGAAGGGCAGCAGGCATCGTCCCCATCGGCGAACATCGCCTCCTGCACCACCAGTGTCCCATTCTTGCCGGGGCTGAGTTTGACCTGATTGCCGGTGGCGATGAGTTCGAGTCGGGGTTTGCCGCTGCGATTGCTGATGACCGCACCGGCGATGAGCTCATCGCGCTGCTGCGGGTTCGCTACCGTCGCGACCTGGAACTTCTGATCATCCCGGTGAAACGGGGTGGCGAATTTCAGGCACTCGTCGCAGTCGGCAACGACCTTCGCGGTTTCCGGAGCACTGCCGGTGACCGCGACTCCCGAGGCGTCGACGATGGTCTCGCGGATCTCCTCGAGGGAGAACGGTTCGTTCGGCGGACCGGCTTTGGCGGTGTCGGTCGGGAAGAGGGAAGGGGCGGGGCTGCCTTCTGGTGAGACCTTGAGTCCGCGATCGGGCCCGCATGCGGTGAGCGTGAACGCCATGACGGCTGCGAGCACGATGGCGGCGAAGGTGCGCAGGCGCGTTGCGGGAGCGCAGGATTCGCGACCAGGCAGAGCCTGGCTGGAGCGAACTGGGCGCACCGCCTCCCCGGAGGCGTGTCTGGAGGGGACTGACACATGCTCATTTTTGCCTGTTCTGAGCCTGTAGTCCACCTGATCAGCTGAGCAGGCGAGTCGGATCCGGCCCGGATGGCCAGCGGGCGGGCGACGTTCGCAAGGTTCAAGGCGGCTTGAGGCATCCTCGGCGGAGGTGGGCTCTCAGGTCGATTGGCTAGACTGAGGGCATGGCGCCAACGAACACCCCGAAGAAGAAGTCCTCAGGCGGGAAGCCGACGAGCACCGTGTCGTACAAGGACACGTTCAAGGTCGGCATCGTCTGCGGGATCGTGACTCTGATCCTCGCGATCATCGTCACCCGATCCTGGCAGGACCCCCGTGCCTTCGGCTACGCATTCATCTACGCCGGTGCTGCCTTCGTGCTGGTCACCGGCCTGACGAGTTACCTCAACTGGGTGATGCGCAAGGACACACAGAACAAGGACCAGTCCTACCCCGTCCTCAAGTAGGAGAACTCCCGTCTTCAAGTAGGAGAACTCCCGTCCTCAAGTAGGACCACGCTGCGCTCCGGAGCGAACGGCCGCAGGCGCTCTTCTCCGCAAACCGACCAGCCGAACAGGCCCGCCGAAGCTCCGGTGGGCCTGTTCTGCTGGCCGATTTGTGGAGGAAGCATCCCTCACCGCAAGCGTCTCGTCCTCCCTTTACATACGCATCAGACACCGGCAGCTCCATAACCTCTCGTTGCAACAGGAGGTTATGGAGCTGCCGGTGTCTGATGGTCCGCCTCGGGCGCACGGGTCGGGCGCTCGGGCACGCGACCGGGCCCCGGCCTACATGAACGACCGCCCAGCCGCGCCCGGACTTACCTGAACCGGAGGAGGCGGAGGCTGTTGAGGACGACGAACACCGATGAGAACGCCATTGCGGCCCCTGCGATCATCGGGTTGAGCAGTCCGAAGGCCGCGATCGGGATCGCCGCAGTGTTGTAGGCGAATGCCCAGAACAGGTTGCCCTTGATGAGCCCCAGAGTTCTGCGCGAGAGCCGGATGGCCTGCGGGATCTGGCGCGGATCGGACTTCACCATGGTGATGTCCGAGGCGGCCATGGCGGCATCCGTGCCCGAACCCATCGCGATGCCCAGATCGGCTCCGGCCAGAGCGGCGGCGTCGTTGACTCCGTCGCCGACCATCGCCACGGCCCGACCCTGCTCCTGGAGCTCGGTGACCACGGAGACCTTGCCTTCGGGGCGGACGTCGGCGCGCACCTCGGTGATCCCGAGCGCCTCGGCGACCACGTGGGCCGCCTGCTCGTTGTCACCGGTGAGCAGCACGGTGTCGAGGCCGAGCGAGTGCAGCTCGGCGATGGCCTCGGCCGCCGAAGGCTTGGCCTCGTCGGAGACGAAGCTCAGTCCCCGGAACTCGCCGTCGACCGCAAGCGCCACGAGCGTGGCCCCGCGCGGAACCGAATCGGCCGGGTAGTCCACTGAGATTCCGCGCTCGCGCAGCAGGTCCGGGCGACCGGCGAGAACATCCGAGCCGTCGATCATGGCCCGCAGGCCGCCGCCGGGAATGTTCTCGA
Source organism: Brevibacterium spongiae (assembly GCF_026168515.1). NCBI lineage: Bacteria > Bacillati > Actinomycetota > Actinomycetes > Micrococcales > Brevibacteriaceae > Brevibacterium > Brevibacterium spongiae. The sequence goes on along the minus strand of NZ_CP093443.1, from coordinate 3,959,339 downwards.
AATCCGTGACCGGTGCGTCGGCCGAGGTTTCGACCGACCTCGCCGAGGCGGCTCCCGCCGGACCGTCGACCGATTCAGTCGAGTCAGCCTCCGTCGAGACCGATCCGGCCGAACCGGTATTGACGATGCCGGGTGAGGCATCGACGATGGCGCGGGCGATCGGATGCTCGCTGCGCGATTCCAAACGTGCCAGGATCGCGAAGTCTGCCGGCGACAGGTCGGTGCCGGCCAGGCTCATCACACCCGTGGTCAGAGTGCCGGTCTTGTCGAGGACGACCGTGTCGATCGAACGCGTCGACTCGAGCGCCTCGGGGCCGGAGACGAGGATGCCCAGCTGCGATCCGCGGCCGGACGACACGGCCAACGCTGTCGGCGTGGCCAGGCCCAGCGCACAGGGGCAGGCGATGATGAGGACCGTGAGACCGGCATGCAGACCCGCGGCCCAATCGCCGGTGGACAGCCCCCAGATGAGCAGCGTGAGCACGGCAATGCCGAAGACGATCGGCACGAACACCGCCGAGATCCGATCCGCCAGACGCTGGACGGCAGGCTTTCCGGTCTGTGCACGGCTGACGAGGTCGGCCATGGCCGCCAGCGTCGTATCCGCGCCGACGCGAGTGGCCCGCACCTCGAGGGCGCCCGAGACGTTGATCGTGGCTCCGGTGACCGGGTCGCCGGGAGTGACCTCGACAGGGACGGATTCGCCGGTGAGCATCGCTTCGTCGATCGCCGAGTGCCCGGTCAGCACCTCACCGTCGGTGGCGATCTTCTCGCCGGGACGCACGAGGAACACGTCTCCGACGGTCAGCTCATCGATGGGCACCTGCACCTCGGTGCGGGATCCGTCCGGGCCAGCGCGCAGCACTGTCGCGGACTTCGCGCCGAGGTCGAGCAGGGCCTTGAGCGCCGCAGTGGCACGGGACTTCGCGCGATCCTCGGTGAGCTTGCCGATGAGCAGGAATACGGTGATCGCGGCGGCCGCCTCGAACCACACGTGGTAATCCTCGGGCACGGCCCAGCCGTGCCCGTCGACCACGGCCCGTCCGAGCGTGACGTAGGAGTACAGGCTGGCGACGGTGATGCCGACGCTGACGAGGGTGTCCATCGTCGTCGACCCGCCGCGGGCGGCCTTGTACGCCGCCGAGTGGAACGGCCACGCACCCCAGGTGACGACGGGCAGGGCGAGGATCGCCGCCACCCACTGCCAGCCGGTGAAGTGCCAGCTCATGACCATGGAGATCGCCACGATCGGCACGGCCAGGATGAGCGAGCCGATGAATCTCGGTCGCAGGTGCCTGGGGTCGTAGTCGACGATCTCCGGGTCCGACCCGCTGCCCGAACCGGCGGGATCGCGCACCGTGGCACAGTAGCCGGCCTTCTCGACGGCTGCGGTGATGTCGTCATCGCTGAGTTCGGAGTCGATGACCACGTGCGCGGTCTCCAGCGGCAGGTTGACCTCCGCGGTGACCCCGTCGAGGCGGGTGAGCTTCTTCTCGATCCGAGCCGAACAGGACGCGCAGGTCATCCCCGTGATGTCGAGTTCGACCTCGCGTGACATCACTTCACCTCGTAGCCGGCCTCATCGACTGCGGCGCGGATCGCCGCATCGTCGAGGGCATCCGCCGAGGTGATCGTGACCGGGGAGTCGCCCCCGGCGTTGAGATCGACGGCGACATCCGTGACACCCTCGAGCGCGCCGAGCTCTTCCTTGACGGCGGCCTCGCAGTGTCCGCAGGTCATTCCCGTGACGGTGATGGTCGTGGTGGTCATCGTGTTCTCCTATCAGCGTGGTGAGTTTCCCGATGCCGGGTCGCAGGCGTCGTCGGCCCGGAAGCCGGGCGGACGCGGCCGATCGACACGGCCCGTCGAGAGCCGAACGAGCCTGTGAAGTGCAGGCTCAGCTCTTCATGAGTTCAGCTCTTGATGAGTCGGGAGATGGCGGCTGATGCCTCCTCGACCTTCTTCCGCGCGGCTTCGTCGTCGCCGGTTGCGGCGGCGTCGACCACGCAGTGAGCGATGTGCTCTTCGAGGAGGTTGATGGAGACCGCATGCAGTGCGGCTGTCGCGGCGGAGATCTGGGTGAGGATGTCGATGCAGTACTTGTCGTCATCGATCATCTTCCCGATGCCGCGGACCTGTCCTTCGATCCGCTTCATCCTCCGCGCGAGAGCGTCCTTCTGCGGGGTGTATCCATGGTGCTCAGTCATGGTCACACCATATACCCCTATGGGGTATAAATCAACAGGGTCCCCCGCCGAGGCGGCTGTGCGTTTGCTCTCATCCCGAGTCACGGTCGTGCTCAGGCTCCTACAATCGGAGGTATGCGTGCTGCCCGTCTGTTCCGTTTCCCCGTCAAGGGGTTCCCTGCCGAAGAGCTCACCGAGGCTCACGTGGTCAAGGGGCGCGGAATCCGCGGTGACCGCGTCGCCGCGTTCACCAACGGCAGCCTCGACGTCCCCACTGACGCCTGGCATTCCTATTCCGCCTTCACGGTGCTCAAGAACGACACCGAACTGCAGAAATGGCGCGTGGGCGTCGATGTCGCCGAGGAATCCGCGACCGTGACGCTGACGACGCCCACGGGGGAGTCGACGACCTTCGCCACGGATGATGCGGACGGCAGAGCCGCCTCGGCGAGGTTCCTGTCCGAGAATATACCCCCTCAGGGTACACATGTACGAGCCTTGGCGGTCGCGGACCAGGGAATGTTCGACTCGCGGCGTTCGGGGATCTCGATCATCAACCCGGCCACGGTCGCGGCGATCTCCGCCACCGAGGAGGGGCGTGCGGCCCTCGGCACTGTCAGGGATGAACTCGATCCGCTGCGTTTCCGCGGCAACGTCCTGGTCGAGGGCCTCGCCCCGTTCGAGGAGTTCGCGCTCATCGGGTCGATCATCCGCCTCGGCGGGGTGCGCCTGGCGATCCGGTCCTCGATCGAACGGTGCCCGGCGACGACGGTCAACCCCGAGACGAAGGCCGTCGACGTCAACGTCCCACGCGTGCTCAACTCCGCTTGCGGACATCTGCACTGCGGGATCTACGGCGAGATCCTCGAAACCGGAGACGTCACGGTCGGCGACGAGATCACCATCGAGGGCCAGGCCCCGCGCGAGCTGGTCAAGGTCGCCCGGACCCCGCGTTTCATGACCGTGGTCGGCCGGCAGCAGATCTGCAATGACATCGTCGAGGTGGCACTGCGCGACGATCTCGGGTGGATCCGCGAATTCGACGAACCGGGCATGAACCTGCGCGTCCACCTCGAGCTCGGTGCGCCGTTCTGGCGGACGTACACGATCACCGACGTCGACGAGGATATCGTGCGCATCGCCGTGCGCACCCAGGGCAAGGGGTCGCTGGCCGTGGCCGCACTCGAGGAGGGGGAGCGCATCCTCACCTCCGGTCCGCACGGAACCATGACCGCCTCCCGCGTCTTCGGTGGGACGACGGCACTGATCACAGCCGGAATCGGCATCACCCCGAGCCTCGGACTGCTCCGCGGTGAGGGACTGAGCGAGCTGCCGGGCACCGACCGGATCAGACTCTTCCACGTCGACCGCGACCACCGCACCGCGTGCCTGTGGAATCGTCTCCAGGACCGCGCCGCCGGAGGCCGGGTCCCCGTCGACGCCCATCACCGCGATACCGCGACCGGCGGGCGGCCGAGCCACCGGGAGCTCGTCGACTGGGTGGCCGGCTGCGACAACGTCATGGTCTGCGGACCTCGCGACTTCACCGCCGCGGTGCTCGCCGCCAGCGATGAAGCAGGGGTCCCCGCCGTCCATCAGGAGACCTTCGCCTCCCCGAACACCGGCATGAGCGAGGCCATCGCCGCCTGCACGCCCGCCGAGGTGACTCTGGAGAACTCCGGAACGAGCTTCATGTGGCAACCGCAGGAGGGCACCCTGCTCGAATCCTTGGAAGCGCGCGGACTCCGGTCTCCGAGCTCCTGCCGCGGCGGGTCGTGCGGAACCTGCGCGGTGTCCCTGACCGCCGGATCCGTGCACTACCCGATCGAACCGGCGGCCCGGGTCGACGCGGACGAGGTGCTCGTGTGCTCTGCGGTTCCGGCGGGACCGATCAGCCTCCATCTCTGAGCATCTCTGGGCCCGAATTCGGACCGACCCGATCCTCGGGGCGGGTGGCACAATGGTTTCCATGCCCAGAAAGAAGCGGTCCGTGCTGTCGACGGCCTCCACCGGACCGGTGCGTCGCCTGAGCCGGTGGGTCCGCCTTTCCGCGGCCGGGCGGATCATGTTCGCGAACTCGATCATGCTCGTGGGCATCATGGTGCTCACGACGAGTCTGCTCTACCTCCAGCTCTCGCAGCTGAATACGAAGCGGGAACAGGACCTGCTGAGTTCGGCTGCGGACAATATGTCGCTCTCGCTCGGGCTCGTGGGTTCCGGTGAGGCCGGCAGCGATGACTTCCTCGACGACGAGTCCCGCGACGATGTCGAGACGATGCTGCACAACGTCATCAGCCAATACGGGTTCGACATCGCCGCCGTCGCACCCATCGACTACCTCCTCACCCCGCCGACGCTGGGCTCACCCGGGAGGCAGCAGGTCCTCGGGGACAAGATCGCCGAAGCGAACTCGGGCAGGATCCCCGAGGATTCGATCGATCAGCTGGCCCAGGCGGTCGACGGTCAGGCCCTGCAGGACGGGCGGACGAGTGTGCGCTTCATCGACGACGGCGGACCCGGAGACGGCACCATGTATGTCGTCACCCCGGTCTACGCCGAACATCTCGGCGCCGACGCAGTCGCCTCCGACACCGTGGTCGGAGCCGTGATCGTCGGCAGCTCGGCCGACTCGGTCCGCGAAGGCTTCCTCGCCCAGGGCAAATGGCTCATCGGCATCGCCGTGCTCACCCTGCTCCTCGGCATCGGCTCGTCGTGGGTGACGTCACGAGGACTGCGACGGGTGACCGGCGACTACGGTGCCGACGAGCTGCGCAGCATGCTCGACTTCTACTCCTCCGTGCTCACCGCGGTCTCCGAAGGGCTGCTGCTGGTGGACCGCTCACAGGGGATCGTGCTCATCAACGCCGAAGCCCGGGAGCTGCTCGGTCTGCCGGCGGACGAGGACGATGCGGATCCGGCCCCAACCTCGGCGGAGGAGATGCCGCTCGGCGCCCTCGACCTGCCCGAGGCGCTGCACGACCTGCTCGCCTCAGGACGGTGGGCCAGGGACGAGATCCACTACACGGACGAGCGGGTGCTCGTGGTCAATCAGCAGCCCACCGAGGCGGCCAGCGACACCTGGGTCGTGACCATGCGCGACCACACTGAGCTGGCCGAACTCTCCGGCGAACTCGTCTCCGTGCGGTCCTTCTCCGACTCCCTGCGCGCACAGACCCACGAATACGCGAACCGGCTGCACATGGTCGTGTCTCTGCTCGAGACCGGCCACGTCGATGAGGCCATCGACTTCGCGGCGAAGGACCTCGACGATCTCAACCGCGTCAACGGGGACGGGTCGATGACCTTCGACCATCCCGTTCTGTCTGCCCTCCTGCTGTCGAAGATCGCCCAAGCCGCCGAGGTGGGCATCGAGATGACGGTGGACACCGCGGACCTCACGGGCAACCTCGGCGGGGACGACAGGGATCTCGCGACGATCCTCGGCAACCTCGTCGACAACGCCTTCGACGCGCTGAGCAGGCAGGATGTGCTCCCCGAGGACAAGAGGGTCCACGTCGAACTCTCCGGTTCGGGAGGACCCGGCGGGTTCACGATCGAGGTCAGCGACGACGGTCCCGGCATCGACGAGGAATACGTCGACGCGATCTTCGAGCGCGGATGGTCCACGAAGCACGACGGCGTGGAGATCGACCAGGGGCAGGGGCGGCAGCAGACGGGCACCCGCGGGGTCGGACTCTCCTTGGTCGTGCAGGCGATCCGCCGCCTCGGCGGAGCCGTGGACGTGCAGGGTCGCGGTGAGGACTGCGACAGGTTCAAGGGGGCCGTGCTCACTGTGTGGCTGCCGGACAGCCGCGGTGCCGGGGGCGGTTCGGGGTCAGGTGCGGCGCCGACTTCGGGGAACAGCTCCGAACGAGGGTGAGACCGGGGTCGTGTCCATCGGAGAACACCGCCGACCGGGGATGAATCCGAGCCCGTGTCCATCAAGGAACCGGGATGTGACTGGACTGCAACACAATCGGTCCTGCTGTCAACCGGTGTTGGTTAGACTGACAGCATGCCTGACACAACTGCGCCAGAAGCGAGCATCGGTGTGCTTGTCGTCGAGGACGAGGTGGTCGCCGCCCGTGCTCACGCGAAGTACATCGACCGCCTCGACGGCTATCACGTCGCGGGAGTGGCGAAGAACGCCACCCAGGCGATGGCCGCTCTGACCGGTCAGATCTACGGCCTCGACCCTGCGGGCATCCACCTCGTGCTCCTCGATATGAATCTCCCCGACGGCCACGGACTCCAGGTCTGCCGGGCCATCCGCGGCCAACGTGTCGACGTGGACATCATCGCCGTCACCGCGGCCAGGGACATGCAGATCGTGCAGGAGGCGCTGTCCTACGGGGTCGCGCAGTACATCATCAAGCCCTTCACGTTCCCCGTCTTCAAATCCAAACTCGAGGCGTACTCCTCCTTCCGCAACCGCCTCGGCGGGGATGCGAACGAAGGCGAGGTCACCCAGACCGAGGTCGACAAGGCGATCTCGGCCCTGCGCACCCACACTGTGGCCGCGACCGCGAAGGGCGTGCCCGACGCGGTGCAGGACGAAGTGAAGTCCCTGTTGGGTGACAACCCGGGACAGTCCGCGGCTGAACTGGCCGAAGGTCTCGGAGTCTCACGTGTGACCGCTCGCCGCTACCTCGAATCCATGGCCGACGCGGGCATGCTCGAACGCCGTCCCCGCTACGGAGCTGCCGGCCGCCCGGTCCTCGAATACACCGTCGTCGCCGACGCGAACTGAGGCGCGGCGGGCGGGCTCTGCCTCAGCCGCTCGGTCCCGCCCCGGCTGATCGGATAGGTATCGTTCGCCGGAGATCTGCTGGTCAATCCACGGCGTTCTGCGGTGTAAACGCTTTGGATCGACCAGCACATGCGCATGGGGCCGATTTCGCGGCCGCTGATCGGCGATGGACATCGCGGGCACCCCGGTAGAAGATGGTCCCATGTCGAAGAAGTCGCAGGTCTGGTTGGCCATTGCCCTGGTCGTCGTTCTTCTGGCCGGTGCCGGCGCCTTCGCGATCTTCCGACTCCCGATGCTCAAGTCCACTGCCGCTGAGGCTGCCGCCGACGACCTCGCTGAGGAGCAGCTGTCCTCGGACATCTGGCATGAGAAGGACCTCGCCCAAGGACTGTTGGACCGAGTCACGAAGTCCCTGGGCAAACGGGTCGACCTGCGTTCGGTCAGGGTCGCTGACATCACCGAGTCCGACGGGCAGACCGTGGCCGAACTCGACTGGACCTGGGCGAACCTCGACGGTGAGTCCTGGAGGTACACCTCCCAACTGCCGCTGGAGAAGAACGGACTCTTCTGGTGGGCGAACCTCACGGAGAGGGCCATTCACCCGAAGCTCGGCAAGGGCGGCAGCTTCGCACTGCGCGCGAACCCGGGGAAGCGAGGGAACATCCTCGGCGCCGACGGCGAGGTGCTCATGGAGGAAGGGAAGGTCGTCGACATCGGCGTCCACCCGAATCGCCTGGAGCCTGACACCCTCGACACCCTCGTCGACGAGCTCAACACAGGAGTCGACTCTCTCAACCTCGACGCCGGCGCGCTCGAGGACGACGTCGACGCGGCGGAAGGGAACCAACTCGTTCCCGTCGTGACTCTGCGCGAAGACGACTACCGACACGTCAGAGATGCGATCCACGACTTTCCGGGAGTCCTTTTCACCGAGGACACTCAGACGCTCACGCGGTCCCGCGGATTCGCGCAGGCGACCCTCGGTTCTGCCGGTCAGGCCAGCGCCGATGACATCGAGAAGTCCGAAGGCAGGGTCATCGCCGGAGACGTCGTCGGCCGCACGGGTCTGCAGAAGACGTTCAACTCCCGACTCAGCGGTCCGGGCAGCGTCGAAGTCTTCGCGAAAGGGGACGCGGCCGATGACAAGGGCGGGAAGACGACGCTGACAAGCCTGCACGCGTTCGCCCAGAAGGACGGTGAGGACCTCGAGACCACCCTCGATGTGACGATCCAGGATGCCGCGGACAAGGCGGCTGCGACCGCGAAGAAGCCGACCGCCGTCGTCGTCATCCGCCCGAGCGACGGTCACGTCCTGGCCGCAGCCAACCACGACCCCGAGGGTGCCGCCTGGGACCGGGCGCTGAGGGGTCAATATGCTCCCGGCTCGGTGTTCAAGATCGCCTCAGGCTTGGCGCTCCTCGAATCCGGGGTGAAGCCGGAGGACACGATCGATTGTCCCAAGACCGTGACGGTCGGCGGGAAGAAGTTCAAGAATGCCGAGGATGAGGTGCTCGGTGACGTCAGCTTCGCCGATGACTTCGCCCACTCGTGCAATACCGCCTTCGTTTCCTCCGCTGACAGGGTCACAGGCGATGACCTGACCGCCGCGGCTGAGCAGCTGGGCATGACGGATGGGACGTTGGGCATCGGAGCGAAGACCGCCTCGGTGCCGGCCGACGAGGATGAGGTCACGCACGCCGCTCAGATGATCGGTCAGGGCAAGGTGCAGGCCAGCCCGCTGTCGGTGGCGACGATGGCCGCCTCGGTGAAGGCGGGGGAGACCGTGACCCCGCAGCTCATCCTCGGCGATGCCCTCGACGATGCCGAGATCGGCGAGGCTGGTGATGCGGGTGGCGGCAAGGACGCCAGAGGCGCGGATGGAGGCAAGGATACCGGCGGCAGTAAGGACGCCGGTGGGAAGAATGCTGACGACAAGAACGCCGGCAGCGGGTCGAGTGACGCACCGGCCCTCGACGAGGATGCGGCGAAGCAGATCTCGGACATGATGCGCGACGTCGTCACCGACGGCACCGCAACCGCGCTTAAGGACGTTCCCGGCGATCCCGTGCACGGCAAGACCGGCACCGCCGAATACGGTGACGAGTCTCCGCCGCGCACCCATTCGTGGTTCGCCGGGTTCCAGGGAGATCTGGCCGTGGCAGTGCTCGTCGAGGACGGCGGATTCGGCGCCGAGGCGGCCGTGCCCGTCGCGCACGAATTCTTCGACCGCATCAACTGAAGATCGCCCGCACCATCAACTGACGATCGCCAACAGAGCCTCACCGAGGCGGCCCTGGCTCGAGAATAGGTCGCAATCGGATACTCAGGCCGAAACCTAGGTCGCAAACGGATACTCGGCCCGAAATTCAGGTCACTATCGGATATTTCTCGGCGTCAGAAATGTCCGATTGCGACCTATATTCGGCCGAGAAGACGGCTCCGGCCCGCGACGACAGCAGCGCCTACTTCATCCGCAGGGCGCGCATCACTGACAGCGCACCGGTCATGGCGTTCGCAAACTTCGCCTGATCCAGTTGTCCGGCGGGAGCGATCGGGTGCAGCCGCTGTTCGGCGATCGTGTGCGTGTGCGTGAACTGGTGGAGGCCCTCGGCTCCGTGGCGGTGGCCCAGTCCCGAAGCCTTGACCCCGCCGGCCGGGGCGTCGATGGACCCCCAGCTGGCCGGATAGACCTCGTTGACGTTGATCATTCCTGCCTCGATCCGACGAGCGTACTCACGTCCGTGGGAGCGGGAGTACACGGCTGCGGCGAGTCCGTATTCGCTGTCATTGGCCGCGGCGACCGCCTCGGCGTCGGAGGCCACCGGGTAGACGGAGACGACGGGTCCGAAGGTCTCCTCGCGGTGCAGCTCGGCGGAGGCGGGTACATCGGTGAGCACGGTCGGGGCGTAGAAGTGGGGTCCGAGTTCGGGCACAGGGTGACCGCCGGCGATGACCGTGGCACCGACGCTGCGCGCCTGTTCGACGTGGGCGCTGACCCGTTCGAACTGCTTCGGCCCGCCCAGGGATCCCATACCGGGCCCGTACGCGAACTCGGCACTCAGCTCGAGGGCACGGGCCGCCTCGGCGAAATGGGCGCAGAAGACGGGATAGAGGTCTTCGTGGACGTAGATGCGCTCGATCGAGATGCACAGCTGCCCGGCGGAGGAGAACGAGCCGCGCACCGCACCCTCGACCGCCTTCGGCAGGTCAGCGTCGGAGAGCACGACCATGGGGTTCTTGCCTCCGAGCTCGAGTGCGGTCGGCAGCAGGCGATGCCCCGTCTCGGCGGCGATCGACCGTCCCGCGGCTGTCGACCCGGTGAACGACACCCCGTCGGCTTCGGCAATGAGGGCGGGACCGACCTCGGAGGAGGGGCCGGGCACGAGCTGCCAGACCTCGGGCGGCAGGCCGGCGGCGATGGCCAGGCGCCGCATGAAGATCGCGGTCAGGGTCGTCGACGAATCGGGTTTGTGGACGACTGCGTTGCCGGCGGTCAGGGCCGCGAACAGATCGGTCGCACCCAAGGTCAGCGGATAGTTCCACGGTGTGATGAACCCGATCACGCCCAACGGGGTGCGGGTCACCTCGGTGCGGGTGAGGCCGGGAATCGCTCCGCGCCGGCGAGTCGGTCGCAGATATTTCGCGGCCATCACCCCGTAGTGGCGCAGCACATTGAATGTGTCGAGGACCTCGTCATAGGCGTGGATGCGGGCCTTGCCGGTCTCGTACTGGACGATGTCGAGGAGCAGAGACTCATGGCGGCGCAGCGAAGCATGCAGACGCGTAAGCACCTTCGCCCGATGTTCGACGGACTGGGCCGCCCACGCCGAGGCGGCGATGCGGGCGGTCCGGTAGGCGGCCTCGACATCGGCGGGGGTGTTGCTGGCGAACCGGTCGACCTCTGTGCCGGTGAACGGCTCGACGCCGCGCACCCGTTCACCCGAACCCGAGGCATCGGAGTACGGGTCGGTGTCGAGGAAATCTCGCAGAGCCGCAGTGACATGGGCGGATGCGGCAACGCTCGACGCAGAGTCGGCGGCTGCCCGGTTGACGGTTTCGGATCTCATCGGGTTCCCTCTCGTGTGACGCAGGTCATCAGCGGATACACTACCGAATATGGTTTCGAGTCATCTGCGTCGTGCGCTGAATGGAACCGGTGCACCCACCGCGGTGGTCGATCTCGAGGCCTTCGATGCGAACCTCGACGCACTGGCGAGTCGCGCCCGCGGGCTGCCGATCCGCGTCGCCACGAAGTCCCTGCGGGTGCCCGCGGCGATCGATCGGGCGCTTGACCATCCCGCATACTCCGGGGTGCTGTCCTACTCCGTCCCCGAGGCCCTCCACCTCCACGCCCGCGGCGTCCGCGATATCCTCATCGGCTATCCGAGCCTCGATCGCGGCGCCCTGACCCGGATGTTCGCCGAGGCGGGGGCGCTGTCAAACATCACCCTGATGATCGATTCCGTGGCCCACCTCGACGTCATCGATTCCGTGCGCACATCGCTCGCCGAGGCGGCCGATACCCCCGTGCGCGTGTGCATCGACGTCGACTCCTCCTTCCGCGCGGTCGAGGCCTGGTTGGGCGACCGGATCCATATCGGGGCGAGACGCTCGCCGATCCGCGATGAGGACTCCGCGGTCGCCTTGGCGCGGCAGGTCGCGGCTCGGCCCGGCTTCGATCTCGTCGGACTGATGTTCTACGAGGGTCAGATCGCGGGCACCGCCGACGCCGGGCGGTCGGCCAGGCAGGCCGTCGTGCGGCTCATGCAGAAGGCTTCGATCGCCGAGCTCGCCGAACGCAGGGCCGCCGTCATCGCCGCCGTGCGCGAGGTTGCCGATCTCGAATTCGTCAACGGCGGGGGCACCGGCTCCTTCGAGTCCAGCGCCGCCGAGGGCACACTGACCGAACTCGCCGCCGGGTCCGGACTGTTCTCTCCGGGACTCTTCGACGGGTACACGCATTTCCGGCACCTGCCCGCCGCCTACTTCGTCACTCCGGTCGTGCGCCGACCCGCACCGGGCTGGGTGACGGTGTTCAAGGGCGGGTTCATCGCCTCGGGCGTGCCCGGTCCCGACCGTCTGCCTACGATCGCCTGGCCCCCGGGGCTCGAATATTCGGGACTCGAGGGTCCCGGCGAGGTGCAGACTCCGCTGACCGGACCGGGCACCGAGGGGCTGAGCATCGGTGACCTCGTCTGGTTCCGCCATGCCAAGGCCGGTGAGCTCGCCGAACACTTCAACGAGTTCCTCGTCGTCCGAGGCGCAGACATCGTCGGGACATGGCCGACCTATCGGGGAGAAGGGCTGGTGCTGTGAGCGCGAGGAATGGGATCGGACGGGCGCGTCGGGTCGGACGGACCGGGCAGGTCGGTGGATCGAACCGACAGGCGTTTCGGAACTGGTCCGGGCACGTCCACGCACATCCGCACACCTTCGCCAGTCCCGCCTCGGCGGAGGATCTGTCGGAAATCGTCACCCGCGCCGCCGCGGACGGGGACCGGCTGCGCATCGTCGGGGCCGGGCACTCCTTCACGCCGGTCGCCGCAGGCGATGACGTCATGGTCAACCTCGACGCACTGTCCGGGATCGTCGCCGTCGACGAAGCTGGTCAGCGGGTGCGCTTCCACGCGGGCACCCGGTTACGCGACATTCCGGCCCTGCTCGAACCCTACGGTCTGGCCCTGACGAATCAGGGCGACGTCAACCCACAGTCGCTGGCCGGGGCGATCTCGACGAGCACCCACGGCACCGGCCTCGGCTTCACCGGGTTCGCGGGCACCGTCACCGGGCTGACCCTCATGGGCCCCGATGGGCAGGTGCGGAACCTGTCCGCGACGACCGAACCGGAGACCTTCGACCTCGCGCGGGTCAGCCTCGGCGTGCTCGGCGTCATCACCGAAGTCGAGCTCCAGTGCGTGCCCGCCTTCGACCTCATCGCCGAGGAGAAGGTGGCCGGATTCGACGAGCTCCTCGACGGGCTCGAGGAGCGGATGCGGGCGGCCGATCATTTCGAGTTCTATTGGTTCCCGCACACCGAAAAAGTGCTGACGAAGACGAACACCCGCGTCGATCCGGGGCAGGCAGGCCCGGGCCGCCTCGCCGAGGCGGGGGTGCGCAACCGATGGCTGACCCTCCTGGACAAGGAAGTCGTGGAGAACGGGGCGCTGCGCGTGGCTGTCGAAGTCGGGGCCAAGGTGCCGGGAATGGTGCCGTCGATCAACCGCCTCGCGCAGTCCGTCGTCTCGGATCGGATGTACCGGGCGCCGGGCTACGACGTGTTCGTCACCCCGCGCAGGGTGCGATTCAACGAGATGGAGTACGCGCTTCCCTTCGCCGCCGGCGCCGCGGCGATCCGGGAGATCCGCGAGGTGATCGAGGCCAAGGGGTGGGTGATCTCCTTCCCCCTCGAGGTCCGGTGCGCGGCCGCCGATGATGTTCCGCTGTCGACGGCGACGGGCAGGGAAACGATGTACATCGCCGTCCACCGGTTCATCAAAGAGGACTTCGCCGAGTACTTCCGCGTCGTCGAGCAGATCCTGTGCCGCCACGGGGGACGCCCGCACTGGGGGAAGATCCACACCCGCACATCAGCTGACCTGGCCGGACTCTATCCGCGATTCGACGACTTCTGCGAGCTGCGCGCTCGCCTCGACCCGGAGGCGATGTTCGGCAACCGCTTCACCGACTCGCTCTTCGGGGTCCGCGGGCGCTCAGTCTGAGACGCCGGCGGCCGTGTCGAGCCAGTCGACGATGTCCGGCCAGGCCGCCTCGGCGACGGACCGGCGCAAGAGGCCGTGATGACCGATGGTCCTGACTCCGAGCTCGTCCGGGGTGAAGGTCCGTCGGGTCAGCGGTGCCAGGCGCAGGCGGTCGGTGAGCGCATCGATGAAGGCATCTGTCGCCCAGGGGTCGTCGGAGGTGCCGACGGCGAGGACCGGGGTGCGCAGGCGGGAGATGTGCGCCTCGGCGCTGAAGCTCGGGTCGTCGAAGAAGAAGTGAGGACGGCGCAGCCAGCTCGTCCACTCATAGAGAGCGGCGGCGGGCAGATCCTCGCCGAGGCCCACGCGGCTGCCGGGCATATAGCCCAACACCCGAGTCGCCGCCCTGCCGAAGACCCCGAGGCCGACCTCCACCCGGAAGCGCTCGCTGCGGGGTGCGATCTTGCGGGCTGCGACCATCGCCGAGGCGACTGTGACGATTCCGCTCAGCCGTTCACCGCCGTATCCTAAGAGCAGAGCGTGCCCGCCGACGCTGTGGCCCAGCGCCACCTGCGGCAGGTCGGGGAAGGTCGTCTCGGCCCAGGCGCCCGCGGCCGCGACGTCTTCGGAGATCCAATCGCGCATGCGGATGTGCCGATGAGCGCGGGCCGTCGCTCTGTCACCGACTCCGCGGAAGCCATAGGTGACCACGGCGAACCCTCTGGCGGCGGCCGCCTCGGCGAAGAAGAAGTAGAAGCGTTCGGGAGTCGCGGTGGCCGGGTGGATCGTCAGCACCGCACGGGCAGTGTCCTCGGGGTGGAAGAGGTGTCCGTCGAGCTCGCTGGAGCCGTATCGGCTCGGCACGGGAATGCGCAGGGTCTGTGGCGTGAGCGTGTCCATAGGTTTCAGCGTAATGAGTCGAACCGGAGAATGCTACTGGTCAGTAATAACGGTGGGTCGGACCTCCTCGGTGAGTCCGGGTGTGCTGGTACGCTCGGGCCATGACCGAGTCGGATCGGAACCATCCCGGAACACCTGTCCAGGCTTCCAGCCGAGAGCGTGAGAGAGGCCGGCGCAGGTCGATGTTCGTCGCCGCGTTCGGCACCGTGGTCGAATGGTACGACTTCTCGATCTTCTTCTATGTCGCCACGACCCTGACCAAGGAGTTCTTCGGCGATCAGACGGACTCACTGCTGCTGACACTCGGGGTCGGTGCGGCAGGATTCCTTTTCCGACCCTTGGGTGCGATGGTCTTCGGCCACCTCGGTGATCGGATCGGACGTCGGTCCACGCTCATCATCTCCGCGGTCCTCATGGCGATCTCGATGCTCGGGATCGCGGTGATCCCGAACTACGAGACGATCGGCATCTGGGCGGGCGTGCTCATGGTCACCCTGCGCTGCCTGTCCGGGTTCTCCGTTGGTGCCGAGTACACCGGCATCATGGTCTTCCTCATGGAATCGGCGAGACCGGGCAAGCGGGGACTCGCCGCGAGCTGGGCGGCGGCCAACAGCGAGGTCGGTGCGCTTCTGGCCGTCGGCTCCGGTGCGCTGCTGGCGAATACGCTCAGCCCCGAAGCGATGGACTCCTGGGGCTGGCGGCTGCTGTTCGTCCTCGGCGCGCTGCTCGCCATCCTCATGGTGCCGCTGCGGTCGATGATGGAGGAGACCGAGACCTTCAAACGGCTGCAGCACGCGGAGAAGGAGAAGAAGGACGTCGCTCTCAGACGCTCCCCGCTCATCACCGCGATCCTCGAGCAGCCGCGAGCGATCCTCGTCGCCTTCCTCATCTCCTCGATCGGATCGGTCAGCTACTTCCTCAACATCACCTACGTGCCGACCTACATCGAAGAGGTCGCGAAGGTCCCGAACTCCGGATCCCTGGCCCTGGGCACCGTCGCAGCCGTCGTCGCCATCGTCGTCACCCCGTTCTTCGGATTGGCCTCGGACAAGTTCGGGCGGAAACCGGCCTTGGCCGCGCTCATGATCGTCTTCGTCTTCACGACGATTCCCGCGTACGTGCTGCTGTCCAATCAGTCCGCGGGCATCGCGGTCGCAGGCTCCGCATTCCTCGCCATCCCCGCTGCAGGCTGGTCGGCCGTCGCCGCCGCCATGGTGCCCGAGCAGTTCACCGGCACCAGCCGCTTCTCCGGCATGGCGATCGGCTACAACGTCGCGACCGTCCTCTTCGGCGGACTCTCGCCGCTCATCGCCACGGCGCTCATGTCCGGCACCGGCATCACCCTGGCGCCGGCGATCTACGCCACCGTCGTCATCATCGTCGCCGGAGTCCCGACGCTCATCCTCGCCCGCAGCATGGGGCACAAGACCCTCGCCGAGGTGGACGCGGACAAGCATCTCGTCCCCGCCTGAGGGCGTGGCCGGGGACGCCGGATCGGGTGCTGCATGGACGTGGCGGTCCGTCGGTGTACCGGCGGCGGTATCCGAGGGACGCCGGATCGGGTGCTGCGGCGGATCGGTGACAGACGTTGCCGTTCTGACACACGCGGCGCACATCTCGAGCGCGCCCAGCTCATAGGTTGGTTTCAGAACACGCAGTCGGGTGACCTGTTCCCGGGTGCGAGAGACCGATCAAGGAGTCATCATGAAACGCACGAAACGCGCCGCTTTCACCGCTGCCGCCCTGCTCAGCTGCACCCTCGCCTTCTCAGGCTGCTCGCTCATCAGCCAAGTGGTGCCGGACCAAGACGGCACTTCCGGCGAGCAGGCCGGAGCCGACGGCCAGCAGACGGAAGGCCAGCAGCCGAACGGAGAGAACGAAGCCTCCCAGGACTCGGATGCGGGCGGGGACACCTCGGATTCGGGATCCTCCTCCTCGGCCGAAGGCACATCGACCGGCACGGACGGCGGAACCGTCGGTTCGGACACCGGGACGAACACCTCGGACAACGGTTCGAGCGGCTCGGATTCAGGTCAGTCGTCGGGCAGCCAGGCCGAGGTCAGCATCGGTGAGAGCTTCGAAGATCCGGAGATGCAGGACAAGATCGAGGTGCTCTCGGCCGTGCGGAACTTCAACTCGTCGAAGAAGGCCACATCCATCGAGCTCGGCGGCGAGGTCGTCCTTCTCGAAGTCAAGGTCACCCCGGGGCAGAAGTACAGCGGACTCATCCAGTCAGGAGCCTTCAAGATCTCCGAGGATGGGGGCTCCGAGTACCGGTACGACCAGACGGACGGCATCGAGGCAGAGATGCGAGCGGCCGGCTACGAACCCTTCGAAGATGTCACTCGCCGCGAGGGTGAAACCCACCAGGGCTGGCTCGCCTACGTTCCCAACAAGAAGCAGGACGGCTACACGATCCGGTACGAACGCGGCGCCGGCAAGGTGATGGGAACCGACGAGAAGGTTCCGGAGTTCACCACGACCTTCGACATCCCCTCCGCCTGAGTCACTGCGCCTGATTCCCGACGGGCGCGGTCAGTTGCGACGAGTGACGCCCGTCAAGTGACTTCCATAAGGTGACTTCCATCGGGTCACCGATAGACGCTTCGAGGCCGGTCTCCAATTCGGAGACCGGCCTCGAAACGTTTGACAGCGGCGGATCAGGCTTCGCTGAAAGCTTTCCAGTCGGAGACCTCGGACTCGGCGAGCTGAGCGGCCACACCGATGTACGTTGCGGGAGTCAGCGCCTTGAGCAGTTCCGCCCGGTCCTCGGGCAGCCCGAGCCCGTCGACGAACTCCTGCAGGTCGGCCTGGTTGATGCGCTTGCCGCGGGTGAGCTCCTTGAGCGTTTCGTACGGGTTCTCCATCCCCGGCACGCCCTGCAGCCCGGCGGCGCGCATGACCGACTGGATTGCCTCACCGAGGACCTCCCAGTTCGCATCGAGGTCGGCTGCCAGGGCCTCCTCATTGATGGCCAGAGCACCGAGTCCCTTGACCAGGTTGTTCAGCGCCAGCACCGAATGGCCGAAGGCGACGCCGATGTTGCGCTGCGAGGTCGAGTCGGTGAGGTCGCGCTGCATCCGGGAAGTGACCAGGGTGGATGCGAGCGAATCGAGCAGGGCGCACGAGAGCTCGAGGTTCGCCTCGGCGTTCTCGAACCGGATCGGGTTGACCTTGTGCGGCATCGTCGATGACCCGGTCGCGCCTGCGACAGGGATCTGCTTGAAGTAGTTCATCGAGATGTAGGTCCACATATCGGTGGCCAGATTGTGTGCGATGCGGTTGAAGCGCGCGATATCGGCGAAGAGCTCGGCATCCCAGTCGTGCGATTCGATCTGGGTGGTCAGAGCGTTGAAGCTCAGGCCGAGGCGGTCTTCGACGAAGGTCTGAGCGATCTGCGGCCAGTCCGCGCCGGGCACGGCGGCCAGGTGTGCCGAATACGTGCCGGTGGCCCCGTTGATCTTGCCGAGGAACTCGGTGCCGGCGATGCGTTCGTACTGACGACGCAGCCGGTGGATGAAGACAGCGAGCTCCTTGCCCATCGTCGTCGGAGTCGCCGGCTGTCCGTGGGTGTGCGCAAGCATCGGCGAATCGGCCAGCGCCGAGGCGGAATCGGCGAGAGCGTCGATGAGCGCCTTGGCGCGGGGCAGCCACACCTGCTCGGTGGCGCCCTTGATCCCGAGGGCCCAGGAGAGGTTGTTGATGTCCTCGGAGGTGCAGCAGAAGTGGACGAGTTCGCCGAGATCCTCGGCGCCGATCTTCACTAGGGCCTCTTTGATTGTGTATTCGACTGCCTTGACGTCGTGGACGGTGACGGCTTCGTGGGCGGCCAGCGTCGCGATGGTCTCGGCGTCGAAGTCGGCGGCGAAGGCGCGCAGTCCGTCGACTTCCTCGGCGCTCAGGCGTCGCACACCCTCGATCACGGAGTTCTGTGCGAGATGGATGAACCATTCGATCTCAACGGTGATGCGGTTGCGGTTGAGCGCCGCCTCGGAGAGGTGATCGACGAGGTCAGCGGTGTCTTTGCGGTAGCGACCATCAAGCGGTCCGAGCGCGATGGCGGGCGAGATTTCGGCAAGGGAAACAGTCGGCATACCCTCATTTTCTCATGAGCGGCCACACGAGGCGGAACTCGTCCGTTCCCGACCGACCAACCAGTCCGGCGAATGCGCGGTGCGCAGAGGACTCGGACGCGGTGGCCTGTGGATCAGACGGTGACTGCGACACCTGCGGCCTGTGGACGGCCGTGGCCCTTCCCCAGGCCGAAGATCGGGACTTCCTCGGCCTGCCCGGAGCCTTCTACGGTCGAAGAGATCGGGGACGAGGACCGATCCGAGCGGTGGGAGGAGACGCAGGTGATCACGGACGAGTTGGCGCGCAATCGCGACCAGTGGCGGCAGCGAGCGGACCTGCTGCGGTCGGTGGCACAGTGCTGTCGTCAGATCGACAGCTGGGATTCCCCTGCCGGGCACCTGCTCGCCGACCGGGTGACGTCGAGTGCGGAGTCGATCGACAAGCTCGCCGAGCGTGCGGACAGCCTCGCCGAAGCCTACGACCTGCACTTGCAGGTCGTCTCGGCGGGAGGACGGATCCAACTGTGAATGCTGACTGCGCCGCGGACACCGTCGAACGGTGGATCCTCGTCGACCACGACCGCATCCTGCGGCTGCCTGAGCGGCTGCGTCGACTGTGGCCGCCCGAGCTGCTGCCGCAGCGGAACGGCACAACCGCGACAGTCACCGAGGATGGGAACCCCGGCTCGGCTGCCACGTCGGGGGAGGCGGGTGGCGCAGTCGCCACCACGGCTGAGCAGTCGAACCGGGGCACCACCTCGGCGGGGAACCCCGACTCAGGCGCCACCTCGGCGGGGGACGTCAACAAGGGTCCCGCCTCGGCGGGTGGGGGAGACGAAGAATCCGCCGGGACGAGACGGGAACTCGACGTGCTCACGGCCTGGGTGCGCGGATTCGCTTCGGAGCTTCACGAGACGAGCACCCGCATCACCGTCGTCCTGTCCTCGGGCATCGAAACCGTGCACCTCGCTGTCTGCCTCGGGGCAGGCAGAGGCCACGGCGTGGCGGCCCTGCGGGGCGAGGGCTTCGAGGACTTCGCCGGGCATCAGCTTCTGCGACGGATCGGCCCGGGGCAGGTCGGACGCGTCGTCGAAGACCTTGCCGAACTCGTCGAACACGACTGCGTGCTCACCCTCAGCTGGGCGGCGCGAGGAGGGGCCGCCGGGATGGAATTCCTCCACCGCCGAGGCGGGACCTGGTACCGCCCGGTCCTTGAGCGCCGAGGGGACCGTGTCACCGTCGATGCCGACGTCGAAGCAGGGGAGACGGCGGTGCGGAAGCTGCTGAGCGCGGTGCTCACCCGCACGCTGACGATGGGGATCCGGTGACGGTCGACTCAACCACCCGCGGCGGTGGACGCATCACCGTCGACGAACGCGCCGACGGCAGCGGAGACGCGCTGCAGACCGTGATGAGCGACATCGGCGAGCTGAGCATGGAGGCGAGCATCGCCGATTTCGATCTGGCGACCCTGCTCACCCAGGTGCCCGCCCCGATCACTGCACTCAACCTCGACGCCTGCCGAGCCCGATTCCACCGTCAGCTGGCCGTCGTGCTCATCGAACTCGAGGCCACGCTGCTCGGCGTGCGAACCGCCGCATTCGCCTACCGGCAAGCGGAGAAGGGCATCAGCGAAGTCTTCGGGGGACTCCTCGACGCACTCGGCTGGGCCACCGGACGGGCGATCGCGATGAGCCTGCCCGTCCTCATCCCGGTCACCCTCGTCATCGGCGGTCAGGTCATCGCGGTGACGAAGATCCTCGACGCCACCGGACTCGATGACCTCATCGTCAAACACTTCGGCATCGACCTCGGCAAGACCAAGGCGCAGGCGAAAGAAGCCCTGATCACGCTCGTGTTCGAGAACTCCGATGTGTCCGGGGCACTCATCGAACATGTGCTGCCCGGCATCGTCGTCGGGTTCATGGGCCTGCCGCCGGGGATGTTGGACTCACCGGTCGGTCACGCCTTCTGGCCGCACGATTCGCAGTCGATGACAGTCTGGGTGCTCGCCGGTGCCAACCGGTTCGGCCTGCTGCTGCCCTCCGACGTCGAGGTGTGGAAGGCGAAGGGGCTGACCCCGCCGCATACAGAACCGCCTCGGGACGTCGAAGACCTCTATATCCGAGAGGCGAACTGCCACCGCGGTGCGGACTCCGGGCAGGTGCGCATCGAAGAGATCGTCGGCCCCGACGGAACCACCCGCTACATCGTCTACGTCCCCGCGACCACCGACTGGTCACCGAAGTCCGGCGACAACACGACCGACCTGACGACGAACGTGCAGGGCATGGCCGGCAACGACACGGTGATGCGCGAAATGGTGCGGCAGGCCATCGCCGATGCCGGCATCGGCCGGGACGCGGAGGTGATGCTCGTCGGATACTCGCAGGGCGGCATCACCGCAGGCTCCCTGGCCGCGGATCAGGCGTTCCTCGACGACGTCAACGTCACCGCCCTGATGACCGTGGGCGCCCCGGTCTCCGACTTCCCGATCGACTCGGGCATCGACGTGCTCTCCATCGAGCACGAACAGGATCTGGTGCCCGATCTCGACGGTGGGGAGAACCCGGCGTCGGCGAACTGGTCGACGATCACCGTCGACTACGACCCCGACGAACTGCGCAAGGCCCCGGGCCTGGCGAACAAGACCGATGCCGAGCTCGATGAGATGTTCGCCTCGGCCGGTGCCGCGCATTCGTCATCGGCCTATGCTGCCTCGATCGGACTGCTGCTGCGTGCGGGGCATCCGGGCCTCGAACGCTTCACTGCGAAGAATTCGGGCTTCTTCACCGGCGATCTCGCGAAGACCCGCGACTACCAGGGCAAGCGCAAGCGCACCTGAGCCCGCAAGCGCACCGGAGCTGGCAGCGGTCTCCGGGGTTCGCGGCCGTTCACGGGTCTTGCACCCGTCCACGGGCCGCCTCGGCGCACGACGATATCGCGGTTACGCGGCCCTCCGCGGGCCGCCCAGGGCCGACGATATTGCGGTTACGGGGCCTGACAATTTTGCCGCCTCGGTGCTCGGACGTGCGTTTGTCGGACGATGAAGCTTCTCAGCGGAGACCGACAATTGTCCGTCGCAGCCTTTGGAACTGAGCCACATGTGTCCAAGTTTGCCCATAGTCTGTTCCTGACCTGCACTTTTGATACTCAGACCGCATGGCGAGAGTGGCAAGCAGTGAGTGGATTCGGTATCGTTAGATCACCTGTGAATCAGATCACTCGAGGGCGAGTTCTCACATCCGAGGGCCTGCCCGACGGACTCGGTCCACCACTGGTCACCTCCGGTGAAGATGGACCTCGAACAAAGGAGAACTGGAATGACCTCCAACATTTCAGTGGGAACCGGCGCTGCCCACAGTCAGTCTTCGGAGCCCAGAATGATCCAGATGCTCACCGAGGACGGCAACCGCGTCGAATCCGGTGAATACGATGCCTTCGCAGCAGAACTCACCGATGAGGATCTGCGCGGCTTCTACCGGGACATGGTCCTTGTGCGCCGCATCGACGCCGAAGGCGCAGCCCTCCAGCGCCAGGGGCAGCTGGGCCTGTGGGCACCGCTGTTCGGCCAGGAAGCAGCCCAGATCGGCATGGGCCGAGCCGCCCGCCCCCAAGATTTCGTCTTCCCCACCTACCGCGAACACGGCCTCGCCTACACTCGCGGCGTCGAACCAGAAACCCTGCTCAGCATCTTCCGCGGTCAGAACCACGGCGGTTGGGATCCGCAGGAACACCGGTTCCACACCTACACCATCGTCATCGGCTCGCAGGCCCTGCACGCCACCGGCTACGCCATGGGTGTGGCCATGGACGGCGACGTCGGCACCGGCGACATCGACCGCGACACAGTGTCCATCGCCTGCTTCGGCGACGGCGCCACCTCGCAGGGTGATGTCTCCGAGGCGCTGACCTTCGCCGGAGCCTTCCACGCCCCGGTGCTGTTCTTCTGCCAGAACAACCAGTGGGCCATCTCCGAACCCACGCACGTCCAGACCGCCGCACCCCTGTGCAAGCGCGGCGAGGGATTCGGAGTCCCCGGCATCCGCGTCGACGGCAACGACATCATCGCGATGTACTCCGTCGCCCGCGCCAGCCTCGACTCGGTGCGCGCCGGCCACGGTCCGATGCTCATCGAAGCCTTCACCTACCGTCGCGGTGCGCACACCACGGCCGATGACCCGACGAAGTACCGCGACAAGGCCGAAGAGGAGATCTGGGAGGACCGCGACCCGATCACCCGCCTCAAGACCTACCTCGACAAACACACCGAGACCAGCGACGAGTTCTTCGCCGAGGTGGACGCCGAAGCCGACACCCTGGCCGCTCGTATCCGCCACAACTGCATGACGATGGAGGACCCCGACCCTGTCGAGATGTTCGCTCATGTCACCGCAGAACCCCACCCCCTCGTCGACGAGGAACGCGAAGAGTTCCTGGCTTACCAGGCTTCGTTCGCCGATGCGGGTGAGGCCTGATGGAGAAGCTTCCCCTTTCGAAGGCGATCACCGCCGGAATGCGCAAGGCCATGGAGGACGACCCGAAGGTCGTCCTCATCGGTGAGGACATCGGAAAGCTCGGCGGCGTCTTCCGCGTCACCGAGGGCCTGCAGAAGGACTTCGGTCCGCAGCGGGTCATCGATGCCCCGCTGGCCGAATCCGGAATCGTCGGCACCTCGATCGGCATGGCCATCCGCGGCTACCGTCCGGTCATCGAGATCCAGTTCGATGCGTTCATCTTCCCGGCCTACGACCAGATCGTCACCCAGGTCGCGAAGCTCCACAACCGCACACTGGGCAAAGAGCGCATGCCGTTGGTCATCCGCGTGCCCTACGGCGGCGGCATCGGCTCACCCGAACACCATTCGGAGAGCCCGGAGACCGTATTCGCCCACCACGCCGGCCTCCGGCTGATCACCCCGTCGAATGCCCACGACGCGTACTGGATGATCCAGGACGCCATCAAGAGCGACGACCCGGTGATGTTCTTCGAACCCAAACGCCGCTACTGGCAGCGTGGGGACGTCGACACCTCCGACCGCGGCGGCCTGGGCATGCACGACGCTCGCGTCGTGTCCGAGGGCACCGATGTCACTCTTGTCGCCTACGGTCCGCTGATGCCGACCGCCCAAGATGTCGTGGCAGCGGCCGCTGACGAAGGCAAGAGCGTCGAGCTCATCGATCTGCGCGGACTCAGCCCGATCGACTTCACCACGGTCGAGAAGTCCGTGATGAAGACCGGTCGCCTCGTCGTCGCCCACGAGGCTCCGACCTTCCTGGGCCTGGGATCCGAGATCGCCGCACGGATCACCGAACGCTGCTTCTTCAACCTCGAGGCCCCGGTCATCCGCGTCGGCGGGTACCACACGCCGTACCCCGGTTCGCGGATGGAAGAGCATTACCTGCCCGATCTCGATCGCATCTTCGACGGTGTCGACCGAGTCCTGTCCTACTGATCTCGAGGAGAGCCAAGAATGTCATTCGAATTTCCTCTTCCCGACGTCGGTGAGGGCCTGACCGAGGCCGATATCGTCGCGTGGAAGGTCGCCCCCGGCGACACCGTCACCGTCAACCAGATTCTCGTCGAGATCGAGACCGCGAAGTCTCTCGTCGAGCTGCCCAGCCCGCAGGCCGGCACAGTGGGCGCCCTCCTCGTCGAAGAAGGGCAGACCATCGAGGTCGGGACTCCGATCATCCGCTTCGGCGAACCGGGTTCCACCGCCGAGGCGGCTCCCGCTTCCGGTGGCGCATCCGGTGCGAGCAGCGCAGACACTCCCGCCGAGGCGGCGCCCGCGTCCGATGCGGACGCCGACGGAGGGGCCACCCTGGTCGGATACGGCGCTAAGACGACCTCATCGAAGCGCCGTCCCCGCAAGGGCGGACCGGTGCCCGCACCGGCAGCGGTCGCTGCTCCGGAGTCACCGGCATCAGACGCTCCGGTCGCTCCGCAGGCTGCCCCGACGCAGGCGGCCCCGGCCGTACCGACTGCCCCGGCACAGTCCGCACCGGCCGAGGCAGCACCCGCTTCGCCGGGCAGGCCCCTGGCGAAGCCGCCCGTGCGGAAGCTCGCGAAAGACCTCGGCGTCGACCTCTCACAGGTCGCGCCCACCGGTCCCCACGGGGACGTGACCCGCGACGACGTGCACGCGGCGGCAAACCAGGCGAGTATGGCCACGGCGGGTGCAACGGCACCGGCGGTCGCCTCGGCGAGTGGATCTGGCGAACTCGAGGAGCGGATCCCGTTCAAGGGCGTGACGAAGATGATGGCCAAGGCCATGGTCGATTCGGCATTCACGATGCCGCATGTCACGGAGTTCCTCGACGTCGACGTCACCGAGACGATGGCGATGGTCCGCCGGCTGAAGTCCTCGAAGTTCCTCGGCGAGGACGTCAAGGTCTCGCCGCTGCTCATCGTGGCCAAGGCCGTAGCGTGGGCCGTGGGCCGCAATCCGCGGATCAACTCGTGTCTCGAGGGCGACGAGATCGTCGTGAAGAAGTACGTCAACCTGGGGATCGCGGCGGCCACCCCGCGCGGCCTCATCGTGCCGAACATCAAGAACGCACACGCCATGGGTCTGGGAGAACTCGCACAGGGCATCCAGGACCTCACCGCCCTGGCGCGTTCAGGCAAAACGCCGCCGGCCGATCAGGCCGGCGGAACCATCACGATCACGAACGTCGGAGTCTTCGGAGTCGATGCCGGCACGCCGATCATCAACCCGGGTGAGGCCGCGATCCTCGCCTTCGGCCAGATCCGGAAGAAGCCGTGGGTCGTAGGCGACGAGATCGTGCCGCGCGAGATCACGACGCTCTCCGTCAGTGCCGATCACCGTGTCGTCGACGGGGAGATCATCTCGAAGTTCCTCGCCGACGTCGGTCGGGGCCTGCAGGACCCGACACTGCTGCTGGCCTGAGGTCTGCCGCTGGTCTGAGGGCCGCTGGCCTGAGGGCCACGGCACACTTTCTTACCGCCGTTCGGTGCCGTTCGTGGTCACTGGACCGCGTCTGTGGTCACTGAACCGAGGGAGAACCGTTGAATCGGTCATTTCCCCTCGGTTCGGTGACCACAACTCATTCGGTCCCCCGGCGGAGCTGAGAAGCCGTCAGAGTGGGCTCGGCAAGACGCTGAGCTACCACCTGCTGCAGATGCCGAGGAGACCCGGCTGTTCGATCCCGTTTGTTCGACCGCGATTGCTCGACCACGACTGTTCGATCAGTTCGACCAATCGCCCCAGATCACTCGTCGAGGTAGGCGCTGTTGTCCTTCGAGCTGCCGTCCTTGACAAGTCGCTTCGCCAGACAGTGGTCACGGTCGAGGCCCCAGGAACGGCACTTGTCGAGTGCCGGTTCCGGGTCGCTGTAACCGGTGTCGACGATCGTCACCCAGTAGCTGCCGTTCTTGTACGAGGCCCAGTCTCCGCTGTGGATGAGGATCGCCCCGGGATATTTGACCTTATTGGCCTCGTACTCGTTGAGGATGTCCTGCGCGCTCCACGTCTTGCCGTCGGCTTCGAGGCCGACGTTCTTCGCGCTCACCTGAGTCACCCACTGTCCTTCGAGGTCAGCGGCCTTCTCCGTGCCCGTTTCCGTATACGAGTCCAGCTTCTCCTCCGGGCTCTGGGAAGGCTGTACGAGGTCGTCGGTGGGACTGGGCGACGGGGCAGACGGTTCCTCGGAGCCGACGTCGACAGGCACTGTGCCCGACGACGGAGCCAGCCACCGGATGCCGAAAAACGCGACGAGCGCGAGGACGAGGGACAGGGCGACGATGACGCCCGTGACCTTGAGGCCGTTGCGGCGCTTCGATTCCCGCTGCGGAGGGACGTGAGGAGGAAACTGCGGGGGAGGAGGAGTCTGCGGGTCATTCGCTGCGGCAGGAAGCGGAGTCTGACCGGAGTCGTTGCCGTATGGGCCGGGCGCGTGTGCCGGCGGCTGAGGTCGCGCTGCATGAGCGTCGTCGTCGAAGGGAGAGTGACCGGCCGGGGCGAAGACATTGCCGGAGCGGGCTTTCGAAATCGACTGTTCTCCGGTGTGCCGCTCGAGGTATTCGTAATAAGTCGAATTGTCGAAATCGGCAGGCGAACGCCCCGCCTCATTCCCGTACGACGGCTTCTGACCAGCAGGATCGCCTTGATCCTTCTGCCAGTCATCACTTGTCGCCGGACGAATGCGCGGCCTCTGTGGAACGTCGCTCATCAGTCCTCCTGAGTGCCAGATGTGGTGGCAATCATCTTCTTACCTTTGCACGAGTCAAGCGGGCGTTCAACACAATCGCCGACAGGACGCGTTGCCGACGAAAGCCTACTGCGCTTTCCCCCGAGAAGGCTTGGCCTCAGCTGGGAAAGTTCTCGCGGGTGCCAAGACGCCCCGTGAATATCACTCAAGACAGCCTGCTGGCAGCTCCTGTTGCCCAGTGATTGCCCCGGATGTCGAGCCTGACGACGCCGCTCAGCAGGCCTTGATCTCATGCCTCGGCGCGGGTGACGGAGGTCCCATCGGAACTTCGGGAATGAATTTGCTCTTGGCCCGTGAATCTCAGTAAGATTGATTCTTGTTGTGTCGTACCAGTGAGGTCGTTGACCGATCTGCTAAGACCGACATGGTGCTCACCCACCGCTGCACTCCAGCTTCGGCCATCTCTCACAGGCTACGGCTTCAGCGCTGGTGAGACATCTCGCCCGAACGGGCAAACCTGTTTTGGCGTACACAATTTTCAATGCAGGTGTCGCGCATCGAGTCACAGGCTCGGAGCGAAGCAGAACAGAATCGGTTCAGGCCGATTCGGCATGCGACTGTGGTCGGGTACGACCGACCAGGCGACATTCGCGAGAATTTGTTGATGTCTTCCGACATCGGCGCAAGCGAGCGGGGGAGAACGATCCCGCCCTGGCTTGTTTCGAGAGTCGGTAACTTGTGAACTGGAGGAGAGACATGGCAGCAACCTGCCAGGTAACCGGGGCAGTCCCCGGTTTCGGACACAATGTGTCCCACTCGAAGCGCCGCACGAAGCGTCGCTTCAACCCGAATATTCAGAAGAAGCGGTACTACGTTCCGTCTCTGCGCCGCAGCGTCACCCTGACCGTGTCCGCCAAGGGCATCAAGGTCATCGACGCGCGTGGAATCGACGCCGTGGTCAATGAACTGATTGCTAAGGGAGTGAAGCTCTGATGGCTAAGGCCCAGGATATTCGTCCCATCATCAAGCTCAAGTCGACCGCCGGCACCGGGTACACCTACGTGACCCGTAAGAACCGCCGCAACAGCCCGGATCGCATCGTGCTCAAGAAGTACGATCCCGTAATCCGCAAGCACGTCGATTTCCGAGAGGAGCGCTGAGCGCACATGGCTAAGAAGTCAAAGATCGCCAAAGACAAGCAGCGTCGCGTCATCGTTGAACGCTATGCAGAGCGCCGCGCGACTCTCAAGCGTCAGCTGACCCACCCTGATTCCACCGACGAGCAGCGCGAAGAGGCACGCCTCGGCCTGCAGAAGCTTCCCCGTGACGCTTCGCCGGTTCGCGTTCGCAATCGTGACCAGGTCGACGGACGTCCGCGTGGCTACCTCCGGAAGTTCGGACTCTCCCGAGTTCGTTTCCGCGAAATGGCTCACAACGGCGAGTTGCCCGGAATCACCAAGTCGAGCTGGTAATCTCGAGGAAGTTCGTCATCGGAAAAACGGACCGGTGGCCTACCGACTTGTCCTAAGGAGGACACTTTTATGGCTAAGAACCGCAGTGAGCTCGTTGCAGAAGTTGCCGAGAAGTCCGGCCTGACCCAGAAGCAGGTCTCGGACGTGCTTGATGGTGTCTTCGATGTCTTCTCCGACGTCGTGGCCAAGGGCGAAAAGCTCACCATCCCCGGCTGGCTCTCCGTTGAGCGCACCGAGCGTGCCGCTCGCAAGGGTCGCAACCCGCAGACCGGTGAAGAGATCCAGATCAAGGCCGGCTACTCCGTGAAGCTGTCCGCTGGTTCGAAGCTGAAGGGTGCCGCTGGCAGCCCGAAGTGATCTACGCACCTGCGTCGAAAGGCCCGGACCACTTGGTCCGGGCCTTTCGCTATCCCCTCGCCGAGGCGGCTTCCCCCGAGATCTCGGCCACGTCCTCATCTCCCGGTTGGGTGAGTCTCAGAGCCGAAGGATAAACTGGAAGCATGTCAGAAGGGGCGGTCCGCGCGCAGTGAGTTCTCCAGTCTTCGAACCGATCACTCGGTTCGTTCAACGTGCCGCTGTTCCCATCGTCGTATTCTTGGGCGCGATCATCGGCGTGGGCGCACTGTTCTTCACCGGAGCGGTGAACCCCACCCTGCTCAATGACCCCGGCTCGATCGTCCGCTTCGGCCTGCCCACCGCGAAGTTCGTCTTCAACATCGGGATGTCGCTGACCGTCGGGGCGCTCATGTTCGCCGTGCTCATCCTCCCGCGCACCGCGGGCGGGCGCCGTCGGCACAAGCAGGCCGCCGAGGATGCCCCACTCGACCCGCTGTGGACGAAGGCGCTGCGCATCGCCGAAGTGTCCTCGGTGGTGTGGACGCTCTCGGCTGTCGCGGTGCTCGTGTTCTCCTTCGTCGATACCGTCGGAGCGCAGGCCTACCTCGACTTCTCCAATCAGCTCGGCGTCTTTGTCACGCAGATCGCCTACGGCCAGCTGTGGGTCCTCATCGTCGTGCTCATCGCCGTCGCCTCCACATTGTGCTTCGGCACCCGGTCTCATATCGGCATCGCCGTCGCCGGGGTGCTCAGCGTCGGTGTGATGATTCCCTTGGCTCTTATGGGACATTCGGCCGAAGCCTCCGGGCACACACAGGCCGTCAACAGCCTCGGTCTGCACATCCTCGGCGCGACGATCTGGCTCGGCGGACTGTTCGTCATCGCCCTCCTCGGCGCCGGTCTGGCGAAGGCCGATGGCGTGCGGGCGGTCATTGAACGGTATTCGACGATCGCACTCATCGCCTTCTGCCTCGTCGTCTTCTCCGGCATCGTCAACGCGCTGCTGCGCGTGCACAATCTCGATGACCTCATGACCCCCTACGGGGAGGTCATCCTCGCCAAGGCGATCGCAACGATCCTGCTCGGTCTCATCGGGTTCTGGCATCGGAAGTTCGTCATCGCACGCCTGGGCACGGTCGCCTCGGCGACGGTGGAGTTCTGGCGTCTCATCACCGTCGAATTCGTCATCTTCGGTGCGACCATGGGACTCGCCGTGGCCCTGGCGCGGTCGCAGCCGCCGGTGTCACAGGAGCCGGTGGGCAACCCCACCCCGGCCGAGATCCTCACCGGCGATCCGCTGCCTCCGCAGCCGAACCTGGAACGCTACTTCACCCAGTGGGCGATCGACCCGCTGTGGATCGCGATCGCTGCGGGCGCCTCGATCGCCTACATCATCGCGTTCATCAACCTGCGCCGTCGCGGTGACAAATGGCCGGTGCTGCGTCTGATCAGCTGGCTCATCGGCATGGTTTTCCTCGTCTACGTCACCTCCGCGGGACCCCGCGTCTACGGTGAGGTGCAGTTCTCCGCGCACATGATCGAACATATGCTGCTCGTCATGGTGGTGCCGCTGCCGATGGTCCTCGGCGCCCCGATCACGATGCTCATGCGAGCGACGA
The DNA here is from genome assembly GCF_026168515.1 of Brevibacterium spongiae. Classification (NCBI taxonomy): domain Bacteria; kingdom Bacillati; phylum Actinomycetota; class Actinomycetes; order Micrococcales; family Brevibacteriaceae; genus Brevibacterium; species Brevibacterium spongiae. The sequence goes on along the minus strand of NZ_CP093443.1, from coordinate 3,929,131 downwards.
AGGCGCGACGTGACGGCTCCGCCGGTGTGCGCGAATGGGTGCTGTGGCTGGTCAACACCCCGTATCTGCGGTTCTTCGCGCACCCGATCGTCGCCAGCGTGAACTTCGCCGGATCGCTTATCGTCTTCTACTACTCGGGAATCATGTTCTACGCGCTCGATACGCATATCGGGCACGAGATGATGATCGCGCACTTCCTCGGTGCCGGCTACCTGTTCGCGCAGGCCCTCATCGGCATCGACCCCGGCGTGAAACGTCCGGCGTACCCGCTGCGGCTGGTGATGCTGCTGGTGACCATGGCGTTCCACGCCTTCTTCGGCATCTCGATCATGAGCTCGAACGTTCTCATCGCCGCTGACTGGTTCGGCAATGTCGGCGCCGACTGGGGCTACACCGCGATCGAAGACCAGCAGCTCGGCGGCGGCATCGCGTGGGGGATCGGTGAGTTCCCGACCCTGTTCGTGGCGATCATGGTCAGCCTGCAGTGGGCGAAGTCCTCGGACCGTGAAGCCAAACGCATCGACCGCAAGGAAGACCGCACCGACGACGCAGAGCTGCGCGCATACAACGCTATGCTCGCCTCGATGGCCGAACGCGAGGCGAAGATGCCTCCGCACCGGCCCTGACGCACCGGGCTGAACTTCGAGACGGCTCGCTGTTTCTGTGATCTCGGCACATCCGGCTCCGACTGATGTGCACGCCCAGCTCCGGTTGATGTGCACACCCGGCTCCGGTGGATGTGCACGCCCAGCTCCGTTGAGTGTGCACATCCGGTGTGCACGAATGTGCACCGGAAATTCTCGGATTATGCGCAGGAAACCGTGCGAGAAACTGTTATCTGACGCACACTGATGCTTGGATGAGAAATATCCGAGCGCCGATCTGCCCGGGATCGGCTGTCATCGACTCTCGCATTGACGCGGAACGCGATGGCAGCACCGACCGGACAGGGGCGCCAGAGCAAGTCGATCCGCGCATTCAACGGTGACGCGGATTGTGGAATTGAAGGAGTCACATGAGTTCCCAGAACAATACTGAGAGGAAGTCGATCCGCGCACAGCTGCGCAAGGTCGTCGTCGCCTCCATGGCCGGAACGGTCGTCGAGTGGTACGAATTCTTCCTCTACGGTTCCGCCGCCACCCTGGTGTTCAACCACATCCTGTTCCCGCCTTCGGACAACCCGCTGACTCCGATCCTCGCTGGCTTCGCGACCTACGCCGTCGGATTCATCGCCCGCCCGATCGGTGGCATCGTCTTCGGCCACTTCGGTGACAAATACGGACGTAAGAAGCTGCTGCAGCTCTCAATCGTGCTCGTCGGTGTGGCCACCTTCCTCATGGGCTGCCTGCCGACGTACGACACGATCGGCATGCTGGCACCTGTCCTGCTCGTGCTGCTGCGCGTGGTCCAGGGCTTCGCCGTCGGCGGCGAGTGGGGCGGCGCCGTCCTCCTCGTGGCCGAACACGCACCGAACAAGGAACGCGGCTTCTGGGCCTCCTTCCCGCAGTCGGGCGTGCCACTGGGCAACCTGCTGGCCACCGCGGTGCTGTTCATCCTCACCGCCACCCTCACCGAAGAGCACTTCCTGTCGTGGGGTTGGCGTGTGTCGTTCTGGCTCTCGGCAGTCATTGTGCTCATCGGCTACTACATCCGCACCCGCGTCTCCGATGCTCCGATCTTCGACGAAGTCCAGTCCGAAGAGATCGAAGAGGGCGTCGACTACGGCGTCAAGGCTGTGTTCAAGCGCTACCCGCGTGAGGTCTTCGCAGCCATGGGCCTGCGCTTCGTCGAGAACATCCACTACTACCTTGTGGTGACATTCTCGATCACCTACCTCTCCACCCAGGTGAAGATCGAAGCGGCCGAGATCCTCGGACTGCTCCTCGGAGCGCATGCGATCCACGCGGTTCTCGTGCCTATCGTCGGTGCAGCCACCGACCGGGTCGGCCGCAAACTGCCGTACGGAATCGGCATTGTGCTCACCGCGAGCTGGGGCTTCTTCGCCTTCCCGATGTACGACACGGGCAGCGCGGTCATGATCTTCCTCGCGCTGCTCATCGGACTCATCTTCCACGCGCTCATGTACGCCGGCCAGCCGGCGATCATGTCCGAGATGTTCCCGACCCGGATGCGCAACTCCGGTGTCTCGACCGGTTACCAGGTGACCGCGATCGTCGCCGGTTCGTTCGCTCCGATCATCGCCACCGCACTGCTCGGTGCCTTCGGCTCTTCGGTGCCGATCGCGCTGTACCTGCTCGCAGCCGCGATCATCTCGTTCATCGCTCTGATGTACACCCGCGAAACCAAGGGCATCGATCTGCGTTCGCTCGACCACGCAGACAAGGTGCGCCGCGGAGTCGCCACGGCCAGCTGCAACTGACGACTGGCTTCGGTCGACCAACAGCAAGCAGTCGCTGACTGAGGCACAGGGGCGGTGCCGGTGAGGACCGGCACCGCCCCTGCCATCTGCCGCGAGGCAGGATGGAACAGCACGCGGAACAGAACTCGCGGCACAGAACGCGGAACAGAACTCGCGAACCAGCACCTGAACCGGAAACTCGGACCACACTGACGGAAAGGACATCTTCATGGGAGATCTCACCAACCGACGCGCACTCGTCACCGGCGGAGCCTCCGGGCTCGGCAAGGCGATCAGCCAGGCCTTCGCCGACGCCGGAGCCACGGTCATCGTCGCCGACGTCAATGCCGAATCCGCGGAAGCCGTCGCTGAGGAGATCGGCGGCGAGGCGTGGACGGTCAACCTCGCCGACACCTCGGCGCTGGACGGAATCGACCTCGACGTCGACATCCTCGTCAACAATGCGGGCATTCAGCGGATCCACCCGATCACCGAATTCCCGCTCGAGGAATGGCGGCTCATCAACACGCTCATGCTCGAAGCTCCCTTCGTGCTCACGAAGGCCGTGCTGCCGAAGATGTGCGAACGCGGCTGGGGCCGCATCATCAACCTCTCCTCCGTCCACGGTCTGCGCGCCTCGGCGAACAAATCCGCCTATGTCGCGGCCAAGCACGGACTCATGGGGCTGACGAAGACCACGGCTCTGGAAGCGGGACCGCATGGCGTGACATGCAATGCGATCAACCCCGGATATGTGCTCACACCCCTGGTCAAAGGGCAGATCGCGGATCAGGCGAAGACGAACGGAATCAGCGAAGACGAAGTCATCGAGAAGGTCTTCCTCGGCCACTCCGCCGTGCCGAAGCTCGCCGAACCCGAGGACGTCGCGGCCATCGCGCTGTTCCTCGCCGGCAAGCACGCCGACCTGATCAACGGCAGCGCTCACAGCATCGACGGAGGCTGGACCTCCGCCTGACCCCGCCCTCCGAACTACCCGACGGGCCCCCAGCACCCTGGCGCCAGGGTGCTGGGGGCCCGTCAGGTAGCAATCAGAGGGATTCTAGGACTTTGCGGACCCCGGCGTTGCGCAGAGACTCGTGTCGGACCGAGGCCCAATAGGAGACTCGCTTTGAGAACTGTGCGGGCAGAACCTGCACCAGTCGAGAGTTGTGCCGGGCCAGGAAGTCCGGCAGGATCCCGATTCCGACCCCGTCCGACGTGGCGAGCACATGCGCATGCACCGAGGTGGAGCGGAAGAATCCGCTGCCGCGCGGCAGGGCCTCGGCCGCCTCGTCGAGGTCATCGACCTGCAGTGAGTTCTCGATGTAGTAGATCATCCGATGCTCGGCCAGCTCGTCGAGGCTGCGCGGATGTCCGTGCCGTCCGAGATAGTCCTGCGATGCGTAGAGCTGGAGGCGATAGTCGCGGAGGTGCTTGGCGATCGACCGCGGCGCATCCGGGCGGCCGACGACGATCTCGATGTCGACGCCGGACCTGTACTGGCGAACCCGCTGAGTCGCCGTGATGAGTTCGATCTGCAGCCCAGGGTGGCGCTGCTGCAGCCCGGTGAGAGCCGGGACCGCGTACTCGAGGGCGAAGGCCTGCGGGCAGGCCAGCCGAATCGTTCCGGACAGCGCCGAACTCCTGTGTGCGTCGATCCGCCCCAGGGCGGCCTCGATGTCCTCGGCGATCGGCAGCAGCTCACGTCCTCCCGCGCTGAGCTCCCACCCGTCGGGTGAGGCCACGAGCACCCGTTCCCCGTAGGCTTTCTCGAGCGCGGCGATGCGTCGGGACACGGTCGTGTGGTTGAGGCCGAGACTGTGCGCCGCGGCAGTGAACTTTCCCAACCGGGCGACGGCGAGCAGAGTCAGCAGATCCTCGGGGGCGATCTGCTGACCGGAACCGCTGGGTGCGTAGGAGGCCATAGTCCCTCCATTCTATCTGCGTGCGCGCACATAACCGGTGCAGAAGAGGTGAGCCCTCGAACGGGCGTGCGCGCACCGTCTGGCGTACTGTGAGAGAGAACACTGCATACCAGAAGAACATGATGCGAGGAGGCATATTATGTCGACGATTGGATGGGTGGGCCTGGGGAATATGGGCCGCCCGATGACTGCGAACCTGGTCAAGGCCGGTCACACCGTCAATGGTTTCGATCTCGTCCCCGAGGCAGTGGCCGCGGCCGCTGAACACGGGGTCAACCCCGTGAAATCGATCGCCGAGGCGGTCGCCGGCGCCGATATCGTGTTCACGATGCTGCCCAAAGGCGAGCATGCCCGCACCGCCTACCTCGAGCCCGATGGCGTCTTGGCCAACGCGGACACGAAGACCCTCCTCGTCGATTCCTCGACGATCGACTTCGACTCCGCACGCGTCCTTCACGCCGAGGCGGCCAAGGCCGGTTTCCGTCTCATCGACGGCCCGGTCTCCGGCGGCGTCACCGGTGCTGAGGCCGGGACCCTGACCTTCATGCTCGGCGGCTCCGATGCCGACGTCGAAGAGGCCCGTCCCTTCATCGAGGCGATGGCCGGCAACATCTTCCACGCCGGAGGCGACGCCGCCGGTCAGGCCGCGAAGATCGTCAACAACATGATGCTCTCGATCAGCCTGCAGGGCGTCGTCGAAGGTGCAGTCCTGGCCGATCGCTTCGGCCTCGACCCGAAGGTCTTCCACGATATTGCGAAGGTCTCCTCCGGTGACTCCTGGCCATTGCGCACCTGGTACCCGGTACCCGGCGTGACCACGACGGCGGCTGCGAACAACGATTTCAAGCCCGGCTTCGCCGCCGCACTCATGCACAAGGACGTCGGCCTGGCACTGGCCGGTGCCGAAACCCAGGGCGTCGACCTCCCGGCGGCCACACTCGTCCACGCCCAGCTACAGAAGCTCATGGATGAGGACCTCGGCGGACTCGACACCTCCGCACTGATCAGGAACATCGACCCGAACGCCGAAGGCCTGCCGAAGTAAGCACTGCACCGATGAGCACTGCACCGCGCGGGACCGGCTGAAGCACCGCTAGTCCCGAAGCCGAGGCAGCATCGAGTTGCGGACGTTCCGTGTCGAGGGGAATCGAGATGATTTCGACACGGAACGTCCGCAACTCGTTTCTGGACTCTGCAGACCGGCGCAGTTCGCAGCCCCTCCCTGGCCGTCGCACTTCCGACGCCGACCTGAAACTTCCCACGGCTCATGGAAGACTGGAGACATGAGTACGACTGATTCGCCCTCCCCGCTGTCCCCGGAAGACGTCGCCGTCATCACCGGCAACCTCGACGAGGTGGCCGAACGTGCCCGTGCCGCCGCCGAAGCAGCGGGCCGCAGCGGCGACGAGGTGCGGGTGCTGCTGGCAACGAAGACGCAGCCGGTGGAGAAGATCCGCGTCGCCCTCGAACACGGATTCACGCTCATCGGCGAGAACAAAGTCCAGGAGATCACCGGCAAAGCCGAGGCGCTCGCCGACCTCAACCCGGAAACCCACCTCATCGGCCCCCTGCAGCGCAACAAGGTCAACCACACCCTGCGCCATGCCCGCTGCATCCAATCGGTGGACAACCTCGCCCTGGCCGAGAAGATCAACAACCGCCTCGACGTACTCGACGAAACCGTCGACTACTTCGTCCAGGTCAACACCTCCCGCGAGGACTCGAAATTCGGTGTCGCCCCCGAAGACGCCGAGGCGCTCATCACCGAAACCCGAAAGCTCGACCGCATGCGGCTGCGCGGCCTGATGACCATCGGCCTGCCCGGCAGCAGCCCCGATGAGATCCGTCCCAGCTACTCAGACCTGCGTGAACTCAGCGAACGCCTGCGGGAGTCCGGGGTCATGGCCGCCGAGGCGACCGAACTGTCGATGGGCATGAGCGCAGATTTCGAACTCGCGATCTCCGAAGGAGCGACGATCGTGCGGGTCGGCTCCAGCATCTTCGGCGCCCGCGCCTGATCCTGAGCGACAGCGCCGACGTGTGAGCGGTCACAAGATGACACCGGCCCGGCCGCCTCGGCGTGGGATCTGCGATCATAGTGGCATGAACACCAGCCCGTCAGAATCCACCGCATCCACCTCCTCGGCGCGGAACGTCAAGGTTCGAGCCCCCGAACTCGTCGGCCGCCGCTGGATGAACTCCGGAGGCAAGGAACTGACCCTGGCTGACCTGCGCGGAAAGGTCGTCCTCCTCGACTTCTGGACCTTCTGCTGCATCAACTGCCTCCACGTCCTCGACGAACTGCGACCGCTGGAGGAGAAGTACGCACGAGAACTCGTCATCATCGGCGTGCACTCGCCGAAGTTCGAGTTCGAACGCACCGTCGAGGCCGTCGACCAGGCCGTGGAGCGCTACCAGGTCGAGCACATCGTCCTCGACGATCCCGACCTCGTCACCTGGCAGGCCTACACCGCCCGTGCCTGGCCGACCCTGGCCGTCATCGACCCCGAGGGCTATCTCGTAGCGACCATGTCCGGTGAGGGTCACGCCGCCGGACTCACCGAGATCATCGAGGGCCTCATCGAAGAGCACTCGGCCAAGGGCACTCTGCATTCCGGCGACGGCCCCTACGTTCCGCCGCCGGCACCGGAAACCGACCTGTTCTACCCGGGCAAGGCCACCCGCCTGGCCTCGGGAAATCTCCTCGTCTCCGACTCCGGCCACCACAGCCTCGTCGAATACGATGCCGAAGGCACCACGATCATCCGCCGCATCGGCACGGGGCAACGCGGCTCGGAGGACGGCGACTTCGCCCAGGCGAGCTTCAGCGAACCCGGCGGCATCACCGTACTGCCCGACGACCTGGCCGCCGAAGTCGGCTACGGAATCGTCGTCGCCGACACCGTCAACCACACCCTGCGCGGAATCGACCTCGAGACGGAGACCGTGACCACCATCGCCGGCACCGGCGAGCAGCACATGGTCGGTGCGATCGACAATGTCCGCGGCAAGCCCGGTGAGCTGGGCCGATACGACGGCCCCGGGGAAGATGTGAAGCTGTCATCTCCGTGGGATGTTCTCTTCGTCCCCGCCACCGCCGAGGTGGTCGTGGCGATGGCAGGCAACCACACGATCTGGTCGTTCGACCCGAAGGACGGATCGATCCGCATCCTCTCGGGCACGATGAATGAGGGACTGACCGACGGCGACGCGGAAGCCGCGTGGTTCGCGCAGTCCTCGGGTCTCGACCTCGACTCGGACGGTCAGGTTCTCATCGCCGATTCCGAGACCTCGGCGATCCGCCGCCTCGACCCGACCACCGGAGAAGTCACCACACTCGTGGGCGTCGGCCTCTTCGACTTCGGCTTCCGCGACGGCCCCGCCGCCGAGGCGCGCCTGCAGCATCCGCTCGGTGTGCGCAGCCTGCCCGATGGGTCGATCGCGATCGCCGATACGTACAACGGAGCGATCCGCCGGTATGACCCGACCACCGCCGAAGTGACGACCTTGGCCCGCGGACTGCGCGAGCCCTCGGACATCCTCGTCGTCGACGGCGGCAGCAATACCGGTGGCTCCGCTGCAGGCACCGACGATTCCGCGGGCGAGGCCGAACTCCTCGTCGTCGAGTCCGCTTCCCATGCGCTGACGAGGGTGAAGCTGCCCAAGGACGCACAGAAGGTCGACGAGGGCGCGCTGACGACGAAACGGCCGTCGACGGAGATCGCTTCGGGTCCGGTGTCGCTGAGCGTGAGCTTCACGGTGCCGTCCGGGCAGAAGCTCGACGACCGTTGGGGCGACCCCACCTTCCTCCAGGTCTCGGCGACCCCGCCCGCGCTCATCGTCTCCGGCGACGGGGGAGCCGAGGGGCTCACCCGAGACATCGTAATCAATCCCGAACTCGCCGGGGGAGTGCTCCACGTGACCGCGCGAGCCGCGGCGTGTGACGGCGAACCCGGGGGAGAGATCCCGCTGCACGCGGCCTGCCACCTCTACCAGCAGGACTGGGGCATCCCCGTCGATCTCGTGGACGCGGCGCCGAACGAGCTCAACCTCGACCTCCGCGGCGCCTGACGGCGTCATCCTCACATGACGGAGACGTCGCCGAGGCGGCGCGGCTCGAAGCTGACCTGCGAGGACTTGACGACCACGGAGCCGCCGAGGACGAAGGAGAGCTTCTCGTCGAGGTCGTGTTCGGCGGCGGTGACGATATCCCGGTAGCGTCCCTTGACCCGGACTTCGACGGTCGAGGGAGTGAGTTCGAGGTCATTGCCGGAGGCGGTGAGCCCGATCTGCGGGCTGCGTTCGAGTGACCAGGAGATGTCGCCGATGATCTCGTTGTCCGTGTCGTAGCCGAAGACGCAGCCGGAAGGCATGAGGGTCTTCGACGTCATGCAGTCTTTGAGATGGTCGTTGACCTGCTGCTTCACGGTCTCCTCGAGTTTGGCCGTCGGCTGCGGCGAGAGCTTGACGGTCGAGGAGTCGCCGGGGGCGGTCACCTCGGCGCGTTGGGACTTCGACTTCAGGTACGTCGCGTCGAAGCCGACGAGGTAGCTGGCCGGGAACAGCACGGGCACCTTCCCGGTGCTGACCCCGTAGCCGTTGACGGTGGCCGTCGACGAACCGGAGACGTCGAGGCTCAGCGTCGGCCAGTCCCGCTGCTCGATCGCCCACCGGTCGAACAGCCCCGCGCTCGCCGGCAGACGGACCATGTTCACGGTGATCGTCTGTTCCTGCGAGGACAGGTTGTAGCTGAGCCGGACCTTCGCGTGGTCGCTGTCGACGGACAGCGTCTCCGCCTCGGCCTCCCGCGGCAGATCGGGGGCGGCCGAGAGCACTTCATCGCTGAGGGCCAGCGTCGAGGTCGGAGTCGGCGTCGCCAGATAGGAGAAGGCCCGGTTCGCGTCGCCGCGTTCGAGTGCTCCGATGTAGGCCTCGGCAGCCCGGGCGGGTGTGTAGACAGTGAAGTTGAGGAGGGGAACAGCGGCGACCGTGAGCACGATGACCGTCAGCGCCGAGATCAGAAGTCTGCGCGAGGTTCGCATGACGCTCCTGATTCGATGGGGGATTGAAGGGGACTGAGCAGGTCCCAGTCTATCTGCCGGGCTTCAATCCACCGGGTAGGCGTGCAGCGCGGAGGTGTCGACCTCGACGAAGACGTGGGTGCCGACTTTGACGTTCGCGCGCAGTTCGGTGACCGTCCGGCCGAGCCCCGGATGGATGACGCCGAAGCCGATCGTCGGTCCGTCGGCGACAGATGATTCGTCCGCGGCTGCAGCCGATTCCTGGTCTGCATGGCCTGCTTCCGCGGCTGCAGCCGATTCCTGGTCTGCATGGCCTGCATCGACTGCGTCACCTGCGCGGGCTGCGGAGGCAGATGGCGAGTGGCCCGGAACCCCGGCGAGATCGGCCAGGTCGACGTCGAGGGCGAGCCCCATCTCGGTGTCGACCGGCGACAGCTTCGCCTGCAGGCAGGAGCCGCGATCGCGCAGTCCCGTGACGATGGCTTCGAACACCGTCGCCGAGGTGAACGCCGGGTCATGTTCGTCCAGTGACAGCAGGGCGGCACGCCACCCGAGAGTGACGAAGACCTTCCCGTCGAGTTCCGTGCGGGCGCGCACGGCCGAATGCCCGATGGACAGCCAGCCCTTGCGAGCCAGGCCCGAATAGACGTTGACGCCGCTGAGCTCGGCAGGCAGCGAACCGCGGGGTTCGCTGACGATCTGCTCCAAGGAACCGAACGCGACGAGTTGGTCCTTTTCGATATCGGCCACCCCCGCCTCGGCGATGGTGTGGTCGGTGAGCGAATTCGAGCTGAACACGACTCCCCGGCCCTCGTCGGCGACGAGTTCGGCGAAGCGGTTGCGCAGTCCCGTGCGCAGGTGACCCGGGACCGAAGCGAAGGGATCGATGAGCGTCAGCCACGTCGCGCCGCTCGCCCAGGCCGCGACCAGGACGAGACGAGCACGATCGATCGCCTCCAGATCTGCCAACCGGCGGCGCAGAACCTCCGGACGCAGACCGAATGTCGTCAGTGCAGCGGATTGAGTCGCTGCCGATGCCGCCTCCCCAGATCCGGCATCGGCTTCACGCAGGTACTTCTTCAACCAGCTGCGCACACGCGAACGACCCGACCGGGCTCCGGTCGGGAAGCGTGGTGGTGGTGCGACGTGGGGCAGGGCCGCCACGGACAGCACCACCGAGGTGGTGCTGTCCGGGCTGCCCATGAGTCCGAGCATTGTCCCTGCTCGCAGACGTCCTAGATCAATCTCGCGTCCGTCGAGCTGCAGCCCCGCGAGGGACAATTCATCGTTCAACTGCGCTTAGAACTCCGCAGGATCGTCGGAGGCGTTCATCCGCCGACGGGTGATGATGACGGCTGCGGCACCGACAGCGAGCAGTCCGACGCCGAGTGCCAGTCCGGTCATCTCGGCACCGGTGCGCGGCAGGTCGCTGCCCGAATCGTTCGAGCCGCTGCCGTTGCCGCCTTCGTCGACGGCTGTGCCGTTGGTCAGGACCGTGAAGCTTCCGCCCTGGGGCTCATCGAAGCTCTCGGCCTGGGCTCGCACGTTGTACGTGCCGAGCACAGCCTTGACCTTGGCCTGGACACCGAACGTGGCCTTGCCTTCGGAGTCGGCTTCCTTGGTCATCGTGTAGCGATCGACCTTGCCCTGGGCATGCTCGACCGTGATGGTGATCTTCTCGCCCGGCTGGGCTCCGGTGACGCCGAGCTTGATGCCCTTGTTGAGGAAGTCCTCGGAGCTGATCTCGGTCGGGTCGATGGAGAGAGACTGCGTGGCAGCCGCCGGAGCCTTCTTCTCCTCGGAGCCGGGGCTGGCCGGTCCGGTGGACTCCGCCGCGTCGTCCTCGGACTTCGCATCGTCGGACTTCGCATCGTCGGCAGGCTTGTCGGATTCTTCCTGCTTGCCGTCATCAGCTGCGTCGGCGTCTTCGGCATCGTCGGACTTAGGAGCCTCGGTGGTGGGCTCGTCCTTCGGTGCCTCTGCGGGTCCGGGCTTGACGTCGTCCGCCGGAGCCTTGTCCGACTCGTCCTTGTCCGACTTATCCTCATCGGTGTCGTCGGTTTCAGACGGGGACGGTGCCGGGGGGGTCGACTCCGAAGGCTTCGGTGCCTTGGTGGTCGGCTCCTCGGTCTTTGTCTCGCTCGGCTTCGGAGCCTCGGTGGTGGGCTCTTCGGTCTTCGTCTCGCTCGGCTTCGGAGCCTCGGTGGTCGGCTCTTCCGTCTTCGTCTCCGAAGGCGCCGGAGTCTCCGATTCGCTCGGGGACTCGGAGGGAGTCTTGATCGGGCCGGTGGCCGAGTCGCACTTGTCATCGGTGGACCCGGGCTCATCGACCTCGGAGGCCTTCGAGACGACCTCGAAGGTCACCTTCGAGGACTTCTTCTCCGACTTGAGATCCGTGAGGTAGAGCGAGTATTCGCCGACGGGAACCTTCGCACCCTCGGTCACGGTGAAGAAGTAGGTGCCGGACACCTGACCCTTCTCGTCGACCGTGAGCTTCTTCTCCGGCGAGTATTCAGTGCCATCCGTGCCCACGACGGTCACAGTGGCCTTCTCGTCCGGAGTGAATCCGGTGCCGGAGAAGCCGATTCCCTTCTTGTCGTCGGCGATGTCGTCCCGGGTCACCTGCGCGTTGGCAAGGGTCGCCTGAGGATCCGACTCTGCGGGAACCGAGGAATCCGCTTCGGAGTCACTCGATGACTGCTGTTCGCCATGGGCGCACAACGGTTGCTGAGGTACCGAAGCGGTGGACTCTGTCGCTGCGAACGCCGGGGCGCCAGCAAGACCTGTCAATGCAACGGCTACTGCGGGGGCAAGCACAAGACGCGAGGTCTTCACAGTAATGCCTTTCGATTGTTGTCTACCCACGAAAGACGATGGACTCCCGGCATTCCTTGGCTTAAGAAGGGGAAGGCACCATCGTGCGCGGGTCCGTACAGCTCATTACTCTAAAGCATTCATCAGTGGCTGTGGGGAGACACACGGGGAAAAACCAGCAAAAATCAGAGTAATCGTTATCGGTTTGTGATCTACAGGCGGCGTGTCGCTAGGTGCTCAAGGAAAATTTCGAGCATTCCAGATGACGGATCCCGAGCGTACAGAGAGCGGAACGACTACCATCAGACACGTGACTCTGCTTTCCGACCGCGACATCCGCGCCGAGCTCGACTCCGGCCGCATCGCCCTCGACCCCTACGACCCCTCGCTGATCCAGCCGGCCAGCGTCGATGTCTGCCTCGACCGGTACTTCCGGCTCTTCGACAACCACAAATACCCGGTCATCGATCCGAGCCTCGAGCAGCCCGAGCTCACCCGCTTCGTCGAGGCCGCACCCGGCGAGCCCTTCGTCCTCCACCCCGGCGAGTTCGTCCTCGCCTCCACGCATGAGCTCGTGACCCTGCCCGACGATGTGGCGGCGCGACTCGAAGGGAAGTCCTCGCTTGGCCGGCTCGGCCTGCTGACGCATTCGACCGCCGGATTCATCGACCCCGGCTTCAGCGGTCACGTCACCCTCGAGCTGTCCAATGTCGCGACTCTGCCGATCACACTGTGGCCGGGCATGAAGATCGGGCAGCTGTGCTTCTTCCGATTGAGCTCCGCAGCGGTCAATCCCTACGGTTCGCAGGTCACCGGAAACCGCTACCAGGGCCAGCGCGGTCCGACCGCCTCCCGATCGCACCTCAACTTCTACCGGAGGGGCATGTGATCACCCGCCGCGAACTGCGGCTGCAACGCGAAGCCGCCGAACGCGCCGAACGCGAGCGCGCAGACGCCGCGCGCTACCAGGGCGCACCCGACGCGGACCGAAGCCCAGCACCCGCCGCGGACCGAAGCCCCGCATCCGATGCTTCCGCTGCGAGTCGGCGGCGGACCGGAATGCCCTCGACGGGTCGACCCGGGTACGGCGAACACCGCGCTTCCGCGCCGGTCGACACCCCCACCTCGGCGGATCTGCGGGGATTCCACCTGCTCCTCCTCGACGATGCCGTCGAAATCTCCGACGCCCTCGCGCTCATCCACAACAAGCTGCCGGACCTCAATCCGACGCTCGACGAACACGCACAGATGCGGCTGAGCAGGCATTCGCGGCTGAGCTCCGGCACCGTCCTCGACCCCGCCGATGCCGCCGCCCTCGAAGTCCCCGACTGGGCCCACCACGCGATCGTCGTCGACTGTCCCCGCGATCGCCAGCCGACCCCGCCGCCGGACTGGTTCGCCGATGCCGACGGACTCAATGAGGCCTTCCCGGACGGCATGCCCGACCGCGAGGAGGAGCGGATCCTCAGCCTCATGCTCGCCATCGCCTCCCGCCTGCATACGGGAGTCCGCCTCGCCGATGAGCCGGGACTGCCGACGCGAGTGATCATCCCCGACCCCGAAGCGAAGGTCGACCTCTACCTGTATTCGCCCTACTGGCTGGAACCGCAGGTGGCCTTGGAGCTCGTGCGCCGCCACGCTCCGCACGCCTTCCAGCAGTCGCTGCCGACCCCCGACGAGGATGTGCTGGCACAGGCGAGCATCGACGACCCGCTCTTCGACGCCTCGGCTCCTGTCATCCTCGACGGCTATGCCCTCCTCGTTCCGCTCGGGGACATCGATGAGTCCGCCGGCAGTCTGGAGATCCGCGTCATGGAGGCCGAGTGGCTTCCGCCGATCGTGGCTGCCCACACGGATTCCCCGCAGATCGAATACCACGTCCATTGGATGGACACCGAGTCCCAGCGCTACCGGCCGAATCCGCGGCGCAGGTTCCGGAGGATGCGCGCCGAGGTGGCTCGGCTGACCGATGCGATCGGTGCGGAGATCCTCGTCGGCAGCGATGGTGTGGGAGTCGATGAGAACGGCTTCCTCGTGACCAGTCGACAGCTGCGCGGCTGAGCTCACCGAGCACCTACCGACCACCGCTCTGATCGCCGCGATGACGGCCGAAGACGTCTTCCAGCGCACGTGCCGTGATTGTGGAAACCGACGTTGCCCGTGCAAAAATGTCTCCTAGAGGAATTCCCGCAAACAGGCATATGACGGAGGTGGCGCCCGGTGATAGCCATGACAGGTGCCTTCTTCGGCGCGTCTGTCATCGCCTACCCCTTGGTTCGCCTCTTCGGCCGCAACGCCTTCTTCTTCCTCGCCCTCGTTCCCTTCGCCGGACTGCTGCTGAGCCTGTCGAAGCTGCAGAAGATCTTCGGCCCGGCGGGCCGACCGATCGTCGAGAACCTGGACTGGATTCCCGAGCTCGGACTCGAAGGCGTCTTCCGCCTCGACGTGCTCTCATGGATCATGACTCTGCTCGTCACCGGAGTCGGCGCCCTCGTCTTCATCTACTGCGCCCGCTACTTCCCGCCCGACGAGCCCGGCCTGGCCCGGTTCGCCGGCATCTTCATGGCCTTCGCCGGAATGATGTACGGACTCGTCGTCGCCGACGAGCTGCTCATGCTCTACCTGTTCTGGGAAGGCACCACCGTCTTCTCCTACCTGCTCATCGGACACAGCCAGTCCAGGCGCCGCTCCCGACAGGCGGCCCTGCAGGCACTCATCGTCACCACCGCCGGCGGACTCGCCATGCTCGTGGGCATGATCCTGCTCATCACCGCCACCGGCACAGGGCAGATCTCGACGCTCATCGACCGGGCACAGCAGGGTATGGACACCGGGCCGGTCATCGTCTCCGCGATCATCCTCATCCTCATCGGTGCGATCTCGAAATCCGCGCTCCTGCCCTTCCACTTCTGGCTGCCCGGCGCCATGGCCGCACCCACCCCGGTCAGCGCGTACCTGCACGCCGCAGCCATGGTCAAGGCCGGCATCTACCTCGTCCTGCGCCTGGCTCCCGGCTACAACAACATCCCCGGCTGGACCGAGGTGCTGCTCACTCTGGGCCTGCTGACGATGTTCATCGGCGGCTGGCAGGCGCTGAAGCAGACCGACCTCAAACTGCTGCTGGCCTTCGGCACGGTCTCCCAGCTTGGATTCCTCACCACCATGGCCTCCTTCGGCACCCCGGACATCACGAAGGCGGCACTCGGGCTGCTCATCGCCCATGCCCTCTTTAAGTCCTGCCTGTTCCTGTGCGTTGGCATCATCGACCACCGTGCCGGCACTCGTGATCTGACGAAGCTCTCCGGCGGCTGGAAGGCATTCCCCGTCGTCGCCGTGTGCGCGACGATCGCGGCCGCCTCGATGGCGGGACTGCCTCCGATGCTCGGCTTCGCCGCGAAGGAAGCCGCCTACTCGACCCTCCTGTCCTCCCCGGACAAGGCCTCGATCATCGGCTTCATCGGCATCATGATCGGATCGATTCTCACCGTCGCCTACTCGGCCCGGTTCGTTTGGGGAGCGTTCTCATCGAAGCCCGGCGTCGACGA
Source organism: Brevibacterium spongiae (assembly GCF_026168515.1). NCBI lineage: Bacteria > Bacillati > Actinomycetota > Actinomycetes > Micrococcales > Brevibacteriaceae > Brevibacterium > Brevibacterium spongiae. Next base: position 3,913,467 of record NZ_CP093443.1, on the reverse strand, counting down.
CATCGCCCGCCGCGACGAGAAGCTCGGCCTCGTCGTCTCCCCGCTCATCCTCACCGCGCTCACCCTGGCTCTCGGCCCCGGCGCCGGGCTCCTCGACGGCTATTTCTCCGCTTGGACGGCAGACCTGCCGGCCGTGGCCGCCGGAGACGGGCACTACCACTTGGCGCTGTGGCACGGTTTCGGGCCGGCACTCGCCTTCACCGCAGTGACGCTCGCCGCCGGACTGGCCATCTTCTTCCTCCGCCGTCCCTTCGCAAGCGTGCAGTCGACGCTGCCGTCGGGCATCGACTTCCACGAGCTCTACCGCAGGCTCATCGGCTGGATGGAGGCCCTGGCACTGTGGGTCACCGCCCGTACTCAGCGCGGTTCGCTGCCGTTCTACCAGGGTGTGGTCTACTTCGTCTTGGTTGCCGGAATCGGCCTCGCCGTGATCGTCAACGACACCTGGAACATCGAATTCCGGCTTTCCGACACTCCGCTGGACTTCATCGTCGCGACCGTCCTCATCGTCGTCGCGATCAGTGCCACACGAGCGAAGAAGCGCTTCACCGCAGTCGTCGTCACCGGCATCTCCGGTTACGCGATGGTCGCTTACTTCGCCTTCGTCGGCGCCCCCGACCTGGCGCTGACCCAGGTGCTCGTCGAAACCATCACGATCGTCGTCTTCGTCCTCGTCCTCCGCCGCCTGCCGGCCCGCATAGGCGAATCCACCGGCCGTCTCACCCCAGCCTGGCGGGCGATCATCGGCGGCGCCGTGGGGTTGACCGTGATGCTCGTCGTCCTCATCGCCGCCGGAGTGCGCGTTGCCGATCCGGTCTCGACGGACTTCGGGCAGCTGGCCTACGAACTCGGGTACGGCCAGAACATCGTCAACGTCACGCTCGTCGACATCCGCGCCTGGGACACCATGGGTGAGATCTCCGTGCTCGTGGCCGCAGGAACCGGCGTCGCCGGACTCATCTTCGTCCGCGGACGCGAAGGCCACCTGCACCGCTTCGAACGGAAGAAGGACGGCACCGAGGCGGCCGGCCGGGTCCGCTTCCATCCAGTGTCCGAGGACGTCGTCGACCTCCACAACCCGGAGCGGGAGGACCTGTCCCAGAAGCGCGTGTCCTGGCTCATCGCCGGTCGCACCCTGGCCCCGCGCAACCGCTCCATCATCCTCGAGGTCACCGCGCGCCTGATCTTCCATGCAGTCATCGTCTTCTCCGTCTACCTGCTCTTCGCCGGCCACAACGAGCCCGGCGGCGGTTTCGCCGGCGGCCTCGTCGCCGGACTCGCTCTCGTCGTGCGCTACCTCGCCGGCGGCAAGTACGAACTCGCTGAGGCGGCCCCCTTCACCCCTTCGGGAATGCTCGGCACGGGTCTGGTCACCGCCATTCTCACCGTCGTCGGCGGCTGGGTGTGGGGCGACACGGTCTTCGACTCCGTCTACCTCGAAGGCGACCTGCCGCTGCTGGGTCATCTGTCCTTCGGCACCTCGACGCTCTTCGACATCGGCGTCTACCTCATCGTCATCGGCCTCATGCTCGACATCCTCCGCTCCCTCGGCGCCGAGGTCGACCTGCATCAGGAGCGCGACGAAGCGATGCTCACGAACCGCATCCACGACAACGTCCACTTCTCCGACAGCATGGGTGCGACGGCCGAACACCGCGCGGTCTCGGAGATCATGGACCGCGTCAACGAACTCGACGTCGACAACGGTGCGGAAGGGGGCCGCCTGTGAGCTTGCCCTTCGTCATGGTCCTGGCCATGGGAGTCCTCTTCGCCGCCGGCATCTACCTCATGCTCGAGAGGTCGCTCACGCGCGTCCTGCTCGGCTTCATCCTGTTGGGCAACGGCGCGAACCTGCTCATCATCCTCACCGCAGGCCGCGGATCGCCGCCGCTCACTGACGGGAAGAACCTGTCGACTGCAGGGATGTCGGATCCGCTGCCGCAGGCGCTCATCCTCACGGCCATCGTCATCACCTTCGCCGTGACGGCCTTTCTGCTGGCGATGATCTACCGGTCGTGGAGGCTTATGCGCGCCGATTCTCTGCAGGACGACGACACCGACCTTCAGGTCGCGATCACGCGGGTCATCGACTCCGAGGCCGAGGCGAGCACGGATTACGACGACACCGAGTTCGGTGATGAGGCCGAGTCCCCGATCATCGGGGCCGTCGACCTCGACGACGACGGCACGCCCGCCCAGCGGGAGGACATCGCCGACGACATCGACGACGCGTCCTCCTCGGCAGAGGCCGATGCCATCGCCGAGGCGGCGGTGGAGTCCCATACGGAAGCGCACAGTGCCTCTGAGTCCGAGGCAGCAGAAGCGGCCCAAGACGACAAACAGGGTGACGAACCCGGGAAGGAGGACCGTTCATGATCGATCTCCTCCCCGTCCTCATCCCGCTCCCGGTGCTGCTGCCGCTCCTCGGCGCCGGAATCACCCTCATCCTCTCGAAGCACACGCGTGCGCAGAACGCCGTGTCGATCGCGATCCTGCTCGCCGTCATGGTCATCGCCACGATCATCCTCTTCGGAGTCGACAGCCACGGCCCGCAGGTCGTGGCGATCGGAGGCTGGCAGCCGCCGGCGGGCATCGTGCTCGTGGCGGACAGGCTCTCGGCGATCATGCTCATCGTGTCCTCGCTGGTGACCCTGTGCGTGCTCGTCTACGCCCTGAGCCAGGACGCCAACGACGATTCGAACGAGACTCCGATCTCCGTGTTCAACCCCAGCTACCTGGTGCTGTGCGCAGGCATCGCGAACTCGTTCCTCGCCGGGGACCTGTTCAACCTCTACGTCGGCTTCGAGATGTTCCTCGTCGCCTCGTATGTGCTGCTCACCCTCGGCGCCACCGCCGAACGCATCCGGGCCGGAGTCACCTATGTGATCATCTCGCTCGTCTCCTCGGTGATCTTCCTCGCCGCCATCGGCATCATCTACGCGGCCTGCGGAACCGTGAACATGGCGCAGCTCTCGGACCGGATCTCCGCCCTGCCGTCCGACGTGCAGATGATCCTCCACGTCATGCTGCTGCTCGGCTTCGGCATCAAGGCCGCGATCTTCCCACTCTCGTTCTGGCTGCCCGACTCGTACCCGACCGCGCCGGCCCCGGTCACGGCGGTCTTCGCGGGACTGCTCACAAAGGTCGGCATCTACGCGATCATCCGCACGGAGACGCTGCTGTTCGCCGAGTCCTCGCTGCGGGTGCCGCTGCTCATCGCGGCGGGTCTGACGATGTTGGTGGGCATCCTCGGTGCCATCGCGCAGTCGGAGATCAAAAGGATCGTGTCCTTCACCCTCGTCTCCCATATCGGCTATATGCTCTTCGGCGTCGCCTTGGGCACGAGTGTCGGCTTGTCCGCGGCGATCTACTACACGGTGCACCACATCATCGTCCAGACCGCGCTGTTCCTGGCGATCGGTCTGGTGGAAATGCGGGGCGGGTCCACCTCGACGCGCTCGCTGGGCGGTCTCATGGTGCTCTCGCCGGTGCTCACGATCTTCTTCTTCATCCCGGCACTCAACCTCTCAGGCATTCCGCCGTTCTCCGGGTTCATCGGCAAGGTCGCGCTGTTCCTCGCCGGCTTCGACGATCATGCGTGGCTGCCGACAGTGCTCATCGTCGCCGGCACCGTGACGAGTCTGCTCACGCTCTACGTCATCGGCCGTACCTTCAACCTCGCCTTCTGGCGCGACCCGGCCGATGTCGAAGAGCCCAATGAGGACCTCGTCGAGGAGTTCTCGGACCGGAAGAAGACGATTCTGGCGGGGAAGAAGTGGAAGTCCCAGATCGGAGTGCCCCCTGCTATGGTGGTGGCCACCTCGGTGGTCGTCATCGCCTCCATCGTCCTCACGGTCGCGGCCGAACCCCTGTGGGACATGTCGAACCGGGCCGCCGAGAATCTGCAGACCCCGATCGACTACGTCTCGAATGTGCTCGGAGGTGACCACGGATGAGCCCGAACCGAGCGCAGGGTGCCGACCGTGCACAGAACCCGAACCGAGCGCAGAACCCGAACCGGGCACAGGGCGTCAACCGGGGGCCGGGGACGAGCCGGCCGCGGATGAGTCGGGGCCGCGGAATCATCCAGCAGTTCGTGTTGGTCATCTCGCTGGTGCTGCTGTGGCTGATGCTGTGGGACTCGATCACCGTGGTCACAGTGGTCACGGGAATCATCCTCGCCTTCGTCGTGACCCGCGTGTTCTACCTCCCTCCCGTCGTGCTCTCGGGCCGATTCAACATCTGGCACGCCACCGTCTTCGGGCTGTGGTTCCTCTACTCGGTCCTCTACGCCTCGATCGAGGTCGCCTGGTACGCCTTCCGCCGCCGCGCCGTCGGCGCCGGTTCGGTCATCGCCTGCGATCTGCGCACGAGCTCGGACCTCGTGCTCACCCTCATCGCCGACACCGCCAGCCTCATCCCCGGGTCGATCATCATCGACAGCGACCGGGCGATGGGCATCCTCTACCTCCATTTCCTCGACTGCGATTCGGAGGAGAAGCTGCACAAGGCCAAGGCGCAGGTCTATCACATCGAGGAGCTGCTCATCCGCACGCTCGGTTCGGCCCGTGACCTGGCCGCTCTGCGCGCCCGTCCCGATCCGCTCGGTGAGGCCGAGGGAGGAGGCGCATGAGTCAGATCGTCCTCGACGTCATCGTCATCAGCGGTGCGGTGCTGCTGGCCGCCTCGGTGATCCTCGCGCTCTACCGCATCGTCCGCGGACCCTCGATCCTCGACCGCATGATCGGCACCGATGTCGTGCTCGCAGCGATCATGTGCGGCCTGGGCGGGTACATGGCCCTGTCCGACCGCACGGATCTGCTGCCCGTGCTCATCGTGCTCGCGATGCTCGGCTTCGTCGGGTCCGTGAGCGTGTCCCGGTACGTGTCGAAATCCGATTCGATGACACCCGGCGCCGAGGCGGGGGCGCTGTCGGACTTCTCGAGCTCGGACTGGCATATGCCCCGTGAAACGGCGGCCGATTCCGCCGAGAGGGCCACGAGTGATCCCGCCGAGACGGCCACTAGTGATTCGGCTGAGGCGGCCGACGATTCCACCGAGGCGGCCGGCCGCACCCAGCCGCGTGCTGAGTCCGGAGCGGAACCGGCACAGACGGTTCGTCCCAGCGGCGAGGTCGATGAGGTCACCGAGATCGCGGATTCGTCCTACGATTCCCATGCCGATGCCGGCGGAGAGGGCGAGGGCACCGGCCCTGACGCCGGACCCGATGATGCCGAGCACATGTCCTCCGGCGAAGGAGAGGGGAACAACCGTGGTTCTTGATCTCATCTCTGCCGTGCTCATCCTCCTCGGCGCCGTGCTGTCACTGGCCGCGGCACTGGGCCTCGTGCGGTTCGGGGATCTGCTCTCACGCATGCACGCGAGTGCGAAACCCCAGGTGCTGGGGCTGATGCTCGTGGCTGTGGCGGTCGCCATCCAGTTCCCGACGTGGGCGACGGTGACGACGCTGGCGATCATCATCTCCTTCCAGCTCGTGACGATCCCCGTCGCCACCCACATGGTCGGACGTGCCGGTTATCGCACCAAACACCTGCGTCGTTCTATGCTGTACCGAGACGAACTCGCCGAGGCGGTCGACCGTGCCGAGGCCCGGGAGGTCGCCTGGGAACGCCAGAGAGGAACCGGAACTGAGCACCATGACGGCTGATAACCACACCGAACCCCAGCCCCTCGTCCTGGTCGCCGATGACGAGCCGGATGTGCTCGGCGCCGTCGTCCCCTTCTTGGAGCGTTCCGGATTTCGGGTGCTCCCCGCCAGCGACGGCCTGTTGGCCCTCGACGAGATCCACCGCCACAAACCCGATGTGTGCGTCCTCGACGTGCTCATGCCCGGCGCCGACGGCCGCCAGGTGCTCCGCCGCCTGCGGCAGGAGGAGAACTGGGTGCCGGTGCTGCTGCTGACCCAGGTCGGTGAGGGCGTCGAGCGCGCGATGGCTCTGGAAGAGGGCGCCGACGATTACCTCAACAAACCCTTCGACCCGCACGAACTCGTCGCCCGCATCCGCGCGGTTCTGCGCCGGACCCGCAACGACGGTCCGCCCCTGGCCACCGCGCCCGTGCTCGTCTCGAGCTTCGGTCTGCGCGTCGACCGGGTGGGCAGGCGAGCCTGGCTGGGCCAGCGGGAACTCGTCATCACCCCGAAGGGCTTCACCCTGCTCGAGTACCTCATGGTGCATAAGGAGGAGCTCATCGAACGCTCCCGACTGCTCGAGGTGCTCTGGGGATTCGAAGAGGCCGTGGGCACCCGCGCCGTCGACTCGCGAGTCGCCGAGCTCAGGCGGGTGCTCGGCGAGGACGCCGCCGAACCGCGATGGATCGCCACCGTGCAGGGGCGCGGCTACCGCTTCGTCGGCGAGGTTCGCGGTGAGGACGGGCAGAGGTCCCTATGACGAACTTCCTCGTCATCGAGATCCAGGTCTGGCTGTTCCTGCTCCTGCTCGTCCTCGTGCTCGGCGGGCTCGCTGTCGGCGCCTGGTTCGGATGGCGGTACCTGAAGAAGCGCGAAGCACAGCTGCGCGAATCCATCGAGGCGGCCACAGCCGAGGACTCGATGACGAAGCGCAACCGCATGCTCATCCGCCTGGACCATGAGCTGAAGAATCCGCTCACGGCGCTGCGCACCTCGGCGGCGAGCATTCGTGAGGTCGTCCGCGACGGCGGGACGCTGACCGAGGTCGAACCTGCCGCGAAGCAGGTCGACGTGTCCTCCCGCCGGGTCGCCCGGCTGCTCGCTGATCTGCGCAAACTCGCCGATGTCGAAACGCGCATCATCGAATACGCTCGGGTCGACCTCGATGCGCTCATCCACCAGGCCGTCGAGGATGCGTCCACCGCTCCCGGCGCCGAGGACCGGATGATCGTGGCCACCGTGGCCCGGGCACCCTGGCGGCTGCCCGATGTCGCCGGTGAAGAGGATCTGCTGCTCACCGCGATCCTCAACCTGCTCGGCAACGCACTCAAATACTCCTCGCAGGCCGAGGTCGTCGAACTGCGCGCCAATGAGCAGATCATCGACGGTCACCGCTGGGTCGTCGTCGAGGTCGCCGACACCGGCAGCGGAATTCCGCTGGCCGAACAGGAGAACGTCTGGGACGAGCTCTCGCGCGGCTCCCGGGTCCGGGCGGTCGCCGGCTCCGGAATGGGACTGTCTCTCGTCCGCGCGATCGTCACCCGCCATGGCGGTTCGGTGCAGCTGTTCAGTCAGGAAGGCGTGGGCACCTCGGTGCGCATGGTCCTGCCGGTCCTTGCCGATGCCGCTCCGGTGACCGTTCCGCAGATGTCGGAGCACATGGATCGGGTCGCCGCCGGATCGCATCCGGTGCAGCCGATGCAGCAGGCCGATTCTCGTCAGGCCCCCGGATACCTTCCGCCCCGGCAGCCGAGCGAGGCCGAGCTGCAGGGTCGGATTCTGGGCACCCCGCGGCGGACCTCGAAACGTCGCCTCGAGAGGGTCGACGGTGCGTTGGTCAACCGCACGACCGGGGAGTCCGTCTCGGGTGGACTCCCACCGGATTCCGGTCAGCATTCCCAGTTCAAACCGCCGAAGCCCGGATCGAACCCGAACGCAGGCAATCAGCCCTACGGCGGGCCTCCGGTCGGCAGCCAGCCCGGCCAACAGAACGTCGGCCAACAGAACTTCGGCCAGCACCCGGGCGGTTCGCAGCCGAACGGATCGCAGCCGGGCCAGCAGCCCTACGGGCAGCCGAATCCTGGACAGCCGAATCCAGGCCCCCAGAACACGGGCCCCCAGAACCCGAGTCCTCAGAACACAGGTCCCCAAGGCGGCCCCCAGAACACTGGCCCCCAACGCGGCGGCCAACCGAACTCCGGTCCCCAGAACTCCGGCCTACCGAATCATGGTCCCCAGCAGTCCGGCGGCCAGCCGAACAGCGGTTCCCAGCAGCCCTATCGCGATGACCACGGCGGTCGGCAGTGATCTCACGATCACTGCGCACCGTCGCGGCCGGGGCCGTTCTGAGTCTCCTCCTCAGCGGATGCTCGGTGCTGCAGATCCGCACGGAAGACAAGGACGCCGGCCCGATCCGCGTCGGGGTGGACGAGACCGCGGGCCCGGAGCCTACGGAGAAGCCCACCGATGCGGGCATTCCCGAGGGGATGTCGAAACAGACGGTCAACCTCGGTGATACCTGCCCGGTCGATGTCAGCTTCGCGCTCGGTGACGATTGGACGGCGGGGGCCGGGGACACGGAGCGGTTCAGCAGCTTCTCGCGTGGGCAGAGCAGTCTCGACTCGGATGTGATCGTCGTCGACTGTGCGGAGGAATTCGATGACAGCGCACAGTCCGTCGTCGACACGAAGCGCAAGTTCGCCTTCGGCGAGCAGGACTCTCAGGTTCTCGCCGAACGGGTGGGGGCGTTGTCGGCCGGAAGCTACTGGAGCTATCAGGGAGAGCTCGGACCGACCGAGATCCTCGCCATCAATCAGCAGGCCACTGTCTTCTACGGGGTCGAGACCGCGTTCAAACTCAATGGTCGGCTCGTGAGCGTCGCCGTCGGCATGCGCACGCCGAAGACGAATGCGGAAGCTGCCGAGGATTTCAAGAAGATGCTGCCGACAGTGACGATCAACGGCGAGAAGATTCCGGCGCCGAGCTTCCGCTAGGCCAGGACATCGACCGGTATTCCGGAGCGCCTCGACCGGCTGGCCTTCAGGAGAGCATCTACCGGCTTTCACGTGAGCGGCCGTCGTCGGCATTGCGCCGGGAGCTCCCGGGCGTCACCGGGAGTTCTCGGGCGTCGCCGGGAGTTCCGGCGCGTCGCCGGGAAGTTCCCGCGCGTTACCGGAAGTTCCCGCGCGTCGCCGGGAGGTTCCGCACACTGCCCGGGAAGGCAGGTTGAGAACTAGGATGGAGAGATGACGACCCACGATGCAGTGACCCGACTCCTCGACGCCCGCCGCCTGCAAGAACTCCTGACGAATCAGGCCGGCCGCGTCATCGCCCGGTACTCGTTCCTCAACTCCGAGGGAAACTCCTCCCTCAGCCACCTCGCCGATATCAGCGGAGACGTGCCGCGTCGCATCACCCGCGGCGATCAGTCGATCGGACCGGCGGCTCTGAGCGAGAACGGCACGATCGTCTTCGCCTCCAAACGCAAGGGCGAGGACGGCAAGGACGCCGAGAGCCCGAGCCTGTGGGCGCTTCCCGACAGCGGCGAGGCCCGCCGACTCGCCGAGCATGAGGGCGGCTTCTCCCGCATCGAGATCAAGAACGAGACCCTCATCGTCGAATTCCCCGTTCATACGTGGGCAGCGGATGAGAACGACCACCAGGAATTCAGCTCCGAACGCAGCGATGCGAAGGTCAGCGGCATCCTCCACACCGGGTTCCCGGTCCGCCGCTGGGACCATGATCTGGGACCCGGCAGGCAGACCCTGGCAATTGCGAAGCTCGACGAGGCGGCCACCGACTTCCCGGAGGTCACCGATGAGTTCAGCGGCCCGTCCGGCCTGGACTTCCACTACCTGTCGCTGCCGTCCGGTCGCCTCGTCGACTGGGCCGTCGACGATGACGCTCGGTTCGTTCTCGTCCAGCTCGAGAAGCCGATCCCCGGCCAGCTCGAGGCCAGCGAGATCTGGCGGGTCAGCCTCGACGGCGAACCCGAGCTGCACCGACTGACGAAACCGGCCGCCGATCATGGCTTCGGCATCGAGGCCATCAGCCCCGATGGGACGAAAGCCCTGGTCAGCCGGGAACAGTTCTGGACTCCACAGACCAATCTCTCAATCGAGCTCATGGTTCTCGATGTCGAGACGGCGGAACTGACCCCAGTGTGGCCGGACGCTGATTTCTGGTTCTCTCCGATCTGGGTCGACGATTCGACGATCGTCGCGACCGCCGACGATCACGGTCGCGGCAGCGTCTTCATCGGCGACCTGACCGATGCGCAGCCGCGACGCCTCGTCGGCGGCATCGACCAGAAATATTCGTTCTCCGGTCTCGCGCTGCGCGGGGACACGGTGGTGGGGACCGCCTCGGCGATCGATGTCGCACCCATGCCGATCTCGATCGATCTCACCTCCGGAGTCATCAGCGAACTCGCGAACCCGGCGACGCCCCTCGACGAGGAGGGCACCCTCACCGAGGTGGAGGCCCGAGCCGAGGACGGCACCCCGATCCGGGCGTGGCTTGTGCTGCCGGAGGGCGAAGGGCCGCACCCGCTGGTCGTCTTCGCGCACGGCGGACCGTGGGGGTCGTGGAATGCGTGGACGTACCGGTGGAACCCCGGACCCTTCGCCGCCGCCGGCTACGCGGTGCTGCTGCCGGACCCGGCGATCTCGACCGGGTACGGCCAGGCGATGATCGACCGCGGTCAGCAGCAGCTGGGCGGCACCCCGTTCACCGACATCATGACCCTGACCGAGGCGGCCGGGCAGCGAGGCGACATCGACACCGAGCACATCGCCCTGGCCGGCGGTTCCTACGGCGGATACATGGCCAACTGGGTTGCCGGGCACACGGGCAGCACGTTCAAATGCATCGTCACCCACGCCTCGCTGTGGAACACGACGTCGATGGGGCGGACGACGGACAACGCGTCATGGGACGCGGCGATGCGGGAACAGTCGGCGCAGTACTCGCCGCATCTGTACGCCGCCGATATCGAAGTGCCCGTACTCGTCATCCACGGCGACAAGGACTACCGAGTGCCGATCGGGCAGGGGCAGGAGCTGTGGCTCGACCTGCTCACCCAGGCGAAGACTCCGCTCGACGCCGATGGCGACACTCAGCACCGGTTCCTGTACTACCCGGATGAGGGGCACTGGATCCTCGGCCGCGGCAATGCCGAGGTCTGGTATCGCACGGTGCTCGCGTTCCTCGACACGCATGTGCTCGGCATCGAAGCGAACCGCGTCCGCACCCTGGGGTGAACGAGCGCAGAGCGAAGGAAGGATCCCGATGACCCCACCCGCACAGAGCTCAGGCGGACAGAGCTCACCCGGACAGGCACTGCCCGGCGCCTCGACCACTGGTGCCTCGAGCTCTGGCACCTCGACCACAGGCACCTCTACCCCCGGCACCCCGACCACTGGCACCTCGAGCACCGGCACCTCGAGCACCGGCACCTCGAGCACGGGCACCGAGGCGGTCATCCGCAATGCGTGCATCCTCGACGGGGATAGGGAGACGTTCACCGCGGAGACCGCGGATACGTGGATCGCGTTCGGTGGGGGAGTAGTCACCGCGCGTGGACGCGGTGATGGCTGGAAGGACGTGGCCGCCTCGGCGACGGTCGAGGTCATCGATGGCGACGGCGGGTATGTGGCGCCGGCGTTCGTCGACATCCACTGTCACGGCGCGGGCGGAGCCAGCGCGGAGGACGGGGCCGAGGAGATCGAGACGATCCTCGCCGTGCACCGCGCGCACGGTACCCGAGCCCTTGCGCTGTCATACGTCTCGGACACGATCGACGGACTCTGCAGGTCCCTGCGTGTCGGCGCGCAGCTCGTCCGCAACCTCGAGGGAGTCATCGGCCTGCACGCCGAGGGTCCGTTCCTGTCCCCGGACTTCAAGGGGGCGCACGCGCCCGAGGTGCTCACAGCGCCCACGCGCGCAGCGGTTGAGGCGATCCTCGACGCCGCTGATGGGACGCTTGCGCAGATCACCATCGCCCCTGAACTGCCCGGCGCGCTCGATGCGATCGCCAGGTTCACCTCGACCGGGGTGCGCGTGGCCATCGGCCATACGGCCGCCGATTATGAGCTGACCGCGACGGCCTTCGACGCAGGCGCGTCCATCCTCACGCATGCGTTCAATGCGATGCCCGGCATCCACCACCGGGCCCCGGGCCCTGTCATCGCCGCTGCCGAGAACGACCAGGTCACCGTCGAACTCATCAATGACGGCGTCCACGTCGCAGCCCCAGTAACACGTATGCTCCACGAGCTCGTGCCCGGCCGCATCGCGCTCATCACCGATGCCATGGCGGCCACGGGAATGAACGACGGACAGTACATGCTCGGTTCGCTGCCGGTGACCGTGGAGGATTCGGTGGCCCGCCTGACGGCGAGCGATGGTTCGGTCGGTTCGATCGCGGGGTCGACCCTGACCATGGACGCCGCGGTCCGGCGCGCCGTCACCGAGGTGGGACTGAGTCCTATCGATGCCGTGCAGGCCGCCGGTCTGGTGCCCTTGCGGGCGCTGGGACAGGCGCCCGGCGGTCAGTCGGAAGCGCGGCGACCCGGTTCCGCAGGTTTCACAGGTTCCGTTGAGGCCAGTGTCGAGACCGGTTCCGGCGGTTCCGGTGACGAGGCTTCGCAGCTGCTTGCGGTCGGGATGCCGGCTGATCTCCTGCTGCTCGAGGGGGACATGAGCATCCGAGAGTCTCGGATCGGCGCCTGACCACTTCGCGGCTGTGTGCACGTCATGGCACGATTGAGTGTATGGATGCCCTGCTCCTCATAGACACCGACGACGCCAGCTACCCCAGTGATGACGCCATGGAGACTCTCGGCGACATCGTCACCCGCACCCGGGCCGTGGGCGGTGTGCTCATCTTCGCCTCCACGAAGGAGGACCTCGCCGAGACCCCGGACGAGGAGCTGAGCATCTTCGTCCCCGACGAAGAGGACCTCGTGCTGCGCTCGAACGGACCCGACGTCTTCGAAGGTGTCGACGACCTCGCAGCCGGGCTGCATGATCTGGCTGTCGACCGGATCATCATCGCCGGCGCGGACGCGACTGATGTCTCCCCCGCGAATGCCGATACGGACCCCGCTCCGACTGATACCGGTTCCGCCGCAGACGCCGGCGCCGGCGACGCCGGTTCCACCGCAGACGCCGCAGACACCGCAGCCGCCGGCGAGCCGTCCGACTCCGCTGAACGGCTCAACTCCGTCGGCACTCGAGGTGCGGTCTACGCTTCGGCGATGGCCGGCCTCGTGTGCAACTTCGACGTCATCGTCCTCTCCGATTCGACCACCGACCCGGCAGGCGAACTCGTCACGTGGACCGATGCCGCCGAGTCGGCCGGTGCGATGGTCAAGAAGACCGCCGACACGTGGCTGCGGATGTAGCCGTGGACAAGACCTACGGCCACTGGGTCAGCCCACGAGTCGCCAGGTGAGCCCCCGTGGGCCGCTGACGGGGCCCTCAAGACGCTGTTTGTGGTCACAGCGCCGAGGTGCTCTGGCCGAATCGGATGATTCTCCTCGGCGCTGTGACCACAAAATCGCTTGTGCAGCGCACACGGACCGGTCCGGACAGGCCAGACCGTCTGGGCAGGCGTTGGTCAGACGGAGAGCCCGAATCGCTCGAGGTGAGTACGGATCTGCCGCTCGAGCACGCGCCGATCGGTGCGAGAGGTCACTCTGATGAGCGTCCATCCTTCGTGCGCAAGGGCGTTCTCCCGTTCGATATCGATATCCCACTGGCGTCTGTCCGTACGGTGGAAATCGCTTTCGTACTCAATCGCCAACCGTGCTGCAGGGTAGCCGAGGTCTGGTCGAATCGTCGCCTTGAGCTGCTCGCAGCAGATTTGAGGGTGGATCTCGGGTTCGGGCAGACCGACCGACATGATCCACAGTCTGAGTTCGGTCTCTCGCGGGGAGTCGACGTCTGGTCGGATGAGGGCAAGGGCTTCCCCGACGCGACGTCGGTTCCTCACGGATCTAAGAGAATCGATATGCTCTCTCAGCTGTTGGAGGGTGCACAGCCTCTGGCCATGCCAACCTCCGATCATCGCGTCCCCGAGGGCGACCAAAGACTGGACATCGAGAACAGCTGCGAATTGCACGAAGAGCGGAGGGCCAGTCATGAGCTGGTGGCCGTACAGGTTCGTTCGCTGAAAGTCGACGACCCGGTGCAGGACAACTCCGGGACGTCGAATCCGCAGATTCCGATCATCGACCGACACGTGCAACTGTCCGTCCGTGCTGCCGTGGGGGAGCGGCAACCCGTAGAGCACCGCTGCCGACGTGTGGCTGGCAGCGATCTGCGGGTATTTCAGTTGGAGGGCCCGGAGCATGAAGCCTGTGCGGTCCCATTCGTCGTCTGCCCATTCGGGCGCAACGCGTGCGACCAGGCGATGCGGGTCGGCTCGAACTCCGTGCATCACCCGATCCGTCGGTTCGGGAGTTCGAAGGTTCCATTCGCTGATCCCGTGGTGCGCCGCGTCAGCGGACAGGAAGAGCCGCGGTGCCAGGCGCTTGTCGTTGTATCCATTCATCCTCGAATCGTCACTGCTGTGTTCGCCGAACGGAAAGGTGGAACGAAGGGGCTGTGGATGACTATTGGGTCCCAGGTGGCCTGTGAGCACGAGTGGGACAAATCGGCGTGGCTGCATCACAGCGACTGCACCGGCACCACCGGCTGAGCTTGGTCGCAAGCTGTCTGTCCGCCTGACTTCGAAGGATGGGCCGGGTGCGAGCCTTCAGATGTGGTCACAGGACCGAGGCGAACTCGGCAGGACAGTGATTTCGCCTCGGCGGATCGACCACAAACGGGTCTATGTCTGTGGACAGGAAGAGCACGAGTCGGTGGGAGCGTGTCGTCGCATCGCATCGCCTTCATCAGAACCGTCGCGGTAGACAGATTCCGGATTTCACCCGCACAAAGGCTTCTACAATGTGTAGAATGTGTGAATCGGCTGAGGATTCGACCCTGGACAGGGTCACCTCGGTGACACAGGGGAGGAGGGGACATGACCGGATGGACGAAGTCCGTGCGTGCGCTCTTCGCCGCCCTCATCACGACTCTGCTGGCCCTGCTCATGCACCTCGGTGCCGGGGGCAGCGCCTCACTGCCGGCCACTGGCGTCGTGCTCGTGCTCTGGATGGCGATGATCTTCGCTGGTCGACGCCGCGGATATCTCAGCCTCACCGCACTGCTCGGCCTCGGACAGGTGCCGATGCACCTGACGATGAGCTGGTCGGCACTCGGTCACTCCGGTTCGCATTCGGGCGGACACTCCGCCTCGGCGGGGGAGGGCGCACCACGGCGATGAATGCCCACGCCGGGCACATCGTCCCGGCTCCGGGCACCCTTGACCTCGGACCGGCAGCCGCGGCCGCCGTCCACAGCCACGGTGAGATGTCATCCGCGATGGTCCTCGCCCACCTTGCGGTGGTGCTCATCACCGCGGTGATCCTCAAGCGCGGCGAGGACATCGTCCTCAGCATTCTGCAGCTGGCCCTGGGCCCGGTCGTCGGTGCTCTGCGCGCCCTCGCCGAGGCGGCCGGCATCCTTGCCGATCCCCCGTTCCGTTCCGTGCTCGCAGGGTTCCGGCTTCCGCAGCCGATCACCTCTGCCGTCGTCGGGGCGAACTATCGTCGCGGTCCGCCTGCGCTCGTCTGACACCTCATTCCGACGGCGGAGACCGCCGTCAACCCACCCATCGAATGGTGACAGTCGAACACGCACACGACCTTATGCTCGTGCGCTCCGGTGCGCTTTCGTGCGTTCTGATGCGCCGTCGTGCGCCGACGGCGCGGACCCGCAACGGCTCGTACGCGATCGTCGTCGACTGCACCGGGACACGAAAGTGCAGACATCATGCGAAAGAACATCACCCTGGCCACAGCCCTGCCCATCGCCGTCGTCATCGGCCTGACCGGCTGCGGATCCTCCGAGGGCCAAGCAGCCGACTCGCCGCAGACCGAAGCGGGCGACTCGGCATCGAACAGCCCCGCCGGCACCCAAGTCGACGCCGAGGCGCTCAGCTTCGACGACGCCTGGGTCAAGGCCGCCGAGGACGGAATGACCGCGGTCTTCGGCGAAGTCAGCAACAACACCGACCACGACATCAACCTCGTCGAGGCGAAGTACCCGGACGCGAAGATGGTCGAACTCCACGAAACGGCTGAAGACGGCTCCGGAGGCATGTCGATGCAGGAGAAGGAAGGCGGCTTCGACATTCCGGCCGGAGAGAGCCTCAGCCTCGAGCCCGGCGGCGACCACATCATGATCATGGGCCTGAAGAAGGCGATCAATCCCGGCGAGCAGATCAGCCTCGAACTCGTCACGGCCGATGACCAGACCATCGAGGTCACGGCAGTGGCGAAGGAATACTCCGGAGCTCAGGAGGACTACGCCCCCGGCGAGGCCGATCACGGTGACCACGAAGGCTCAAACCACGAGGACTCCGGCCATGAGGACTCCGACCACGGTGACCACGGTGACCACTGAGCCCTCACGCGCCGGTTTCAGCCGCCGAGGTCTCATCGCCTCGGCGGCCGCCGCCGGCGGTGCCGGACTCATCGGAGCGACCGCAGGATTCGGATTCGGCCGCAGCGGTCCCGGATCCGCGGACGCGGCCGACGGGAAGGGAGAGCCGCCTCGGCGAGATCTGGACGGGGCGAACGGGGCACAGGTCGAACCGTTCTACGGCACTCACCAATCCGGTGTCGAGACTCCGCCGCAGGCGTATGCACATTTCCTCGCGTTCACGCTGCGACCGGGGATCACAGCCGCCGAGGCGGTCCGCTGGCTGCGTCTGCTCACCGCAGATGCGGCCGCGCTCACTCAGGGCCAGGCTCCGCTGGCCGATTCCGAAACCGAGCTCGCCGCGGATCCCGCCCGTCTGACGGTGACCTTCGGATTCGGGCGCGGTCTCGTCGCGTTGGCCGGCAAGAACAAGGTGCCGGAATGGCTGAAGCCTCTCGAGGCGTTCAGCATCGACCGTCTTCAACCGGAGCGAAGCACGGGGGATCTGCTCCTCCAGATCTGCGGAGACGACCCGCTGACCCTGGCCCATGCCAGGCGGATGCTGTTCAAGGACTCCAGGTCCTTTGCGAAGGTGGCATGGCAGCGGGAGGGGTTCCGCCGGGCCTATGGCAGTTCGGGTGAAGGGGCGACGCAGCGCAACCTCTTCGGCCAGCTCGACGGCACAGCGAACCCCGGTCCCGGTTCCGAGGATTTCGCAAGGATCATCTGGGGTGCCGGCACCGGACAATCCGAACCGGTGTTCTCGGCGCGGGGCGAACCCCCGGCCGACCTCGGCGCGCACCTGCCGGAGTGGCTGCGCGGAGGGACGACGCTGGTGCTGAGGGACATTGCGATGAACCTCGACACCTGGGACAAGGCCGACCGTCCCGCCCGGGAGTTCTCGACCGGACGCACCTTGGACACGGGAGCTCCACTGTCGGGCACCGACGAATTCGATGTCCCGGACTTCACCGCCGTCGATGAGCGCGGGCTGACGACGATCTCGAAAGCCGCGCATATCGCTCGGGCCCGGGACGGGCTGGGACCCGAGGTGCAGATCCACCGGCGCACGTTCAACTACGAGACCGGAGCCGGTGAGGAATCAGGGCTGCTGTTCGCGTCCTTCCAGGCCGATATCGAGCGGCAGTTCCTGCCGATCCAACGCCGCCTCGCCGAGGTGGACCTGCTCAACGAGTGGACGACTCCGATCGGGTCGACGGTGTGGGCGATCCCGCCCGGAGCCTCGGACGGAGGGTATATCGGGCAGGAGCTCTTCGAGGGGTGAGCCCACAGCGCGGCCGCCGGACTCGCAGAAGCGGGTGCGGCGGCCGCGCTGGTCGAGCGTGCGCCAGATGGCAATGCCGGGCTGATTCGGTGAGGAGCTTCAGGTCACCGGCCCAGGCAGATGCTTGAGCAGATGCTCAGTCGGTGAGTTCGGAGTCGAAGGCCTTCGGGTTGTCCTTGATCCACTGGTCGACGGCATCGCCTTCCTGGCCCTCTTCGTACTCATTGACGATGAGGTTCTCAAGCTCCCCGTACGTCTTGTCATCGAGCTTGATCCCCTTGATGAGCTCCGAAGCCTCGGGGAACTCATCGCTGAAGCCGTCGGTGCCGAGGAAGTGCATCTTCTCGGGATCGCCCATCGCGTTCTTCGGGTCCTTGAGATCCTTGACGTCGAAGGCATTGTTGGCCCAGAACGGCCGCCACAGGGTGACGACGATGTCTTCCTTCGCATCAATGGCATTGCCCAACTCGGTGAGCATCGCCGGCGTCGAGGAGGTCACCAGCTCGAAGTCCTTCTCCAAGTCGTACTCCGGCATCATCGAATCCTTCGTCACGGCGGTCAGGCCGGCTCCGGGTTCGATGCCGATGATCTTGTTGTCGAACTTCTCAGCGTTGTCCTTGAGCTCGTCCATCGAGTCGATATCGGAGTAGGAGGGCACGACGATGGTGTTCTGCGCTTTGTCGTAGTAGGTGCTGATGTCCTCGATCTTGTCGCCGTACTCATCCATGTACTGCTTGTGGGTCTTCTCCGGCCAGGCGGAGGGGTACACGTCGATGTCGCCGTTCGCGACGCCCGCATAGAGGATCGCAGCCTCGGAGATCGTCTCCAACTCGGTGTCGTATCCGAGCTTCTCGAGCTGGTTCTCGAGCAGGAACGCGGTGCTGCGGCTGTCGGACCACGAGGAGATGTAGCCGATCTTGATCGTTCCCTTGTCGCCGTCGGCGCCCGAGGCCTTGCTCGCCTCCTGGGAGCATCCGCTCAGAGCGAGTCCGAGGGCCGCGCTTGCGGCGATGACGGCGGTGAGTGTGCGTGATTTCATCGGTTTCCTCTTCGTTGTGGCTGCTCGGACACGGGGACACCGCCGACTGTGGCGGTTTCCGGGGTTCGAGCAGGAACATGTGAACGCAGACGTGTTTGTGATCACAAAATCCGGTACAGCTATGTAATCACAGTTATCACGCGACTTCCAGTGGTTTCGGTGCGAAGTTCAGAGGCTGTGATGCACGGTTGGCTGGCTTTCGCGCATGGTTCGTTGGCATACGCGTAAGGCTCGGAGGGGCTTGCACGCATACGTGTGAGGTACACGTGTGAGGGGTGCGGGTCAGGGACGCTTAACAGAGACCGCGTCAGAACAGCGGCTGAGGCAGGGCGTCTTCGAATTCGAGGAGGCGCCTCTTCGTCTCGAGCTCGTGCCCGGGCAGCCCGCCCGAATAGCCGCCCAGTCCGTCACCAGCCACAACGCGGTGGCATGGGACGATGATCGGGATCGGGTTGAGCCCCATGATCCCGCCGACGGCACGCGCGGGAATCCCAGTTCCGCTGGCTTCGGCGAGTTGACCATAGGTCACCGTGGTGCCTGCCGGGACCTGCTCAGCCAAGGTCGTCAGCACCGCCCTGGCGACGTCCGAGACCTGACCGAAATCGACGGGCAGGTCGAAATCGCCGAGGCGGCCGTCGAAGTACGCACGCAGCTGGGCGACCGCCTCGGCGAGGATCGGATCCGAGGCGGCGGCCGCCTCGGTGGGGATCGAATCGGTGGGGATCGAAACGGTGGGGATCGAATCAGCAGGGCCTGAATCGGTGGGAGCGTGCCATCCGAGTCCGATGACCGACTGTCCGTCGCAGGTCACGGTGAGGGGGCCGACGAATGTGTCGACAGCTGCCGAACTGTCCGTCATCCCATGTCCTCCATTCGGGCTCGCATTCCGGGCACAGTGCCGTGCAGCGATACTGAGTCGAGTCTACTCACACGACTGTGCCCTCCCGACTCGTCCGAGTCGGGAGGGCACAGCACCTTGATGACTGCTCGCAGCTGAGCTGGGGAGGAGGTGCCTCCGTCAGCTCAGAAGCTGCCGCGGCGAATCACTTGTCTTCGCCGGACAGTTCGCCTTCGTAGGCGTCAGGGTTGGCCTTGAGCCATTCGGTGATGGCCTTCTCTCCATCGTCCTTGTACTCGTTGACGACGAGGTCTTCGAGGTCACCGTACTGCTTGTCATCGAGCTTGATGTTGCCGATGTAGTCGGCGACATCGGAGTGCTCTTCGCTGAAGCCCTTGGTTGCGGTGAAGTGGAGCTTCTCCGGGTCGCCCATCGCACCCTTCGGGTCCTTGAGGTCCTTGACCGGGTAGGCGTTGTTGGCCCAGAACGGACGCCACAGGGTGACGACGATGTCCTTCTCCGCGTCGGTCGCATTGCCGAGCTCGGTGAGCATGGCCGCGGTCGACGAGGTGACGAGTTCGTATTCGCCGTCGAGACCGTATTCGGGAATCATCGCCTTGGTGGCCTTCGTCAGACCAGCACCGGGCTCGATTCCGATGATCTCGCCGCCGAAGTCCTTGCCCTTGCCCTTGAGGTCTTCGATCGAGTTGATGTCCTTCATGTACTTCGGGACGGCGATCGTCAGCACTGCGTTGTCGTAGTACGCACCGAGGTCTTCGAGCTTGTCACCGTATTCATCGATGTACTGCTTGTGCGTGACCTCGGGCCATGAGGACGGGTACATGTCGATATCGCCATTGGCGACACCGGCGTAGAGGACGGCGGCGTCATTGAAGGTCTGGGTTTCGACGTTGTAGCCCATCTCGCCCAGCTGGTTCTCGAGCAGGAGCGAGATGCTCTGGCCGTCGGTCCAGCCGGTGACGTAGCCGAGCTTGATGTCGCCCTTGTCGCCGCCTCCGCCGTCGTCCTTCGCCGCTTCCTGCGAGCAACCGGTCAGAGCAAGGCCGAGAGCTGCGACTGCAGCGACGATCGGGGTGAGGAATCTTCTCTTCATTGTGTGTTCCTTTTCTCTAGTGGTCGACAATTCAGACTGGATGGTCCATCAGCTCAGGCCGCTGCAGCTGCCTTCTTCTTGGCGTTGCGGCGACGCATTCCCGCGATGAGCGATTGCGGGTAGTCCTTCGCGTTGCCCAGGGCCGCGGTGACACGGTCGAGGTAGACCGCGATGATCACCACGCCGAGGCCGGCCTCGACGCCGAGCGGCAGGTTCTGGGTGGCGATCGCTTCGACGACGTTCTTTCCGAGGCCGTCGGCGCCGACCATGCCGGCGATGACAGCCATGGCCAGTGCGAGCATGATGACCTGGTTGATGCCGGCCATGATCGTCGGCGTGGCCAGAGGCAGTTGGACTCCACGGAGGATCTGGCCGGGAGTCGCGCCGAAGGACTGTCCAGCTTCGACTGTCTCCGAATCGACCCCGCGGATTCCGAGTTCCGTGAACCGCACACCCGGGGGCAGAGCGAAGATCACCGTGGCCACGAGACCGGGCACGACGCCGATGCCGAAGAAGGTGACTGCAGGGATGAGGTAGACGAAGGACGGCATCGTCTGCATGAAGTCGAGGACCGGTTTGATGACCGTCGAGGCTGCATCGTTGCGCGCAGCGAGGATACCCAGTGGCACAGCGATGATGACGGCGATGACGGCGGCGATGAGGACGAGTGCCAGCGTCTGCATCGATGCCACCCATTGGTCCATCGTCATGATGAAGAACATCGTGATCACGGTGCCCAGAGCCATCTGCCACGACCGCAGCACCCAGCCGATGAGGGCGAGCAGGAGGATGATGACGAGCGGGTGGAGGTCGACGAGCACATCGGTGAGGATCTCGATGAGGAAGTTGAAGAGCCAGGTCACGGCGTCGAAGAACCACGCGACGTTCTCTTTGAGCCAGTCGAATGCAGTATCGACCCAGGCTCCGATCGGAATTCTGATGTTCTCCATCAGCGCTCACTCCTTTCGCCGGCGGTCTGCGGTGAGACGGCATCGTCTCCTTCGGCGAGCACCTGATCGATGATGCCGGTGTCGACAGGGTCGGGCCAGTCTTGGACAGAGGAGTCCGTTGCCTGCTCGTCATTGCCGTTCTGGTTGCCGAGTGCGGCGAGCAGGGTGGCGCGAGGCACGACGCCGACGAGTTCGCCGTCAGCATCTGTGACGGGCACCGGCATAGGCATCTCCGCAGTCGGGAGGAAGAGATCGATGAGCAGGTCGTCCGGTGAAGCAGGGTGGGCGACGGGCTTGATGATCTCGTCGAGAGTCGTGGCCCCGGCCCTGATGTGGTCGATGCAGTCACGGTCGTTCACGAGGCCGAGGAACTTCCGGTCCCTGTCTGTGACGTACACACCCGAGGCGCTGTTCTCACGCATGGTGCGCAGCGCGACGCGGGGGCCGTTCTGGTTGGTCACGGTCTGACGCGCCTTCTCCATGACATTGTTGGCGGTCAGGACACGCGCGCGATCGACGTCGTGGACGAACTGGGCGACGTAGTCGTTGGCCGGATCGGTGAGGATGTCCTCCGGAGTGCCGACCTGGACGATGCGTCCGTTGCGCATCACTGCGATCCGGTCGCCGAGGAACATCGCTTCGTTGAGATCGTGAGTGATGAAGATGATGGTCTTCTTCAGCTCCCGCTGCAGCTCGACGAGCTGTTCCTGCATTTCGCGCCGGATCAGCGGGTCGAGGGCTGAGAAGGCTTCGTCCATGAGCAGGATGTCGGTCTCTGCCGCAAGTGCGCGCGCCAGGCCGACGCGCTGCTGCATGCCGCCGGAGAGCTGCTCGGGGAACTTGTCGCCCCAGCCTTCGAGGCCGACGGCCTTGAGCCAGCGATCGGCCGACTTGTCCCGTTCCGCCTTCGCGACCCCGCGGACCTCCAAGGCATATGCGGCATTGTCCCGAACCGTGCGGTGCGGCAGCAGAGCGAAGTGCTGGAAGACCATCGAGATGTGTTCGCTGCGGACCTTGCGCAGTGCGGCAGAATCGATCTTCGCGATGTCGGTGCCCAGCACTTCGACGGATCCGGCAGTCGGTGCCCAGAGTCCGTTGAGAGTGCGGATCAGGGTCGACTTGCCCGAACCCGACAGGCCCATGACGACGAAGATCTCGCCCTCCTGGACATCGAAGCTCGCGTCGATGACGGCAGCCGTACCGAGTTTGGTCAGGTCATCGCGGTCGGCGCCCTCTTCGAGTCGCTTGACGACTTCGTTTTCACGCTTGCCGAAGACCTTGTACACGTTTGATGCTTTGACAACGCTCACGCGTTTCCTCCTTGCATTCTTGACCCTCCGCAAGAACGAGAGGCTTCACCCCCGTTTCGCGATTCGGCGATGGCGGTATCTGTCTGATCGCACACTCGCCTTGTCACGCACGGATTTCTCACTCACCATTGTAGTTTTGTTCAGTATTTTCAGCAGAGAATTTGTGCGGTTGAGCGGAGTGGCGAGCTTGACTGCCCCTCTGACCTGGGAAGATATAGGTATGTACGTTACTTGATTGTTATAAAGATTGCTTGGGTCATGTAGATGTGCCCTTATTCGGTTTAGTGTTCCCTGGGAACCTTTGCTGTAAAAAGCATCCTTGCTTCAATGAGTGCCGCAGAGATCGATGTGCCTTGAGTTGGTGCGCTCCGTTCGATGTTTCGGGCCGCAGCACGACGGCTGAAATCGGTGATGGACGTCACAAGTATATGTGATCACATCTGCAGGTGCTGGGCCGAACGTCGGTGTGCAGCCCTTCGTGAGAGCTGATCATAGTCGTCCGTGAGAGTCGGCGGAAGGACTCCGGCCAGGAACTCAGGCAGGGCCGACGACGGGCCCATGGGAAGCGGAACGGTGAAGTGCCGGCGCCGGACGGCTGGGATCGGTCAGGCGAAGAAGCATCAGGCGAAGAAGCGCCAGCCGAAGGAGCGGGCGAAGAGGCGTCAGCCGATGGACTCGGTGAGGAATCGCAGGACGGCCGGTGTGACCACCTCGGCGAATTCCTCGAAGAATCCGTGCCGCCCCTCGGGGAGGATGAGCAGCTGCGAACCGGGGATCCGCTCGTGGAGGAGGTGGGCGTTGTCGACCGGGTTCATCCGGTCGTCATCGCCGTGGATGACCAGGGTGGGAGCGCTGATCTCAGGCAGGCGGTCCCACGCGTTGTGACCTGCACTGATGCGCAGGTGCGCCGCCGATTCGGCCGCCATCATCGTGTCATCGCCGAGCAGCTTGCTGTACTTCGCTGAGACCGTCCAGGCAGGGGTGTAGAAGAGATCGAAGAGGTAACGGGTGTGTTCTTCTCCGCGCAGGCGAGCGAGGTTCTGGCCGACCTCGCGCGGACGCTTGACCGAGTGCGGCCCGCCCGGTGTCGTGCATCCGAGGACGAGAGCGCTGACTCGTTCGGGGAAGTCCACTGCGAGCATCTGCGCGATCCGCCCACCCATCGAGGTGCCGTAGACGGCGGTGCGATCCACGCCGAGGTGGTCGAGCACCTCGGCAGCATCGGCGGCGAAGCTCGCGGTGGACAGCTCGCCGAGCTCACCGCGGCTGCCACCCGTGCCGCGGTAGTCGAACGTGATGGTGCGGAACTGAGAGGAGAAGTCCCCGCGCAGCTCATCCCACCATTCGTGCGAGTTCGACTGCCCCTGGAGCAGCAGCAGCGCGGGAGCATCGTCGGGCCCGCTGACCTGGACAGTGAGCGGAAATCCGTCGTGTGTGCTGATCGTGTGCGCCCGCATCGTCTCCACTCGTGTCCTCCAGTCCGCGGGCGCGAGAGGAGCGCCTACGCTTGAACCATGAAACCATTGCCGTTCCTCAATCCTGCCGCAGGAACGCCTGCTGTGCGCAATCCGGGTCGACCGTCCGTGATCGTGCCGACCCAGGCCGTCGACGCCGAGGAGCTGACCGCACAGTGTGCAGCAGCCGCGGCGACGGGCGTCGTCGACGTCATCGAATGGCGCATCGATCCGCTGCTCGCGCAGACGGGACGAGATGCCCGCGCCGAGGATGTTCTGCGGCTGTTTCCGCACGCAACCGCTGCCGGTCTGCCGGTCCTGCTGACCGTGCGCACCGCGTTCGAAGGCGGTCTGGTCGAGATCTCCGAAAGCGAATACGCCGAGGTGGTCAGCCGCCTCATCGCGGGGGTGGCGAATGCCGCAGCGGAATCCGGCGAATCGCCGGCAGGAAGGGCGGGTGGAGACCTCGGTGCGCCGGTGGCGCTCGATGTGGAGATCGACCGGGCGCAGTCTCAGGCGCTCATCGCAGCGGCAAGGGAGAACGGCGTGCCCGTGGTTGCCTCGCACCACAATTTCACGGCCACGGATGCGCCAGCAGAGCTGCGTGCGACCTTCCGCCGAATGGATGAGGCCGGAGCAGATGTGGCCAAGGTGGCGATGATGCCGCAGGAGCCGAGCGATGTGCTGCATCTGTTGGAGGCGACCGCCGAGGCGGCGTCGTCGTCGAGTCGACCCGTGCTCGGAATCTCGATGGGGCCTTTGGGGCGGACCAGCCGGATCATGGGAGCGGACTTCGGCAGCTGTGCGAGCTTTGCCCAGATCGGTCTGGCCTCGGCGCCGGGGCAGATCGACGCTGTGCGTCTGGCTGAGATCCTCGACCGCGTCAGCGACTGAGCGGGCCGGGGTGCTGTCGTGTATAAGCGGCTTCAAGGTGCATATGTGGTGATTGTGATCGGGGCGTATGCATTCCGAACCCGCGCGTACAGACACGCCGGACCCATACGCAGAAGAAGCGGCCCGCGAAGCCAGAGCTTCCCGGGCCGATCCGTCTGCTGAAGAGTCAGGAGATCAGTCGGAGACCTCTTCGATCTGCTTGCGGAACTTCTTCGGCAGGGCGGCATCGC
Source organism: Brevibacterium spongiae (assembly GCF_026168515.1). Classification (NCBI taxonomy): domain Bacteria; kingdom Bacillati; phylum Actinomycetota; class Actinomycetes; order Micrococcales; family Brevibacteriaceae; genus Brevibacterium; species Brevibacterium spongiae. The sequence continues at coordinate 3,888,170 of NZ_CP093443.1, read as the reverse complement.
CGAAGTTGTTGCGCACGGTGTTCGCAGCGATGCGCTGCACGACGAGCTGCGCGACTGCCACACCGACGCCGGAGACGATCGTCCAGGCCAGGGCCTCGGACATCGAGATCTCGTCATCGACGGGGTTCGACGGTGCAGGGCGCTTCGTCGACTTCTCCCAAGCGAAGGTCAAGGTCTTGCGAGCGACGAATGCGGCTGCGATGGGTGCTCCCACGCCGATGATCTGCCAAGCGAGCTTTCCCATGCTCGTGTCCTTTCCTTGAAGCTCAATCTCACGGCGATGCTGTGCCGTGTGAACGTAGTCCGTCCGAGACAACACTAACGCAGGACAGTGGCAGTGAAGCCAAACGGCACTGCTCACAGAAAGTTCGTCGATCTCATACTTTTGGGGGATGTGCAGGTGTGCCGGGTCGGGATAGCGTGAGAGCACGCTTCGGCGAGGGTAAGGGAAGGCCCGCGTCGGAACGTGAGAAGAAAGGCACATGATGCTGAGGAAATGGAAGACGAGGATCGTCGCCGGACTGTTCGTCTGCGGTGCTCTCGGATTCCTCCTGGCGCTGCTTCCGGGACTGTCCGGACTTTTCTGGCCGCTGTGGTTGGCGGGCTGCGCGTCCTGCATCCTCGGGCTCGTGCTTGCCTTCACTCTCCCCTCGTCGGCAACGTCCGACGCCCTGCCCCGGGCCTGACGGCTCGGGGCAGCGCATCCCCTTTTACCGACATCCCACTTACCGACACCTTCTTCTTTGGCATCCCCGACTCAGGCCGGCACGAAGAGCTCTTCGTGCCGGGTTTCGCCGTGGTCGGGATTCAGCCCGCGCGCACGATCGACTGGAACTTCGCGGTCAGCTCCTCGTCGACGGCGATCGCGTTCCCATCGAGTTCGCTCAGCGCCACAGCCGTGCGCATTGATGAGACGAACCATGCCCCATCGGCGGTCTTGACATCATCGAGGCGCAGGTCAGCGTAGTCGGCCGTCAGCCCCAGCTCCTGGGCGTGATCGAAGATCAGCTGCTGGGTGGTCCCGGAGAGCAGACCTGCTTCGGGGTCCGGCGTGAGGAGGCGGTCGCCTCGGCGAATGATGAGATTCGCGGTCGGCCCCTCGAGGACGATGCCGTCGTGGGAGACGAAGAGCGCCTCATCGGCCTTGTGGGCCGCGGCATAGCGTCCGGCGGCCTGATTGACGGCGTAGGACAGGGTCTTCGCGCCGATGAGCAGCCACGGTGCCTTGCTGCCGATATAGGCGTCGAAGCCGCGGTCGAGGCTCACCGCCGTCACGCCGTGGACGCGGGCGGAGCGGATGTGGTCGTCCACGGGCACCGGGAACGCCCACCCGCGCGGACGGAACCGGCCGTCCTCGTCCTGCTCACCGCGGGACATCGCGTAGCGGATCCCGAACTCGACGATTCCGGGATCGTCGGCGGCCACCTCGGCGATGAGGCGATCGATGACCCGATCCCACAGCTCCTGGTCGGGTTCGGGAAGCTCCAGCGCCGAGGCGGAGCCGCGGAACCGTGTGAAGTGCCGTTCCCGATTGACGACGACGGCACCGTCCTCGCCCATGCTGACCAGGACGGTTTCGAAGATTCCGTCCCCGCGATGAGCGGAGAGATCGGTGACCGGCAGCTGTGCGGCAGCCAGATCAGTGAGTTCGAAGCGCGCAGCTGTCGGGTCGACGAGGAAGAGCGGCTGGGTCATGCGGTGCCTCCGAAGAGCAGTCCGAGGGCATAGGTCACGGCGGCGGCGCCGAAGCCGATCGCGAGCTGGCGCAGTGCGCGCGGCCCGGGCGACTTGCCCGAGAGCAGGCCGACGATTCCGCCGGTGAACAGCAGGGCGATGCCGACCAGGCCGGCGGACAGGAAGACGGCGGGCAGTCCGGACATGCCGAAGATGTAGGGCAGGATCGGGATGAGTGCGCCGGAGGAGAAGAAGCAGAAGCTCGACAGGGAGGCGCCGAGACCGGTGCCGAGTTCGTCGCGGTCGACACCGGAGTCGATGGCAGGCAGCTTCGGCGCCTGCTGGTTCTTCGCCGCTGCGATCGTGCGGTTGGCCTGTGCTTCGGCTTCGCGGGCGTCCATGCCGCGGGCGCGGAAGACGAGCGCGAGTTCATTGGCGTCGATATTGAGATCGGCCAGGGCGTGCCGGGATTCGGGGTCCGGGGTCGACGCGTCGAGCAGTTCGCGCTGCGATCGTACGGAGATGTATTCGCCTGCGCCCATCGACAGGGCGCCGGCGAGCAGACCGGAGACGCCGGTGAGCAGGATGACGGTGTTCGAGACTCCGGCTGCGCCGACGCCGAGGACGAGGGCCAGATTCGAGACCAGCCCGTCGTTGGCGCCGAAGACGGCGGCTCGGAAGTTCCCGGACAGGCGTGCCCGGGAACGGGCGGCCAGCGCACGGACCACCTCGGCGTGGATGCGCTCATCGGCGGCCATCTCGGCAGACGCCGCGTCGTCGTCCTCATAGGGAGAGCTCGTCTCGGACTGCTGTGCCAGCGCGAGGACGAAGACGGAGCCGAACATCTGGCCGAGGAATGCCAGGCAGCGGGTGAGGAGGTCGGCGGAGCGTCGCTTCTGCGCGTGCTCGCCGAGCAGAGCGATCCAGTGCTCCTGATGGCGGGATTCGGCAGTGGCGAGGCTGAGCAGGATTTCGCGGTCCTCGCCCTTGCGACGTTCGGCGAGGTCGCGGTACACGCGTTCCTCGAGCCGTTCGTTGGCGAGGTAGCGCTGCCAGCGGCGAATGGTCCGTCTGTCGGGTGGGGCGGGCTGCTGGGCCCCGCCGACGGAATCGTTGGTCGTCACTGGCCCGAGTCTAATCCGGTGCGGGGAAATCGGCACTCCGGCCGGTCGGGATGTGGGGCAGCGGCGGTGCGCGCGGCGGGAGCCCGGAGATCCGCATGGACACCGCTGCCGCAGGGCGCGGAAACGGCAGTGAACCCGTACCTGCGAAACCATTCGGTGACCGGTTGTTATCAATTCGTGACATTAAACCCCGCAGATGTGGACTAGATTAAAGCCCAATGTGAGTTGTGTCACCGTTTCGTCACAGATGGATGCGATTCGTTACCAATGGCGGATCGCGGCGAAACGTCAGAATCGAGCTTCCCCGCAAGCGCAGTCGAGAGGCCGGCCTCGGCGTGAGAGTCCACGCCGTGACGGTCGATTCCGGCGCGCCGAACCATGCGATTCCTCAGGGGCACATGACGGAGTGAAAGGAACTCCATGAAGTTGCGTACGAAGAGCTGGCTCGCGGTCACCGCTGCGGCCGGGCTGGTCCTCGGCGGCGTGAGCCCGGCAATGGCCGCCGGCGCCGCCGGACCAACCGAACATACCGATATGGGGGTCACCGGCGACGCCGCGATGAAGCACCTCCAGAAGATCTCCGACATCTCCACCTCCCGCGCCGATGAGGGATTCCGGGCGCTGGGAACCCCCGGCTACGAAGAGGCGGTCGAGTACGTCGAATCCACCCTCGAAGCCACCGGTGCCTTCGATGTGAAGCGTCAGGCCTTCGAGGTCGAAAGCCAGGACTTCGGCACCGTCGATGTGAAGGTCGACGGCGAGAAGGTCGAAGTCACGACCGCCGAGTACACCGAGGGCACGAGCGAGCCGTTGACCAGACTGCCCGTGGCGCTGCCAGTCGATGACGACAACAGCGACTTCGCCGGCGGACAGCTGGGCTGCTCGGCGGACGACTTCGACGCCAGCGCAGAGGGTGCGCTCGTGCTCGTCTCCCGCGGAGAATGTGCCTTCGGCGACAAGACCAAGGCCGCCACCGAGGCCGGTGCCGCCGCCGTGATCATCTACAACAACGACTCGGCCAATCCCGACGAGGCGCTCAACGCCACCCTCGGCGGTCGGATCGAGAACAGCGCACCGACAGTCACGGTCACCTACAACGTGGGCCAGGACCTCCTCTCGAAGGTCGAAGATGCCGCCGCGGCCGAAAGCGCCACTGAGAACTCCGGCACCGACGACTCTGCGACAGGCAGCGGACTCGCCGCCGGCAACGAGGAAGCCCCCGGAGCAGAGGAAGCGCCCGGTGATGAGGCCGAGGCAGGCGACGACGCTGCCGCGGCTGCCGTGCTGACGGCTGACTTCACGCTCGAGACCGAGTTCGTCACCGAGACGACCTGGAACGTCATCGCCGAGACCAAAGCCGGCGACCACGACAACGTCCAGATGTTCGGAGCACATCTCGACGGCGTGAAAGATGGCCCTGGTGCCAACGACAACGGCTCGGGCTCCGCGGCGCTGCTGGCCTCGGCCGAAGCACTGGCCGAGCAGCCGACCGAGGTGGACAACGCGGTCCGCTTCGGCTGGTGGGGCGCCGAAGAGGTCGGACTCGTGGGATCGACGAACTACGTCGAGAGCCTGGACGACGCCGAGGTGTCGAAGGTCAAGGCGTACATGAACTTCGACATGATCGGCTCCGACAACTACATCGTCGGCACACTCGACTCCGACGGCTCCGATGTGCCGATCCCCGATGGGGTCAACGTGCCCGAGGGCTCGGCCGAGCTCGAGAAGGTCTTCACCGACTACTTCGCCGACAATGATCAGCCGAACGTCGGCACTGACTTCTCCGGACGCTCGGACTACCAGGCGTTCATCGACAACGGCATCCCTGCCAGCGGACTGTTCTCCGGCGCCGATGGCACGAAGACCGCCGAGGAGGCCGAGATGTTCGGCGGCACGGTCGGTGCCGAGCACGATACGAACTACCACCAGGCCACGGACACCATCGAGAACGTCAACCGGGATTCGATGAACATCTTCGTCCCGGCGATCGCCTTCGCGGTGCACACGCTGGCCTACGAGCTCGCCGATGCTCCGACGGACCCGCCGACGGATCCCACGGACCCGCCGACCGATCCCACCGATCCGCCGACAGAGACCCCGACCGACAAGCCGGGCGAACGTGGGCTGAGCATCGACCCGACGACGATCGAGGCTGATGACTTCGTCGGTGACAAGGGCGTCCAGGTCGCCGCGGCCGGATGCACCGCCGACACCACTGCGACGATGACCGTCGAACCGCAGAACGGTGACATCGAGACGTTCGAGCAGACCGCCGAGGTCGGCGAGGACACCGTCGCCCGGTTCGGCGTCCGCGGACTCGATGATTCGAAGGCCGAGACCTACATCGGCGCCTACGAGGTCACCGTCGACTGCGAAGGCGGAGATCCGCTGAGCGGTTCCTTCGAGGTCGTCGCCGCAGGTGACGGACCCGGAGCCGGTGACGGCGGCAACGGTGGCGGCGGAGGAGACCTGCCGCGCACCGGTAATGAGGCACTGCCGCTGATCCTCTCGGCCGGAGCGCTCATCGTGCTCGGCATCGCGATGACGGTCGGCACTCGCCGCCGCCGCAGCTGAGCGGAAGTCGAGACAGCGTGCTCTGATCAGCCTCGGTTTGTTTGATGGGCACGCACGGCCCGACGCAGGTCGGTGACTGGAAACGGTCACCGCCCGGCGTCGGGCCGTTCTCACCTGTGATGACGGCGGATGGCGCAGCTGAGTCTGCCCTGAAGCGGATCTGAGACGCCCCGACTCGCCTGCCGGCGGCCCTCAGGGGTCGTTCACCTTGATCGGGCAGAATGGTCTTCCGTGACTCCCAAACGCTTCTTCAAGTTCTTCGCAGTGGCCGAGACCGTGACCTGGTCCCTGCTCATCATCGGCATGATCCTCAAATACGTCACCCACACCACCGAGGTGGGCGTGCGCATCGGCGGAGGCATCCACGGCTTCATCTTCATCTGCTTCGTCATCGCCGTCATCGGCGTCGGCACCTCACAGCAGTGGAGCAAGCGCCGCATCGCCACCGGGCTCGGCTCGGCGATCATTCCCTACGCCACGATTCCCTTCGAGCGGTCGGTGGAGAAGACCGGGTCCCTCGAAGGGGACTGGGGCCTGGGCCGCAACGGGCGCACCCCGCAGACCTGGTTCGAGAAGCTCACCTCGTGGTGCATCCGCTTCCCGTGGCTGGCCATCGGCATCGGCGTGATCTTCGTCATCGTCGTCTTCTCTGCACTGCTCTTCGCCGGACCGCCATGGGAATGGGGCAAGTGACCTTGAGCCCTGCCGTGGCGGGGTAGGGGAGGCGGGCGCTGACCGCGCGGTCGATGGGCGGGGCGGCCGCCTCGGCGATTTTCCGCTCTGTTGCGCGCCAGCGGGCTGGCCTAGGATGAAAGGGGCCGGCTGGCGATCGGTCGGTCTGCACATCCCGCCACGATGAAAGGCCCACTGATGGACCTGCTCTTCGGCGTCGGAGGAATCGGCATCCTCGTCGTCATCATTCTCATTGCCCTGTTCGTGATCCTCAGATCCTACAAGATCGCCTCACCGTCCGAGGCGCTCATCATCACCGGCCGGAACGCCTCGGGGGCCTCGGGGACCGGTCGCATCGTCATCGGCGGACGTTCGGTCGTCTACCCGATCGTGCAGAAGGCCTTCATCCTCTCGCTGTCCTCGCGGCAGATCTCCGTCGAGATCGACGGCATCTCCATCAACGGCATCGCGCTGCGTCTGCGCGGCGTCGCCCAGGTCAAGGTCGGCGGCACCGAGGATGATGTGCGCAAGGCCGCGCAGCGCTTCCTCGATCAGCAGGACCAGATCGACCACTACTCGAAGGAGATCCTCTCCGGCACCCTGCGCGCCGTGGTCGGCACGCTCACCGTCGAGCAGATCATCCAGGATCGGGCCTCCTTCGCCGCGCAGGTGCAGGAAGAGTCCGCGCACTCGATGAACAACCAGGGCCTCATCATCGACACATTCCAGATCTCGGCGGTCGAGGATGAAGGCAGCTACCTGCGCGACTGGGGTCGCCCGCAGGCCGCTGAGGTGGCGAAGAACGCCGCCATCGCCGAGGCGAATGCCGGGCGTGCCTCGGCCGTCGAGGAAGCGCAGCAGAACGAAGAGACCCAGAAGCAGCAGGCGCTGACCGATCAGGCCATCGCCGAACAGCAGCAGCAGTTGGCTCTGCGCCGTGCGGCGCTGAAGGAAGAGGCCGATCAGCGGCAGGCATCGGCGGACAACGCTGGACCGCTGGCAGCCGCGGCCGAGAAGCAGAAGCTGCTCGAGAAGGACCGGATCGTGGCCAAGGAAGCCGCGGAGCTGCGTGCCGAACAGCTCGACGCCGAGGTGCGTCGACCCGCGGACGCCGAACGCTACCGGCAGCAGGCTTCTGCCGATGCCCGAGCGTATGAGATCGAGGCGCAGGGTCGGGCCGAAGCCGCCGCCGAGCTGCATCGCCGGTCGAAGGACGCCGAGGCGATCCGCCTCGAAGGTGAAGCTGAAGCCGATGCGATCAGGGCCCGTGGTGAGGCCGAAGCCGAAGCACTGCGGGCGCAGGCCGAGGCGTACAAGCAGTTCAACGACGCCGCAGTGCTGTCGAAGGTGCTCGAAGTGCTGCCGACCGTCGCGGGTGAGCTCGTCGCTCCCTATGCGAACATCAAGGACCTCTCGATCGTGTCCACCGATGGTGAGTCGAAGCTCGCGAACTCGGTGTCGAACAACCTCGCCCAGGTCCTCGAGGTCGTCCGCGGGACGACCGGAGTCGACCTCACGGACCTCGTGGCCAAGGCGAAGGAGTCCGGTGGGGGCGCCTCGGCGGGGTCCCGTGGAACCTCCGAACCTGAGAGCGGAGGTCCGACCGGCTCCTCTTCATCTGCTTCCTCTGCGGGCGTGGGGTCGGACGAGGTTGTTGACGGCGTCGTCGCGGACAGCACGTCTGCCGGACCGCGCGCGAACGGTGCGAGCTTTGACCCGAGGGCCTTTCTTGATGACAGCGGTGTCGACCTCGACCGGATCGGCCATGAGGTGAAGAAGGCCACCGGCTTCGATGTGCAGGCCTATATCGACGAGGCAAAGCGCCGCCTCGATGACCGGGGCGCGCCGGGCGGCACCGAACCCGGCTCGGAATCGGACACGGAGTCCGGCTCGGGCACTGACTCGGATTCTGATTCTGACTCTGACCAGGGTGAAGGCGGCACGGACTCCGAGAGCTGACCTCATCCGGAGCCCGAGCGAATCGGGCACACGCAGCGCGGGCGTCGATCAGTCATCTGGTCGGCGTCCGCGGTCGTTGTCCGCCCTTCCTCGCCGTCAGGGTGCATCACGACGGGACTATATATAAAAGCATGTACATATGTTAATGTATGAAGTCGGGAGGTTCTTATGGCTCATGATCATTCGCATGGTGCGGGGTCGCGCCGTCAGTTGTCGATCGTGTTCGGCATCGTCGCTGCGATCTTCGTATTCCAGCTCTTCGGCTCGGTCATCACCGGCAGCCTGGCACTGCTCATCGACACCGGCCACAACGCCGTCGACCTCATCGGCATCGGCATCGCACTCTTCGCGGCGACCTTGGTCAACAAGCCGGCCGGTGGGCAGAAGACGTGGGGTTTCAGGCGTGCCGAAGTTCTCGCTGCAGGTGCGCAGGCGACTCTGCTGCTGGGTCTCGGCGCCTACAGCCTCATCGAGGGCATCCGCCGGTTCTTCGTCCCGCCGGAGGTGCCGGGGCCGGGGCTGCTGCTCTTCGGCGCGATCGGTCTTATCGGCAACCTCATCTCGATGGCCATCCTCAGCTCTTCGAAGGAGGACTCGCTCAACCTCAAGGCGGCGTTCCTCGAGGTCATCGCCGACGCGCTCGGCTCCGTGGCTGTCATCGTCGCCGCTCTGTCGATCTGGCTCTTCGGGTGGGAGCGGGCCGACGCGGTGGCGGCTCTGTTCATCGCGGCACTCATCGTTCCCCGGGCCTTCTCGATTCTGCGGGAGACGGGATCGATCCTCCTCGAGGTCGCTCCGAAGGAACTCGATCTGGACAAGGTCAGGCAGCACCTCGAGTCGGTCGACCATGTTCAGGGGGTCCATGACCTCCACGTCACTCGCATCGACTCCAACCTGCCGGTGCTCACCGCTCATGTCGTCCTGACGGACGAGTGCTTCTACGACGGCCACGCCCCGCGGATCCTCAGAGCACTGCAGGAGTGCCTGGCCGAGCACTTCGAGATCGCGATCGAACACTCGACCTTCCAGTTCGACCGCGCGAAGGACGCCGCTGAGGAGACTCACACCCACGAGTGAGCTCAGGCAGGCACCGGCTGCTCGGCGTGGATGGCTTCGAGTTGAGTCACAATGGCTTCGGTCATCTCGACGGTGTTCGACTCTCCGCCGAGGTCGCGCGGCAGGATTCCTGCTCCGGTGGCGTTCTCAATGGCTTTGCGCACGCGGTCGGCCTCTGTGTGCAGACCGAACTCATCGAGCATGAGCGCCGCCGACGAGATCGCCCCGATGGGGTTCGAGATCCCCTGTCCGGCGATGTCGGGAGCCGAGCCGTGGACGGGCTCGAACATCGAGGGGAAGCGTCGGTCAGGATTGAGGTTTGCGCTCGCGGCCAGCCCAAGGCTGCCGGCCAGGGCCGAACCCAGGTCCGACAGAATGTCCGCGTGGAGGTTCGACGCAACCACCACGGACAGCTGCTCGGGGTGCAGAACGAACTTTGCGCTCATGGCATCGACGAGGACGCTTTCCGTCTCGACGTCGGGATAGTCCTGGGCGACTCGAGCGAAGACTTCGTCCCAGAGCACCATGCCGTACTGCTGGGCATTCGACTTCGTCACGCTCGAGACCTTCTTCACCTCTCGCGTGCGCGCCAGGTCGAAAGCGAACCGGATGATGCGCTCGCAGCCCTTCTCGGTGTGCAGGCTGGTCTGCAGGGCCACCTCGTTGCCCGGGCCGCGACCGCTGAGGTTGCGGCCTCCCATCCCGGCATACTCGCCCTCGCTGTTCTCGCGGACGACGATCCAGTCGAGCTCGGTGTCGTCGGCCTTGCGCAGCGGCGACTGGACTCCCGGCAGGAAGGTGACTGGCCGGATGTTCGCCCACTGATCGAAGGGCTGGGTGATCGCCAGACGGAGACCCCACAGGCTGGTGTGGTCGGGCACGTCGGCCGTGCCGACTGCCCCGAAGTAGATGGCGTCGTGCTTCTGCAGCTCCTCGAGTCCGCCCTCCGGGATGTAGTGTCCGTTCTTCAGGTAGTACTCGGAGCTCCAAGGGAACTCCGTGACATCGAACTCGACTGCCCCTTCGGACTGCTTGGCGATCGTGTCGAGGACCCGGAGTCCCGCAGCGACGACCTCGCCGCCGATCCCGTCGCCGGGAATGGACGCGATGGAAAAAGTCTGTGTCTCGGTCATGGGTTCGTCCTTGCTGTGGGGTGCTGGGGCGGGTGCAGAGCCGTCCGCGGGGCTTGAGGCCCCGCAAATGCGACGACTATCTCCATTGAGCATCCGAATCATCCATAAGTCCAAGACTCAAAGATGATCATTGAGATAGGTGAGACCTATGAGGCGAGTTCGGCGGCGAGCTTGAGCAGGCGAGCCGCCGCCGGGGTGAGCCCCTCGGTGCGGGAGATGGCTGATACGTGCAGGGCGGGTGCCCCGGTGATCGGTACGAGACCCACGTGTTCGGCATCGGCGAAGGTCTGCCACGAGGAGGGGAGCACAGCGAGGCCGATGCCGGCTCTGACGAGGGGGAGGATCGCATTCCTGTGGGCCACCTCGGCGACGATCTCGATATCCGTGCCGTCGGCGATGAGCTCGTCGACGTAAGCGCGCATGAACGAACCGGAATGGGAGACGATGAATCGCGAACCTGACAGCGTGGAGGGGTCGACCGCCTCGGTGCCGGTGATTCCCGAGGACTGCGGATTGTGCGCGAGCATGAGTGGCTGGTCAGCCAATGGAATGACGCGGAGGTCGTTCACCGACAGCGGCCCGCGGCCCCCGAGCAATCCGATCTCGCTGCGACCGTACCGGATGGCCTCGATCGTCTCATCGACGGTGAATGTGCCGTTGAGATCGAAGGTGATCTGCGGGTGGTCTCGGGCGAACGCCGACAGCAGCGAGGTGAGCGGTTCGATGCTCGGGGTGGGCATCGCTGCGATCTGAATCCGGCCCGAACGCAGTCCGCGCAGACCCTGCACGTGCGCTTCGGCGGCTTCGAGGTCCCGGACGACGAGGCGCGCCGGCCCCTCGAACTCCCTGCCTGCCTCGCTGAGGGCGACGCGGCGTCCGACGCGATGGAAGAGCGTGATCCCGAGTTCCCGCTCGAGTCCCTTGATCGTCTGGGAGAGGGACGGCTGTGCGACGAGGAGAGATTCCGCTGCCTTGGTGAAGCTTCCGGTGTCGACGACGGCGAGGAACTGGCGAAGCTGACGGATATCCATAGGTTCATCCTATCGGTGGCATTGAAGATTTGCCTTGGACTAATCGTTCGTCGTCGGTCAGGCTGAAACGAACGCGATGAAAGGACCAATGACGGTGAATATTTCGCAGAAATCCGACAGCGACGGATCTCCCGGGATCATGACTGATGTGCGTGAGGCCCTGTTGGGCGGCAAGACGTTCCGGAGTCTGAGCGAGCAGAAGCTCTCTCCGCGGGAGGAGAAGTTCGAACGGGCTCGGATGACTTCGGGTTTCATCCTTGCTCCGCTCGTGGCGATCGTCTTCGCGCTCATTCCGATGGGGCTTAGCTATCAGCAGCACATGTTGGCGGCGATCCTCCTCGGCGTCATCGTCCTCTGGATCACCGAACCGGTGCCGATTCCCGTCGGCGGTCTCATCGGCGTCGGCGCGGTCGTCGTCCTCGGGATCGTGCCGGCCGCAGACGCGGTCGGGCCTTTCGGCTCTTCGACGATCTTCACCTTCATCGGTGCGTTCATCCTCGCCCAAGCGATGCTCCACCATGGAATCGCCCAAAGACTGGCATTGACCGTCCTCGCACTGCCCGGTGTCGGGAAGTCGGTCTACCGTGTGATCCTCGCCTTCGGACTCATCACCTGTGTGCTCTCCGCCTTCGTGTCGAACACGGCGACCGTGGCGATGCTCATGCCGACGGCGTTGGGCATCCTCGCCGTGATCGCCGAGCTCATGCAGGAACGCGGCATCGTGAAGAAGGACTTCGACCCGCTGCGGCTGCGGGTCGGTGCGGCGCTGCTGCTCATGCTGGCCTACGGTGCGAGCGTCGGCGGCCTGCTCACTCCCGTCGGTTCACCTCCGAACCTCATCGGACGCGGACTGATCGAGGAGGCGACGGGGACGAAGATCTCCTTCGGCCAGTGGATGGCCGTGGCCCTGCCGATCTGCGTGGCGATGTTCATCATCCTCGCCGTCGTGCTGTTCCTGCTCAACAAGCCGGAGATCCGGAAGATCGAAGGCGTCGAAGAGTATGTGAAGAAGGAGCTCGCCGACCTCGGCCCTGTGTCCCGTGCGGAGAAGAACACCCTCTTCGCTTTCGGAGTCACCGTGGTGCTGTGGCTGCTGCCGGCCTTCGCTGCCCTGTTCACAGGCACCGATTCGGCGATCTACGAGTTCCTCGACTCCCGCCTCGACGAAGGGATCGTCGCCGTCATCGGCGCCTCGCTGCTCTTCATCCTCCCCGTCGACTGGAAGCGTCGCGAGCCCACGCTGACTTGGACGCAGGCGGCGAAGATCGACTGGGGCACGATCATCCTCTTCGGCTGCGGCATCATCTTCGGGGCCCTGCTGGCCGACACCGGTCTGGCCGAGACGATCGGCACCGGATTCGCTGACGGTCTGGGCGTGACGAGTCTGCTCGCCATCACCGCAGTGTCCGTTGTGCTGGCGATCCTCATCTCGGAGACGACGTCGAACACCGCCGCAGCGGCCGTGATCGTACCGATCGTCATCCCGCTGTGCCAGGCGGCGGGCATCGATCCGTTCGTGCCGGCGATGGCCGCGACCTTCGCAGCGTCGTTCGGTTTCATGCTCCCGGTCTCGACGCCGCAGAACGCGATCGTCTACGGCACCGGAGCCGTGCCGATCACGAAGATGATCCGCACCGGCTTCTCCTTCGACATCGCCGGAGCCATTCTCATCGTGGCACTGGTGCCGGTGATGATCGGGGTTGTCGGCCTCGGACAGTAGGCCAGAGGCCGGATTCTGCAGTGAAGGCGGCCCTCCCCGTGCCGGCCGGTGACCGGTGAAGGAAGGGCCGCCTCGGCGAACCTTGTCCTACTGCCCGGGCAGGATCTCCACTGAATCTGTGCGGAAGCGCTCGAGCTTGGCAGGGTCGATCGAGACGCCGAAGCCGATGCCGGTGGGGACGTCGACCTTGCCGTCGTGCATGACGATCTCCTCGGTGATGTCCTCGTGGAAGAATCGGTTCGACCCGGAGATGTCGCCGGGCAGGGTGAAGCCCGGCAGCGATGCCAGGGCCGCGTTCGCCGCCCGTCCCAGGCCGGTCTCCACCATCCCGCCGTGCCACACGGCGACCCCGTGGGCTGCGGCGAGATCATGGATCTTCTTCGCTTCGATGAAGCCTCCGACGCGTCCGGGTTTGATGTTGATCACCGAGGTGGCTCCCAACATGATCGCGTCCGCTGCCGCCTCCGCGGAGACGATGGACTCGTCGAGGCACATCGGGGTGTCCATGAGCTTCGCGAGCTCCGCGTGCTGCCGGATATCAGCCTCGCCGAGGGGCTGTTCGATGAGGAGAAGCCCGTATTCGTCGAGTCGGCGCAGATGCGCGGCATCGACGAGGGTGTATGCGGCGTTCGCGTCGACCTGGAAGCCGAAATCATCACCGAATGCCCTGCGCACCGCAGCCACCGGGGCGATGTCCTTGCCGGGCTTGATCTTGAGCTTGATCCGGGCGTAGCCCTCTTCGAGGTAGCCGCCGATGACCTTGACCGTCTCCTCGACGGAATCCTGGATGCCCACCGATACGCCCGAGGGGACCGAATCGACGACCCCGCCCAGGTAGTCCTTGAACGACTGGTCGTTGAGCTTCAGCTGGGCTTCGATGACGGCCATCTCGAGGGCGGACTTCGCCATCGGGTGCCCGATGACATGGCGAAGATGCCAACCGACGGTCTCCGCGGTGAGATCCTCGACGTCGAAGAGCAGCGGCGCCAACCAGCGGCGCGTGACGTCGATGCCGGCGGCCACATACTCGGAGGAGTAGAGCGGGGAGATCATCGCCACCGACTCGCCCCACCCGGTGACCTCGCCCTGCGGGGTGTCGAAGACAGCCTCGACGAGGTAGCAGTCCTTCTCCGTCTCCCGCATGAACGAGGTCTCGAACGGGGTGACCAGCGGGATCGAGACTTGGTGGAGGGTGACTGACTTGAGCTTCATATGCCGGGCTCCTGCTTCGCAACGGGGCGGATGGGTCTTCGCTTCCACCTTATGCCAGCGGTCCGCAAAGAGGCGGCGAGTATCGCGAATCAGGTCCGGAAGGACCCTGGAGCGGCGGCTCGGCGATTGATAGTGTGAACAAAAGTCTTCCTGTCAGCAAGGGGGCCACCGTCGTGAACGATCACCTGCGCACTTTCACTGCGCGCAGACAGTCCTGGTTCGGCCTCAAGCTGCCGGTCAAAACCGCCCTCGCGCAACCGGCGCTCCACCCGCTGTTGCGAGCGATCGCGCCACGGATCAGAGGGCTGAAGATCGGTCGTCTCCCTGCGCCCATCGAACTCACCGAGATCCGCGGACGGGCGGGCGGAGCGGACTTCATCCTCGTCGAGCCCTTCCGCTGCGAGATCGCCAAGGAGTTCTACTGGGGAAGGGGCCGACGCACCGAACCCGAAGACGCGTTCGCCCTCGACCTCATGGTCGCGCTCAGCGCCGATGCCGATGTCTTCCTCGACATCGGCGCGTACACCGGGGTCTTCACCATGGCCGTCCTCGCCGCGAACGAGAATGTGCGCGCTCACGTCTTCGAGATCATCCCCGCCGTCGTCGCAGGTGTGGAGAAGAACGTCGAACGCAACGGCTTCAACAGCCGCGTGACCGTCCACCCGACCGGGGTCGGCAGCCCCGACACCTGGATGAAGGTGCCCCTCGGCGACGGGGGATCGGCGCTGCCGTCGTTCTACTCCGCTGACATGAGCTTCGACTCCGACGCCGAGGTGCGCTTCACTTCCCTCGACGCCCTCCTGCCCGAGGTGCTGGCCGATGCACGGGCAGAGGCGTCCGGAGACGGCGAGGGCGCTTCGGGTCGGGCCGCTTCCGACGAGGATTCGACGACTCGGGCCACACCCGGCGATGAGCCGACGGTGACCGTGAAGATCGATGTCGAAGGCGGCGAGAACGATGTCTTCGCGCACGGGCAGGAATTCCTCTCGACCCTCCACCCGGATATCCTCTGCGAGGTCCTCGACGACCGCGCGAAACCGCGTGAACTCATGGGCCACTTCGGCGAGCATGGCTACCACTACTACCTCGTCGGTGAGGATCGACTGTTCGCGCGGTCGACGATTCGGCCGGATCCGCATCTGCGTGACTGGCTGTTCACGCTGAAATCACCGGATCAGATGCGCGCGGCCGGCTACCCGGTCGACTAGCCGCCGAGTGCGACCGCGGTTACCGCCGACCGCGCCGTTGCACAAGCAGGTAGCCTGAGACTGGCCTACTGTTGTACTAGAACCCTGAGCCCACCGTTCGATCTTGGCAATCTGACCCCACTTATCTGGGGAAGAGGGAGGGGCCGGCGCTGGAATGGCCGGCGATGGCCGGACTCGGCGCAGTCATGCTTGTGGTGGTTGACGAACTGTCGATCGAGTCCGTTTCGCTATCGAAAGATGCGACTGTTGACCTGCCCTGTCGCCACCAGAGTCCCTTCGGCGTCTGTGACGTGCACTTCGGTGAGACTTGCCGAACGAGTTCGGTGCACAACTTTGCCTGTCGCGGTGAGGTCAGTTCTAGCAGCGGCGAGATAGTTCACCCCGAGAATTGCCGTCGCACCCCCGGATGCGTCATCATCGGGTGAGATTCCGGATGCCGAGGCGGCGGCACCGACGGTATCGATCAAAGTCGCGATGACACCCCCATGAAGCACCTGAGGGGTGGTTGTCAGTTCTTCGGAATATGGCATTGCGAGGGTGACGTGGTCGATCTCCGCTGAGCGCACCGAAATTCCGAGTGTCTGTGCGACGGGAGCTTGGAGGACAACATTCTTGATCCAGTGCTGTGCAAGTGAGTGCATGTTGGTCATCCTTGATGGTTGAGACGCTGGTTGCCGTGGTCATCCAAGCGTTGCCTCTGCAACGGCGACTGTCGATAACCTCACGGGTCATGCAGTCGAAAGCCAGCAGCGCTCTCTGTCGTCACTTCATAGCGAGGATCGCGTCTCTGGTGGGGTCGTCGGCCGGGTAGAAGGCCTCGACGCGCAGTTCGTCGATGGTGATGTCGATCGCTGACTCCACCGTGGCGGAGACGCTGAAGAAGCGCAGCTTTGCGTCACCGACTTTGAGCTCGAGCGGTATGACGACATCAGTGAGCACTGGGTGGCCGACGTCATCACCCGGGTAGGAAGCCAGTTCTGCGACAAGGTCATGCAGCCGGGGGTCGCCATCACGTTCGGACCTACTCTGCACCTGGGAGAGCAGGTGCGTGCGCCACTGGCCGAGGTTGATGATACGTGGGGCCAGACCGTCTGGATGCAAGGTCAGTCGCAACGCGTTGATAGGGGGGTCAATCAGGTGGGCAGCGCATCCACGGAGCAGGAAGTCGGTCGCTGCGTTGCGGTCGATAACGTCCCACCAGTGGTCCAGGAGGAGCGCGGGAAAGGGCATATGCGCATCCATGATCGACTGCAGTGCACTGCTCACCGCCATCAACTCGGGCGCATTGAGTCCACGCTCGGGGTACGCCGGAGCAAGACCTGCCGCAAGCATCAACTGATTTCTTTCGCGGAGCGGAACCTCCAAATGGCGTGCAAGACGCTCGAGCATGTTGCGCGTCGGCTTCGACCGCCCCGTCTCGAGGTAGCTCAGATGGCGTGTTGATACATTGGCACGCGTTGCCAACTGGAGTTGGCTCAAGTGCCGTCTGGTCCGCCAAGCCCGTAGAAGCTCACTGACTGACGTCGTGCTGGTGGAGGCCATGCCATGTTCCTACTCAGACGTAAGGAATCCTATGACCTCCATCTTCGTGCGAGGTGACATTCGCCGCAAGCCTACTGCCCACGAAGCGACATGGGGTCGATCGTGAGGCTGGTGCTGTGCCTCCGTGCAACCATCTATTCCGAGGGAGACAGCAAATCTGGTTCGCATCATGCTCAGGCACGCGACCGCAGACTTCCCGAAGCTATCGGCGAACAGGCGCGCAAGCTGTGACTTTTGACAGGTGAACCTCTTCGGCAGATGCCTTCGCCTGGAGCAGGGGGCTGAGGAGTGCCCGAACAGAGGATCTTCTGGTCTGAGGTGCCATTGATGTGTCCCCGAAGGGCTGAGTCCGCGGATAGCGCCAGGGAGTCGGAGCGCTGCTGCGGGACTGGCTGTTCACCCTGAAATCACTGGCCGAGACGCGCGCTGCCGCACCTCAGCCCCGCAACTGATCGGCGATGAGGGCGGCGAGCAGCGCGGTCCGGGGTGCGATCTCGTCGATGACGGCGTGTTCGTGTTCGGCATGCGCCCCATCGCCGACGGCCCCGAGACCATCGAGGGTCGGAATGCCGTCGCCGGCGGTGAAGTTCCCGTCCGATGCCCCACCTACGGAAACGCCCTCCGGGGCCGGCAGCCCGAGCTCACCGGCCAGCGCGGTCGCCCGGTCGAACAGCGCAGCCGACTGCTCCGGTTCGAACGGCGGCCGATTGATCCCGCCGAGCACCTCCGTCGCCGAACCCTCCACCTGGGGCTTCGCAGCCAACTCACGGATCTGCGCATCCACGCGTTCGAGTTCCGCCGCGGTCCGGGCACGCACATCGATGTCCACACGCGCCTCGGCGGGCACCGTATTCGACGTCGTGCCGGCGCTGATCACGGTCGGCACCACAGTCGTCCCGGCCTCGGCGTCGGCGAGATCAGCGACCAGCGGCAAGGTCAGAGCCAAGGCCATGCCCGCATTGATCCCCTTCTCCGGTTCGAGCCCCGCATGCGAGGCCTTCCCGGAGAAGACGAGAACGTAGTTGCTCGTGCCCTTTCGCTCGAGCTTGAGCGCACCGCCCGCGCTCGCCTCCATGACGAACACGGCCTTCGCTTCGGCCGCCTCGGCGCGGATGAGGTCCGAGGATGAGATCGATCCGATCTCCTCATCGCCGGTGACGAGGATCGACAGACCGTCTAGGGCACCCTCGCCGAGGTGGTCGCGCAGGATCGCTGTCGCGTGCACACTCATGATCGCCCCGGTGAGCATGTCGAAGCTGCCGGGACCGCGGAGGATGCCTTCGTCGGTGGTGAACGGGATGCGTTCGAGCGTGCCGTGCGGCCACACCGTGTCCTGGTGGTTGAGGAGGACGACGCGGGCCGGGCCGGTGCCGAAGCGCAGGCGCAGGTGGGTGGTGCCTTCGACCTCGAGCAGCTCCGCCTCGGTGCCGAGGCGCTCGTGCAGCAGTGCGGCGAAGTCCCGTGCCCCGGCGGCCACCGCGTCCTTGTCACTCGAGGGCGTCTCGATCGAGATCACACGCTCGATGTCGGCGAGCATGTCGGGCAGACGCCTGGCGGCCTGGTCGACGAGTTCGGCGGGCTGGAATACGGAAGCTGTGGTCGAAGTCATATCTCGATTCTACGGAGGGCAGGTTGCCGCCTTCCTCGGTGTCCGGATGATGCGACTGGGGACATCCTCGGCGATGGTCGTCTCATTTCTGCGTGGGGACATCGACCGATCTCGCCCTGTCCGAGCACAAACCCGACCGTCTGTGGTTTGCTTGTTCCATGGGTGAGGAAGTCAGTTCGAAGCGGTACACGCCGGAAGAGCGCACACTGTATCGGGAGAAGCTTGCGGAGAATCTCGAGCTCTTCGATACCTATCTCCGGCATGCGGAATTCAAATCGGCCGGCACGATCGGGCTCGAACTCGAGCTCAACCTCGTCGACGGTGAGAACCAGCCGAATCTGCGCAATAAGGACGTGCTCAACCGTCTCGACGACGAATACCAGTCCGAGATCGGCGGGTTCAACCTCGAACTCAACCACCCCGTGCTCCAGGTGGCGGGCCGGGGGCTGAAGACTCTTGAGGCCGGTGTCGCCCATCGTCTGGAGAAGGCGCAGAATGCCGCCGAGGCGGACGGGCTCAAGGTCGTATCGATCGGGACCCTGCCGACGCTGACCACGCAGTTCCTCACCGACGAGCCGTGGATGACCGAGGAGAACCGATACGAAGCGCTGAGCAACTCGGTCATCGATGCGCGCGGAGAATACGTGCGCATCGAACTCGGCCGCGACGAGCGGTACAAGATGGAGTTCGCCGATATCGCCCCCGAATCCTCGTGCACCTCGATGCAGCTGCACCTGCAGGTCGCGCCGAACCGGTTCGCCGATGCCTGGAACGCTTCGCAGGCGATCGCCTCGGCGCAGGTGGCGATGGGTGCGAACTCCCCGCTGTTCGTCGGCCGGAAGCTGTGGCACGAATCCCGGATCCCCGTCTTCTCCCAATCCATCGACACCCGCACGCCCGAACTGGTCAACCAAGGTGTGCGTCCGCGGGTGTGGTTCGGCGAGCGGTGGATCACCAGCGTGTTCGACCTCTTCGAGGAGAACGTCCGCTACTTCCCGCCGCTCCTGCCCGAGATCAAGGACTTCGTCGAATTCCGGGCCGCCGATGCGCCGAAGCTCTTCGAACTCAACCTGCACAACGGCACTGTCTGGCGCTGGAACCGGCCGATCTACAACTCCGGTGACAGCGGTGCCCACATCCGCGTCGAGAACCGTCTTCTGCCTGCCGGACCGACACCGGTCGACATGGTCGCCGACGCCGCCTTCTACTACGGGCTCGCGGAGTTCCTCGTCGGTGAGAATCGTCCCGTGTGGTCGCGGATGTCGTTCAAGGAAGCCGAAGAGAACTTCTTCAACTGCGCCCGTGACGGCATCGAAGCACGAGTGACCTGGCCGAAGATCGGACGCATCGACGTCGCCGAACTCGTCACCGATGTGCTCGCACCGCAGGCCAGGCGCGGACTCTCACGTCTGAACATCGACAAGGACATCATCGACGAATACATGTCGATCATCGAAGGTCGGGCCGAGAACCGTGTCAACGGTGCGACCTGGCAGCTGCAGGCGCTGGAGAGCCTCGCTCCCGGCAGCCTGCAGGATTCTCCCGAACGCCGCGAGGGACTCACAGCGATGATGGATGCCTATGTCGCCAACCAGGCGTCCGGCAAGCCCGTCCACACCTGGGAGATTCCCTCCCGCTGACAGTCGTTCGTCGCCAAATGCAGGTCGCTATCGGATACTCAGCGCCGAATGCAGGTCGCTATCGGATACTTCGCGACGCAGAAAGTATCCGATAGCGACCTATTCTCTGGGGCAGGCGACGAGCCTCAGAGGCGCTCGATCTCGACGAAGACGACGTCGGAGGCGCCTCCGGGGTTCGACACCTCGTGTTCTGAGCCGGCCGGGCGGGTGTAGGAGACTCCTGCCTCGAGTTCGGCGCGGATCTCGGTGCCGTCGGAATTGCGCACGAGCATCGTGTCAGTGACCATCGGCACCACGACGTACTCATACTCGTGCTTGTGCATCGGGATCACTCCGTCGGGCCGGATCGTCCACCTCGTCACCCGGAAGACGCCGTTGTCGAGCTGGACCTCGCCGGTCGAGCCGGTGTCTGCGGGGATGTCTGCGGCCATGGTGTGATCTCCTTCGATACGTGGACGGGTGCGATACGTGGGCGGGTGCTGGTGCCGTTTCCGGTGCGGAAAGGCAACTGCACGTGATGCCCTCACTGTATCCGTCCGCACCGTCCACGCGGGCTGCACCCGCAGCCACGCACTTCCCCGCGCTTCACCCCCTCTCGCACTTCGCCTCCTGGACACAGACCGTCGGACTCCTCGACATGGCCCGATCCACCCGGGCTAGCATGAGGGATATGCGATACCCACTTGCAGACATCGACGACGTCGACGATGACATCCGCACCCAGATCCTCGAGGTGGCCGAGAAGTCGGGCTTCGTGCCCAACGTCTTCCTCGCCCTGGCCCGCCGCCCCGCCGAATTCCGCGCCTTCTTCGCCTACTACGACGCGCTCATGGAGAAGGAGACGGGCAACCTCACCAAGGCGGATCGGGAGATGATCGTCGTGGCCACCTCGGCGATCAATCAGTGCCTGTACTGCGTCGTCGCCCACGGGGCGATGCTGCGGATCTTCGCAAAGGACGCCTTCATCGCCGACGTCGTCGCCACGAACTACCGCCAGGCGAACATCAGCGCACGTCAGATGGCCATGCTCGACTTCGCGGTCAAGGTCTCCGAGGAACCGTGGGCCGTGAATGACGCCGACCACCAGGCGCTCGCCGAACACGGCTTCGACGCCGAGGACGCCTGGGACATCGCCGCGATCACCGGCTTCTTCGGCCTGTCCAACCGCATGGCCCACATCTCCGGAATGGTCCCGAACCCGGAGTTCTACACCCTCGGCCGCGTCCCGCGTGAGAAGAAGTGAGACGATGACTGCACACACCCCCGCCGAGGCGGCACCCACCACGTCCGCCCCCGCCGCAACTGCCCCCACCACGTCCGCGTCCGCCCCCGTCGCCTCCGCCCGATCCGGGCTCGTCAAACCCTTCGCCGCGATGGGCATCGTCGCCACGGTCGGGCAGATGCAGCGCGCCGGCCGCGACACCATCGCCATGTGCCTGGGCGAACCGACCCAAGGCGCGCCCAGTCCCGTCCTCGCCCGTGCCGCCGAAGTCGCCCGCGACGGCACCGGACTCGGCTACTCACCGATCTTCGGCATCCCCGAGCTGCGCGAGGCCATCGCCTCCCACTACCGCGACTGGTACGGACTCGACATCGCCCCAGACCGCATCGCCGTGACCACCGGATCCTCCGGCGCCTTCCAGACGACGTTCCTCACCTGCTTCGACGTCGGCGACCGGGTGGCTCTGGCCCGACCCGGGTACGGGGCGTACAAGAACATCCTCGCCGCACTCGGATGCGAGGTCGTCGAACTCGACTGCGGCGCCGACGAAGGGTTCCAACCGACCGTCGAACTGCTCGCCGCAGCCCACGCCGAGGCGCCCCTCAAGGGGCTCATGCTCGCGTCCCCGGCGAACCCGACGGGAACGATGATCGGACCCGAAGCGCTCGGGAAGCTCACGGACTGGTGCCGAGCGAACGGAGTGCAGGTGATCTCGGACGAGATCTACCACGGCATCAGCTACATCGGCACCCGCGGCGAATGCGCCCTGGCCCATGACGACGATGCGATCGTCATCTCTTCGTTCTCCAAGTACTGGGGTATGACAGGCTGGCGGTTGGGCTGGGCGATCCTGCCCGAAGAGCTCGTCGCCCCGGCCCAGAACGTCACTGGGAATCTCTCCCTGTGTGCCCCGGTGCCCGCCCAATACGCCGCGGTCGCCGGATTCTCGGACGAGTCCTACGCCGAATGTGAGGCCGCAGTGGCCTCGTTCGCCGGAGCCCGCGAGCATGTCCTGAACGCGCGTGATGACCTCGGCTTCGGCCAGATGGCCCCACCCGACGGTGCCTTCTACATGTACGCACGCATCGACGACATCCTCGACCGAGCAGGACTCCAGACATCCGGACAATGGTGTGCGCAGGTGCTCGACGCCACCGGTGTGGCTCTGGCCCCCGGCGATGACTTCGACTCCGTCGACGGTCCTCGCTCCGTGCGTCTGTCCCTGGCCGTCGGCGCGGACCGGACCGCCGAAGCCATCGACCGCATCCTCGACTTTATGGGATGAGTCCTGCACGACGTGAGAGGAGCCCCGACGAGGTGACCGGATGAGCTCCGCCGAGGCGACCGGGGACGGTCGGACGCCCGCACCGCAGGCCCTGCCGGTCCTCGGGGTGGTCGTGGCCGCCGTGCTGCTGGGTTCGGCCGGTCTGTTCGTCATCCTCGCCGAGGCGACCGCCCCCACCGCTGCCTTCCTGCGGTGTTGGATCGCCGTCATCGTCCTCGCACCCCTGGCCTACCTCGAGATCCGCAGACACGGCAGAGTCCCGCCGAAGGCGCTGCTCATCGCCGGGGTCTCCGGTGCGGCCCTGGGACTGGACTATGTGCTCTGGGCGCAGAGCGTCCTCGATGCCGGTCTCGGGGTGTCCACCGTGCTCATCAGCGTCCAGGTCATCGTGTTCCCCGCACTGGTGTGGATCTTCGGCGGCAGCCGGCCCGGATGGCTGTTCATCGGCTGTGTGCCGCTCATGATCATCGGCATGCTGCTCACCGGCGGGGTCTTCGGCGTCGACCAGGCTGCGGCCAATCCGACACGCGGCGCGATCTTCGGTGTCCTCTCGGGTGTGCTCTACGGCGTCTACATCTTCGGCATCCACCACTCACGCAAGGTGGCTCCGAAGTTCGTCGTCGCCCCTGTCGAGGTCGGCACGATCGCCGCTGGAGTGATGACGGCGGTGGCCGGAGTCGGCCTGGGCGGACTCGACTTCGACCTCGGCTGGGACGGGTGGGCGTGGATGCTGGCGCTGGCCGTGTGCGGTCAGGCTCTGTCCTGGGTGCTGCTGAGCATCTCGAGTCCGCTGGTTCCCGTGTCGACGACTGCGGCGCTCATGCTGCTGCAGCCGCTGTCGGCGGTGGTGCTCGGATCGCTCATCGCCGGTGAACGTCTGCAGCCGGCCCAATGGGCGGGTGCGGTGCTCGTGGCCGCCATCGTCTGGGTCGTCGGCGGGGGACCGGAGGCGCTCACCCGGCGCCGACGGCCGCCTCGGTGAGCGACGGAAGGGTGGACCGCCTCGGCGGGGTCAGTGTTCGTGGGCCTCGATCGTGTGGGCGATGGCGTCGAGGATGATGTGGGCGACGTGGTCGTCCTTGAGTGAATAGTAGGCTTCGCGGCCGATGCGGTTGACCCCGACGAGGTGGAGCCCGCGGAGGAATTTCAGGTGCTGGGACACGAGCGGCTGGGACAGACCGGTGGACTCGACGATGTGCGTGACTGTGGCCTCGCCGTGGGTGAGTACGAGCAGCATCTTCAGCCGGGAGGGCGTGGCGAGTGCCTTGAAGAGGTCGGCGGTTTCGGTGATGGCTTCGAGGTTGTCCTCGGGGTTGAGCAGGAGCTGCTCGACCTCGTCGTCGACGTGTTCGGTATCGGGAGTGGAAGCCATGAGTGCAGATTACCGGAGAACCGTGCCGGTCCGCCGTATCCGGACGGGCTTCACCGCGAACGCGTCAGTCCAAAGTGTTGCCGCGAACGCGTCAGTCCAGGGCCTCGACGTCGGTTTGGGAACCGAGGAGATCATCGGCCAAGGACTCCCACTGACCATAGGCATCGGGAAGGGCGGAACGCTGCACGGACTGAGCCGCCTCCGTCGGAGACATCGAGGACCAACCCTCGATCTGGTCGAGGCCGGGGTTCTCGACCTCGGGGTTGATGCCGTAGAACGCCTTCGCCGCGTAGACGGGGTCGGTCAGCTGATCCGGTGCGCCCCACCCCTGGGAAGGACGCTGTTGGAACAGGCCGACGGAATCGCGGTCGCCGGAGTCGAGATTGCGCAGCGATGACTCCTGCAACGCGGTCATCAGGGCGATGCGAATCGCTCGGTCGTCGAAATCGCCGCCGCGGCCGACGCCGATGATGAGGCGGGCATTGTCGATCTGCTGTTCGGTGAGGTGACTGACGGAGGCCATCTGCATCTGCCTGATCTTCGTGGAACCGAATGAGAAGGGGGAGTTGATGATGACGACGGCGGCAACGACGAGTGCCATCACTGCCGCCGAGAGCCCGATCAGGGCACCGGTGAGCACGGACCGACGGCCCTTGCGATGTGATGTCAGACGAGGCATGTTTATAACAATAATGCAACAAACTTAAGGACGCATGTGCCCACGCCGAGGTTTTTGTCACAGCCAGGTCACGGGATGAGGGGACCGGCGGGTGGTCCGCGATGCCGCCTAGCTGTTCCAGTCTTGCACCATCACCGGATCCGAGGCGAATCGACGCCGCCCGACGGCCTAGGATCGAGTCATGGTGAGAATCGTTCGACGCAATAGACGCCCGCCTCTGGTTACGTGCCTGATCGTGGCCTTCTCATTCGTCGCCGTCGGCATCATGGTCCTCACCGCCATCATCATCGCGGTCATCGTCGTCTCCGGGGACTCGTCCTCCTCCGACTCCTCGCCTGCCGGAAGTCCCGGTGGTGTCGACAGCACTCCGGGTGCGAGCACCACCGCACCGGTCTCCGGAGGATGGTCAAGCGGAGGCTGAGGCGGGCGCCACCGGCTGCCGCAGGATCGTGCGCAGCCTCTCCGGTGCGGTCCGCCGCATATCGCTGAGATAGATCTCATGATGCCGGCCCGTCATGACCATCCCCGCGGCGGGAATGACCTCGGAATGCATGTGTTCGAGCACCTCGGCCTCATCATCGAAGGGACCGATATGCAGGGTCTGGACGCAGGTGCCCTCCCGCAGCGATTCGAACCGGATCTCGCCGAGGCGGGGCGACGATCCCTTGGACCGGACCTTGTCGACCGCATCGTCGACATGTCCTCGGTCCAGCCAATGAGGAGCGAGGAGCATGAGCGTGAAATCCCATGCGGACTTGTCCCGTGCGCTGGTGAACGCCGACATGTCATCGGCCCACCAGAGTCCCTCGAGCGGAGGCACGACATAGTCGCGGCCGAGTTCGAGCTTGCTGAGGAACTTCAGCCCATAGGCGAGCGGATAGAGGCTGGCCACCGCGGAGGAGAAGTCGGGGGAGGTGTTCGGATCGCCGTGCCCGTCGATCATGAGGTACTGCAGCGAGGGCACCTCGATGGTGTCGAACCGTCCCTGCCTCGCGCGGAAGCTCGGCAGGGACTTCTTGAGATCGATCTTCTCCATACGAGGCTCCGCTCCAAGCGTGAGGGCCGAAAAGCGTCCGGTCGGCAAGGTGGTGGGAATACCGGTCAGCACGGTGTTGGGAACAGCAGTCAGTCTAGACCGCTTGACCTTGACACGATGTGAAGGTCTTCACTGTAGTCACAGGAGGTGGAGACAATGACCGATCCACAGATCAACCGCGACGCCATCGCACTCGACGACCCGCTCATGACCGCTCTGACCGGGGCGAGCCCGCAGCGGCGTCTGCAGGCCGCCATGGAGATGGGCACACGCGCGCAGCCAGAGCACCTCGAGATCCTCGTCTCCCGGTGCCGCTCCGAGCCCGACTTCTTCGTCCGCGACATGCTCACATGGGCGCTGAGTCGGCTGCCGGCAGATGACACCGTCCCGCGACTCATCGCCGAACTCGATTCCGAGACCCCGCAGGCGATCAGCCAGTCGCTGCACACTCTGTCGAAGATCGGCGACGATCGGGCCTGGCACGCGATGGACCCTGCCCGGATCGGCAGCGGACTCATCGCCCACACCGACACCGAGGTGGCCCGCAGTGCGTGGAGATCCGCGGTTGCGCTGGTGCCCGGTGACAAGCGCCAAGAGTTGGCATCATCCCTGGTGACACAGCTGGGTCGGGGAGATGTCGAGACCCAGAAGAGCCTGAGCCGGGCGCTCGTGGCCCTCGGTGAGGATCTCGTGTCAGTGGTCGATGAGAAGCTTCACGCAGAGGACGACACAGTGCGGGCGCACGCCCTGGCGACCCGGGACATGTTCGATGATCCGGACGCCGGCTTCGCCCACGCCTTGGACGCAGCCAAGCGGGTGGTCGCACTGGGGTCCGAGGCCGCGGTCTAGATCCGTTTCGGGAAGGACGGATCCGGTGTGTGCTCTCGAGTGGGGCAAGCTCGAGAGCACACGCGCCCGGCCTCGGACCCCTTCCTCCGAACGCCAGAGCGGTCTGCGGCGACTTATAGTGGCAGTCAGCGAGGGAAGAGGTGACGATGCTCATCGGCGAGGTGGCCAAACGCTCCGGTGTCAGCGCACGCATGCTGCGCCACTACGAGTCCCTCGGACTCGTCGCCCCCAGCGCTCGCACGTCCAGCGGCTACCGCGAATACTCCGAGGCTGACATCGGCCGCATCTTCCATATCGAGGGTCTGCGGAAACTCGGCATGTCGCTGGCCGATGTCGGTGGGGTCCTTTCCGCTGAGGACTTCGATCCCGCGGCCATGCTCGCCGACCTCATCGACCGCACCCGAGAGCGCATTGCCGCGGAAGAGCACCTGCTCGAGCATCTCGAAGCGATTGCCCGACTCCGACGCCCCGATGGGGAATCGCTTCTGTACACGATCGACCTCATGCGCTCACTCGAGTCCGGGGACGTCATCCAACGGCACAAGGCGGCCTTGGGCAGCGGCGTCGACGGCAGGGTCCCGGTCGAGGCACTGTCGGCGGCGGTCCTCGGCGAGACCGTGCTCAACGCCGCCGGTGCGATGCGCTGGGCCCTCGCCCAGGCCGGTGCCGAGGCCGTGCCCCATCTGGTCGAGGGGATGGGAAGCGAGTCGGCGCAGGTTCGACGCAATGCTCTCCACGCCCTCGACGAGATCAGGCGGACCACTCCCGCAGAGGAGCTCGGCACCATTGCGCACTCGGCGATCGGACAGGCCCTGCGCTCCGGGCTGGTCGATGACGATGCCGAGGTGCGCAGCACCGCCGCGCTCGCCCTCGGGGCGCTGCACGAGGAGGCAGCCGTACCGACGCTGCTCGATATGGCGTTGGAAGGGCCGAAGGACATCGAAGCGGCGGAAGCGCTGGCCGCCTTCGTGACCGGATCGAGCCGACCGGCCGCTGCGGCCGAGGGCCGAACCGGAGGCTCGACTGAGGGCGGAACCGGAGGCTCGGCCGAGGGCAGGGGCGCTGCCGGTGCCAGGACCGGGGCCGACAGCATCGGAGAAGAGATCATCACGGCTCTGCGCCGGCAGGCGGATGCGGGCGATACTGCGAAGCGATTCCGAGTGCTCCAAGTCCTGCTCGAGATCCCAGGACCGCAGATCGATGCCTTCATCGCCGAATTGAGCGGCGATGACAGTCCGGAACTGGCGGCCACAGCACATGCAGCTCTCCGGCGCCGCCGACGGAACGATCGCGATTCACTACACTGGCCCTCATGACTTCAGGCGGGGAGACGGACCGTTCGGGGGCCGCGGGTGAGGTCCTCGGGAAGAAACGACGGCTGAAACAGCCGTTCATCTACCGTCGCCACCACTTCACTCCGACCGGGGTCCTCGACTATCTGTTCTTCCTCTTCGGCGGCGCGGCCTCGACCTGGCTGGCCCTGCTCATTCTGCTCCAAGGCTTCAGCCTCGGGTGGTGGCAGGTCCTCACCCTGCTCGTGTTCTGGGGCGTCGTGTCCTACCTGGCGTTGCCGCGGCTGCACCGCATCCTCTCGCAGATCTACGTGCCGAACTACTTCATCGGGCGCACACGGACCTCGGACGGTCTGCTCGGTGACCCCGTCAACCTCGCATGGCGCGGTGAAGAAGCGCAGATCCACCATGCGATGAGGGCAGGGGGCTGGATCCTCGCCGACGGCATCACGCCGGCGTCGACGTGGGAGATCATCCGATCGACGGTGACGAAGCGCAGCTACCCGCAGGCACCGGTGTCGCCGCTGCTGCTGTTCGGCAGGCGACAGGACTTCGCCTATCAGCAGGAAGTCGACGGGGATCCTGGACAGCGTCACCATGTGCGGTTCTGGAAATGCCCCCGCGGATGGCTGCTGCCCGGCGGACATCAGGCGGATTGGCTGGCCGCGGGAACCTACGACAAGGCCGTGGGCATCTCACTGTTCACCCTCCAGTTCACCCACAAGATCGAAGAGAACACCGACGTCGAACGCGACCACATCGTCGACACCGTGACGGGAGCCGATCGGTCGATCACGGTGGAGCGGATCCGGGACTTCTCGACCGGGTACCACTCTCGCAACGGCGGCGGGGATTCGATCGTCACCGACGGGCATCTGCCCATCATGGACGTCTCCGATGTGGCGGCCGACGAGGCGGACCACCCTGAGCGTCTCGAACTGGCCTTCGATGCCACTCGTATCTACGCCGAATCGCACTCCGTATCCGATCTGACGAAGACGCTGTGGCGGCGACGGCCGCTGCAGACGGTCGTCGGTGCCGCTCTGGTGCTTGTGCTGCTCATCTTCCAGGCGTGGGACGTCATCGGCATGCTCCTCGACTGGAACGGGCTGCGCACCGAAGTCACCGGCTACAGCTCGGACATCGCCTCCCTCAGCGACGATACGGCCACGCGCATCGTCGCGGGAGTGCTCATCGGGGTCAGCCTGCTCATCGGATGTCTGCAGGTGATCGCCTCGGCGGCGGTGTTCCGCGGCAGCAACCGGGCACGACTGTGGATCCTCACCCTCTCCACGATCTCCGTGATCGTGTCGATGACGAACTACTTCACCGGAGACCGGGACCTCGCAACGAACATGTACGCGCTGATGACGATTGCCATGCAGGTGGCCGTGCTGCTGTCGCTGTCGAGCGATTCCTCCCGGATGTTCACCCGCTTCAGCACCGCCGCACTGCGGGCCGAGAGGCAGGACCGAGGTCTCGAGGACTGAGCCGTGTCACTGTGTATTCTGACTGTGTCTTAACTACCCACCCGGCAGTCACCATCCAGTCGTCCACCCGACCGGTCGTCCGACCGTCCAGCAGTCACCGTCCAGCCGACCTCAAGCGGGGCCGGAGCGCATCCACAGAAGCAGGAAATCATGTCAGAACAGACCCCCGACGTCTCCGTCTTCGACTCGATCGACCCAGCGCTCAAGGTCGTCACTGCTGAGACCGAGATCGCAGCACCCGCCGAGGCGGTGTTCGAACTCATCGCCGACCCGCACCGCCAGCCGGAATGGGATGGCAACGACAACCTCGGGTCTGCGGTCGACGGCCAGCGGGTGCGCGGAACCGGCACGTCATTCATCACGACACTGACCAAGGGGGTCGATCGCGAGAACCACATCGTCGACTTCGCCGAAGGCCGCCGCATCGCCTGGAAGCCCTCCGAGGTCGGGGGAGAGCCCTTCGGGCAGAAGTGGGTCTGGGAGATCGAAGCGGCAGGTCAGGGGACGTGCCGCGTGCGCCATACCTACGACTGGACCGAACTGCGCGACCCGCAGCGACTGCCGCGTGCGCAGTCGACCACAGAGTCGAACCTGGTCGCCTCGCTCGACCGGCTCAAGGCGCTCGCCGAGAGCTGAGCGCAGTCACCAACGCCTGCGCCACCGTGCCCACCGGCGCTGCCATGTCCGACGGCGCCACCGTGTCCACCTGCTCCGCCTGGTCGTGTACCGACTGCCGGTCGGCTACTTCGGCCAGGCCTCGGCCAGCCGGGTGAGCAGTCTGGCCAGCTGTGCGCGTTCCTCCTCGGTGAAGCTGCTCAGAGCCTGATCGACGCTCTCCAGCTGAGCTCCGCGAAACCTGTCGGTGATCGCCCGGCCCTTGTCCGTGAGCGCGATGAGCGTGCGCCGAGCATCGTCGGGGTCGGCCTCCCGGCGGAGAAGGCCGAGCTCGACTCCCTGAGTGACCAAACGTGAGGCCCGCGGCTGGTCGACGCCGATCGCATCGCCGAGGGCGCTCACCCCCAACGCCGTCCCCGCCTGGATGAGAGAGGTGAGCAGGCGCAGCAGAGCCCGCCCTCGGCCGGCGAACGGACCGCCGGGATGGCGGCGACCGCCGAAAGGGAAGTCCTCGGAGTGGCGGGGGCCGCCGAAGCCATGACGGTCAGCGTGTTCGCCGGGGCCGCCGGGACCGCCGAAGCCGCCGAAGGGCCCGAAGCCGCGAGGTCCGCCGGGTCCGCGCCGCCACTGCAGGCGGATGAGTGCCTCGGCGATCGCCTGAATGTCATCGTTCGTGCTCATGCTCCGATTTTACATGCCACTTGACATGCATTCCAGATGCATGTCATTCTGCATGTACATGTCAGATGACAACTAAGGAGATGACATGACTGCCCACAAAGACTTCAATGACGACAATGACGACTTCACCAACCCGACCGCGGGCGCCGACGCAGCCGGTGCAGATGGCCGGGAGGACTCACTGAACACTGACGAGACCACCGACACGAGCGACGCTTCGCGCCTCGACACCGATCGTGACCAGGCCGGCGACGCGGACACGGTCGATTCGACCGAGGATGGCTCGGCCGCAGGCAACAAGGCCGCCGACGACACCTCCGGTGCACGCGACCGGGACGGTGAGCCCGACGCCGATCTGCCGCAGCTGCTGCGCGAGTTCAGCCACGTGCTGCGCCGCGAATTCCGGTCGGCCGCGGTCGACTCCGGATTCGACCCACGCGACTTCGGACGCATGCGGCGAGGACGTCGCCGCTGGGACGCGGATGAGGTGGTCGCCGACGGTGCCGCCTACCCCGAAGAACCTGTGACCTACGGCCCGCCGCGCGGCCGAGGCAGCTGGGGACCGTCGAAGAACATCGATCCCGAAGAGCTGCGCCAGCGCTTCCGCGATATGCGCGACGGAGTCGGCGATCACATCGAAGAGGTGCTCACCTCCGAAGAGTTCGAGAACCTCAAAGCCTCGCTGTCGAAGATCGTCGAGAACTTCGGTCCCGAACGCTGCGGCGACGACTCGAACCGCCACGACGGACCGCACGATCACGAGCGCCCCCATGGTCATGACGATCGCCGAGGCGGCCCTGAGCGCCACGAGGCTCACGGACCTCACGACGGGCGCGGCGACCGCGACCACCGCCGCGGGGGAGGCCGCGGGCGACGCGGGTTCGGCCCGAACTTCGGTCCCGGCTTCGGCCCGGGCCGGCGAGGATTCGACCCCTTCGGTTGGGCCGATGAGCGCCGCAGCCGCGAGCAGGAGGTCCAAGAGGCCTTCGAGCGCGGATTCGCCGCGGGCTTCGAGCAGGGACGCAGCTCATAGCCGAATCGGCCGGTCCGCCTGCTGAATCAGCAGGCGGCTCCGGTCACCAGTGACCACGATGCCGACCCGCACATCCGCGCTGTCCATCAACAGAACGGCATCGTGAGACATCGACGCGATCCGGTGCGAACCTCCACGGTTCGACCGGATCGCGTCTGCGTGCTGAAGCTTCCGACCTCTCAGCGGCGGGCGAGCACGGCACCGAGGTCGTCGAGGACCGAGCGGTCTTCGATCGTCGACGGCACTGCCGGGTTCTCGACTCCGTCGGCGATCTCGCGCATGGTCTTGCGCAGGATCTTCCCCGAGCGGGTCTTCGGCAGACCCGGAACGATGTCGACGCGTTTGAACGCGGCGACCGGGCCGATCTCCTTGCGCACCAAGCCCACGAGTTCGTCGATGACGGTATCCGGATCGGCCGCCTCGGCGGAATCACCGAGCACGACGAGGGCGCGCGGGATCTGACCCTTCACCTCGTCATTGACACCGATGACCGCGGCTTCGGCCACTGCCGGGTGGGAAGCGACGACGGCCTCGATGATCCCGGTCGACAGGCGATGGCCGGCGACGTTGATGACATCGTCAGTGCGGCCCATGACGAAGACGTAGCCGTCCTCATCGATATAGCCGGAGTCTCCCGTGAGGTAGTAGCCGTCGAAAGCGGCCAGATACGAGGAGATGAACCGTGAATCATCGCCCCACACCGTGGCCATGGTTCCCGGAGGCAGCGGCAGCTTGATGACGACGAGTCCCTCGACACCTGCGGGAACGGGCTGGCCGCCGGGATCGAGGATTTCGACCTGGAAACCGGGGACGGGCTTCGTTGAGGACCCGGCCTTGAGGGGGAACCGAGTGAGACCGAGCGGATTCGCCGTGATCGGCCAGCCGGTCTCCGTCTGCCACCAGTTGTCGACGACGGGAATGTCACGGCCGGTCGCCTCGGCGAGGGTCTTCGTCGTCCATTCGAAGGTATCCGGGTCGAGTCGCTCCCCGGCGAGGAACTCCGCGCGCAGGCTCGTTAGGTCGTACTTCTTCATCAGCTCACCGTTCGGGTCCTCCTTGCGCACGACGCGCATGGCCGTCGGTGCGGTGAAGTGAACGTTGACCCTGTGTTCTTCGATGGCGCGGAAGAAGGCACCGGCATCCGGGGTGCCCACCGGCTTGCCCTCATAGAGCACCGAGGTGACGCCGGCAATCAGCGGTGCGTAGACGATGTACGTGTGCCCGACGACCCAGCCGACGTCCGAGGCGGTGAACATCGTGTCACCGGGGTGGAGGCCGAAGACGGCCGGCATCGAGAACGCGCCGGCCACGGCGTAGCCGCCGGAATCGCGGACGATGCCTTTGGGCTTGCCGGTCGTTCCCGAGGTGTAGAGGACGTAGAGCTCGTCGGTAGCTTTCACGGTGACCGGGTCGATGCCCTCAGGTGTCTGCTCGAGCAGATGCGCGTAGTCGACATCGGTCTCGCCGAGTTCGCAGCGGTGCTCGTCGCGCTGGACGATGACAGTGAACTCCGGTTTGGACTTCGCGATGTCGATCGCCTCATCGAGCATCGGCTTGTATTCGAGCACGCGGGACTTCTCGACGCCGCAGGACGTGGAGATGACGGCCTTCGGCGCGGTGTCGTCGATGCGCACTGCAAGTTCGTTCGGGGCGAACCCGCCGAAGACGACGGAGTGGATCGCGCCGAGGCGGGCGCATGCGAGCATGGCCACGGCCGCCTCGGGGATCATCGGCATATAGATGATGACACGGTCGCCCTTGGTCACGCCTCTGTCTGAGAGTGCGCGGGCGAAGCGGGAGACTTCGTCGAGCAGCTCGGCGTAGGTGATGGTCCGGACGGTGTCGGTGACCGGCGAGTCGTAGATGATGGCGGCCTGCTCGCCACGGCCGGCTTCGACATGGCGGTCGATCGCGTTGAAGCAGACGTTGAGCCCGCCGTCGGGGAACCACCGGTAGATCGGGGCATTCGAATCGTCGACGGCCCGTGTGGGTTCGGTGACCCAGTCGATGAGGCTCGCGGCTTGTTCGAGCCAGTAGCCTTCGGGATCGGTCGCGATGCGATTCACGACATCGTCGTAGCTTGGCGTGGGGTTCTGCGGATGATTGTCCATGCCTCTATTGTGACGCACGGCACAACGGATGCCGAGGTCGGGGCCGTCTTCTTCCCGGGCGAAATCGTCTTTCTCCCCGCACGGAATCGTCGTACCGGCCGGTGCCGTGGGAGAACTCGGATGGCACGAATGTCGACCCATTCGTCTGCACTCGGGCCGGGACAGGGCACAATGGGGATATGAGATTCCTGGTTGCATTGATCCTCGGCCTGGCAGTCATGTTCGGACTCAACGCCGTCTTCGACTTCTTCTCGATGGCGCGACCGTGGGGTTCGATCATCATGGGCGCCATCGTCGGCGTCACCATGCTCGTCTTCCTCCTCATCTGGGAAGCCGTCCGGCCGACCCAGCCCAAGGGCGAATCGGCCAAGGCGAAGGAGAAGGCTCAGAAGAGCGAAGAGGAGCGTGCCCAGGCGCGAGCCGAACGTCGTGCCCGTCTGGCCGCCGAGGCGGGAGTGAGCCTCGAAGGCATCGACGGTGCCCTGCCCGGTTCGACCGCGAAGACCACGAATGAGAGCAACACGGACGATGCCGGCGCGGATGACGCCGAGACAGCGGAGGCCCCCGGCACTGAGGCTGCCGGAGCCACGAGCGCCGAGGCGGCCGATGAGTCTGCTGTCGACGGGGCCGGCGCTGGCGACTCGGCCGACGGAACCCGGACCGACGGGGTCGGGTCCGACGGCGAACACGACGCGGTGGGTGCTGAAGAAAGCAATGCCGCGGTCGCCGATGCCGACACCGGTGACAATGCCGATACGGCTCGTGAAGAGACCTCGACAGAAGAGGCTGAGTCCGGCACCGGTGACTCAGCCGAAGAGACCGAGTCCGTTGAGAAGTCGTCGATGGAGAGCTCGGGCGAAGCAGACGAGTCGGAGTCGACCGGGCCGGCACCGGTGGTGCCGGCGGCTTCCGAGCCGCCCGAATCCACCGATTCTGCCGAGTCCGCCGATTCTGCCGAATCCACTGGCGCCGGAGAACCTGCCGAATCCGCTGGCACCGGACAGTCTGCCGAGGGTTCGACGTCTCAGCCGTCCGATCTGCCTGCGCCGCCGCCGATGCCGCCGTCGTATCCTGCGCGGCCGACCGTCGCTCCACAGTCCAGCGCGGCGGAAAACACCTCACAGGATGCTGAGACTGCGGATTCTGCGACCGCACAGACGGCGAAGTCAGCCGAGGCGAAGAAGGGTGACATTCCGCCCGCGCCGCTGCTGCCACCCGACGAGAACCTCGCCGATCCGGCGACGCTCGACCCCGAAGAGTTCGACGAATCCGCCAGCGGGTCCTCGCTCGAAGCACCGCCCGTCGGTGAACCCGGAATGTCCGCAGACGCGCTCACCGGTGAGGAACCGGAAGAGACCGCGGAGGCCGAGGACGCTTCGGGCGACGCAGCCGAAGACGGTGCCGAGGAATCCTCGACTGACAAGCGCGAGGGTCCCTCGGCGGAGGAGAACAACCAGTACCGGCTGTGAACCGCGGCGATCCCGGTCGTCGCAGTCGCAACCGCTGTTCTGATGCCCTCAGCCGCGGCGACGCCGAGGCCTGCCCTCAGGCGTAATGCGCGGCGAGTATCTCCAGGCCCTCTTCGACGCTGATTCGGGGCCTCCAGCCGAGGACTTCCTGTGTGCGCCGCTGGTCGAACCAGTGCGCGGTCGACAGCTGTTCGGCGAGGAACCGGGTCAAGGGAGGTTCGTCATCGTGTTCGCCGAGCTCCCACACCTTCTCGACCAGCGAGCCCGCGACCAATGCCGGAGCCACCGGGATGCGCAGCTTCGGCTCGGCTGCGCCGCCGGCGATCGCAATGCGTGACATCAGTTCACCGATCGGACGCGGCTGACCGTTCGTCACCACCAGGGCCTCACCGTGCGTGGTGTCGACAGCGGAGACTGCGGCAACGATCGCCTCGACGGCATTGTCGACGAACAGGGTGTCGACGAGGGCGGCTCCCGAACCGAGCACAGGCATCCGTCCCGCACGCGCGCGGTCGATGATCCGTTCGGTCAGCTGTGTGTCACCGGGACCCCACATGAGGTGCGGACGCAGAACCAGCACCCGGAAGTCAGGTGCATCCGCGCCCAGGGCGATGCGTTCACCGGCGCCTTTCGTCCTCGCGTACTCGCCGCTGGCGAACTCCGGAGCGGCCGGACCGGCACCGTCACCGATGATCGATTCACCCGTATGCGCCACCGACGGTGAGGAGATGTGGACCAGGCGCGACACGCCAGCTGCGCGAGCCGCGTCGACGAGCGTGCGGGTGCCGCCGATGTTCACGGCCTCGAAATCCTTGGGATCTCCCATCATCGAGACCTTCGCGGCCAAGTGCACGACCGCCTCGGCGCCGGTGACGGCCTTCTCGACCGACGCCTGATCGGTCACCGAACCCAGCACGTCGGTGGCCCCGTCGACCCCGGAGGGGCGGCGCTGCAGGGTCGTGACCTCGTGACCTGCGGACACGAGCGCGCGGGCGACGGACGAACCGAGCAGCCCTGAGGCTCCCGTGACGGTGATTCTCACTTCAGCTCCTCAGATTCGGAAGGTGGACTCGGGTGTGGACTTCAGACTCTGCCGCGCACGGTGCCGCCGGCGAGGACGCCGTCGGCCCATGCGGCCAGGCGCGACCGGTCGATCTTCGAGTTGTGACGGATGTCTGTGGGGAACTCGGGCGCGACGAGCACCGCGGTCAGGTCGTGACCGCTGACTTCCAGCACCTGCTCACGCAGCCTGGCGGTGAGGTCCAAGGGCGCCACTCCGGGGGTCAGCGAGGTGGCCTCGGCATCGAGCACGGCCACGAGGGCCTGTGTGCCGGCCGGGCCGATGCCGACGACGGCACTGCGGCTGACCTCGGCATCGGTGTCGATGAGCGCCTCGAGGCCTCCGGGGCCCACGGGCCCGCGTGCGGTGGTGACCACATGCTGCAGTCGGCCCTCGAGCCAGATGCGACCGGCATCGTCGATGTGGCCGATGTCGTTCGTGCGGTGCCAGGTCAGGCCATGCAGATCATCGCGGGCCGAATCGGCGGTGGTGCGCCAGAGATTGTCGTAGCCGGATTTGATGTGAGCGGCGCTGACGACGAATTCGCCCAAGCGGTTCGCAGCCTGCGCACCCTGGATCAGCTCGTCGGCGGAGTCACCGGAGTCGTCGATGGGGGCCAGGGCGAGTTCGACGCCGTCGATGGGTCTGCCGACGCACACTCCGAGCCCGCCCGTCGCATCGGCCTCGGCCACACCTGCCCGGTCGATGTCGGTGAGCAGGAGACCCTCGGTCATGCCGTAGGGGGAGTGGATGGAGGCGTTCGGGAACACCTCGGCGATGGCATCCATGAGCGGAAGCGGCACGGGTGCCCCGGCCGAGAGCACGAGCTCGACCTGGGCGCAGGCGGCCCGCTGCTGTTCGTCCATCGCCGAGGCGGTGGCGGCGACGTTCGTGTATGCGGCAGGGGAGGCGAAGACCATGGTCGCCCGTCCCGCGATGATCGCATCGGCGATCGCGGTGGCCGTGAGCGTCTTCGGCTTCGTCACGGACATGTCCGGAGTCACCGAGGTGGCTCCGATGGCCGGACCCAACAGCGCGAAGGGTGGGAATCCGGCGACCAGACCGGTGCCTTCCGTGACGTTGAAGGTCCTGGTCAGCACGGCTGCCAGTGACGAGATGTCCCGGTGCGTGTACCGCACGCCCTTGGCCGGTCCGGTCGATCCGGAGGTGAAGAGGATCGCGGCGTAGTCGCCGGGCGCCGGGGTCGGCAGCTCGGCGCGGTGCGCGGTCTTCGACAGTGCGGTCAGGCTCGTCTCGGTGTTGAACATGCGCGAGCGCACGGGGCCGAGCGGACTGACGGAGATCCGTCGGCCGGGCCAGCCGAAGGCCCGGGCCAGGGTGAGGCCGGGCAGTTCGCCGATGATCCACTGCGGATCCGCCGAGGTGACCGCCCGGGTCATCCCCTTCGGGCCGAGTCCGGCGTCTGCGACGACGGCGACCGCGCCGATCTTCAGGCACGCGTAGAGCGCGGCGGTGAGGTTGTTGCCGGGCGGAACGAGCATGGACACCCGGTCGCCGGGCTTCACACCGAGGTCGAGCAGCCCGTTCGCGATCGACGTCGTCACATGCCACAGGTGCCGCCACGTGATCTGCTGGGCCGGGTTCTGGGCGAAGTCCACCGAGGCGATCGTTTCGTCATCACGACGCGCATCGAGGATCGCGGTCACCGCGCGGACGGGCGCGGCATCCGCGTCGGAATCGGATGCCGAATCCTTCGCCGAGGCGGCCGTGCCCGAGGGCGCGGGTGTTCCCTTCGGTGTGGTCCCGTCGGCCGAGCCCGTCGTCGTGTCCGCGGACGTGCCGAACTGCGCATCCAGCCAATCGAGGACGAGACCTGCGACGTCGTGGTCTTCGCTGACGAGGTGAGAGGCGGTCTCGAAACGGTGCACATCGGCCTGCGGCAGGCGCTGCCGCAGATCCCGCAGATAGCGTTCGAGGAACACCGGGTCCTTCGGTCCCCAGACGAGCAGCGCGGGTTTGTCGAAGGCAGCGATGTCCGCACCGATGCGCTGCAGCTCGGGATCCGACGGGTGGTTCGCATCGACGGGGATGTCGGCGACGAAGTTGCCGATCGCCCACCGCTCCTGCGCGGACTGGTACGGGGCGTTGAACGCGGCCTTGGTCTCGGCATCGAGGTCGCCGAGGTTCAGCGTCACGCGCAGGAACCAGTCGGTGAGGACGGTGGCCGTCGGCAGCATCGGCCCGGCCAGGGTCGCACGCAGCGGCGCGGGCACCGGGGCGTCCTCGGGCTGGTGGACGGCCGTGTTGAGGCTGATCGCCGCGGACACGATATCGGTGTTGCGGGAAGCCCAGCCGAGTGAGAGCACGCCGCCCCAGTCATGGCCGATCGTCACGATCGGGTGGGACTCGGGGCCCTCGGAGCTCTCGGAACACGCGGAACGGTCAGCGGCAGCGGCACTGCCGGCCACCTCGGCGAACAGGGTCGTGACGACGGCATCGAAATCACTGATGCGGTCGGAGATCCGACGCACCTCGGCGGATTTCGGGGTGGGCATCGCCGCGTGGGCGAGGCGTTCGGAGAAGCCCATCTCCAACTGGTCGGGGGCGATGAGACGCCACACACGACCGCCGGAGCGGGCGGCCTCGACGGTGGCTCGGGCCAGCCGACGCCACAGGTACGACCAGGTCGGGTTGCCGTGAAGGGCGACGATCGTGCCTTCCGGTTCCACCCCGGCCGCGCGCAGGGCCGGCAGGGTGTCGAGCACGTGGAACGCATGCGTCCCATCGGAGGTCGGAGCCTCGACGATACGGGACCAGGCGGGGTCCCACTCGGGCAGCTGCGGGGGAGTCGTGGCCGGCCGTGCAGGATATTTCATGGAATCTTCTACCACTCGATCTCGGTCATTGCGGTGTTGAGGCCGGAGCCGACTCCCATGCAGAGGACGCGGTCGCCGGGTTTGAGCGAATCGGCCTCACGGGCAAGCGTGATGGGCAGAGATGCGGGGCCGACGTTGCCCAGTTCCTGGTAGGTCGTGGGGATCCGGTCGGGGTCGAGGTTCGCTGCCTTCGTGATCGAATTCGTGTGGACATCGGAGACCTGGTGCATGACGTAGCGGTCCATCTCCTTCCACTCCCACCCGGACTCGTGGGCTTCCTCCCACGCGGCGACGACGAGTTCCATCCCGCCGGCGAGCAGCCCCTTGGCGTCGGTGAACATGCCGTTGTGGTCACCGACGCACAGAGCGTGGTGCTGAGTCGCGGCACGGGTGATGCCGCCGAGGATGCGGTGGCCTTCCGGGTGTTTGTCGGCCGGTCCGAGGACGGCGGCCGCGGCACCCGAGCCCAGCGTCAGGGACGCGAATTCGTTGAGGTACTCCTCGCGGGTGATGTTGGGACGGTTGAGGCGGCGCAGCGTCGCCTCCTGCACGCGGGAGGCATCCTCGCCGGCGACGACGAGGGCGTATTCGATCTGGCCGGCGTCGATCATGTTCGCGGCCAGGGTCATGCCGTTGACGAAGCCGAGGCAGGCATTGGCGATGTCGAAGTTCATCGCCTGCGGACCCAGGCCGATGCCGGCATGGACGCCGACGGCCACAGACGGTTCGAGGTGTTCACGGGTGACCGAGGTGTTGACCATGAGTCCGATGGCGTCGGCCGGCACATCCGCCTCGACGAGGGCCTTCTTCCCGGCCTCGACCGCACCGGCGGCGAACTGGTGGGGTTCGTCCCAGTTGCGGCGCGCGTAGACACCGGCGACTCGCTGGAGCAGACCCTGAGGGAGTTTGAGGGAGGACAGGGTATCGGCGAGGCGCTCGTCGAATTCGTCGGAGGTCACTTCGTTCGGGGCCAGAGTCTCGGTCAGGCCGAGCAGGGCCACGTTCGAATGCCGAAATGTTGCGTTGCCGTTCGCCAATTGAGGTACTCATCCCTTTTCGGGTCGTTCGTCAGTATCGATCTGGGCCGCAGGGGCGCGCGTGACGCGTCACGACGGGTGAATTCCGGTCTATCCTACCGCCCGGTTTCTGAGATGATACTCAGCGCGTGAACCACGTGAAGCCGTCATAGAGCATTCCGGTGGCGGCGAGGACGGCGATGATCGCAAGAACGATCGAGGTCACAGTGTGTGAGACCTTCGAAGTCTGGAAGCGCACGGCACGCGAATACGACATGGGCCGATCGGTGACGAAATGGCCGAACTGAGCGAAGATCCGCCAGTCCATGACGTCGATGAGGGACTTCGCGGCCAGGGTGAAGACGATGATGCAGCCGATGCCCATGAACAGCAGGAAGACGAAGCCGAAGAAGCCGAAGTCCTTGAAGAAGGTGACCACGCGATCGCCGATGGCCACAGCGAAGGCGGAGAAGCCTTCGCTGAACGGCAGCGCGTCGAAGGAGTCGGTGATCGTGCCCAGGCTCATATTGTCGCGCTGGGTCTGCACAGATCCGATGTACATGAAGATCGAGGCGATGAGGGCGACGATGAGGTTGATGATCGAGATCGTCGCATTGTCCGGCCAGAAGTCCAGGTTCTTCAGCGTGTAGGTCGCCGACAGCGCCACGCAGATGATGGCGCCGGTGAGCGCACCGATGGTGGCCGGCAGCAGGAGGTTGTTGAAGAAGACGAAAGCGACGACGGCGATGAGCGCGGCACCGAGGATGTAGGTGAACACTGCGAAGGTGTCACCGTTCGAGGCGGTCGCGGCTCGTCGGTTCGCCTCGACCAACTGTCCCGAGTGCTGGATATTGGCTGCCAGCTCGGACTTCGTGGCTCGCGGCAGATCCGCGTCGCGGGAGTCGTCGTAGTCTGCGCCGTAGCCCTGCGCGTCATAGCCGTGTGAGCCGCTGGGCAGCACGCGGGTCGCATCGTCGTTGCCCAACGGGCGGGTCGGCTGGTTGTAGCCGGACTGGCCGTAGGGGTTCTGACCGTAGCCTTGGGCGCCCGGTCTGCCTGACTGGGTCCCGGGCTGCCAGCGTCCGAGCTTCGCACCGATGAGGTAGATGACGAAGACGACGAGGGCCGCGAGGACTCCGATGGAGATTCCGGCGCCGAGCTCGTTCATAAGGGTGACTTCCTGGGGATGGACAACGATGGTCTTCTTGTCAGTCTATGGACTCTTGCCGCTCCTGGCACGTTCTTGCGTCTGCGGATGGGTCGCAGGAGGTTCCTGGGTAGGGTGGGAGGAGGCACAGACCGCGAGGTCTGAGTTCGCCGCCCACCGACGTTCGAAGGAGATACGCGATGAGCAACGCCCAGGCTTTCACTTCCGAGGCACTGCCACTCGATGAGCAGGTAGTGCTCGTCACCGGAGCCGGGCGCGGCCTGGGTTCGGCGATCGCGAAGGCCTTCGCGATCGAGGGGGCGGCGCTGGTCATCAATTATCGGTACTCGGCGGAGGCTGCAGAAGAGCTCGCCGAGGCGGTCCGCGCTCGCGGTGGACGTGCCGTGGCCATCGCGGCCGATGTCACCGACTCCCGTGCCGTCGATGCGATGTTCAGATCCGCAGCCGCCGAGTTCGGGGCACCGGTGTCCACGGTGATCAACAATGCGCTGGCGGACTTCTCATTCAACGGCGACGAACGCCAACCGGCCGACGAGATCGACTATTCGGACTTCGCCGACCAGTTCCGCGGTTCCGTCGAAGGCGCGGTCAACACGGTCCAGGCCGCGATGTCCGGTTTCCGTGAGATCGGGTCCGGACGGGTCGTCAACATCGGGACGAACCTGTTCCAGGACCCTGTCGTGCCGTATCACGACTACACCGCGGGCAAGGCGGCCCTGCTGTCGCTGACCAGGACCTTCGCGAAGGACCTCGGTCCCGTCGGAGTGCGGGTGAACATGGTCTCCGGTGGTCTGCTGCGCACCACCGACGCATCTGCGGCGACACCTGAGGAAGTCTTCGACCAGATCGCGGCGGCCAGTGCGCTGCGGCGGGTGACCACCCCGGAGGAGTTCGCCTCGGCGGTGGTGTTCTTCGCCTCGCCGGCCTCCCGTGCGGTGACCGGTCAGAACCTCATCGTCGACAACGGCCTGGTCATGAACTGAGCGCCCATCCCGACCCCGTATCCGAGGCCGCCGAGCTCAGCCGCTCAGAAGCGGTCGAGGAAGGTCAGTGCCCGTTCGTAGAGCAGCTCGGCGTTGTCCTCCCGGTAGTCCGGGGACGTCGGATCAGCGAACAGGTGCGAATCACCGGGGTAGAGGAAGTACTCGGCCTGTGCGCCGGCTCGAGTCGCTGATTCGAGGAGGGTCTCGATCGTGCCGGGGCTGCGCCATTCGTCGTCGACCGCGAAGTGGGCCTGCACCGGCACTCCCGCCTGCCAGCGGGTCGGCTTCGGGAAGCCGCCGCCGTGGAAGAGCAGGGCACCGCACGCCCGAGGATCGTTCTTTCCCATCTGCTGGGCGAGTGCCGCTCCCAACGAGAATCCGCCGAAGACGATCTGGTCGTCTCCGAGTTCGGCACAGGCCTCTGTCACTCGATCCACGAGCGTGGTGAAGCCGACCTCCTGCGAGTGGGCCACACCCTCCTCGGCGGTGGTGAAGGTTCTGCCTGCGTAGACATCGGGAGTGTGGACGGTGTGCCCGGCGAGGACGAAGCGTTCGGCGATGGCATCCATGCCGGACGTGCGCCCCAGAGCGGAATGGAGTAGGACAAGGGCAGTCATCGGGATCCTCTCTCTCAGCGGCTGTGGCCGCGAGGGATGGTGAAGGTGTCGGCGCGGGCTGTCGCCCAGTCGTCGGCCCAGTCCTGGGGAGCACCATTGAGCAGTTCGCCCGGCTCCAGCCAGTCGTACAGGCGGGCGTAGGACCAGGACTCGGACCCCGAGACATTGCGGCGCAGCATGGTCGGCTCCAGCTCCTCCGGGCTGGCCGCACCCATCGATGCCATGAGACGCACCGCCTCGGCGACGACCCCATCGTGATAATTGCGCACGCGTTCGGCCTTGCTGGGCACATCGATGGCACGCGCTCGCCGCGGATTCTGTGTGGCCACGCCGACCGGGCATTTGCCGGTATGGCAGACCTGGGCCTGGATGCAGCCGACAGCCATCATCATCGCGCGCGCGGAGTTCGTGAAGTCCGCTCCCTGGATGAGGCGTTTGACGATGTCCGTGCCGGTGGCGATCTTGCCCGAGGCCCCGACCTTGATCTTCTTGCGCAGACCCGCACCGACGAGTGCGTTGTGCACGATCATCAGTCCCTGTGTCAGCGGCAGCCCCACATTGTCCTCGAACTCCAACGGTG
Organism: Brevibacterium spongiae; assembly: GCF_026168515.1. NCBI lineage: Bacteria > Bacillati > Actinomycetota > Actinomycetes > Micrococcales > Brevibacteriaceae > Brevibacterium > Brevibacterium spongiae. Next base: position 3,844,621 of record NZ_CP093443.1, on the reverse strand, counting down.
CTGCACCGGTGCCGCCTTCGGAGCCGTCGACGATGATGAAGTCCGGCAGGATCTCGGTCTCGACCATGGCCTTGACGATCGAGAGGAACTCCGTGCGCGAACCGACGCAGAGCTTGAAGCCGGCAGGCTTCCCACCCGAGAGCGTGCGCATCTGCTGGACGAACTGCAGCAACTCGATCGGGTTCGAGAACACACTGTGCCCGGGCGGGCTGATGCAGGTCTGGCCGACGGGGATGCCGCGGATCTCGGCGATCTCCTCGGTGACCTTCGCACCGGGCAGCACACCGCCGATGCCCGGCTTCGCCCCCTGCGAGAGCTTGAGCGAGACCATCTTCACCTGCGGGTCCTGGGCCTTCTCGGCGAAGGTCTCGGGGTCGAACCTGCCGTCTTCGGTGCGTGCACCGAAGTACGCGGTGCCGAGCTCCCAGATGAGGTCGCCGCCGTGCTCGCGGTGGTACGGCGAGATCGACCCTTCGCCGGTGTCATGGGCGAACCCGCCCAGCGCCGCGCCCTTGTTCAGGGCGCGAATCGCGTTGTTGCTCAGCGAACCGAAGCTCATCGCCGAGACGTTGAGCAGTGAGATGTCATACGGCTGAGTGCATTCGCTGCCGCCGATGCGCACGCGCGGGGGACGCGGCGGGTTGGGGATCGGCATCGCCGAGTGCATGAGCGCTTCGTAGCCGGCCCGGTCGACGTCGTGTTCGGTGCCGAAGGCGTGCTCGGAGTGGGTGCCCTTGGAGCGTTCGTAGATCGTGGTGCGGGTGTCGCGGTTGAACGGGCGACCGTCCCAGTTGCGTTCGATGAAGTACTGCTGGATCTCCGGCCGGATCGACTCGAGCAGGAACCGAGCATGTCCGGCGATCGGATAGTTGCGCAGGATCGAATGCTTCTTCTGGGTGAGATCCCATGCAGCGAGTGCGCCGAGTCCGATCGCCGAGGCGGTCGCCGCCAGACCTGCGATCTGCTTGCCTGCCGATTCGCCGCTGACGATCCGGACAATGGGGAATTGCCGTTTCATTGTGCCTCCTTGAACTGACCTGGCTTCGAGCCTAGCCCCGGGAGACGCAGATTTCAGGAAAGGCAGACCTGAGACGTTTCAGAGCAGTCCGGTCAGCAGCGACCCGATGAGCGCATCCACCTGCAGCGAATAGGCGACGATGAGCGTCAGTCCGGTGCCGATCCACGCGATCTCCTTATCGCGTGCATAACCGCGCAGCGCAGACGAACCGTACCGAAGACCGCCGGCCAGGACCATGCCGAGATCGATGATCCACCAGATCCCCAACCCGCCGAGGCTGAGCGCCTTCATCGCGCCCGTCGAGTACCGGCCGGTGTAGAACCGATCCAGGCCGAGGAAGCCGAAGAGCAGGGACAGCAGCCAGGTGACGACGAACGACCGGTTGCCGGAAGCGTCCGGGGCCTCGTCGCATCCGAGCGGTGGCAGGGGAGACAGAGGAGTGACGGAGGACAGGGGGAGGGCAGATTCGCCAGGGGAGTGGAGTGCGGTGGATTCGTCGGCGCGCGCGGAGGAGGAGATCGCGGGTATCTCGGTGGTCGCGGTCATCGCTCAGGTCTCCCATCAACGGCGAAGGTATGGCTCCAGCCTAGGGAGGAGGGGGCCGCCTCGGCGATGGGGTTATCCTCCGAAGACCGCGCCGGAACAGCCCCGTGCAGCACATCGGACCGGGGCACGCCGGGCATGCCCGAGTGAAACTGGGCGTGTCCGGTCTCACGCGGTCCGTGGGGCGGAATCGTTTGGGGCCGCGGCCCCCGCAGGCATAGCGTTGGCTCCATGACCACTGGTGAGCCGAGCCCGACGAGCACTCGGCGAACCGTCACCGCAGTCTTCTTGGCCGGTGTCTCCGTGTTCCTCGTCCTCTACGAGACGCAGGGTCTGCTGCCGGCCATCCGCGGGGCCTACGGCATCGACGGACCGACCGCGAGCCTGACCGTTTCGGCGACGAACGTGGCCATGGCGGTCTTCCTCATCCCGTTCTCGATGCTCGCCCCGCGCATCGGCCACGCACGCCAGATCGGTGCCGGTGTGATCGTCGCGGCGATCCTCGCCCTCGTCCTGCCCTTCACCCCGACTCCAGAGCTGCTCATCGCCGTCCGCTTCCTCCAGGGGGTGGCGATCGCCTCGGTGCCGGCCACAGCCATGGCCTACCTCTCCCTGCGTCTGCCGCCCAAGGCGCTGCCCGGCGCGATCGGCGTCTACATCGCCGGCAATACGATCGGCGGACTGTGCTCGCGACTGCTGACCGGTCTGGCCTCCGATCTGCTCGGCTGGCACGGCGGACTCGCCTTCACCGCCGTGATCTCTCTGATCTTCGGCCTCATCGTCGTCTGGCTGCTGCGCCACGATCTCTTCAAGACCTCCCGCAGCCGAGCAGTCCATGACGCTGCACCGGACACCCCCGCCGATGCGGACGGAAGCCCGCGGCCGCCTCGGCGAGTGATTCCTCTGCGTGGGGGACTGTGGCGGATCTACCTCACAGGGTTCCTGTGCATGATCGTCTTCGGCGGATCGTTCACGATGCTCGGCACCCGCCTGCAGCAGGATCCGTGGAACCTCAGCGAGGGCGCGGTCGCCCTGTTCTTCCTCATCTACCTCGTCGGCACCGTCGTGACCACCTACTACGGTCGATTGGCCACGAAGTACTCACGCACCAGGCTGACGCTCATCGGGATGGTCGTCGCGCTCGCCGGCGCGGGGCTGACTCTCGTCGATTCGCTCGCGACCATCATCATCGGCATGTCGCTGCTCACCGCCGGCTTCTTCCTCGGCCATACCGGCGCGTCCGCGGCCGCCAGCGCGGCCCGCCCCGGAGTCGACTCGACGCGTTCGGCAGCCATCTACCTCACCGTCTACTACCTCGGCACGAGCCTCGGCGCATGGCTGTCGGCGGTGCTGTTCGTCGACTTCGCCTGGCCCGGCGTCGTGGCGATGTGCGCGACCTCCCTCATCGCGGTCTTGGTCTTGACGCTGACGGGAGCTCCGATAGGGTTCAAGAAACGTAACTGATCGATTGTTCAGGACCGTCGGGAAGCCCGCCGACCCTGCCGCCGAAAGGACCCCACATGCCCCCGACCACGCATTCGACCGTCGTCTGTTCGATCACCGACGGCGTCGCCCACGTCGAGATCGATCGGGCCGAGAAGCTCAATTCCCTCACCCGTGAGGTCTTCGAAGACCTCGTCGAGGCGGGGCTGGAGCTCAAGGACTCACCCGAGGCCAAGGCCGTCATCCTGTCCGGTCGGGGACGTGCGTTCAGCGCGGGCCTCGACTTCACCGAAATGTCACGCATCGCCGAGGCGGGAGCAGCGACCCGCTCGACCGCCGAGGAAGCGGCTGAGAAGTCCGCCGGAGCAGCCGCCGGCATCGAGGATGCCGGACCCGAAGATGCCGGATCCGTGGGCACCGTCGTCAACGTCGGTGAACGTCTCGGTTCCGCCCGGGCACTGGCGCAGAAGGCCGTGCACGTGTGGTCGCTCGTCGACGTCCCCGTCATCGCGGCGGTTCGCGGAGCGGCGCTCGGCGGCGGGCTGCAGATCGCCTTGGGCGCCGACATCCGCATCGCCGGACAGGATGCGAAGCTCTCGCTCATGGAACTCAATTGGGGCATCATCCCCGATATGTGCGGCACCCAGCTGCTGCCCAGGCTCGTCGGACCCGGGCAGGCGAAGAAGCTCATCGCCACCGCGGCGACGATCGGGCCCGAGGAAGCTCTGCGGATCGGTCTTGTCGAGGAGGTCGTCGAGGACCCGATCGCACGGGCCCAGGAACTGGCCGCGCAGATCGCCGGGCAGTCGCGTTCGGCGCTGGTGTGGGCGAAGTGCCTGGTCGACCTCTCCTATGACTCCGAGCTCAGCGTCGGCCTCGACGCCGAGCAGGAAGCGCTGGCACAGCTGTTGGGCACCGAGGAGCAGAAGCAGGTCGTGGCCGCCCGTCTGGCCGCGATGAAGGCCCGCGCGAAGGGCTGAGGTCGGGGCGGGCGGCCTGCGCGGTCGCACCCGGCCTCACCCGCGCGAAGGGCTGAGGTCGGGGCGGGGCCGGCGGGGGACGCACCGCTGCCGACTCCGGCCCCACCAACGCGAAGGGCTGAGCTCAGGAACCGCGGGTGGAGGGGAAGTCCGGGCGCACCGGATCGATGGTGCGTTCGGCCCCGAGCACCCCGGCGACCGAGGAGAAGGACGAGAGGTCACGCAGCAGCACGAACGTCGGACGCATGAGCTTGAGCGTGCCTGCGGCCTCATCGGCGAGGATGCCGTTGATCGAACGCCATTCGCTCGTGTGCGCCTCCGTCGTCTGATGATGGGCGGCGGCGAGCTCCGGGGCGGCGATGACGTAGAAGTAGGTGTCGAACCGTTTGGGTCGACCCAGCGGCGTCACCCAGTTCGCCCAGGGGACGAGCCCGGCCGGATCGAGCACCGCGCCGGTCTCCTCCTCCACCTCACGCACAGCGGTGGCCAGCAGGACGCGCCACCCTTCGGCCGCCTCGGCGATGGTCGAATCCGCCCACGCCGAGGTGTGCACTGTCGGATCGGCGACGGCGATCGTCGGGGCGGTCCTCTCATCGATCGGATCGACGCGGCCGCCGGGGAAGACGACGACGCCGGCGGCGAAGTCCATCGTCGACACCCGGTGCTGGATGAAGACCTCGAGACCGTCGGCACCGTCACGGAGCATGAGCACACTCACGGCGGGCCTGATAGGCACCGCCTCGGGGTCGGTAACGTCGGGTCCGCGACTGGCAGCATCGGCCGTATCCGAACGGTCGGAGCCCTCGGGGTTGATGTCTCGAATCACGGTCAGCACCTTCGCTCTCGCCTGAAGTCGTTCCTTCCCAGTATGCCCGCGCACCCCCGCCGAGGCGGAGCCGGGGTCGCGTACGAACGATAGCCGGGGTCGCATACGGATGATATCCGTGGTCAGAGGGCATGCGGCAACAGGAGCGAGAACCCCGGCAGGATACGATGGTGTGCAATGCGAAATCCTCCACCAGAGGTGCAAGACCCAACCGGTGACGAGCAGGGGCGGGACTGAACGGGCACACTATGAGCAGCTTCGGAATCTATCCGTTCATCAACATCGATTCGGCATGGCCGAATTGGGTGATCGTCACCCTCCTGCTGATCGATCTCATCATCCGCATCATCGCGCTCGGATGGATTCCGCACAACCGCAAACCCTCGGTCGCGCTCGGGTGGCTGCTCGCGATCTTCCTCATCCCCTATGTCGGCATCGCGGCGTTCCTGCTGCTGGGTTCGTCGAAGCTGCCGAAGCGGCGGCGGGACAAGCAGGCGAGGATCAACGACCTCATCCGCGATCAGATCAAGAATCGGGCGATCCTCGGGCAGAAGGACCATATGCCCGAACCGCTGAGCACCGCCGCGCAGCTCAACTTCGACCTCGGCGCCCTGCCGATGACCCACGGCAACTTCTTCGACCTCCATGTCGACAATCACGCCTGCATGGATGCGATGGCCGACGCCGTCGACCGGGCGAGCCGATTCGTGCACTTCGAGTTCTACATCGTCGCCATCGACGACACGACGAGGCGGCTGCTCGACTCGCTGCTGGCCGCGCACGAGCGCGGGGTGAACGTGCGCATCCTCATCGACCATGTCGGTTCACTGGGCTATCCGGGGTATTCGGAACTCGTCAAGAGACTCGATTCGTCGGGCGTCAGCTGGCGACGGGCGCTGCCGATCCGGCCGTGGCGGGGCGAGTATCAGCGCCCGGACCTGCGCAACCACCGCAAGATCCTCGTCGTCGACGGTGAGGTCGCGTTCACCGGTTCCCAGAACATCATCGACCGCTCCTACAACAAGGCGCGCAACCGGCGGAAGGGCTTCCAGTGGAAGGACCTCTCGCTCGAGTGTCGGGGCCCGGTCGTCGAAGAGCTCGATGCCGTGTTCATCACCGACTGGTATTCGGAGACCGACGAGATCGTCGACGAACCCGACAGCTTCGAACTCGACGTCCCCGAATCCGGCGGAATCCAAGCCCAGGTGGTGCCCTCGGGGCCGGGATTCGAAGACGAGAACAACCTGCGGCTGTTCAACCACCTCATCTACAACGCGAACCGCACCGTCGTCGTGTGCTCACCCTACTTCGTGCCCGACGAATCGCTGCTGCACGCGCTGACGACCGAAGCACGCTCGGGTGTCGATGTGCGCCTCTACGTCGGTGAGACGAGCGACCACTGGCTGACACACAAGGCGCAGCAGTCCTATTACGACGAACTCGTGCGCGCCGGGGTGCGGATCTTCATGTACCACGCGCCGACGGTGCTGCACTCGAAGTTCCTCATCATCGACGACGAGGTCTCGATCGTCGGCTCCTCGAACATGGACGAACGCTCCTTCGCCATGAACCTCGAGGTCACGATGTTCATCGTCAACAAGGAATTCACTTCTCGCATGTACGCGCTCGAAGCCGAACGCTACGCCCCGAACTCCGTCGAACTCGACGCAGAGGAATGGGAGAGTCGGTCCCTGCTGAAGAAGTATGTGGAGAACGTGGCCCGGCTGACGAGCTCACTGCTCTAGACGCAGGGCATGGGCGTCTGCGCGTCTGCACGCGCCGGGTCGAGGGGCGCACGCGCATCGAACACGCACAAGGGCGGTGGAACCATGTTCGGTTCCACCGCCCTTGTCGCCGGCGGCCAGACGGACCGGGCCGATCGCTGCCGTCCGTACCCGCAGGGCTGCTTCAGCAGAGTCGATCAGTCGTCGTCGGCGACTCCGGCAGGACCTTCGTCGTCGAGGTGACGCTCCGGGTCCGCGACGGAGTCCTGAGCCTTGGGTGAGGCGCTGTGCTTGGCCGTGGTCGGCCTCGCAGCGGTCTTGTTCTCCACGCTGACTCCGTCCTCGTCACCGTCGAATTCGGAGACCGGTGCGCCGGTGGCCGCCGCGGCATTGACCTTGTCCGCAGCGGTCTGCACGGCATCGGCGACCGCGGGAGACTTCTCGCGGATCGACTGGTTGGCCTTTTCGACGGTGTCCTGGACACGCGGATCGGTCCACAGATCCTGAGCCTGAGCCTTGAGCCGTTCGTAGCTCTGGCGTCCGGTGCGTGATCCGAGAATGAATCCGACTCCGAGCCCCGCCAGGAGAATCAATCTCTTCTTCATGTCATGCTCCTCTTCGCAACTTGCCGTCACTGTCTCCCGAACTGCTGTGAGACACAGCGACGGGCATCTCTGTGATCAGCGCACGGGCACTGTGTCCTGCGCCACCAGCTTATACCGGGAAGCGGCCGCTGGGGTACGGTTCAGCGCATGCCGTCACCTCGGATTCTCGACGGTCGACGGGGAATCTGTCCAACCACGGTCCGGACCCCACCGCCCGGAACCGGCTCAGCCGACGCTCGGCTGCTGCTGCGTGATGCAGTGGATCCCGCCGCCGCGGGCGTAGAGTTCGCGCGCATCGACCCCGACGACCTTCCGACCCGGGTAGACGCGCTCGAGGACGGCGGCCGCCTCGGCGTCCATCGGGTCATCGAAGGTGCAGGCGATGACCCCGCCGTTGGTGACCAGATGATTGACATAGGAGTAGTCGACCCACCCCTCGTCGTCGCGCAGCACCTCGGGGGCGGGAATGGGCACCACCTCGAAGGGCACACCATCAGCCGTGGTCTCGGCGGCGAACTGCGTCATCAGCTCGCGACTGAATTCGTAGTCCGGGTGCTCCGGATTGCGCTGATCGTGGACGAGGACGACCCCGGGGCTGGGCATCGCGGCGACGATGTCGACATGTCCCCGGGTGCCGAAGGTCTGGTTGTCCCGGTGCAGTCCGCGATCGAGCCAGATGACCTTCTTCGCCCCGATCGTGCGCGCGAATTCGGCCTCGACGTCGGCCTCGGTCAGGCCAGGATTGCGGCCGGGGTCGAGCTGCACGCTGCGGGTGGCGAGCACCGTGCCCTGCCCGTCGACGTGGAATCCGCCGCCTTCGTTGCGCAGCTGTGAGGACACGACCGGGGTCTCTGCGAGGTCCGCCACGAACCGTCCGATGTGCTCATCGTGGTCCCATTTCGCCCACTCCTGGCCGCCCCATCCGTTGAATACCCAGTCGACGGCATGCAGCCGGCCCTCGTCGTCGACGACGAAGCTCGGACCGATATCGCGCATCCATGCATCATCGAGTTCGGCTTCGACGATGCTGATCTCGTGCGTGATCCCCTCCCCGAGGTGGCGCCGGGCATGCTCGGTCTGTGCACTGGTCACGACCACCGTGACCGGGGTGAATTCGCTCGTGGCGCGGGCGACGGCGGCCCATGTGGAACGGGCGGCTTCGGCTTCGGTCGCCGTGTCGCCGAGCGCGTAGCCGGAGGATGGGAACGCCATCCAGACACGGTCCTGGGCGGAAGTCTCCGCCGGCATGTGCAAGGTCATCATCGGTCCCTTCGGAGGTGGAGATTGCCACGAGTCTAGCGAGAACAGACGGTTCGGGGGCGACGGAATCCGCACATTCGTCAGCCCACATCCGGCGCCGCCGTCGCTTGCCGGCCCACCTTCGGCACAGCGCGCGTCCGGCGCCGCCGTCGCCGGTCAGCTCACGTAGTCATCTGGGACAGTGAGCCCGCCGAAGAGTCCGTATAGTCTGGCGTGGAGCCAGACGTCTGGTCCGGAGCCGAACGACCGGCCCGGAGCCAGTGTTCGATCGTGTGCGAAGGAGGCAGGAAGTGGAAGACCAGGATCTGCAGGAGCTGCTCGGAAGGCGGGGGACGGGGCCCTTGGCCGGAACCGTCGTGGCCGACTTCTCCCGAGTCCTCGCCGGCCCCTATGCGACGATGATGCTCGCTGATCTCGGGGCCACTGTCATCAAGGTCGAGGGCAGGTCGGGCGACGATACGCGTCACTGGGCGCCGCCTCGGCGAGGTGACGATGCCACGTACTTCCTCACGGCGAATCGGAACAAGCACTCGGTCGTCCTCGATTTCAAGGATCCGCAGGACCTCGAGATCGCGCAGCGTCTGGCCGCGAAGTCCGACGTCCTCGTCGAGAATTTCAAGGCCGGGGGACTGGCGAAGTACGGACTCGACTACGACACGGTCAGAGCCGTCAACCCCGGCATCGTCTACGCCTCGGTGACCGGATTCGGGCGCGGCAACCCGCAGCCCGGCTACGACCTGCTCATCCAGGGATTGTCCGGGTTCATGTCGGTCACCGGATCGGAGGAGTCGGGCCCGGTCAAGGCCGGAGTCGCCGTCGTCGACGTCATCACCGGGCTGCACACGGCCGTAGGCGTGCTCGCCGCGCTCGCCCACCGCAAGGACACCGGAATCGGCCAGCTCGTGGAGACGAATCTCCTGTCCTCGGCGCTGTCGGGGCTGGCGAACCAGACCTCCGCGTACGTGGCAGGCGGGGTGGTGCCGCAGGCCATGGGCAATAAGCATCCGAGCCTCTACCCCTACCAGCCGATGCCCACGGCCGAGGGCCAGATCATCATCGCGTGCGGCAACGACAACCAGTTCGCCCGCCTCGCCGAGGTGCTCGGCCACCCCGAATGGGCCGCGGACGAGCGATTCGCGAACTTCGCCGACCGCAATGTCCACCGGGACGAACTCGAACCCGAGCTCATCGCCGCGCTGAGTGAGAAGACGAATCAGGAATGGTTCGACATCCTCACCGAGGCGGGCCTGCCCTGCGCCCCGATCAACTCGATCGCCCAAGGCGTGGACCTGGCATCATCGCTGGGACTCGAGCCCGTCGCCGAGGCGGGGGCCGGGGATCGCGTCATCCCCACCGTCCGCAACCCGATCCGATTGTCCGAGACCCCGGCCAGCTACGAACTGGCCCCTCCGACGCTCGGCGATTCCACCGACAAGGTCAAGGACTGGCTGCGCTCGGTGCCGTGATGCGGCCATGACCCGGTCGGTCCGGGCGGATGAAACAGCCGTGACCCGGTCGGCTCGAGTAGATGAGGCAGCCGTGACCTGGTCGGCTCGGGCGGGTGAGGCGGCCGTGGCCGGCAGCATGATCCGCCGGTGAGTCGATCCGTCGCGGTCACCGGCGCAGAGATGATCGGCGATCGGGGTAGTCATCGTCACAGCTGAAGTACTCTAGTGACTGTGCGCTGTCACCGAGGAAGTCACAAGGCGACCGACAAGGTCACGGCATCCTCGGTGATGGCAGTCGTATTCCCCAAGAGAATTCCGGAACCGAGATGGACAACAAGCCGACCGAGGCAGCGCCTCGGCGACGTTCGGCGGTGAAGCGGACCCTGATGGTGATCGCCATGGCGATCACGGGATTCCACCTCTTCGCCAGCTTCCTGTGGATCGCCCCTGCCTCGACGATGCGGGAAGTCATTCCCGGCAACCTGCTCACGAAGTACATGATCCCGATGTGGGGACAGTCCTGGAGCGTGTTCGCGCCGGAGCCGATCAACGGTGACTACTACTTCGACGTGCGTGCGGTGATCACGACCGACAGCGGTGAGGAGATCACCCAGTGGGTCCGAGCCACCGATGTCGAACTCGACCATTCGACCTACAAGCTGTTCCCACCGCGCTCGGCCGGTCTGGGTGTCGGGGTGGCCTCGGACATCAAGGGCTCCTGGGACGATCTGCCCGATGATCAGAAGGCGATCGTCAAACTCGACTACTTCAAAGGCGATGATTCGGTCGACCGGCTGACGACGAAGCTCAAGGAATACGACGACCCGGACAAGGCGATCCCGGCCTACCTCAAGAGCGAGCACACGGCCACGGCTTATGCGACGCAGGTGGCGAAGGCCATCTGGGGCGATGATGTGCAGCGCGTCCAGTACCAGGCGGCTCGTCAGAACGTCGTGCCCTTCGCCGACCGCAATGACAAGGGCGCCGAACGCCCGAACATCCAGCCGGTTCCCGTCGGGTGGCGTGCCCTCGTCGTCGAGGAGCATCAGTCCCAAGAGGAGTTCACGAAGTACTTCTGCTCCTCCGACGAAGTGAGGTGCGTCGGTGAACAGTGACGACACGCCCCCGAACGACGGGGCGAAGGACTCAGCGGTGGCGGACAAGGGCACAGCCGCCTCGGCGAAGGACACGGCCGGGAAGGACACGGCCGGGAAGGGCACAGCCGCCTCGGCGAAGGACGACAACGTCCGCGAAACGACGGACTCGGTTCCCGGTTCGGGACTCGTCCCGGTGACCACGCTGGTTCGCACCAAGCTCGCGAACGGCTGGAACTGGCTCGAGGAGATGCTCACAGGCCGTTATCACGCGACCTACGGGCTGGCGGTGACGCGGATCCTCATCGGGTTCACCGGACTCGGGCTCATCCTCACGAACTTCGCTGCGCGGCACTACACCTTCGGTGTGGGCTCGGCATGGAACGGCGAGATCGCCGAACCGAAGAGCGACTTCCCGAGCATCTGGCTCTTCTCACTCTTCCACCGTGCGGTGACGACCCCGCCGCTGTTCACGGCGATGATGATCGGGCTCGCGCTGCTGGCCGTCGTCATCATCCTCGGCTGGCGCACGCGGATCATCCTGCCGATCTACCTCATCCTCTGGGTGAGCTTCATCGAGCTCAACGACGGCGCCGGCGACCAGGGCGACAACGCCTACCGGATGTTCATGGTCGCGCTCCTCTTCGCGGATACGACCAGGCGGTGGTCGCTCGATGCCAGGCGTCGGGCACGCAATCCGGAGTTCCCGGAGTCCGACGGCGGACAATGGCGGTGGGCGCTCATCATGGCGAACAACCTCGCCATCGTCGTCCTCGCCTTCCAGGTATGCGCGATCTACATGTCCGGCGGCCTGTACAAGGCCGGCGGCAGCGCGTGGCAGCACGGATACGCCGTGTACAACCCGCTGCACACTCAGCAGTTCGGCACATGGCCGGTGCTCTCGGACCTGATGACGGCCTGGGGTCCGATGGTCGTGGCGATCTCATGGGGATCGATCCTCTTCCAGTGCGCCTTCCCGTTCATGCTCTTCAACCGCTACACCCGGATCGTCGCGCTGCTCGGCATCCTGTCCTTCCACCTGGGCATCGCGCTGCTCATGGGCCTGCCGTGGTTCTCGCTGACGATGATCGCCGTCGACGCGATCTTCATCCGCGACCGGTCGTTCGCGAAGCTCGGCGCGTACCTCAAGCACTGGTGGGCGTCGTCAGCACCGAGGTCAGTCGGCGGGTCCGGTGGGATCGCCGGTGGCTCGGCTGCGGGCGGGGGCTCCGGGAGTTCCGGGGCGGCAGGCACTTCGGGGAGTTCCAAAGCTAAGTCGGGTGGCTCCAGCGCGAAGGCCGGTGGCAAGGCCGGCAGCGGGAAGGCTTCCACTCGCGCCTGAACCCGCTCCGGCGGGGTCGAAGCCTCCGCATGAGTCGTCAGACAGCAAAGGGCACACTCTTTTCTGAAAAGCTCACCGAAAAACGTGAGCTTCTCAGAAAAGAGTGTCCCCTTAGGCGTCGTGCTGCAGGCTACCGACCGCGAGCCGCCAGATACTGCACGCTGCCGCCAGCTGCTACCGGCCGCTGCCGGCCGCGAGCCGGTAGCCGCGGGCTGCCAGCCACGGGCTGACGGCTACCGGCTGCGGGGAGGCTTACCGCTTCGGGCGCAGCTCCAGTCCCTTGGACTCGGGGTCCTCGGGCAGGTCGACGACCACGACGTCTCCGTCGACGATGTCACCGGCGAGCAGCGCGCGGGCGAGCTTGTCGCCGATCTCGCGCTGGACCAGCCTGCGCAGCGGCCTGGCACCGAATGCCGGGTCATAGCCTTCCAGAGCCAGCCAGTCCTCGGCACCCTGCGTGACCTCGAGCGAGATCCGCCGGTCCGACAGCCGCCTGGACATGTGCTCGATCTGCAGATCGACGATCGAGGCGAGCTCGTCCTGTCCGAGGGCATCGAAGAGCACGATGTCGTCGAGGCGGTTGAGGAACTCGGGCTTGAACGTCGCGTGCACGATGTCGAGCACCTTGCTGCGCTGCTCTTCGGTCGACAGGCTCTTGTCGACGAGGAACTGCGAACCGAGGTTCGAGGTCAGGATCAGGATGGTGTTCCTGAAGTCGACCGTACGTCCCTGACCGTCGGTGAGCCGACCGTCGTCGAGGACCTGCAGCAGGATGTCGAAGACCGACGGGTGTGCCTTCTCCACCTCATCGAGCAGGACCACGGAGTACGGGCGACGGCGGACCGCCTCGGTGAGCTGACCACCCTCGTCGTAGCCGACGTAGCCCGGAGGGGCACCGACGAGCCGGGACACAGTGTGCTTCTCACCGTATTCGCTCATATCGATCCTGATCAGGGCCTTCTCGTCGTCGAAGAGGAAGTCCGCGAGCGATTTCGCAAGCTCCGTCTTGCCGACACCGGTGGGGCCGAGGAACAGGAACGAACCGGTCGGACGGTCCGGGTCGGCGACACCGGCACGCGACCGACGGATGGCGTCGGAGACCGCGGCGACGGCGCTCTTCTGCCCGATGAGACGCTGCCCGAGGATGCCCTCCGCACCGAGCAGCTTCTCGACCTCGCCTTGGACGAGGCGTCCGGCGGGGATGCCCGTCCAGGACGAGACCACCTCGGCGATGTCATTGCTTGAGACCTTGTCCGAGACCATCGGATCCGAGGACTGACCGGCCTCGGCCTCCGCTTCGGCGGCTTCGGCCTCGGCGATCTCCTTCTGCACCGCGGGGATCTCCCCGTAGAGCAGACGGGACGCGGTCTCGAGGTCGGTGTCGCGCTGCGCCTTGTCGGCGGCCGACCGCAGCTCGTCGAGCTTCGTCTTCAGCTCACCGACACGGTTGAGGCCGGCCCTCTGGGACTCCCAGGTCGCTTCGAGCCCGCGCAGCTCCTCCTCCTTGTCCGCGAGATCGGCGCGCAGGGCACCGAGGCGCTCGACGGACGCGGAGTCGGTCTCCTTCGACAGTGCCATGTCCTCCATCTTCAGGCGGTCGACGGCACGGCGGAGCTCATCGATCTCGACCGGGGCCGAGTCGATCTCCATGCGCAGTCGGCTGGCCGCCTCGTCGACGAGGTCGATGGCCTTGTCCGGCAGCTGTCGGCCGGTGATGTACCGGTTGGACATCGTTGCCGCAGCGACCAGAGCCCCGTCGTTGATCGAGACCTTGTGGTGGGCTTCGTAGCGTTCCTTGAGGCCGCGGAGGATTGCGATCGTGTCCTCGACGCTGGGCTCACCGACGAACACCTGCTGGAACCGGCGCTCCAGGGCCGGGTCCTTCTCGATGTTCTCCCGGTACTCGTCCAGGGTCGTGGCGCCGATCATCCGCAGCTCACCGCGGGCGAGCATCGGCTTGAGCATATTGCCCGCGTCCATCGTCGAGTCGCCGCCGGCACCGGCACCGACGATCGTGTGGAGTTCGTCGATGAAGGTGATGATCTGCCCGTCGGCGTTCTTGATCTCCTCGAGCACGGCCTTGAGCCGCTCCTCGAACTCGCCGCGGTACTTCGCGCCGGCGACCATGGCTGAGAGGTCGAGGCTGATGAGCGTCTTGTCGCGCAGGGACTCGGGCACGTCGCCGGCGACGATCCGCTGGGCGAGGCCTTCGACGACGGCGGTCTTGCCGACGCCGGGCTCACCGATGAGGACCGGGTTGTTCTTCGTCCGGCGCGAGAGCACCTGGACGACGCGGCGAACTTCTTTGTCACGGCCGATGACCGGATCGAGTTTGCCCTCGCGTGCGGTGGCGGTGAGGTCGACGCCGAACTTCTCCAGCGACTGCATGGTCTCCTCGGGGTTCTCCGAGGTGACCTTCTTCCCGGCGCGCAGCTCGGGCAGCGCCGCGAGCAGCGCATCCCGGTTCGCACCATTTGAACGCAGCGCATCTCCAGCACCGTCCTGGCCGGCAGCCGCGGCCAGCAGCAGGTGCTCGGTGGAGACGAACTGGTCGCCGAGCGCAGTCATCTCCTCCTGCGCGAGGTTCATCATCTCCAGGCCGGCACGGGACAGTCCCGGCTGGCTCACCGAGGATCCGCTGACCGTGGGGAACCCGCCGATCACGGCCTCGATCGCCCGGAGCACGACGCGCGGGTCGGCGCCCACCTTCGTCAGCAGGGCCGAGGCCAGGGAATCGGGTTGGGCCAGCAGCGCGGCCACGAGGTGGGCCGGTTCGATCTGGTTGTTCTTCCGGGCGACGACGTCGTTGACCGCGGTCTGCAGGGCCTCCCGAGATTTGGTTGTCATCTGTGCGTCCATGCGCATCTCCTTCATGAAAATCTGTGCTGATTTCAGCTCTCGATCAGAACAACACCAACAAAGTTGAGTCTATTCCGCTCAACTTTGAAAATCGAGTACAAATCCGCCGAGGCGGCCCGCCATTCCGCGTGTGCGTTGGGCTCAACCACGGCCGCACTGAGCCCGCGCATCCTCCGCCGGCGGTGCCGGGTTCAGCCCGCGCCGGGCTCGGCCCGCGCGCCCTCAGCCCGCGCACGCTCAGTTCGCGAGCACGGACTGGAGGTCGAAGCGGCGCAGGACCTTGTCAGCGATCTCGGGATCGGTGCCGCGTTCGCGGCGGGCGGCGAGCACCTCGGCGCGGGCGGTCTGCATGGCCCTCTTCTGGACGGCGAGCATCTGCGCCCGGTGCTCCTTGAACGCGGTCACCTGTTCCTCGCTCGCCTGATCATCGGTGGTGCCGCTGAGCTGATCGTGCAGGGTCTTGAATCGGGCGCGCAGCGGTTCGATGACTTCGTCGGGCAGGGTGTCGTCGTTCTTGATCTCGCGCATCGCGGCCTTGTATGCGCGCAGGGCGATCGCCTTGGTCGCCTCGTGCTCCTTCTCCGCCTCGTCGTCGATGCCGAGGAGCCCGACGACGGTCGGGAAGCTCAGGCCGGCGAGGACGAGGGTGACGAGGAGAATCACAGCGGCCGCGACGATGACATAGGAGCGTCCGGGGAACGGCGTCCCGGCGCTCGTCGTCGCCGGGACCGACAGGGCCAGGGCGACGGTGGCCAGACCGCGCATTCCGCCCCAGGTCATAAGTGTGGCATCGCGGACGCTCAATGGTGCAGCATCCGGGTCCTCTTCGCTCCTCTTGCGTTCGATGACCGTTCCCAGCAGCAGCCAGACGAAGCGGACGGCGACGACTACGACGGCGATGAGGACACCGACGAGGATCGCCCGACCGAGGTCGGCGTGTTCGGATTCGACGATGAGGCGCAGATCGAGCCCGATGAGGCCGAAGGCGATGCCGGTGATGAGCATCTCGAGGACCTGCCACGTCGAATTCTGCGTCACCCGTTCGGCCGAATTTCCTTCGGTGTCGCGGCGGCGGACCTCCAGGGCTGCGACGACGACGGCGATGACTCCGCTGGCGTGGAGGTGTTCGGCGACGAGGTAGACGCCGAAGGGCAGGACGAGCATGAGGGAGGAGCGGGCGACCGTGTGGTCGATCTTCTCCATCACCCACCACGCCGCGAACGACAGCACCAGACCGACGGCGACCGCGACGACGGCGGAGACGAGGAAGGACACGGCGAGATCTGCGTAGTCCACCTCGGTGCCGGCCAGGACCGCGGCCATTGCGGTCTGGAAGATGACCAGGGAGGCGGCATCGTTGAACAGGCCTTCGCTCTGCAGGGTCGTCATGATGCGACGGGGGATCGACACGGTGCTGGCCACGGCTTCGACGGCGACGGGATCGGGCGGGGCGAGCATGGCGCCGAGCGCGATGGCCGCGGCGATCGTGATTCCGGGGATGAGGAAGACCGCGGAACCGGCGACGACGGCCACTGTCACCCCGACGAGCGCCACGGACATGCCGAGGATCGTGCGCCACCGGATCGCGAACAGCGCCCACGACGTCTTCTGCGCGGCGGCGAAGAGCAGGGGCGGCAGGAACAGCGGGAGGACGAGCTCGGGATCGATGGCCACCTCGGCGAAGGTGGGGATGAACGCGCCGGCGATGCCGATGAGGACCATGAGCGCCGGCCAGGGGAGCTTGAGCTTCTGTCCCAGTCCGACCACCACCGAGGTGGCAGCTCCGAATCCGATGATCATCAGCAAGGTGGTCATGGTGGTCCCTCTCGACGCCGCTGGACCCACACCGGCAAAACTCCACGACCTGCGGAGGGCGGATCAGCACGCCCGGATTCCGCACAGCGAGTCGGACCTTTGGCAGAATATGGATATGTCTGAGTCAATTGTATTCGCCGAGCCCGACGACGGAGTCGCGTCCGTGACGATCAACCAGCCGGCCACACGCAACGCTCTGTCACTGGCGGTGATGGAAGACCTCATCGACACCCTCGCCGAGGCGGGGCGACGCACCGATGTGCGCGTGCTCATCGTCCGCACCGCCGGTCATGTGTTCAGTTCCGGCCATGACCTGGGGGAGATCGGCGGGGCGGATCTGGAGACGCAGCAGGAGATCTTCGACGCGTGCTCCCGCCTCATGCAGCTCATCCAGACCATTCCGCAGCCGGTCATCGCGCAGGTGCAGGGAGTGGCGACGGCGGCAGGGTGTCAGCTCGTGGCCGCCTGCGATCTGGCGGTGGCCGCAGAGTCTGCGCGGTTTGCGACTCCGGGAGTGAAGATCGGCCTGTTCTGTTCGACGCCGATGGTGGCCCTGTCGCGTGCGGTGCCCGTGAAGCAGGCGATGCGGATGCTGCTCACCGGTGATTTCGTGACCGCTGCGGATGCGCTGCGCTTCGGTCTCGTCTCCGATGTCGTCGCCGACGATGAGTTGGAGGCGGCCGCAACAGAGCTGGCGCGGAAAGTCGCGTCCGCCTCGTCGGCTACAGTTGCCATAGGCAAAGCAGCGTTCTACGAACAGCGTGAGCTGCCTGTGGCCGACGCCTATGCGCGGATGTCGCAGGTGATGGCACATAATGCTGTGGCGACCGACGCGCAGGAGGGGATCGACGCCTTCCTGACGAAGCGGGAACCGCAGTGGCAGCATCGCGGGTGAGCCTCAGTGAGGCTCAGTGAGGCGCGGATGAGGCACGGATGAGAAAGGGACCATCGTGGCGGTGATAGTGACCGGAGCCAGCGGCTTCATCGGTGGTGCCATCGCGCGTGCGCTCGCGGATCGGGACGAGACGGTCTACGCCCTTTCCCGGACGGATCCGGAGATCCCCGGAGTGAACTTCCAACACTGGGATATCACCGAGGCGGCCCCGCAGGCTGTGCAGTCCCTGGCGGCGAAGGCCACGGCGGTCTTCCACTGTGCAGGCATCTCCTCGGTCAGCGCCGATGACGACGCTCTCTATGCCGTGAAGGTGACGGGCACCCGCAATGTCCTCGACGCCTTCCCGAAGGCCCGGATCGTCCACGTGTCCTCGACGACTGTGTACTCCTCGGCCGAACCGCACGCCGAACTGTGGGAGGAAGCCGGGCCGAAGGACCCCAGCGAGTTCACCGACGCCTACTCCCGCACCCATGCCTTGGCCGAGCAGCTCGTCTCCCGCATCCGACCGGATGCCGCGATCCTCAGACCCGCTGCCGTCTACGGACCGGGCGAGACGATGTTCATGCCGTTCCTGTCGAAGATCTCGAAGAAGGGTGTGCTGCGGCTGCCCGGCGGAGGTCGGCAGAAGCTGACGCTGACGCATGTCGACAATGTCGTGCGTGCCGCGCTCGCCTGCCTCGATGTGCCCTCGGCTGCGGGCCCGTTCAACATCGGCGACCCGACTCCCTACCGGCTCAAGGACGCCATCGTCACGCACTTCGGGCGGATGGGGTATGACCAGGTCGTCATCGAAGGTGTGGCGAAGGACAAGGCTCTGGTGACGGCGAAGCTCGGGCTCAAGGTCAAGGGCGTGTTCAAGCGCGGGGACCGGGCGAAGCTCTTCCTCGTCCAGTACCTGCAGTCCGACCGGACCTACAACCTCTCTCGTCAGCAGCGGGTGCTTGGGATTTCGACGACCCAGCACCTCATCCCCTCCCGGTTCCAGTAGCAGAGTCCCGGTTCCAGCAGGGACCTCCCAGTTCCAGCAGCGCTCAGCCCTGCGCTTCGCGGCTGCTGGGCTCGACGCTTCGGTCTTGCCTGACGGCCTTGCCGCTCACCGTTTGAGGCCGTGCTGGGCGGCGACGATCTTCGACATCAGCGACCGCGGCAGCGCTCGCTTGAGCAGGAACGGCAGGGGTGCCCTGCTGCCGACGGCGTAGAACTCTCGCGGACGCGGCGACACAATGGCGTCGATGATCGTGGCCGCGACCTTCTCGGCCGGGATGCCTCCTCGCTCATTGGCATCGAGATGCTCAAGCATCGTCGTGACATCGTCCGTATAGGGCGAACCGTCCTCGAGGTACTTCGTGCGGCGCAGTCCGATGCCGGTGGCGATCGATCCGGGCTCGACGACGCTGACCCACACCCCGAACGGCGAGAGTTCCTGCCTGGCCGCCGTGGCGAAAGTGCGCAGCGCGGCCTTTGCCGCCGAATAGGAGCTGCGGTGCGCCAACGGGAAGCTCGCGAGCATCGACCCGACCATGATGATGCGACCTGTCCGCCGCGCACGCATTCCGGGCAGCACGAGCTGGCTCAGCCGCACCGGACCGAAGACATTGGTGCGAAAGAGACGTTCGATGGCCTCGGCCGGCAGCTCTTCGAACGGCCCGGACTGACTCTCGCCGGCATTGTTGATGAGCACATCGATCTCGCCGAGCACGCCGAGACGCTCGAGGTCTTCGGCCAACCGGTCCGGCCCATCCGGTTCGGCGAGGTCGAGGGGCAGGTAGCTGACGCCGGGGACCCTATCCGTCGGAGACAGGCGATGAGGATCACGACTCGTCGTGAGCACGTGGCATCCCTTGGCCGCCAGGGCTTCGACGAGTGCTTTGCCGATGCCCGAGGTGCCTCCGGTGACGAGGACGGTGAGACCGTTGTGCGCGTCGTTCACTTCTTCCCTCGCGATTCGATTCCGGTCGTGCCGTTGCCGACTGGCCCGCGCGACCCGGTGGCCCCGACTGACCCGGCTGACCCGCCCGACCCGGTGGACCTTCCGCCGTTCGCCACCGCACGGCCGGCGCGCAGTCCGGAGAAGATGCATCCGCCGAGGAAGGTGCCTTCGAGTGCGTTGTACCCGTGCATGCCGCCACCGCCGAAGCCGGTGACCTCACCGGCGGCATAGAGCCCGGGAATCGGGATGCCGTCGTGAACTGTGCCAGTGGCACCCCCGCCACTGGCATCCTCAGCGCCGGTTCGCGTACCACCTGCTTCGGTGCCACCGACCGCTCCAATGTCGCACATGCCGATGACCTGCCCGTCGAGGTTCGTCTCCAATCCGCCGAGCGTCTTGCGCGAGAGCAGGCTCAGCCGCACCGCGATGAGGGGACCGTGTTCCGGATCGAGGATCTTGTGCGGTTTCACCGCGCGCACGATCTTGTCGCCGAGGTAGGCGCGGGCATTGTGGATCGCCTGCACCTGCGCGTCCTTCGAGAACGGATGGTCGGTCTGCCGGTCACGCTGTCGGATCTGTTCGACGAGGTGGTCATGGTCGATGACCGGTCCGCGGGAGCGTTCGTTCATCCCCGCCACGAGCTCCTCGGTCGTCTCCGCCACGACGAAATCGGGCCCGAAGTTCTTGAAGGCTTCGATCGGGGCCGGAGCATCCGAGGAGCGCACTCGGTCGAGCGTGATCCCGATGTCCTTCTCAGTAATGTCCGGGTTCTGCTCCGAACCTGACAGCGCGAACTCCTTGCGGATGATCGACTCGTTGAGAACGAACCACGAATAGTCGTATCCGGTCTCAAGGATCGTGCGCATCGTCCGATTGGTATCGAAGCCGGGATAGTTCGGCGCGGGGAACCGGTTGCCCTCGGCATCGAACCACAGCGACGACGGTCCCGGAATGATGCGGATCCCGTGGCCCGGCCAGATCGTATTCCAGTTCTCGATGCCTTCCGTGTACGCCCAGATCCGGTCCCGGTTGATCAGACTCGCCCCGGCATCCTCGGCGATCTGCAGCATCCGTCCGTCGACATGCGCGGGCACCCCGGCGAGCATCGTGTCCGGGAACTCGCCGAGGCGGTCGACCGGCCAGTACTTCTCCATGAGTTCGAAATTGTGCCCGATCCCGCCGGTGGTGACGATGACCGCGGGGGCACGCAGTTCGAAGTCCTCGATCTCGTCGCGATTCGACTCGACCCCGCGTGCAGTGTGGCTGGGGGCGAGCACTCGGCCGCGCACACCGACGACGGCACCGTCCTCGGTGATGAGTTCGTCGACACGGTGACGGAACCTGAAGTCGACGAGTCCGTCCGCCTCGGCGGCTTCGACGGGTTCGCGGAAGACACGGACCACCTCGGGGCCGGTGCCCCACGTGAGGTGGAACCGGGGGACGGAGTTACCGTGCTCGCCGGCCCCGGACCCGCCGCGTTCGGCCCACCCGACGATCGGTGTCAGACGCAGGCCCAGGTCACGCAGGTACTGCCGCTTCTCACCGGCCGCGAAATCGAGGTACGCCTCCGCCCACTTCCTGGGCCAATGATCCTCGTCCCGGTCGAATCCCGCCGAGGTGGCCCAGTCGCTTCGTGCGAGTTCGAGGGAATCGTGGACGCGCAGCCGGCGCTGTTCGGGGGAGTCGATGAGGAAGAGTCCGCCGAGGGACCAGAACGCCTGCCCGCCGAGGTTCGCGCGGTTCTCCTGGTCAAGGATGAGCACGCGCTTACCCGCCTGGGTGAGTTCGTGGGCGGCGACGAGTCCGGCGAGTCCGGCCCCGACGATGATCGCATCGGGGGATATGCGGCTGTCTGTGCTCATCGTCGACTCCTCTGTCGCATCCGTCGGCGGTTGAACCGACGTTAAGTGGGTCCAGATTGTCCGCAACGGGCCGGATTCTGACAATCTGGACCCACTTACCTACCAGTAGGCATCAGTATTGCAGACTCAGCGGCGAGTAGGGGCCTGATGCGCCGCGATGAGCGATATTCTGAGCCTCGCGACTTCCGGTCGCTGACGCACAGCGGCGTGTCGTCGGTCGGCAGAGATGTTCAGCCGTGGAGGGTCTTCTCCAGCCAATCGGCGGCTGCGGCGAAGGAACTGGTGTTTGCTACGAGCCCATCAGCACGGATGCGTATTTTGTTGGATTCGCACGGACAGAGGTTGACACAACCAATCCAGAGCTCGTTGGTTTTTGGACGTAATCTTCTCCCATCGGAAGCACAGTAATGCTCCTGAGTCCTTGTCTGCGTGCAACTGTCAATGCGTGTGTCAGTGCATGCTCTGGTTGCGTGGACTTCCCCTGCTCCCGTAAAGGCCAGGCCCAGCTGTCGAACGCGGCCAAATCTATACCGTCGTCACTCGCATCCATATGATTCCACTGCGGCATGCGCGGAACCGAGCCAGGTTGTTCAGCACCGTGCTCTGAATACCAGCGAATTCGGTCGTCCCACAGCTCAGACCACCAGTATTCCAACTCCAAAGTGGTGGCGGACTGCGGGCGGACAGTTTCGCCTACGTGCGGGGCAGGAGAAGGTGCTGGTACATCGGGCCTGACATCAACGCCCCAAGCGTGCCGAAGGTATAGAAGCCGCAGCAAGCCAGTTGGTTTCGAGTCGACTGTTAAGTTCTTTAGGGCACTTGATGTTGTTGCGGATTCGGGCATTATGACAATTCCAATCTTTCTATCTGCGAACTGATCGATCGGCGGTCCCACGGGCGGGACCGCCGATCGATCGACTCTTCACCATTTGTCAGAAGGGTTCATGTCCTTGCATACGACTCCGGTGGTGAGCACGACTTTCGAATTGTCATTGAGCTGTGCAAACCCAGACGACGAATCTCCAACTTTGACCTGCCGAGTCTCTGACCAGTCGGACTTCGCCGAGAAGCCTGAAAAGTCTTCGTCAAAGGTTCCACTTCCCACAGAGCCCGAGACCCCCCAGGTGCGGTGTGCAGGTATATCCAGAGTGATTGTGTAGCCAGTATCTATCTGGATCTTCTTCGACGATGGCGTACCTACGTAAAGACTGGACTTGCCGCATGTTCCGGAAACTGTGCTTTGCACGTCCAGGCCGCCGTCGGATGATTGCGTTTTCAGAGCCTTGGCTTCGTCTTTGGCTTCTCTTGTTACTGGAACTGAACTGAACGTTCCGTCTTCACCCTGTTCGATACGGTAACCATGTTCCCGGGCTACGTCTTTGTCGAATCCTGTGACTCGAAGTTCTTTGACTGTCTCCCGTGATTCGCCGGTTGCTTCCACGCCAAAGGCAGGTTGCGACATCTGTGATAGTGGGAGCATTAATGCGATGGTCGTTACAGCAGCCGTTGTGGCTCGTGTCAAGCTCAAGCCGCTCTCCTTTCGGAACTCTGCCGCCGGTGTGTTCATTCAACCGACGGAGGTCTTGGTAGAAATCAGTTGCCAGCAACAGTCACCACGCTAATTCACAAGCAGACTTGTGGTCAATGGTGTGTGGAAGTCGTCCTGACATGTGCGACAACATGCATCCGATACAGGCGATCGGTGCGTGAGCGAGCTGACTGGTTTTCGAGGTGATTCGGTATCAGGACTTCAGCTTTGGAAACTAGCCGCCGTCAGAGGTCTCTTAATCGAGCGACTCTTACCTCACGAAGTGTAGATTGTGCGCGTCTTTCGCAGGAACGTGATCCGTCGTGGTGACATCGAAGAGCAAAGCCTCCGAGGAACCGTGGCTCGCAGGCAGTCGTCATGTACTGCATCAGGGGTATTCCTGTGGTTGTGCCGCTGCAGACGATCAGCTGCCCAATCCGATCAGCCGTGGAGGGTGTGCTCCAACCAGTCGGCGGCTGCGGCGAAGGACTCATCCGTCGTCGTCGGGTCGACGGGCACCACGGCTCCGTCGGAACTCGGGTAGCTGCCGAGGAAGTGCAGTTTGAGCGCCGCCCGGTGAACTCCCTGCAGGGCTTCGGCCATCCGCGCCTCATGGATGTGCCCGAGCAGGTCGATCGAGAACTGGTAGAGGCCCAGCCCGTCACCGGTCGGACGGGATTCGATGCGGGACATATTCACGCCGCGGCTGGAGAACTGTTCGAGCAGTTCGAGCAGCGAACCAGCGCGGTCCGAGCGCAGGGCCGCGACGATCGTCGTCTTATCCGCCCCGGTCGGCGCGGGCAGAGGACCCGGGCGGGTGACGACGACGAATCTGGTGACGGCGTCTTTGCGGTCGCCGATGTCCTCGGCGACGACCTCGAGCCCGTAGCGCTGCGCGGCCAGCGCCGGGCAGACGGCGGCCATATGGTCGCCGGCGTCATTGGCCAGATCCCGGGCGGCCGCGGCAGTCGAGGAGGTCGGCAGG
This sequence comes from Brevibacterium spongiae, assembly GCF_026168515.1. NCBI lineage: Bacteria > Bacillati > Actinomycetota > Actinomycetes > Micrococcales > Brevibacteriaceae > Brevibacterium > Brevibacterium spongiae. The sequence goes on along the minus strand of NZ_CP093443.1, from coordinate 3,820,464 downwards.
TAGACGGCTTCGGGGAAGTTCTCGTTCATGAACGCGCGCACCTGCGCCTCACCGTGCGGATGGGAGCCGAAGGTGGTGATCTCCTCCCGCGTCGTCCCCGGCTTCACGGCCAGGACGAAGCGGACGGGAACGACCACCTCAGCGATGATCTGCAGGCGGCCGTTCTCGGTCAGCGCATCGATCGTGGCGGGAACTCCGCCTTCGAGGGAATTCTCGATCGGCACGACCGCGGCATCGCAGTCACCCTCGAGCACCGCATCGAGCGCCGAGGGTGCATTGCGCATCGGATGCGTCGTGGCCTCAGCGCGCAGGTTCCGGGAGTCGAGGAAGCTGAACAGGGCCGCCTCGGTGAAGGTGGCCTCCGGACCGAGGTACGCGAAACGGTTGAGGCTCACTTGCCGGTCTCCTTGTGCTGGTCCGAGCTGTGCTGGTCGGAGGAATTCTGTGCGGACTCGGCAGGGCCGGACGGTGCCGCCGCGCCACCTGGCAGTGCCCCGCCATTCCGCTTCGCGCGGATGCGGCGGGCGAGGATCGCTCGGGCGACGTCGCGGTACTGGGCGGCGCGGTGCAGCTGCGCTTTCAGATCGCGGCCGGTGACCCGGTGGTGGAGGTCGCATTCGACCTCTTCCACGCGCAGTCCGGCGTTGACGACGTCGATGGTCATGGCCGCCTCGACACCCCATCCCGCAGCGAACGGCAGAGCCGCGTCGAAGGCCTCCCGCGAGAGGCAGCGCATGCCCGACAGCGGCTGGGTGGCCTCGAACCCGGAGAGCTCGGCGATGCCCTTCTTCGCCAGGCCCACGACGAAGCCGAAGCCCCCGCCCCTGCGCTTCTGCGCGGGCAGGATCGCGATCGTCATGTCCGCAGTTCCAGCGAGCACGGGCGCGGTCAGGGGAGCGGTGTTGATCGCCGAATCCTCGAGGTCGCCGTCGATGAACAGCAGCGCCCGATGCTTCGGTTCGACACCTGGATCGGCGTCGGAGATCTCACGGTTGCGCAGGGCGAACGCCCCGGTCATCATCGCCGCGGCCTTGCCCTTGTTCTTCGGGTGGGTGATCACCTCGGCACCGGCCCGGCGGGCCCGGGTGCCCGTGTCATCGGTCGATCCGTCGTCGACGACGAGGACGATGTCGACCCCGGGAATCTGCTTGGCCGCGGTCACGGTGGCACCGATGCGCTGGGATTCGTTCATCGCGGGGATGATGGCGGCGACCGCCTCGGGGGCGGGGTTCGGATGTGCGCTCATGCGGGTTCTCCTCATCCGACACCGGCGCCGAGGCGGGGCCGGGCACGGACGATTCCGTGCCCACCCCGCCCGGCTGGGTGGCGGATGTCAGTGGATGGTCAGCTGGCGGGACACGATGCCGGAGCGGACGCGGCGGGCCTCGGTGCTCATCGGTTCGGTCGTGTTCAGCGCTTCGTCCATGCGCTTGCCGAAGTCCGCGATGGGCTCTTCGACGTCGTCGACCTGGGTGCCGAACTCGAGCTCCCAGACGGGGATGATGATGCCGTGGGCGCGGAAGTAGCCGAGGAACGAGCCGATGCCGCCGAGGTCATTGGCGTTCTCGGCCTGGAGGCGGGCCATGGCGTCGACGATGCGATCCTCACCCTCGGGGCGGGCCCAGCGGACGTAGGTGCGGCCGGACATCTCGGTCCAGTAGGCGGAGTCGACGGAGGCGAGCTTCTCGGTCGGAGCGACCGAGTCGTTGGCCTGCTGGAGGGCGGCCCCGACGTCCGGGTCGGTCTCGGCCTCGGGCAGCGCCCAGTAGTCGAAGTTCTCGAGCACGCGGACGTCGAATGGGTGTGCGGTGTCGAGGATGTCCTGCAGACGCGGACCCTCACCGGGCTCGGTCGTCGCTTCGATCGAGGTGCCGGGTTCCGCCTCGACGGCGGCGAGGATGCCGCGGGCGACATCGCGGGAGGCGTCGGTCGAGGACACGGGCACCTGCATGCCGGCCAGGATCTCACCGTCATCGCGGCGCCACGCCTGCCAGGCAGCGGGCAGCAGTGAGGTGATCGTGACCTCATGGCCGCCGTGCTCCTCGGTGAGCTTCGCGGTCGCGGTGGCCGCGGGCACGATCTCACGCAGGCAGATGAGGTCGGCTTCGAACGGCAGGTCCGCGAACGGACGTGCGACGAACGCCGTGGCCTGCGCCCTGGCGAGGCGTTTGGCGATGAGTTCTTCCTTGGAGCGCTTCGACTTCTTTCCCATGGGACGCAAGTCTAGTCGGTAGAGCCTGCCTGTGCCGGGAGGGTCCGTCGAGGGGGCAGTCGACGGCGGTGGACGCTCCTCAGCCGTCCTGCGAGACCGGAATGAAGTAGCGGGTGTTCTTCGACTCATCCATCCGCACCTGCAGCTTGTCGCCGGGATGCGGGAACGCCGAACGCTCGGGATTGTCGGGAGTCAGCCCGAGCGTTTCGAGCCGGATGATGCCGTGCCGTCCCACCTCGTCGGCGGCGAGGACATACGAGTGATTGAGTTCGCGGATCGTGACCTCGATGGCCGGATCGCTCGGTTCGTCCACCTCGGCGAAGGCGCGTGGCGGGGCGGAATTGCCCAGACCCAGGTACGCGCCGACGTCATCGGCGATATAACCGGCCACGGAGTCGGCTTGGGCCATGAGCCCGGCGAGGATGACGGAGAGCCGTTCCTGCTGGGAATCGGACTTCAGCGCCTGCCCGGGTTTGAACAGGTGCTCCTCGGCGAGGACGCACCATGCGTCCTGCATGACCGTGCGCAGCTGCAGCTCGACGAGCACGGACGGCTCGGAGTCGAACGGGACTTCGACGATGAGGTGACGTCCGCGGTATCCGGAGGGCTTCGGGGTCGCGGAGTAGTCGCGCACCTCGGCGATGGAGAGGTTCGTGTCATCGCCCGGTTCGGTGAGCAGATTCCACAGGGCCGACTGTTCGCGTTCGGTGCGGCAGACGACCCGGGCGCCGACGACGTCGATGACCTGGTTCTCGACTTCGACGGATTCGTGGATCTCATCATTGGCGTCGGCGAGCTTACGGCGCAGCTTCTCACCTGTGCGCATCCGGTCCTTGATCCGACCGTCGACGATGCGCATGCGGTCCCCGGAGAGCAGGGAGGAGGCGGCGCGGACGGACTCGACCCAGTCGTTGACCGTCTCCAGGGCGGCCCTCCACGTGGACTCACGTCGATCGTAGGCCTCATCGACCAGTTCGCGGACAGTTGCTGACATCGTCGTCACCTTCCTAGCTCCTGATTCAACTTCACCAGAAGAGAGGGGAGATGTCTATGGCTGCGCCGCTGAAGTTGCGCCCCGGTGCCAAGGGGTGAGACGAAATCGGTGCTCGTCCGCGCGTCGGGACGGCCCCGGCGCGTCAGAGGTCGTAGTCGACGATGACCGGGGCGTGGTCGGACGCGCCCTTGCCCTTGCGCTCTTCGCGGTCGATCTCACCGGCGGCGGCAGTGGCCGCCAGCGACTGCGAGGCGAGCTGGAAGTCGATGCGCATGCCCTGCTTCTTCGGGAAGCGCAGCTTCTGGTAGTCCCAGAAGGTGTAGACGCCGGGCCCGGGTGTGAACTGGCGGGTGACTTCGGTCAGACCGGCGCCGAGGAGGTCGTCGAAGGCCTTGCGCTCGGCATCCGAGACGTGGGTGGCACCGTCGAATTCGGCCATGTCCCACACGTCCTCATCGAGCGGGGCGACGTTGAAGTCGCCGCAGAGGACGAGCTTCTTCTCCGGCTCCGCCGACAGCTGGGCGGCGATGTCGTCCGTCAGTGCCCGGTACCACTCGAGTTTGTAGCCGTAGTGCGGGTGGTCGAGTTCGCGACCGTTGGGCACATAGAGGGAGTAGACGCGCACACCATTGCAGGTGGCGGCGATAGCTCGGGCCTCGACGACGGGTTCGTCGGCTCCGAAAGCGGGGATGTTCGCGAAGCCGATCTCCGTGTCGGCCAGCCCGACGCGGGAGGCGATGGCCACGCCGTTCCACTGGTTGAGGCCATGGAAGCTCACTTCATAGCCGCGCTCGGTGAACAGCTCCTCAGGGAACTGGGCATCCTTGCACTTGAGCTCCTGGATGGCCAGGACATCGACATCCGAACGATCCAGCCAGGCCCCGATGCGATCGTGGCGGGCGCGGATCGAGTTCACATTCCACGTAGCGATTCTCACCCTCCCACCCTAAGCGGTCGGCCCCGGAGGGGAAAGCGCGCACGGGTCCCCACCCTGGGCGCAGTCGCCGGCGCCGAGTCGATAAACTGGTGCTATGCCTGATGCTCCCAATGATCACCTCGGCCACGACGGTGCCGCCTACCCGGACTCCTACTATGTGCGCCTGTCCGAGAACCGGCTCGTCTCGACCCTGCACAGCCAGGGCGCCTGGCAGCCGGGCGAGCAGCACCTCGCACCCGCCTCGGGGATGGTGCTGGCCGAGATCGAACGTCGCTTGCCGAGTGAGAAGATGATCTCGCGGGTGACCTTCGACATCCTCGGCGTCATCCACTCCGGTGAGTTCACCATCGACGTCAACGTCATCCGCCCCGGGCGCACCATCGAACTCGTCGAGGCTCAGATGCGCCACGGTGAGCGCACAAGCATCATCGCCCGCGCCTGGCGGCTGCTGGCCTCCGACACCGAGGCGATCGCCGGCGACGAATGGCAGAAGCTGCCGGACGCCTCCGAGATGCCCGACGTTCCGTTCACCCACCGCTGGGGCGGCGGCTACATCGCGTCCCTCGAGGGCAGGCAGGGCGCCGACGCCCACCCCGGCTACGCCCAGTCCTGGGTGCGCAGTCCCTATCCGCTCGTCGACGGTGAGACCGACCCGCCGACCGCGGCCTTCGTCAAGTACGTCGACACCGCTAACGGGCTGGCCGTGCGCGAGAACCCGAAGACGACCTTCTTCCCCAACGTCGACCTCTCCATCCACCTCACCAGGGAACCCGTTGCCGGGTGGGTCGGATTCGATACGGAGGTCTCCTTCGGCCCGACCGGGCTCGGGCAGACCACGAGTGTGATCAGCGATGAGCACGGGCCCATCGGCACCGCGGTGCAGTCGCTGACCGTGCGCCGAGGTCACGGCGCCGTATGACCTTCAGGGTCCCGCCGTTGCAGCGAAGCGGATCGTCACACAGCCGTGGCGAGGCCTCGCCGAGGCGGGACCGGGCACCCCGACCGCGTGCCCTCATCACCGGGGCGAGTTCCGGATTGGGCAGCGGCTATGCCCGAACCCTGGCCGCCGAAGGGTATGAGCTCGTGCTCGTCGCCCGCAGCGAACAGCGCCTGCGCGAACTGTCCGACCAGTTGGGTGCCGCTCACGGAATCACAGCAGAGGTGGTCAACGCCGACCTCTCGGACAGGGCTGGCATCGACGCGGTCGCCGAAGTCATCGAGTCTCAGACGGTCGATGTCCTCATCAACAATGCCGGCTACGGTCTGCGCGGTGCGCTGCTGGACACCGACATCGCGGACCTCAATGATCAGGATCTGGTGCTCACCGGCGCCGTGCGTGAGCTGTCGCTGCTCGCGGCCCGGAGGATGCGGGCCCGCGGTCGCGGCGGCATCCTCAACGTCTCGTCTCTGGCCGCGGTGACGACGATGGGCCAGTACGCTGCCTCGAAGGTCTCAACACTGGTGTTCACAGAGGCGCTCGCCGGGGAGCTGCGGGCGACGCCGGTGACGGTCACTGCAGTCCTGCCCGGGTTCATCCGTACAGAGTTCCATGACCGCCTCGGCGTGGAGCGTCCCGGTCCCGACCTGCTCTGGTTGAGCGTCGATCAGGTCGTTCGGGAGTCGCTGCGCGATGCCCGTGGGGGCAAGGTCGTCTCGGTGCCCGGCCGCGCGTATCGGCTGGCCGGTCTGGTGGCTCCGATGGTGCCCAGGCCGCTCATACGATGGGGGTCGAGCGGCTTCGCCTTCGCCCGCCGACGCGACCATTGAGTTGGTGCGGGCACGGACGCTGAAATACCGCCGGCGGAGGCGTCGACGCGACCATTGAATCGGTGCGGGTGCGTATGCACTTCAGCAGTTTCTGCAACCGCGAAATGACGGAGTTGAGGATTGAACTACACGGATCTGAGTCCGAAATCAGGACTAACTGAGCCTGTGACCAGGGGTTTTAATCTGCCGACTTCTATGCTATGAGATCGTGTCAGATCGCAGTCAGATCGTGAGATTCTTTACAAGCGACATGAAAGTGTGGTCAAATTATTGTGTTCGCCCGGTGGGGATCGGGTGGGCATAACGGACGTATGGGGATGCGTCCGGGTACTCGAGGGGAGTGCTGCGAGGACCCCGGGATGTCGCGAATACGCGCCCCGGGGTCTTTGTCATTCACAGAGCTTTTCACTCGCCGCTCACATAGGTCGCTATCGGACAACTCCGTCCAAACCTGGGTCGCCATCGGACACTTCTGCGGACGGAAAATGTCCGATGGCGACCTGTATTCGGCCAGCGGCTACTGCAGATTGACGGTGCGCTGTCGACGGGAGCGGGTGCGGGCGATGCCGACCTCGAGCGCCACTGCGCGCAGCGGGGCGTCCAGGGCCAGGGATGCGTTGCCGGTGACACGGTCGGCCGCCTCGGCGATGACAGCATCGATGTCCGCGCGTTCGTCGGCGTCGATATGGATGAGCAGCTCCGGGCTGCGGGCGGTTCCGCGCAGGATCACCTGCGCGTCGACGACGCCGTCGGTGGATTCGAGGTCCTCGGTGACCGCCTCGGCGATGACCTCCGCGTTCACGGTCGTCAGTCCTGTTCGGGCATCGGCCTGCATTCGGAAGGGCTTTGCGAAGTCCTTGCGCGGAACCTGCGCGGCCAGCCAGCGCAGACCGATGATGGCGAGGATGAGTGCCACGACGAGTGCGATCAGTGCCGAGAACGGCATCGCGAGCACCGTGGCGACCGAGCCGAGATCGCCGTCTGCGGTCAGGGTGGGCACGAATGAGGCGGCGAATCCGAAGCCGATGGCGAGCACTGCCAGGCCGAGCAGCAGAGCGATGAGGCCCGCGATGATGAGGCCAGTGCGGTTCGCGGCGGCGGCAGTGCGTCTCATGACTGGCTCCTTCGTGCTTGGACCTTGACCGTCGGCTTGCGGTCGAACGAGATCGAATCGAAGCGTTCGCGCACCGCGGCTTCGACCTCGGCGCGGATCGGTTCGTGGTCACGGACCGGGGTGGAGAACGTGACGATCGTCGACGCAGCGTTCGACGAGGCCTTGACTCCGCTGACGCCGTCGACGCCATCTGCCGCGGCGGCCGCGATGTGCGACAGCGCCGCAGTCGGCACGGCGACTTCGAGGTCGCCGATGTGTTCGGGCACCGGAGTGCTCACTGCCGTGGAGCGGCGGGCACCAGGGGCGATGCCGAGGATGAGCGCGATGAGCCCGAGGATCGCCAAGACCATCCCGGAGCCGATGACGACACCGGAGCTCCACTGCGTCGCCCCGAGCTGTCCGAGGCCGGAGCCGGAACCTGACGCGCCTGTGGTTCCGGTCAGCGCGGCGTCGACGGATCCTGCGGAGACGAAGGCGGCAACGCTCGCCCAGCCGAGGCCGACGGCGAGCAGCAGCAGGATGAGCGCGACGACCACGGCCGGGCCGATGCGCGATGGCCGCTTGCGCAGCAGACGGGTGCTCATTGCAGGCTCCTCTTTCCTCGATCGGATCCGCCGACAGACGATCGCAGCCACCGGACGTCGACATCGACCTGACGGACGGTGACACCGGTGAGACGTTCGATCTCTGTGCTCAGGGTGGTGCGCACCTGTTCGGTCGCCTCGGCGATGGGGGTGGGATAGCTCAGCCCCACCTCGACGGCGAGCGTGCAGCTGCGCCCGGACAGGGTGACGTCCACGGAAGGACGGGTCTCAAGGCTCGAACTCGCGCCGATGCCGAAGAGTCCCGAACTCGTGCCGCCGACGCCCGGCAGGTCCTTGAGGATCTGCCCGGCGGTGCGTTCGACGACCTTGTCCGCGATCGTCAGACCGCCTCGGCGAGGGGCCGCAGCGACACCGTTGCCCGAGGTGCTGCGACCGGCGGCGGAGGAAGTGGGAGTCGTGGTCCCGTCAGATTTCGACGGCACGGCCCTACCTCCGCGTGGTCGAGCGCGAGCTCAGCGCGGACAGATCGAGGCGCCCGTCGAGGACGAGGCCGACGACCAGGCCGAGACCGCCGCAGATCGCGACGACGAGGAAAGCGAGGAAACCGCCGAAGTAGGCGACGATTCCCAACGTCAGTCCGACGAGGAGTCCGATGAGTGTTTTCGACATGGCGTTCCTTCTGCGAAGGTGGTGCTGCGGATGGGGTCAGCTGAGTTCGGGGGAGTCCTTGGCGGACTCTTCCTCGTCGTCCTCAGGCAGGTGGACGTCTGTGACGTCGATGTTGACCTCGACGACCTGGAGTCCGGTGCCGTTCTCGACGGCGCGGATGACGTTGCGGCGGATCGCCTCGGCGACCTCGACGATGGCAGTGCCGTATTCGACGACGATGGTGAGGTCGATGGCGGTCTGCTTCTCACCCTTCTCCACGGACACACCGCCGGAGACGTTCGTCTGCGAGCCGGGGATGCGGTCGGTCAGGGTGTCGAAAGCGCGGCGTGCGGCATTGCCCAGTCCGTAGACGCCGGGAACCTCACGTGCGGCGATGCCGGTGAGCTTGGCGACGACGTTCTCGGCGATGGTGGTCGTGCCGAGATCGGTCACCAGCGGGCTGCGCACGGAATCCTCGGTCGAGGTGCGGGTGTTCGCTGCGTTCTGCTTGTTCTCTGACATTTCTTAAGATCCTTTCGGTCGGGTGGTGCCTTCGAAAGTTGCTGACATAGGTACAGACGCAGGTCGTGGGAAAACCTCACGCAGATTTCGCAAAGATTTCTGCGCGGAGCTTTTCCGAAATTGGAGCAGAGCTTCCCGAGATCCGATCGGAGGGCCCGCCGAATCTGTTCGGAGGGTCAGCCGAATCTGTTCGGAGGGCTCGCCGACCCATCGGATTCTGCTCGCACGTGCTTTACGATGAAGGTATGACCAGCGGAGACAGTCGCTTCGACCTCGTCACCCTGGTGGTGCGTGCCCGTGAAGGCGACATCGCGTCCTTCGAAGCACTCGTCGACGAATACGAGCGCAGGCTTCTGCGTTTCGCTTGGCGGACGCTCGGTGACCGACAGGATGCCGAAGACGTCGTGCAGGACACGCTCGTCCAGGCGTGGAAGTCCCTCAACGCCCTTGCCGAACCGGCAGCTTTCGGGACGTGGATCTACCGGATGGCGTCGAATCGCTGCACCGATGTGCTGCGGCGTCGTTCGGCCAGACCCTCCGATGCCTCGGACCCCGAGGACTTAGGGCATCATTCGGATGCCTCGGACTCGGTCGAACGCTCCGTCGAAGCACGCACCGCTCTTGAGCATTTCACCGAAATCCTCCAGACACTGTCATCGGAACAGCGTGTAACGTGGGTGCTCCATCAGATGGAGGGTCTCAGCTATTCCGAGGTCGCTGAGACCCTGGGAATCAGCGAAGGCAGTGTACGCGGCCGCATCCACCGCGCCCGAGTCGCCATCGCCGAGGGGATGGAAGGTTGGGTATGAGCGACGAGACCGTCGCGGCGCCAGCAGGGGAGACGGACACCCACCTGCGCGCCGTCATCGACGAATACATGGGGTCCTTCGAGCCCGCCGCCGAGGACTCGGCAGGTCTGCGCGAGCGGATCCTCCAGATCGTCCGCGAAGACGCGGTGCTCGCCCCCTCGACGAGGCTGCTGAGCGAACGCGGCAACCCCTTCCAGATCACGACTGCCACGGTGCGCGGAATCGTCCGCCATGCCGTCGACGCCGTGGACGGCATCCGCGCCCGCAGCGTCTCCGTGAGCCCCGCCGGTGACCCGGAGGGAAGTGCTGCCGACGTGGCACTGACCGTGACGATGCGGGCCGGAGTCGAATTCGTTCCCACCGCCGAGGAGGTCCGCCGCATCATCGCCCGTGACCTCAGTGCGGAGTTGGGGATCCCCGCGAACAGAATCGACATCACCGCCGACGACGTCTTCCTCGACGACGACGGTGACGGCGGTGACGGCGGCGGAGACGGTGAAGGCGTTGACAAGGAGGCCGCGGATGACTGAGCCGAAGACAGGTACGGGGCCGGGCGCAGGTACCGCATCGAGCGCAGGTGCGCCGGGATTCGACGGAACCCGGGTCTCGGACCGACTCACCAAGTCCGTCACCGGCGTCGACGGGGTCACCGGTCTGGCACCCGGGCTGCGCGACAGGGTCGCCACCGCTGCCGCACGCGTGATGCGCCGACCCGCCGACGATCCACCCACCGTCGACGTCGATCGCACGTCCGGCGGCTGGAATGTGCGCGTCGACGCGCACCTCGATGACAGCCGGTCGGTGTCCGAGATCGTCGATGAGCTCTACGCAGTCATCGCCGTCGACCTGCAGGCCGCTGTCGACGGGCCCGTCGGAGACATCGACATCGACGTGCGCATCGTCAGCCGCGGCCGCTGAGGTCCGGGTGCGGCCAGGTACCCTTGCGGCCGAATGGCGTTGCGGCACACAAAAAGGCGAATAGCCCAGTTTCTACCCTGAGCTATTCGCCTTTTTGTGTGCCGTTTCGGTTCCTGTGCCGTGTCGGCGGGTGCTGCTCGGGCAGAAGTACGCTCTGCCCGAGACGATTCAGGCGGCCGTCTTCTTCGACCGTCCGGTGATGAGGCCCCAGATGATGAGTACGATCAGCGAACCGCCGATGGCGCACAGCCACGACGACAGCGAGAAGAACGCATCCATCTGGACGCCGAAGATCATGCCGCCGAGCCAACCGCCCAGCATTGCTCCGATGACGCCGAGGATGAGGGTGGCGATGATGCCGCCGCCCTGCTTGCCGGGCAGAATTGCCTTAGCGATGGCTCCGGCGATGAGTCCGAGGATGAGATATGCGATGAAACCCATGTTGCTCACGTCCTTTCTGAGACACTTGACTGGCCGGATTGCACGGTGCTGTTGACACTGTACAACTTGCGTATGCCGAAAGTGCCAACCTGTGTTGATTCTTTATGACATCGGTACAGACGCAGCCCGGACCGAATCCTCACGCAGAATCTCAGATCGATTTTTCGCCGTGCCGCAGGCGTGCGCCCACGGCAGGACTGACCGATTGCTTTGCTGCTCACCGCAGGACCGGCCGATCCTCGACCCGCGGTCGCCGGTCGCTGGGATGGCCCTGAATGGCCGCCTGCAGCCTGCGCATTAGACTGGAGACCATGACCGACAGCGCAGACACTCGCCGACAACTGCTCGACCTCATCGACGAACTTGCCGTGGTGCGCGGCAAAGTGACCCTCTCCTCCGGCAGAGAGGCCGACTACTACCTCGACCTGCGTCGGGTCACCCTCGACCACCGTTCGGCTCCGCTCATCGGTGACGTGGTGCTCGATCTGCTCGACTCCCACGACCTGCTGGACAAGGTCGACGCCGTCGGCGGCCTGACCATGGGCGCCGATCCCGTCGGCACAGCAGTCATGCACCGCTCCGTGGTCCGCGGCACCCCGGTCGACTCCTTCGTCGTCCGCAAGGAGGCGAAGAAACACGGAATGTCGCGTCGGGTCGAAGGCCCCGACGTCAAAGGCAAGCGCGTCGTCGCCGTGGAAGACACCTCGACGACGGGCGGATCCGTGCTCACCGCGGTCGAAGCACTCAAGGAAGCCGGCGCCGAGGTGGTCGCCGTGGCCGTGGTCATGGACCGTGACACCGGCGCCAAGGAACGGGTCGAAGCCACCGGCATCCCGTACCTCACCGCGCTGACGACGAAGGATCTCGGACTCGACTGAGGGCCGCCTCGGCGAAGTGGGGCTTGCGCTCCTCGGCGCAGTTGCGGTCCACCGATCACGACCTGGGACTCGACTGGCAATTCAGTCGAAATCGAGGATGTGGTTTGAAACATGTCTCTCATTTCAACACGATAGATGAGAAACTCCCTTAGTATCGCCTGATGTAACAGTAAGGAAGACGCGTGCTCACACTGAAAGAGGTTTCCCTGCGCAAGGGAAAGCGGACGTATCTGGACGAGGTGAGTTTCACCGCGAAAGCGGGCCGGATCACCGCGATCGTAGGAACCCGATCGGCGGGCCGCACCGAACTGGTGCGCGTCATCATGGGGCTCATCGCCGCTGACGAGGGCACCGTCGAACTCGAGGACTTCGAACTCGACTTCGGTGACCGGCAGAACTTCGGCTACCTGCCCGCCGAACGCGGCGGCTACCCGAACATGCGTGTGATCGATCAGATCGTCTACCTCGCCCGCCTGCACGGGATCACCCTGGGCGCGGCCGAACGCAATGCGCTGACTCTGCTCTCGCACCTCGAACTCGCCGACCGCGGCTACGCGCCCCTGAAGAACCTCTCCGGTGCCGAGATCGCGCGCGTCGACATCGCCGCGACGCTGGCCGCCGACCCGGACGTCGTCGTCCTCGACGACGCCTTCGCCGGACTCGATGCGGCCTCGCTGCGACTGGTGATGTCGCTGCTGCGAGCACACGCCTCCTCGGGGGTGCCGGTCATTCTGGCCACCGACGACTGGGAGGCCGCACAGACCTTCGCCGATGACGTCATCGTGCTCAGCCAGGGCAAGGTCACTGCGTCCGGCAGCGTGGAGAAGCTGCTCGGCACCCCGCGCTACCGAGTGGAGACCAGCGACGCCGAGGCGGCCGAGTCCGCCTTGAGATCCCGGACCGGAATCAATGATGTGAGCACGCCCCGCGGCGGGAACTCCGTCGTGAGCTTCCGCGCCGATGACGCGAAGACCGCCGCCGCAGCTGTGGCAGGGCTGAGCAATGTGAAGAACTTCGAAAGTGTCCGCCCGACACTGGCCGAGCAGTACAAGGAGGCTCTGTAATGGCGCGCAAGGACAAAGGTGCGAACGACGAGTCCCCGGAACCGCTCGTGTCGAAGGGCACTGCCGGTGAAGGCATCGACGATCTCGGCATCCCCGCTGATGACGATATCGAGGTGACCGAGGACGACACCACCGAGGTGGACGCCGACGATTCCGCGGATGGCGACGCGAAGGGGGCGGCCGCCTCGGCGAAGGGCAAGGAATCCGTGAAGGGGAAGGTGCCGGCGGAGGATTCGGAGGAATCCGCATCGACGGCCGGACTCGACGATGTTCCCTTCGAACTCGCCGAGGACACCCCCGACCCCGATGAGCTGCCGGAGACCGGGCTGGTCTCCGAATTCGTCGACGTCGGCAACCGCCAGGCCGCCTGGCTGGTGTCGAACCGCGAATCCACTTCGGCGATGCGCAGTCCCTACTTCCTCGTCACCGCCGCTGTGATCATCCTCGGTGTGCTGGCCGCGATCATCAGCGGCATCGTCGCCGATGCGCAGAAGGAATCGGGCACCCCGACCATGGCGATGGTGGGAGTCGGCGAGCAGGCCCAGATGTACGAACAGCAGCTGGGCGTGAAGATCACCGACGCCAAGGACACGCAGGCGGCCGAGAAGCTCGTGCGTGAGGGCAAGGTCGATGCGGCGTTCATCCAGGACCCCTCCGGTCAGGCCCAGCCGACGATCATCGCCCTCGACGAGCAGCCCGAAGCGCTCTTGGAGAAGCTGGCCCCGAAGACCGAGGCGACGCTGCTGAAGACCCCGGCCGTCGAAGGCACGGTGGCCACGCCTCTGCTGTGGGGCATGGTCGCCTTCGCCCTCCTCGTCGTCGCGACCTTGGGCACCGCGCTGTATCAGAATCTGCGCCTGGAGAAGCGCAACCGGATCACCGAGATCATCGCGGCCACGATCCCGCCGCGCTCGGCCGCTTCGGGACGGATCACGGGGATGCTGTCCCTGGTCGTCGTGCACCTCATTGTTGCCGCTGTCGTCGTCGAGCTCGGCCTCTCGCTGTCGGGCAAGACCTCCCTGGCCTTCGCCATGCTGCCGGGATTGGGCTGGTTCGCGCTCACTCTGCTGCTGACCGCATGGTCGGTCTTTGCGCTCCTCGTCTGGGCTTCGACGGTCGTCGGGTCCAAGGCGCGCACGACGTTCGTGACGATCGTCGGCATCATCACCGTCGCCGGTTTCTTCGCCCCGGTCATCATCGGAGCCTCGGGCACGACCGCGAAGGTGCTGTCCTGGACTCCGTTCACCTCCCCGCTGGGCATCGCCGGACGTTCGTTCGCCGGTCAGACCGAATGGTGGGAGGGACTTGTCGCCGCCGCCATCGCGCTGGTGGTCGCAGTCATCCTCCACGCCTTGGCTTCCGGCGCCTATGTGCGCTCGGTGCTCGCCGGAGGCGGACGCGGCGGCAAGACCGTGAAGATGAGCAAGCGGGCGCAGAAGGTCGGCGCCGGATCGGTGTCCGCGAAGAAGGACGACGCGGATGACGCGGGTGCGGGTTCGGATTCGGACTCGGACGATGCGGTTGCCGATTCGGACGATGCAGACGATTCGTCTGCGGGCGACGCGAAGTCCGCGGCCGCCTCGGCGAAACCCACAGCCGCCTCGGCGAAGGGCTCTGCCGCGAAGAAGTCGGCGGCAGCCGAGAAGTCTTCTGCCGCGAAGAAGTCGACTGGCGCCAAGGATGAGAAATCGCCTGCCGCCAAGGATGAGAAGGACGCGACGTCGGCGGATGATTCCCGCGACGACAAGTGACTGAGAACGCTCAGCCGCAGGTGGGGGTCGGTCCGTGGACCGGCCCCTGGCCTGTGGGGGAGCATTTCGATCCCGAGCTGCTGCGCGAAGGCGACCGGCGCAATGTCGTCGACCGGTACCGGTACTGGAAGCACGACGCGATCGTGGCCGACCTCGATGCCACCCGGCACGACTTCCACGTCGGGGTCGAGAACTGGCAGCACGATCTCAACATCGGCTCCGTGGTCCGCACCGCGAACGCCTTCAACGCTGCGGCCGTGCACATCGTCGGCAAGCGCCGCTGGAACCGGCGGGGCGCGATGGTCACCGACAAATACCAGCACGTCATCCACCACCCGAGCGTCGACGACCTGCTCAGCTGGTGCGCCGAGAACGATGTGCCGCTGCTGGGCATCGACAACTTCCCGGATTCGGTTCCGCTGGAGACCTACGATCTTCCGCGGCGCTGTCTGCTCCTGTTCGGCCAGGAAGGGCCGGGCCTGAGCGAGGAAGCGCACCAGGCGAGCCGGGACGTGCTCTCCATCGCGCAGTACGGCTCGACCCGCTCGATGAACGCCGCTGCCGCCGCAGCGATCACCATGCACTCGTGGGTGCGCCGCCACGTCTTCGACCAGCCCGTGGGCTGACGTGGCTTGACCTTGCCTCGTCGGGAAACCGGTGGCACGCCGCGTGACGCGGCACGCGGTTTCGCACGACTGTGGCGATTGTCCGGTCGATCCACAGCGTTCTGGGTGCTCAGAACGACTCGGATCGACCGGAGAATCAACGCCAACCGTTGAATGCTGCCGACCGTCGAGCCGTTGAACACTTCCGACAACGCGGAGCGGATGCGAAAGCGCCGAGGCGGCACGATCGGAATCGTGCCGCCGCGGCGCTTCTGTGCTGCCGGCCCACATCGCTCAGGTTCGCAGTGGAACCCGAGCGGCGGACGTGGCCTCAGGCGAGGTCGGCGGCGTGGGGTTCGATGAGCCCGCCCAGTTCGGCGAGTTCCGCGGTGAGGGAGTCGGCATCGTCGAAGGTGCGGGTCATGACCGTCAGGCGCTTGGCGTAGTGACCGATGGGGTATTCCATGGTCATGCCGATGCCGCCGTGCATCTGGATCGACTCCTGGCTGATGTTGCGGGCAGCCTGGTCGACGATGATCTTCGCGGCGATGACATCGCGGTGGCGATCCTTCTCCGCGCCGGGGACCTCGGAGGTCACGGCCAGACGCGAGTACAGAGCCATGCTGCGTGCGTATTCGAGCTCCGCATAGAGGTCCGCTGCGCGATGCTGGAGCGCCTGGTTGGCACCGATGGGCGCGCCGAACTGCTCACGCGTCTTCAGGTATTCGGCGGTCATCGTCATGGAGGCCTCGAGCGCACCGACGGCCTCAGCCATGATCGCGGCATTGCCGAGGTCGATGACTTCGGACAGGACGGCGTTGGCATCGGCCGCGTCAAGACGCTGTGCAGCGACGTTGTCGAGCTTGAGGTTCGCGCTGCCGAGGCCATCGGCCTGACGCTGAGCGACCCGGGACAGGCCTTCGGCGTCGGCGGCGACGAGGTAGAGACCGAGCTCTCCGCTCTGCGTGGCGGTGACGATGAAGTGATCGGCGACGTCTCCGCCGAGGACACTGGTCTTCTCACCGGTGAGGGTGAAGCTGCCATCGGATTCGGAGGCCTGGGTCTGCGGGGCATCGACGGCGTAGCGCAGTCCCGGCTCGAGAGAGGCAAGAGCGAGGAAGATCTGGCCTTCGGCCGCACCGGGCAGGATGGCCTGCTTCTGCTCCTCGCTGCCGGCGAGCAGCACTGAGTTCGCACCGAGAACCGCAGTGGCGAGGAAAGGTTCGAGCACGAGGGATCGACCGAACGCCTCGGCGACCACGGCCACCTCGCTGAAGGTCATGCCGGCGCCGCCGTAGGACTCGGGAATGGCAAGCCCGAGCAGTCCCATTTCGGCGAAGTCCTGCCACTTCTCACGGGAGATGCCCTCGTCGCTGCGAAGGATCTCTTCGCGCTTGGCGGTGTCGTACTCGCTGCGCAGGTACTTGTTGAGAGTGCTGGCGAGTTCTTGCTGAATGTCGTTGAGTTCAAGATCCATTGTTGTCCTCTTTGAGAGATCGTGTGAGCGTCGGTGCCTCAGAGACCGAGCAGTGCCTTCGAGATGATTCCGCGCTGCACCTCGGACGAACCGCCGTAGATGGTGACCTTGCGGGTGTTGAAGTAGGAGGGCAGAGCGTCGACTGCCGCCGCCGGCAGATCGGACAGGCCCTGGCCCTGGACACGGTCGGAGACGAAGTCGAGCCCCTGCGGACCGAGCACATCGACGAGGAGCTCGGAGATGTCCTCCTGCAGCTGGGAGCCCTTGAGCTTGAGCACCGAGGAACGCGGGTCCGGCTTATCCGAACCGGCCGCCTGGGTCGAGAGGATCCGCAGCTGGGTCATCTCGAGTGCTGTGAGTTCGGCTTCGATGCGTGTGAGCTTCGCGGAGAACAGCGGATCGTCGAGGAGGGTTCCACGAGCCGTCTTCGTCACCGCGGCGTAGGCCTTGGCGCGGGCGAGGTTGACCTTCGAGCCGCCGATGCGGGCGATTCCGGTGCGCTCGTTGCCGAGCAGGAACTTCGCGTAGGTCCAGCCCTTGTTCTCTTCACCGACGAGGTTCTCGACGGGGACCTCGACATTGTCGAAGAAGACTTCGTTGACCTCGTGGCCGCCGTCGATGAGCTGAATCGGACGCACCGTCACGCCGGGGGTCTTCATGTCGATGAGCAGGAAGGAGATGCCGGCCTGCTTCTTCACGTTCGGGTCGGTGCGAACGAGGTTGAACATCCAGTCGCCGTACTGTCCGAGTGTGGTCCAGGTCTTCTGGCCGTTGACGATGTACTTGTCACCGTCGCGCACGGCAGAGGTCTTCAGTGAGGCGAGGTCGGAACCGGCATCGGGTTCGGAGAAGCCCTGTGACCACCAGATGTCGATGTTCGCGGTGGCAGGAAGGAACCGCTCCTTGAGCTCCTGCGATCCGAAGGTGGCGATGACCGGGCCGACCATGGAGACGTTGAACGGAAGCGGCTGTGGCACGCATGCCAGCTGCATCTCCTCGAGCCAGATGTGCCGCTGCACCGGGGTCCAGTCCTGACCGCCCCATTCGACGGGCCAGTTCGGCACTGCGTAACCGTGTTTGTTGAGGATCTGCTGCGAGGTGACCATGTCGTCCTTGCTCAGCTCCTGGCCGGTGGCGACCTTGAAACGGAGCTCCTCGGGGATCTCCGTGCGGTAGAACTGACGCATCTGCTGCGCGAAATCGCGCTCTTCTGCACTCAGCAGGGTGTCCATACGAGCTCCTTATAGATCGTTCAGTAACTTATTTCCAATGGTACGGTCCGGTCTGCGGCGCCACAAGTGGGTGTCGACTGCGGAAGGTGCGTCAGGCCGCTGTACTCCCGGTGAATAGGAACGGCCCTGTGTTTGGCGTCCACGGCGGGCGGACCGCTGCGCGCGGATGTGAGTGGCAATCTATGGCCGCTGCGGCTGAGCAATGGCAGTGTTTGTTCGCCGAATCGGTAATACACGTGAAGTATTGCAGTTTTGTTATACCAGGTCATTTATTATGTTACAGAGTCTTAACATTGCGTACTTGGGAGGGTGCAAACTCCTGCTGCGGATTTAGTATCAGAGAAACACGGCGGCTCTCGAGTCGGCTCGTGGTCAATTTTCGCAACTACAGGTGAAGCATGGAAAAGCGAATTCCCCCTAGGTCGCTCGAAATGCAGTCTTAGAGAGAAGTGGACGGGATGATTGCCCTATCCCCAATCAACCGTGCTGCTGGTGAGATGACCTGCACGGATCCCCTCGAATCCGATGTCGGAATGACTCCCCAGGAGCAGGCGACCCCTGCACATGATGACGCGTCCCGGCGAAGCATCTGCACGATCGCTGCCCCGGCGCGAGGCATTTCGCGTTTTTCCAGAATCGGCGTCCGCAGCGAGGCTGTGGTGGAGACCTCAGCGCTCGATCGTTTCGTGATCAGACGGTGCTTTACTGCGAAAGACGGATCGTGTAGCAGTGATGCCTCGGGCACCTCGTCCGCGGCGAATGAAATCGTGCGCTCAGGTGAGACGGCATGACCTCGTCTGTGGCATCGCATTCTTCAGTTGTCGGTTCGGCTGTCGCGCGGCAGGCCGAGATTGCTGATATCGTCGCCATCCTCGCTGATCCGAGCACCGATGGAGTGCTGATCATCGGAGCGACGGGAATGGGAAAGACCACCGTCCTCAACGCGGTAGCGACGAACTTCGAGCCCGAAGTCCCCGTATTCCGATTCCGCGGCTCGAATCTGATCGCCAATAGGAGCCTCGGAATCTTCGAAATCCTCCTCACCACC
The DNA here is from genome assembly GCF_026168515.1 of Brevibacterium spongiae. Taxonomy (NCBI): domain Bacteria; kingdom Bacillati; phylum Actinomycetota; class Actinomycetes; order Micrococcales; family Brevibacteriaceae; genus Brevibacterium; species Brevibacterium spongiae. Next base: position 3,801,502 of record NZ_CP093443.1, on the reverse strand, counting down.
GAAGGTGAGGCGGCCGACGAGATTTCACTGGGAGCCGCATTCTCCATCGTGACGCGGGTCTTCGCGCGTTCCGCAGGCGCGCACACACCGGTCATCGTCGTCGACAACGCTGATCGGGTGGATGAACAGTCCCTGTCGATCATTTCGCAGCTGGCGGCGGAAGGACGCATCAGGGTCCTGGCGGCCGCCGAAACAGTCCGCCGACCGGTAGACCTCCTGGCAGACCTGTGGGGTTCCGGCAAGGTCGTTCGCGTCGATCTGGAGAGTCTCGACGACTCAGCTGTCGCAGCCTTTGCCCGGGAAGCCGGCCATGAGGTCGACGAACACGCAATCGCCGACCTCAGCATGAGATCGCGAGGCAACCCTCGCCTGCTCAGCAGGCTCTTCGCCGACCGTGAGTCGACTCCGCTGGCACGCCGAAGTGCTGAAGACCGAGTCCTGTGGAACATCCTTCCGGCTCAGCGCCGAATCCTCGAACTCATCGCCATGATCGGGGCGCTTCCGTACGATGCTCTGCACGCTATGTGCGAGGTCGATCTGCTTGACAACCTCGTCGAGAGAGGAATTGTGGCCATCGGCAGAGACAGGTGCTCCGAAGTGTCGCTGGTCGAACCTGCCTTGGCCCTGGTCGTGCAAGACAGCGTCCCCTCTTCACGTTCACTGGAGCTGCTCCGGGAGGTCCTCCCGGTGTTGGACACTCTGACGCTCCAGGGCGCAGCCCTGTTCGGGAAAGTCAGCTGGATGCTGGAATGGGGAATCCACGTCGATCCGCAGACGACCTTCCGTGCTGCATCATGGGCCAACGGGCGAGGGGACTTCTCCGGCGCAGTGGGATTGCTGAGAGGATCGCATTCGGATATTCCGGAGCTCCAGCTCGAACTGGCGCGCGCGGAGTACGGGCGAGGCGACAACGTCGAAGCCGAGGTCATCCTCGACCGACTCATCTCCTCCTCGAATGACGGAGACAGCTCTGACGAGTATCTCTCACGCCTCGCTTGCCTCGAGCTGCGAGTCACCGATCCCCGCGAACCCCAGAGTCTGCGGACCGAGTGGGTCCGAGATCGCCTTGTCGACGCCGTGCACATCGGGCGGCTGGACGTCACCAGAGCTCAGTTCGAAATGCGGGGAGGTCGGTTCGACGCGGCACGGATCATCTCTGAGCGCGTCTTCCGCGATTTCAGCTGCCTGCCTCGCCACCGGCAGCGTGCCTGCGCGATTCTCGGGAGTGTGTCGGTCATACGAGGGCAGATAGAGCGTGGGCTCACCTATCTGATCCAAGCCGAAGCAATGCTCAATCTTCCTGACACGACAAGCTTCGAAGTCGAGGATTCGACTCCTCAGATCTTCGCCGGGCACTACCTCGCCGGCTCCTGGGACAGAGCCAGAGCGGCCTTGAAGTACGCGTCACCGCGGATGGACCTCTCCACAGCTGCGGCTCTCGTCGATCTCTGGACCGGGCACATCACGCGCGCTCACCAGAGCCTGGACAGAACACCGCAGGGGCGGGCCGAGGCAGGTCAGGATCAGTCACTCAGGCTCGCCGCGCTGCATCTGGCCGAGGGATACCTGCAGATGCGTGAGGCGTCGACTTCGCGTGCACCGAAGACAATGCCGGGAAGACGAACCTCGAGTCGAGGCGAAAGTCGGAGGCTAGGCCCCCGATCGGCCGGCAGAGTCCCCGGACCGATGCACGGTGTGCCGAATTCCGAATTCAACTGGCTGCAGGATTTCACAACGGACCTTCTCGAACTCCAGTCGTCTGCTCTGACGAATCCGCAGAAGACGGCCGAGGAGCTCTACGCGCTCGGCGCAGAAGCCGATGAGCTCGGTGCGCACACACTCACCGTCTATGCCTGGCTGGAGGCGAGTCGGCACGGCAGCCAGTCGGCACAGGTGGATCTCACCCGAGCCGCCGGCAGCGTCGACGGAGATCTGGGTCGCTTGGCGGCAGTCGTCGCACGAGCCTATGGCGACGCGGAGGACACAGCACTGACCGACGCTGCAGAAGCGGCACTGAGCTTCGGCGCGGTAGTGATCTCCGCCGATCTCGCGCGCACCGCACGCGACAGAGCAGTCCAGAAAGGGGATGCGGCCGGCGTCAAACGTGCCCGCGCACTCTTGGACTCCAGTCTGCGCACGATCACCTTTGATGCCGGCGGCGCCGATCTCTCTGCGATGCTCACGGATATTGAGAAGAAACTGGTGCTCGGCGTAGCCGGAGGCTCCAGCAATGCAGAACTCGGTGCTCAGCTCCATCTGTCGGTCCGAACCGTGGAATGGCACCTCGGTCGGATCTATCGACGGCTGCACGTCAGCGATCGCCAGGAACTCAAGCAGATCGCATGGAGGCTGGCATGACCGCACGAGTGAAGCTGCACCGCCCGCCGCTTCTGGGCCGGGAAGGAGAGCTGCGAGCCATCGAGCAGTCGTTGACCGACGCGGCTGTGGTCGGCATTCTCATCAACGGCGATGCCGGAATGGGCAAATCCCGTTTGGCCAGGGAGATCCATCGGCGGCGAGGCGGGCAGGAGACGTGGCTGCGTGCCGATCGAGTGCTGAGCGCGACACCGTTCGGCGTCTTCGCGATGATCGTCGACCTCGACGACCCTGTCGGTGTGCCCAGGCGAGTGATCGAAGCGCTGACCGAAGGCGTGCAGACTCCGACGGTGTACGTCGACAACGCCCACTATCTCGATGCTCGGAGCCTGCGTCTTCTCACACAGCTCGCCTCCGACGGCACGATTCGCATCGTGGCGATGACGCGCCACTCTGCAATCAGGACCTCGTGGCCGTTCGCCGAACTCGTCGACGAACAGGCCATGGCCCAGATCACTCTCGGCCCATTGGCCGCGAAAGATCTGCGCAACGCGATCGAATACAGCTTCGGCGGGATAGCTTCCCAAGCCGTTCTGGACATCATCGATTTCCACTCCGGGCGCAATCCCGGAAAACTGTTCGAGCTCATCGGATACTGCAAGCGGAAGAATCGACTGCTGCTCCGCAACGGTGTCGTCATACTCGACGGCCTCGACACCGACTTCGATGCTCGGGCGCGCGACTTCGCCCGGATCGATCTGGAGGAACATTCGGAGGACGAGCGGACCGCACTCGAACTCGTGGTCATGGCCGGCGAGATCGAAATCGAACTTATGCTCTCGCTCGGGCTCGGCGCGGCAGCAGACAGGCTCGTCGATCTCGGCGACCTGCGAATCATCAGCGACACCGGTCGTGTCTACGTCGCGCGTGAGCACCACGCATCCGAGACGGTTCGTGCGAGCATCCCCATCGGTCGCAGTCGGAAGTGGTACGGCATCGTCGCCGACTATCCGGACAGTCCGAACGCACGATCGCAGATGCTCAGGACCGAATGGGCTTTGGGCTCCGGGATCGATCTCGAGGAACGACAGATCATCGATGCGGCCATGACTGCCATCGAAGCAGCTGAATGGCATCGTGCCCTGCGGATCTTGGGCGATATTCCCACCGACGACCTGAGCGCGGCGGAGCTCTTCGAACTTGCCTACCTCTACTGCAACGTCGGGCAGGTCGAACTCGGGCTCGACCTGCTCGCACACTGCCTGCACAAGGCGTGCTGTCCCGGATTGGTGCTCACAGCCGCCGTGGTCTGGGGCAACCGGCAGACCACGCATCGTTCAGTGGCTCTCGAGGCAACGGACTTCATCGCCGCCTTCGACAGAATCGCCGCCCTCGAAGAGAAGTGCTGCGCCGAGGGCACATGCTCCGCGCACTCCGCGGAGCACAGCCAGGCGGCGAGATGGTTCTCAGCCGACGGCCTCAGCGCCGAAGCGGCAAAGGGCATGTTCCACACGATTCGATCCGTCGTCGGCTCCGGCAGTCTCCGTGACATGGGATCATTCGATGTGCGTCCCGACGGAGATCTGCTGCGCAGCCATGCTCTCGACAGCTCTCTTCCCGATATGTACCGAATGGCAGCAGGATTGGTCTCCAGCTCATTCGAACTGGAGAGAGGTCGGCCCGGAAAAGCCGCTGAGATGATCACGCTCGTGAAGCGCGAACTCCGTTCATTGGGAATGGGCGACATGATCCTGAGAATGCTCGACGCCCGCACCCAGCTTGAGCACGGAGATCTCGCTGCGGCTCGGCGGTCACTGCAGGTGCCGCGAACGAACGACATCGCCCAGCTTGCGGCGCGGAGTGGAGCCGGTGACATCATGGAAGCAGAGATCCTGTTGCGTGAGGGGGAGATCGAAGCGTCGCTGCGGTTCGCCCGTGCAGGTGTCGAAGCACTGGACTACTGGAATCAGTCGACTGCCCTCGCGACTGCGCTGGGACTTGCCCAGTACGTGGCCACGCTCAACGGGGAATCGCAGATGGCAGAAGAGTTCGATGTCCGCTTTCTGCGCCTCGTCCGTTCGAGTTTCCAGATGGAATTCAGACGAGCATCCGTGTATGCGCTCATTTCCCGTCGTCTGCGCAATTCCGATTCGGAAGCCGAAAAAGAGCTCAACCAGATGCTCGAGGACGCTGAGAGGCAAGAGGTATTCGGCCTAGCGGCTCATATTCGCTACCTGCTCTTCCGTCACTTCGGGGAGGCCGATGCCGAAGCGATGTGTCGACTTGCAGTGTTGGGCGAGGGACAGGATTTCCGATTCCTCGGGGCTGTGGGTACTGCGCTGCGGGAGAGGGACGCAACGAGTCTGCTGAAGATCGCCGAGGAGAAACGCGCGTCGGCACCTGACGTTTCCGCACGATGCGTGCAGTTGGCGAAGGAACGTCTCAAACATCGCGGCAGCGTGCCGGCGACGGTTGTCTCCTCCGAGCTGCCGATCGAACTGACGGAACGGGAACGGGAGATCTGCGGGCTCCTGGTCAAGGGGCGGTCGAACGCCGAGATCGCCGAGCAGCTCGGAGCCGCCGTTCGCACGGTAGAAGGGCACGCCTATCGCCTCTACCGAAAATTGGGGATCACTCGCCGGCACCAAGTCGCCGAGGCATTCGCGCGGTTGAATATCGACATCACCGGTAGAGCAAAGCAGAAGACCGAGAGCCCGTGAGCCGCGGCCCGACTCACTGTCAGAGCGCGAGCTGGGCACCCTGCATTTCGACCAGCGGCCACTGGAGAACAGCGGCCGAAGAAGGCAGAGATGCCTTCGCACATTGCTTTCGGTAAACCGCAAAGATCCCGGTAACCGGCCGGTCGACGGTGACTGCAAAGCTATTGTGAAAAGACATCGGGAACTCCCACTTCGAATTCCGAATCCAGACGCAACGGTCTGATCGCTTCGGCAGAGAACCCCCTGGCATGCACAGCGAATTCGATCTGCGGACGAGTCCCCGATGAGTCATCGAGCCGGAATTGCGAGCGTCGGGAGAGATCATTGAGAGCTGAAAGTGCGCCGATCGTCATCGGTTCCGCGGGGCGGAGGCTCTATCTCATCGACTGGTTCCGCACTGCGCTGGAGAAGGTCGGCCTCAACAGTCGCATCATCATTGCAGAGAACGATCCCACCAGCGCGGCCGCATCCTATGGAGATGAGATGCGGTTGCTGCCGCCCTATACGGATCCGACCTACACCGAGGAGCTGCTGCGGCTCGTCGATGACTTCGAGCCGAAGCTCTTCCTGTCCGCGAACGACTATGAACTGATGCAGCTTCACGTCGACACGAATATCGCAGCGGGTCTGCGTGAGAGGGGAATCTTCGTCCCCGGAGTCTCACCCGCATGGCAGAAGGGCTGCGCAGACAAGCTCCACATGTCGCGCATGCTCGAAGACATCGGCGTAAGGACCCCGATGACAGTCACGGGAAGCGAACAGGACCGGCTTCTGGACACGGTCGGCTCATCCGGCGAGTTCGTGGTCAAACATCGATTCGGCTCTCGTTCCTCCGGACTGGCCGTGGTCACAGCGAATCGGCTGCAGGACGCCATCATCAGTTCCGCGAAGAGCGTCAGGCGCCGGGAAGGCAGCACTGACACCCTCGATGAGGTCATCGTTCAGCCATGCGCACCGGGAAGTGAGTACGGGGTGGACATCGTCTCGAGCCTCGTGGACGAAGGATCCCTGTCGGGGGTCTTCGCACGACGCAAGCTTCGGATGCGCGCCGGGGAGACTGACAAAGCCGTGACTGTCGATCCCGCGCCCTTCGCAGACGCTGCGGCGAAGATCGCTCACGCTGCGGAACTGTCTGGGCTCATCGACCTCGACATCTTCTTGGACGATGCGGGCGCGGCTTCGGTGATCGACATCAACCCCCGCTTCGGAGGCGGCTATCCATTCGTTCATCTTGCCGGGGCCGATGTTCCGCTCTACTACCTGAGCCAGATCTTCGGAATCGCAATCGATGCAAGTTGGCGACACTACGAGTACGGGGTCGTCGCCGCCAAATACCAGGAGACTCGTGTGACCGCCCATGGTCAGCAGAGTTCAGATATGACGAGGGACGCTGTCGAAGTCGCATAGGCGACAGGCTCCAGGGAGAGCCAGGAGACGGTGGACTTCGTGCGTGCAGTGAAGAAAGGCAGACATGAGTTCGTCAGAACCACAACCCATCACAGAAGGCCCACCGACCCCGGCATTCGTCATCGACGAGGAGGCTCTCGAAATTCTGGTGACCCGATTCCAGAAGGCGTTGGACCGGAATTGGCCGAACTCCGTCATGTCCTACTCCGTGAAGACCAATTCGCTCCCGTGGCTGCTGAGCTACATGAAGCAGAGAGGAATCTGGGCGGAAGTCGTCTCCGATTCCGAATACGGATTGGCGCGTGTCCTCGGGTTTCCACCGGAACGGATCGTGTACAACGGCCCGGTCAAGAGCCGTGCGCTCTTGCGGAGCGCGCTGCGAGAGGGCTCACTGACGAACCTGGATTCCAGCAGAGAGGTCAGGTGGGCGGCGGAACTGGCCCGGGAGAGGCCTGACCTGAACGTGCGGGTGGGGCTGCGTGTCAATTGGGATCTCGAAGGGCTGTGCCCTGGAGAGAGCACCGTGGGCGATGCGGCGAGTCGTTTCGGCTTCGATTTCGACAACGGCGATCTCAGTGCGAACATCGCCGAGCTGACCGCGGCGGGGGTGAAAGTCGTCGGTCTGCATATGCACCGCAATTCCCGGACGAGCAGCCCACAGGTATTTCAGGCATCCGCCGGAGTGGCTTCTGAGATCATCTCGACTCTCGGACTCGAGCTGGACTGGCTCGACATCGGCGGAGGGTTCTTCGGCAGTCTGAAAGACACCGAACTGTTCGACCAGTACATATCCGGCATCCGTTCGACTCTCAGCGATGTCGTCGACCCACAGCGGACTCGGCTGGTCATCGAGCCGGGAGGGTCGGTGATCGCCGCTCCGGTGGAACTCCACGCACAGGTGCTCGACGTCAAGGACATCGGTCGGCAGCGCTTCGTCATCACCGATACGAGCAGAGTCGATCTCGATCCGCTCTTCCGCAAGACCACTCCGTTCGACATCAGCGCCGAGTCGGCGGACCAGACTCATCCGGAGCAGGTGCTGGCAGGATTCACATGCATGGAGGATGATCGGCTGATGGTGCTCACTGACTACCCGACCCTGAGTGAAGGTGATCGCATCGTGTTCCGAAAGGTCGGGGCATACACCATGTCCTACGGGTCCGCGTTCATCGAATACCCTCCTGCCGTCTACCTCCGTCACGAAGACGGACTGCTCACACTCATCCGGCGTCGCTGCGACGTCGAGGACTACCTGCAGTGCAATGGCTGGTCGCATGGCCCGTCGACGTTCTCGGCCGGTTCAGCGACAACTGCTGCGAGCTGAAGACGCTCGTTCAGAGGCCTTCCGGAGCAGCCGCACCGCAGTTCATGCCGGCAGCCGAGCGTGACTGAGTACCTGCGCCAGTGCTGCCTCGATCGTGACTGAGTACTGACTCGAACATGTCCGGGCATGACCACCTGTCCGCAGCCCCGCCCACCGCACGATCATGAGGTCATGAACACCACAATGACTCTGCGTGCGCGGTCGCACGTCGACGAAGACCCATGTACGAAGCGGAGCTCACGATGACTATGCAGATCCGTCTTGCCGAGCTCGAGCAGATGCGCACCCTCTTGGAGCGACACAGTGCGGTCGCAGTCATCGGCCCTCCGGGGATGGGCGGCGAAGAGATGCTCGCCGCGTTGGAGGCCGAGGCCGAAGGGCCCGTCATCAGGGTTCCGATCGGGCAGGCCGAGGACGCGAGACCCTATTCCGGGTTGGAGATCATCTTCTCCGCACTGAGAGCATTGGAGCCGACGAGCTTCGGGTCTGTCCTCCTCGACAGCCGACTGAGGCAGGACTCCGGGGAGAACATGGCAGCAGCACTGACCATCGCCGACGAAGTCACTTCGCTGATCGCCGGCCTGGTCCTTGAACACCCGACCCTGGCGATCGTGCCCGATGCCGACGTCATGGATCGGCCGTCGCAACTGGTTCTGGGACATCTGCTGCGCCGTATTGCGGGAAGTCGGCTGAGATTCGCTGTCTCGACCGGAGAGCTCAATCCGAGCAGTCTGCTTGCCGGTATGCCGAGCATAGTACTCAAGCGAGTGAGCGAACGTCGGATGGCTGACCTGGCAGACAGGCTGACAGGGGGCCGGACTGCCGCAGGAGTCGCCGCGACGGCGGTGCGCACCGCTTCAGGACGCCCCGCCGCACTGTGCGGAATCATCGAGCGTCTGCCGCGGAACCAGTTGGAGGGGGACCAGGCTCTCGATCTGCCGCTGCGCGTCGAGTCGAATGCCGAGGACATGGTCAAGACCGCGGTGAACGGTCTCAGCGAAGGCGCGGAAGAGCTCTTGGACCTGATGTCACTGGCTCCGCTGTCTCCACGGCCCGTCGTTCTCGGAGCTTCACAAGACAGCTGGGAATGGTTCTCGGAGCTGGAGTCCCGCGGAGTCGTCGAGAGAGATGGGACATTCAGTCGCTGCTCGGAGGAGCTGATTCGAGCCATCAGATACGGACAGTCGACCGCCGATGCGCGGCTGAGCGGGCACACGCTGTTGGCGCAACGCTGCGAGGGACTCTATCCGGAATTGCATCACTGGCACCGGTCCTTCTTCGAAGCCACCGACGATACGCCGCTGACCCTGTTCGACGACGCTTGTCATCTGGTCCAGGAGGGAATGGTGTGGGCGGGCATCGAATTCGCGGAGCGAGCGCTCGCCTTGGGGCCGGACGCAGAAGGCACCTCGACCCTTTTGAATGACCTGGCCGAGGCCCTGCTGGACCGTGGACAGATCACCTTCGCCCTTCGCTACCTCGACCACGCCTCCCGCAGCGGCTCGGTCAAGGAGACGCTCCGAGCGCGGGCACTGCGGATCTGGGCCGAGTTCCTCACGCATCAGTCAGTTCCGCTTCGGCTGCGCAATCAGTGGAGCAGCAGCGAAATCGCAGAGGCGCCCATGGAGGTCGCCCAACTGCAGCTGGTCTTAGGTCTGTGCCATGCGCTGAGACGGGAAACGGCCGAGGCGCAGGAACTGCTGGAAACCGCGTGCAGCCTTGGCGCCCATTTCGATCGGCGGTCACGTGAGCTCTCCCGATTCCTCGGGATTCTGCTCGATTGCGGGCGTGGACTCGGCGAAAGTGCGATCGCGGCGTTCCAGAGGCTCGACGCCACAGGGGAGGTCGATCCCATCAGCCTGCTGCTGCTGTCCCGCGGACTCATGATGACCGAAGAATATGATTCTGCACTGGCCACCTTGGACTGCCTTGATGATGGTGGGGGCCGCGGTGAGGCTTGGGACATCCAGTCGCTGTGCGTCCGTGCCGAGATTGCAATCCGACGCGGTGATATCGGACTTGCGATCGCGCTCATCGACAAGTGCGCATCCGCCGGCGACAGCGAGCAGATGATCCGTCGTGACCGACTTCTGATTCTCCGGTGTTGGAGTCTTCTCGCGCAAGGACGTGCCAGCGATGCGGAGGTCGTTGAGTCCGAGCTCACCGCTCACGCGATGGCTTCACAGAACCGCAGTCTGCTAGCCGAGCTCAACGCGCTCCAGGGCAACTATCTCCTTCGGGTCGGACTCCCTGCGGAAGCGGTTCGGCACCTCCACCGCTGTGAGGAGCTCGCATCGAATGAACTCAACCCCAATATCATCCGGTATGAGCCGGACCTCATCGAAGCGCTGCTGGCAACAGGCCGTCGGGAGCACGCGGGAATGCTGGTTCAGGTCTTTCACGGAAAGGTCGAGCGGGCCCCGTCACGGTGGGCTGAACTGGCGTTGGAGCGGTCTCGCTTCCTGCTGCTTCCGGCCGAAGGCAGGCTGGAAGCCATGGGACGCCTGCTCGGGTCTTGGCGTCCTGAGGACTCCCAGTTCGAGAAGGGAGTGACGCTGTTGGTCATGGCCCGAAGGTTGGCTGAATCGGGGGCGGACGCGGCCGCCGCAGAACGATCGCGCCTGGCAGCGGGAATCTTCCGAGAGGTCGGCTCCGACCACCTCGCCGCAGCGGCGCGACTCGCGCCGGTGGATGCACCCGAACAACCTGCGCGCAGCAGCCTCCTGGACGTACTGACCCCGGATGAGCGAGAAGTGGTCGGACTGGTGCGCGAAGGGCTGAAGAATCGGGAGATCGCAGGCCAGATCTTCGTCTCCCTGCGCACCGTGGAGCTGCGACTGACCTCTGTGTACCGCAAGCTCGATGTCAGCTCACGCACCGAACTCATCGCCCGCCTGACCAGGGGTTCAGAGCTTCCTGCGGCATGAGTCCGACGACGACCACAACAGATAGGCGGCAACCCGCAGGTTCGCCGCATGCCGACGTTCGTGGCTGGCGCAGATGCCTAGCATGAGAGACAGATGAAGAGCGAAGGAGCGAGCAGCTATGCCGCCAACCGAAACGGACGGGTGCACCGAAGCCCATGTTCACTGGATCAGCACCGTCAGACAGAACGACCTATCAGCGGAGGCCGACGAACGATGACGAGATATCACTCCGCCAAGAGGATGCTCGATGTCATCGGTGCCCTCGTCGCCCTTATTGTTCTCTCACCGGTCTTCATCGTCGTCGCCGTCCTTGTGTTCGTCTTTCTGGGGTCGCCTATCTTCTTCACTCAGCAGAGAGTGACGAAGGGAGAGAAGGTCTTCCGGCTCTGGAAGTTTCGCACCATGCTCAATGCCGACCCCGCGCAGGGACTGGTCTCAGACGCCCAGAGGCTGACTCGGTTCGGCCGAATGCTGCGTTCAAGCAGTCTGGACGAACTTCCGAGCCTATGGAACATCCTGCGGGGCGAGATGAGCTTCATCGGTCCGCGGCCCCTGCCGACACGCTATCTTCCTCACTATTCTCCTCATCAGCGTCGGAGGCACCTGATCCGCGGGGGACTGAGCGGGCTGGCTCAAGTCAGCGGACGCAATCAAGTGCGCTGGGATGACCGGTTCGATCTCGATGTCCAATACGTCGATACGGCGAGTCTCGCTGTCGACCTGCGGATCATCCTCCGAACCATCAGAATCGTGCTGCGCGCCGACGGCATCAGTCAGGACGGCGAGGCGACCGCTGACAACTTCGGCGGAACGCTGAAGTCCGACCTTCTGGTGTTCGACGAAGAAGGGCGCACCGAGGATGTTCGAACGTGGTCGGTGCGAAGCACATCCGGCAACGGGGTCGGGCGCTGTGATATTTCGACTGCCGACGGTGACGCGGTGGTGATTCGATTCGATGCGCATCCGGACGCTGACAACGATGTGGTCGTCCGACGCGAGGTCGTCCGTCTCGCGACGAACCGTGCCCGGGCAACCGAAGCGACATTCGCGGTCTGGATCCTGCCGCCGGGAAGCGACGATCTGGCGATTCTCACAGAAGTCGGATTCGAAGGCTGTGACGATCCTTCCGACCTGTCAAGGTTCGGGCAGCGTACGCATCCCGAACAGGCGTTCGCGGTCTGCGCTCTTTGGCCGGAAACCGGACATCACATCGGATCGTCTCAGGTCACACCGCCCACGCACAGGCTCAACGGAATGCTGCGACGGACTCGGACATCTCAATCTTTCCGGTCATTGGAGACCGGCCCAGCCGTGGAGACGGCCTCATGACCCGTACGGAGTCGAACGGAGGCTGGGCGGTGATCCCCGCAGGCTTTCGGATCCTCGTGGTCGGATCCACTGATACCTGCCGTTCTCCACTGGCCGCACGCATTCTGCAGCGAGAACTCGATGACAGGGCCCCGGGAGAGTTCGCCGTCTCCAGTGCCGGCACGAAAGCTGTCATGGGACGCCCTGCGGTCGTCGAGGTGTTGGAATTGGCGGCACGACGCAACATCAGACTGCATGGTTTCGTCGCCAGTGAATTCGACGAAGCCGCTGCCCTCGAAACAGATCTCATCCTGGTCATGGATCGGGTGATCCGCAGAGAAGTCGTCAATCGTGTCCCACAGGCTCTGCGGTTCACGTTCACATTGCGGGAATTCGCCCGCATTCTCCCGACAATTCGTCCCGAGCGGCTGGCAGCCCCGGCCGGGAGGTGGCAGTCTTTGGCCGCGCTGGCTCCGCGTTATCGCACCGCTCCGAGAGGCGACGGCAGCGATGATGATGTCATCGATCCGCTGTTCCGGTCGCTGAGGACTTTTGAACGAATGGGTTCGCAGATCGACAAGGCTGTCTCGACGATCGGGCATTGGGAAGTGCAGGAGCACGTCTACGGAGGTCCTGGCTGAACTCCGACGGTCGGGCACGCTGCTGTCCGCCGCAGGTTCCTTGCGGGGCGCCGCAAGCTCGACCGTGACACCGGCCGTCCTCGAGCACGCGAAAGTAGAGTTGAAAACGATCACCAACGCCGCTGTCCGTCTTTCGACCCGATTGGAACCGAAATGAGTATCGTCGACTATGTGCGGATCCTGCGCAAGAACGCCGTTCTGCTGTTGGTGATGATTACAGTGGGCGGACTGTGCGCTGGAGCCGCGTTCCTCTTGCAGTCGCGTGAATACACGTCCCAGACCGAACTGTTCGTCTCGACGGTCGAAGCTGCGAATCCGGACCAGAAGCAGATCGCCTCCGCCTTCGTCCAAGAACGGCTGCGCACGTATGTCGACCTTGCGAACTCACGCAAAGTGCTCGAACCGGTCATCCGTGAGCTCAGCCTCGACTTCACTCCTGAGGAACTGGCCGACAAAGTCTCGGCTTCATCGGACCACGGGACCGTGCTGCTGACTGTCGACGCCACCGCCGCCTCGCCAGGCCAAGCAGCGCTGCTGTCCGAGTCCGTGGCGAACAATCTCACGAAGACTATCACCGACCTCGAATCCAGGCATGGCAAAGCCCAGTCGGGCATCAGGCTGGCGGTTGCCAATGACGCGATCGTACCGGTGTCCCCAGACGGACCTGCCTGGTGGCTGTACGTGACCATCGGCATGCTGCTCGGAGCCTCCCTCGGCATCGCCGGCGCATTGTTCCGGTCGGCTGTGGACTCGAAGATCCGCGAAATCTCCGGTATCCGAGAGATCACGAACGCGCCGATCCTCGGATCACTGCCGATGCACAGCGACTCCTCGTCCCGGACTGGAGTGCCGGCGCTTCGCCAGGACACACCATACGACGAGGCGATACGACGGCTGAGGACGAACCTGCGTTTCGTGCGGGTCGAGGACTCGAGCAACATCCTGGCTGTCACTTCGTCGATCCCATCAGAAGGAAAGACCTCTACCTGCATCGAACTTGCCGTATCTCTGGCTCAGTCCGGGCAGCGCGTTGCTCTCGTCGACGTCGATCTGCGTCAGCCGGCCGTTGCCGATCGACTCGGATTGGAGAACTCAGCCGGGCTGACGACGGCGTTGGTCGGGGCCGCCGACGTCCACGATCTGCTGCAACCCTGGGGTCAGGACGAACTCTATGTCCTCACCGCCGGAGACAGCGTCGCCAATCCTGTCGAACTCATCGAATCAAGGGCGATGGCCAAACTCATGGCAGTCTTGGGCAACGACTTCGACACTGTTCTCCTCGATTGCCCACCGGTGCTGCCGGTCACGGACGGTCTGCTTCTCGCGAAGTCCGCCGGACGGATCGTCCACGTCGTCGCAGTGAACCAAGCTTCCCGCAATGAACTCGACGAAGCTCTGCAGGATCTTTCCGTGGTCGACACGCCTCTCAGCCTCGTCGTCAACAAGGTTCCCCTCGGCCATGCCGACCTCAACGGATACACAGTGTCCTATACTTCAGCTCCGCAGGAACGAACGGCAGAGCCGCAGTTGGTGCCGTCCGGCGGCCGGTCGGGGCACGAGCATACGATTCTTGCGGAGCGAACAGCTTCAGGCAGCTGGATGTCGGATCAGCTCGGCTCGGAATCCACGGCTCATATTCCCCGGAGGTGGCCCGTAACCGAACCGGGGTCAGGACGGCAGCAAGACGCAACGGCCGACAAGCGCTCAGCGACGCTTGCGAGAAGACTCGGCAAACGAGCGAAGCGTCGGTTCGGGCCTGAGCATCGGAGCTGAGTGCCGTGAGGAACTCGACTGCGTTGAGTAGCGATCCGACCCGGAGATCGCTTGACCGGGGCCGCATTGAGTTCAGGATCCTCGTCATCTGCACCGGCAACCTGTTCCGTTCGCCACTGGCTGCCGGACTTCTCCAGCAGGGATTCGACGAGGTGGCCCCCGGCCGATTCCGAGTCGATAGTGCCGGAACGGCCGGAGTGGAGGGGGCGCCGGTGACACATGACGTCGAGTCTTTGGCTGCGGAATGGGGTTTCGACCTCAGCGAGTTCAGGGCACGGCGGCTGCAGAGCTCCGACATCATCCATGCCGATCTCGTCATCGGCATGGATCGGTGGCACCGAAGCCAAGCCGTGACCCTCGAGCCCAGCGCACTCAAACGGTCCTTCACGCTGCGTGAGTTCGCGAGAATCATCCGCCCCCTCGCGGCTGCGTACGGAGTCACCTCGAGGCGGCGCTGGACAGAATTGGTCGAGCGGGCTCAGCGATCACGCATGCCGCATGTCGACGGACCCGAGTGCGACGATGTCGTGGACCCCCATGACGACTGGTCGCGACTGAGCGAAACGATGATCGAACAGATGCTTCCGGGCGTGTTCGACATCGTCGACTGGGAGTTTCGCAGTACTGCGCAATCATCATCGAATTGAGGACCAACTCCGCCTGAGCCCGTCGGCTCCCTACCTCAGGAGTTGAATTCGAGCGATTGGTCGGCTCCACCCCGGTGCAGTGTGCTCGCGAAGTGAACAGCTTCCGGATTTCAGGCACCGAGCGGTGCACCGTCTGTGGACGGCTTGGTGTGAAACCTGTCGGGTCGAGGCTTCGAGCACAGGATCTCTCCGATCAGCCGGACCGCTGAACCGATGAGCACTGCGAGGCTGCCCGCGGCTACCGCCGGCATCCCGACCGCCCCGGCGACACCCCCGCCACACAGTACCGCGATGATTGCTGCGGCACCGACGAAGAAGGTCGCCCAATATCGGTTGAGGACCAGCAGGTTCGCCGAAGCCAGGTAGGTCGGGAGTGTGCAGATGGCTGCCAGGGAAAGATAGAGCACGGAGACTCGACTGAGCTCGAAGCCAGCACCATAGACCGCGGACAGCAGCCAAGGACCGATGAACACGGCGAGAACGACGAATGGGGCGAGGGCGAGCAGCCCGATCGTACACAGCCTCTTGACCCTTGTGCGCAGGAAAAGTGCGCCGTCGGACTCATAGACGGCGCGAAAGCGCGGCAACACAACTGTCTCGATCGAGGCACCCACCAGATTTGCGAAGACCACCAGATAGGCAGCCGAGGCATAGCGACCGACATCTTCCGGCGAACCGAACCAGGCCACGACTGCCAAGGGGACATAGGACAGCAGAGAATAGACTGCCTGCATCATCGACATCGGGATGCCCGCGGAGACGAGTGCCCTGATCTCGTTGCTGACCGTGGTCCGACACTTCACCTCGCTCGCCGTTTCAGGAGGGCGAGCAGAGGCGGTCCACATCGTGACCGCAGTTCCTCCGAACGAAACCGCTGCGGCTGCCCACAAGGCGGCGACCGGCGAACCGGTGGCAACGACGACTATGGTCACAGCAGCAACGCTGACAAGAGCCACGGTGATGAGAATGAGGCCGAAGGCGAAGAGACGTTCGGTCTTCTGCAACCGCGCGTAGAACAGGTCTCCGATCGAATCGCTGACCTTGATCAGCAGCAGAGGCCACGCGAGAGAACTGTCGATCTGATCCGGCCCCAATATGACCAGCCCGACGATGATGAGCACCGACAGCCCGACGGTCGACAATCGACAGCCGAGGTATATTCGCCAGCGAACCGTCCGCTGCAGTGTGACGAAGAGATTGCGCAATCCCAGCTGGGAGGCGATGAAGACGGGGGTCATCATCGCGATGAGGGTCGAATAGTGACCGACAGCGGTGGGTCCGCTCTGCTGGGCGAACAGCCAAACGATGTACCACTGCGCACCTGCGACGGCGATGTTTCCCACAGTGACGAGAAGGAAAGCCGAACGAGAGCTATTCACCTGCGGTATCCTCCTGCTTCCCGACGGTGCAAGACAGTGGTGTCCTCCGAATCGGCGGGTCCGAATTCCAGTATGGTGCCAGCCGGCTGTCGAGCAGCCCATCGTGCAGACTCTTTGCGGGAGTATGCATGACGAGTGCGGCATTCCGTGCAATCGGCGCGGAGAACCGTAGCGACTCTCGAATCCCGTTAACAACTGTTCTGTTCTCACTAGGCTGAGTGCGTGAGCACGACCCTGGACATCGAATATCGCTGCGATGTCGTCTCCTGCCGGTTCTCCGGCCCGATCGAAAATGACGTCTGATGAAAATCCCACAGCTCGTTCGCCTTCTCCGCCGTCACCTCATTATGCTCATCGTCATGCTGCTCGCCGGCGGAGCCGCCGGGTTCGGGGTCTATTCCCTTCTGCCGCCTTCCTACTCTGCGCGGACCGAACTGTTCGTGTCCGTGCCGACTTCGGGCGATCCGTACGAAATGCGCATGGCCTCCGACTTCATCAAGGAGAGGATCCAGACCTACGTGGGAATGGTCGGCACCGAATCCGTCCTCGAGCCGGTGATCACCGACCTCGACCTCAATACGACTCCGGGGGAGTTGGCCTCACAGGTAGAGGCGATCAGCGATCCGGAGACAGTGCTCATCACAGTCCAGGCCAGCGCCGGTGATGCTGATAGTGCCGCGCGACTGTCGACAGCGGTCTCCCGCAGTCTGACGGAGCGGATCAGCATGCTGGAGAATCCGGGGAAGACCGATTCATCGGCCATCGATCTCATAGAAGCGAACGAGGCTGTGTCGCCTCAGCGGCCTGACGGACTGCCGAGTTGGCTGTTCATTCCCATCGGTGCTCTGTTCGGCCTGGCGGCGGGAATCGCCATCGCGGTGATACGGGGAACTTACGACAACGTCGTACGAACGAAGACTGATCTGACGGCGGTCACCGCGGCACCTCTGTTGGCCGCTGTACCGGAAGATCGCGAAATCATCTACCGCTCGAACAGAGATGAGCCCGCGATCGGAGGAGTCCGCGGTGAATCCATTCTGCGGCTGCGCACGAACCTCCGCTTCGCGCATGTCGACGAAGACAGTACGGTGCTCCTGGTCGCGTCTTCACGGCCGGGTGAGGGCAAGACGACGATCGGGATCGACCTGGCGGTCGCCAGTGCCCGCGCCGGACAGAGCGTCGTCATCGTCGACGCCGATCTGCGTCGACCGTCCGTGGCGCCACGTCTGGGGCTTGAGGGCGCGGCAGGGCTGACGACCGCCTTGGTCAGCGGACTCGGTCTCGATGAGCTGCTGCAGACATGGGGCGACGACGATCTGCACGTATTGGCTGCTGGTGAGATTCCGCCCAATCCCACCGAGCTGCTCGAAACGCGAGCGATGGCCGAACTCGTGGCCGAACTTACAGGGAGATTCGACCTTGTCATCATTGACGGTCCACCGCTGCTGCCGGTGGCTGACGGTCTCGTCCTGTCCAAACTGGCCAGTCGGACGCTCCTCGTCGCCGCAGCCGGACAAGTCAAAGCGAGGACTGTCGCAGAGTCGGTGCGAGCACTCGATGAGTTGGAGGCTCCGATCGGGTTGGTGCTCAACCGAGTGCAGATGTCGAGTGCGGAAGTCGATCGGCACAGAACTTACGGAATTCGCGCCGTGGTACCGGATGAGCCGCAAGCGGCGGAATACTCGGATGATCGAGAACGATCGTCCGCCTCGGTGAGGGCATCCGGGGAGGAAGCAGTCGGTACTGAGACCAGGCCCATGCCGTTGGTTCCCGACGAGGGCTTCTCCCGATCATGATCGCGATCTGGTTCGCCCTGACGACGGTCTGGGTGCTCATGTTGGTTTTCAGCTGGAGAATCCCGAAGCTGAGGCATTGGAGCAACGCGGTTCTTCCGCTGGTGTCCCTCGTGCTCATCAACACGATCGTCGCGGCAGTGAGCAACTACGAGATCTCCGATAAGGCGATCTACTCGATGGAGTTTCAGATCCTCAGCTTCGCCCCCGCTGATGAGATCTTCTACACCTACACTGCCGAAGGGCGCGAGCCGGCGTTCCTCATCCTCAGCTGGCTCATCGGCCTGTTCACTCACGATCCGAAGGTCTATTTCTTCGTCGTCGCACTGCTGGGGTCGACCATCATGGCTGCGGCGCTGCTGTGGCTGCTGCGATCTGCGTGGCAGGTCACGCTGGTGTACTACATCACCTTCTGCTTCGGCTTCTTCACCGGCTATTCGAGCTACCTTCTGCGGCAGGGGCTGTCATTGGCGTTCATCATTCTCGGGCTCGTCGCGCTGTGCCGGCGTACGCGGCTGTGGAAGATGCTCGTGCTCTTGGCTATTGCGTC
Organism: Brevibacterium spongiae; assembly: GCF_026168515.1. Taxonomy (NCBI): domain Bacteria; kingdom Bacillati; phylum Actinomycetota; class Actinomycetes; order Micrococcales; family Brevibacteriaceae; genus Brevibacterium; species Brevibacterium spongiae. The sequence goes on along the minus strand of NZ_CP093443.1, from coordinate 3,782,717 downwards.
TCTGTTCCACTGGTCGGCCATTCCTGCGGCGCTGTTCATCCTCGGTGTCCGCCTCCTGCCGAAAGCACCGACTGCCTTCCTCATCGCAGTATGGGCGCTGTTCTCGCTGCTGTACCTGTCGGGGCTGAACGCGACCTTGCTGGCGCCGTTCGCATCGTCGTCCGAAGAACTCGAGACCTATACCGACCCGGCAAACGCCGATCTCTACACAGGTGGTACGAACCGATTGGACTTCTGGGTCCTCGGTTTCTGTGTCGTTGTATTCGGCTATGTCGTATTGCGCACGTTCGACAATCTGCCCGAGTGGTATGGCCAGCTGTTCCACGCCTTCGTCCTGCTCAACACGTACTATCTGGCTCTGGGGTTCGTCTACTACAGCGACAGAGTGGCGGCATATTCCTGGTCGATCGTTCCACTGGTCCTGGTAGTGCCGGCACTCTCCCTCACAGGGTGGAAGCAGGGGTGGAGCAGCGTGGCGCTCATGGCCGGCTTCCTTGGATGGAGCGAGTACATCGGCCTCATGGACAACGTGCTCAAGGCCTGAAGCACTCCAGGAGAGAGCGCGAGCCTCGGCCCGACCGGGACAAGCCTGGCGGCGTCGTGGCGCAGTTGCCGTGGCTGGGGCCGTCCGTGCCGTGGCTCAGGCCGACCGCACTGCGGCTCGTCTCCGGAGTCCCTGCGCAGCCAACAGCCATGTGAGGGCGAACAGCGAACGGTGGCCGACGAGGTTGTAGGCGGTCCCGAAGGTCTGCTGCACCGTTCCCAAACCGCCGACGCTCACATGCGGAGCCGAATCTCGGTACCCTCTGGCGGTCGACAGCTTCTTCCGCAGGGTGAAGGGGCACTCCAGATGATGGAGGTCCCTGGTCGAGGACACCGCGTTCTTGGCCCTGATGTAGCCAGCCGCGGCCCGCAGCCTGGCCGAACCCAATTCGGAGGCGAATTCCTGGAGCGCATCGTTGACGCCCATCAGCTCCTCGTGTTTGCCGGGGTGGAACTGTCGAGTCACCGATGCCGAGTTGTCCCGGCGGTAGTAGTACCCGAGCAGAGGCAGATGGACCGCGGAGACTGCCCCGCGAGCGACCGCGAGGTTGAACAGCAGATCCTCACCGAGGCTGATCCCGACGGGAAAACGCGCGCCGGACCGCATGAGGGTCCGACGGCGGTAGGCCTTGTTCCAGACGGTGTTGAGTGATTCGTCGGCGATCCGCGGGACCAGATAGTCGGGATCGAGCACTCGCCGGGGGCGGCTGCTCCGGACCCTCTCGCTCGCGCACATATGCCGGGGAACCAGCGCCCGATCGCGCGCCTCGGCGAGGTCGAGCGGATCGCCGGTGGTCTCGAACGTGACCACATCGACTCCTGAACAGTCGACACCGGCGACGGCGGTGAGCAGACAGGGGCTGAGCATCTCGTCATCGGCATCGACGAACATGACCCATTCGCCGCGAGCGATGTCGAGAGCGGCGTTGCGCGCCCTCGACGCCCCGCCGTGGTCGGCGAGAAGGCGCACCACGCGGTCGTCTGCCATGGCGAAACCCTCGATGATCGCCGGTGTGGAATCGGTGGAGCCGTCATCGACGACGATGAGTTCGAGTTCCTCATGGCACTGTCTGAGCACCGATCGCAGGCAGTCCGCGAGGTAGCGCTGTCCGTTGTAGACGGGGACGATGACCGAGATCAGCTCATTCGACATGATGTTGCCTCTCCGCCGCCGGTGAGTCAGCTCCGTTCCCGACGAGGGACGGCAGGAACCGAAGAATCCCATCGGCCGCATGCGAGTAGTCGAGGGCGCCGCGATCGAAGGACATCGGCTCCAACAGGCGACCTGACGTCCAATCAGCGCAGATCCGGGCGGCCAGCGCCTCGGTGTCGCCATCGGCGGTCAGACGTGCCAGCGGAATATCGCGCACCCCTTTGACATCGAAGGCATAGCTGGGACATCCCATCGCCAGGCTCTCCAGCATGACTCGGGGGAGTCCCTCCCATTGCGAGGTGTGCACCAAGGCATGGCTGCGCTCGAGAGCGGCCGCGGCATCGCCGGTCCCGTTCGCGGTGACGATTCCGGACAGGCCCCGGCTCTCGATCTCTGCGCGGATCTCGGGGCGGAACTCGCCGTCTCCGAGCATCTCCAGGCGGAAGGTCAGACCGGTGCTGTGCAGGTGAGCAGCGATGTCGAGGGCAAGGTGGGGGCGTTTCCGGTCGGAGAACTCCCCGATCCAGCAGAGCCGGAGAGGGCCTTCCGGCAACGGCCTCACCGGATAGTCGAGCAGATCGAGGCCGACTCCTGCCGACAGGTGCAGGTGCGGACGGCCGGCGAATCGGGCGGCGAACCAGCGCTGATCGTCGGAGTTCAACGAGATGATGCCGTCTGTGCGCGGCAGCAGAGCGCGTTCGATGAGCGGCCAGACCCGATCTCCGATCGAGCGAGTCTCATTCCAATGGAGACCGTGGCAGAAGTAGACGACCGGGGCAGTTCCGCCGGCCAGTCTCACCAGCGCCGAGGCGGTCGCCGAGTTGGTGACGATGACGTCGAGACTCTCACGCTCCGACCACCGACGCAGTCCGGACAGCGCTCTGAGCATGCGCAGATCGGGACGGCGGGAGAGCCCGGGGATCACCGTCGCCCGAGCCGCGTCCATCGGCGTTCCCGCTGCGAAGCTGACCTCATGGCCGTGCGAGCGCCATGACTCCGCGATCTCGATGAAGAAGGAGTCCAACATCCCACCTGTGCTGGCCAACAGTCCGATTCTCACTTTGTGCCCCATCCTTGAGTCTGCGCGCTGGTCGACATCCGCAGCGATCGACCTTCTCAGACTATGAGGCGCAAGCAGCGGATCGCCGTCGAGGCGGTGCGGAGTACGGACTCCCGCAGACGCGATGCGGTTCACCGTCACAACCCGACTGCAGGGGCGTCTGAACGGCTCTGAACTGCAGTGATGCCCCGACCATCTGCTCCCTTCGGCAACGCTCCGAGTGGCTGAGTATCGGGTACCAGTGATGACCCGAACGTGACAGAGTAATGACACGAAGCTGTCCGGAGCCAACCCCCTAGTGACCGAGATTTCGGTGGGGAACTCTGGGCTTCGTGAAAACTCTCAATGAACTCCCAGCGCCCCTGCCAGCTCCCGGCGAGCCTCAGCGCCGCCGGCTCTACTCCAGCTCAATCGGGCTCGCCTGCATGGACGCAGCGGCCCTCATCGTGTCGTGGTTCCTCGTCGTCTCTCTCTTCGGGCGGGTCTGGGGAGGTGAGTTCTTCCTGCTTCTGCCGATGCTGATCATCGGTCAGCTGGTTCTCGGCTACCTGCTCTCGCTGTACCGGAACCGCTACCAGCTCGGTTCCGATCACGAGCTGCGCAATCAGGGAATGGTCGCAGCCATCCTCTTCACCGGCACTTCTCTGGCGGGCATCGTGGCCGAATACCGCGAGGACATCCCCTGGCTGCTGCTGGCGCTCCTCTTCGCGCAGGCGCTCATGGTCTTCGGCCGACAGCTCATCCGGGTGCTCAGGCAGCTGCGCCTCATTCCGGTCTCCGGTGAGCCGGTCGTCATCGTCGGCGCCGGAGACCTCGGGGCCTCCCTCGTCACGCAGATGATGGCCGACCCGCTCAGCCCGTACCGGCCCGTCGCGATCGTCGATGACGACCCCCGAAAGCTCCGACAGCTCATCCACGGCGTTCCCGTCCGAGGGTCGACCTCCTCCATCGCCGAGGTGGTCGCCGCCTCCGACGCCGCCGGTGTGATCGTCGGCATCTCCGACGCTCCCGCACAGGTGTTCGCATCACTGGTGCAGCGTCTCGACTCGGAGCAGATCTGGGTCCGTGCCGTGCCCTCACCGCTGGACATGCTCTCTTCGGACGTCGGCATCTCCGACATCCGCGACCTCGACGTCACCGACCTCATCGGCAGACCGGCGGCCGAGCCGGAGAGCGAGCAGATCTCTCGGCTCGTCGAAGGACGCACCGTCCTCGTCACCGGTGCGGGCGGATCGATCGGCTCGGAACTGTGCCGGATCATCTCCCGGCACAACCCCAGTCGGCTGATCATGCTCGACCGCGACGAGTCCGAGCTGCACGCGCTGTGCATGAGCCTCGAGGGACGAGCTCTGATGGATTCTCCGGATCTCGTCCTCGCCGATATCCGCGACTTTCAGGCTCTCGACCGAGCCTTCGCCGAACTCAAACCGGACATCGTCGTCCACGCGGCCGCTCTCAAACATCTGCCGATGCTCGAGAGCTACCCCGCCGAAGGGTGGAAGACCAATGTGCACGGTTCTCTCAACGTGCTGCGAGCAGCGCAGAAACACGGTGTGGGACGCTTCGTCAACATCTCCACGGACAAGGCCGCGAATCCCAGCAGCGAGCTGGGACGGTCGAAGTTCGTCGCGGAGCGATTCACTGCACACTTCGCCGCGGCAACCGGTCTTCCCTACGTCTCGGTGCGGTTCGGAAACGTCCTCGGCTCTCGCGGATCGGTGCTCATCTCGTTCGCCGACCAGATTCGACGCGGCGGACCGCTGACCGTGACGCACCCCGATGTCACACGCTTCTTCATGACCATCCCCGAAGCATGCCTGCTGGTCCTGCGTGCCGCGGCTCTGGGCAGCAGCGGGCAGACTCAGGTGCTCGACATGGGCGAACCTGTGCGCATCGTCGATCTCGCGAAGCGGCTGATGGCGGTGACAGGACGAACCTGCCCGATCATCTACACAGGGCTGCGCGTCGGGGAGAAGCTGAATGAAGAGCTCTTCTCTCCGGAAGAGCTTGACCGCACCTCGACGAACGGAGTGTCGTGGACCGTCGACGTGCCTCCGCTGGATCCTGATTCGGTGCCTGAACCGGCAGCGTCGCTCGAGGACATCCGAAGCTGCTACCTCATCACGGTCGACGCTGCGGAAACACCGTCGGCGACTGCGACCGCGACTGCGACCGCCGGGCCGGCGGACGGTCCCGGCGTCGACGCATCGGCATCGACGGTCACGGACTCCGGGGAGCTGCCCGTCATCGACGTCGATCACGGCACTCAGGCCCTCGGGCTGAGCGCTCAGGGACGGGCGTGATGGAGATGCGGATTCCCCTCTGCCTGCCCTCCGTGGGCGTGCTGGAAGAACAGGCGATCGTCGCTGCACTGCGGTCGGGCTGGGTGGCCCCGGCCGGGCCCCAGCTCGACGAGTTCGAGTCGCGGCTGGCAGCTGTCACTGGCCGGAAGCATGCGGTGGCGGTGAGCTCCGGAACTGCGGCGCTGCACCTTGCGCTGCTCTCGCAGGGAATCGGAGCCGGCGACCGAGTGGCGGTTCCGACCCTCACTTTCGCCGCGACGGTCAACGCCGTGCACTATGTGGGCGCTGAACCGGTCTTCATCGACTGTGACGAGGCGGGACTGATGGACACATCTGTCCTCGAAGTGGCCTGCTCTGAGGCGCTGTCCTCGGAGCGACCGATCCGGGCGGTGCTGCCTGTCGACCTCTACGGCACTCCGGCCGACTATCAGCGGATCGTGCGCATCGCCGAAACATACGGCGCCGTCGTCGTCTCCGACGCTGCCGAGTCGTTGGGAGCCGGAACCTGCGAGGCCCCCGCCGGATCGTTCGGGGCCGTTGCAGCACTGTCCTTCAACGGCAACAAGATCATCACGACGTCGTCCGGCGGAGCGGTTCTGTGCTCAGACCTGGAGACCGCAGAACGGGTACGCTACCTCTCCACACAGGCGAGGCAGCCGGTGCTCCACTATGAGCACACCGAGGTGGGGTACAACTACCGCCTGTCCAACCTCCTCGCGGCTGTGGGCACCGCACAGCTCGACCGGCTCGACGCGATCGTTTCAAAGAAGCGCGAACACCACCAGGGATATGCTCGAGCGCTGGCTCACGTGGCCGGCCTGGACCTGCTCACTGCCGCTGACGGCAACTGCTGGATGAGTGTGCTCATCGTCGGCCCGGATTCGGGCACGGATGCGTGGACCCTGGGAGAGAGTCTGCTGCAGCGCGGAATCGAAACACGTCCGGTGTTCAAGCCGATGCATCTGCAGCCCGTCCACGCCGGCTGCGATCTGCGCTATATCACCGGACGCGCCGAAGCGCTGTATCGCACCGGTCTGGCGCTGCCCTCGAGCACAGATCTGACCACGGACGACAGGAACACGGTCGCGGCGGAGATCGCGGCCGCCATCGGAGAGGCGGTCACGGTATGAGGAAGCGGACTGCTGTCCTGTGCGCGGGGATCACAGTCGTCGCACTGCTCGTCTTCGGAGCCGGAGTCGGTGCCTACAACGGGTACCTGGCGATGGCCTGGGACAGAGGCGTGACGACGATCGACGATCCCGATCTGGTCGAGCAGCTGGCCTCACAGCCCGAAGCTCCGACATCCCGAAGCTCCTCACCCGTCGACATACTCCTCTTCGGCACAGTGGACCCGCAGACCGAGACGGGAGCTGCGGGTGCCGACGAGATCGATTCCGATCTCGTCATGCTCGCCCACATCCCCGCCGATCGCAGCGGAGTCCAGCTCGTCTCGATTCCGAATGACACCTCGGTGAGCGTGCCGGGAAGCGGTCGCGACACGATCGGAGCCGCAGTCTCTCTCGGCCTGCCGATGGGAGTGCGAGCCGTGTCGAATCTCCTCGGAACCGAAATCGACCATGTCGTGCTCATCGATCTGACCATGCTCGACACCATGGTGGACCTCCTCGGCGGAATCGAGGTCGAGTCGACGGCGGCGTTCGAGTCCGAGGGGCACGCCTTCACCTCGGGGCTGAACCTGCTCGACAGCTCCTCCGCTCTCGCCTTCTTCAGCGGACACGGTGCGTTCCCGGACGGGACGCTGCAGCGGATCCACAACCGCCAGGAATTCATTCGTGCCGCCGGTTCCCAACTGGTCTCGACGGGCCACCTGTCCGACCCCCTGAAACTGTCCGCGGCCGTCAGAGAGCTCAGCCCGTATCTGAGCGTGGATTCGGGATTCGACGCCAGCACGCTGGTGAAGTTCGGCTCGCAGCTGGGGGCGATCGGTGAGGACGATATCGACTTCATCACCCTGCCTGCTGCAGGCGACGACATCACAGGCGACGACTCCAGGGGCGGCGACCAAGGTCAGCTGCGCGCGGATGGATATGACCTGGAGGAGTTGAAACGATCGATCGCTGACGATTCCGTCGACGACTTCGCCGCCGAAGCGACGGTGCGACGCCGATGATCGACCAAGCCGCACGGCGACTGACCGCAGCCCAGCTGCAGGACCAGTTCGATCTCGCGGAGGACGAGGCTGCGGCGCTGCAGTCCGCCAGCGGCGGCTGGGTGTCGTTCGCCAGAGCGGCCGTCGATGCCGTCGAGTCCAGCGGCCGGGCGCTGAGTGAACTCGTGAGCTCCGCAGCTCTGGCGGATTTCGTCGTAGCGCACTCGGACGAGTTCTCACTGTCGCTCTCACCCGCGGATCAGCGTGCGCTCGGGGTGCTGTCGCTGCTCGAGGGATTCGACGACGATATGGCCGCGGTCGCTCTGGAAGTGGCCTTCGAGCAGTGGCCGGAGCATCTGCGGGCCGATGTTCCCACGGTGCTTCTGCGCCTGCAGATCTCCGGGGCTGTGACTTCCGGTGCTGCGGGCACTCCGTGGCACGTGCCCGTCCTCGTCGCGGCCTGGGCCCGCAGAGCGCTTGCCGAGAGCACGCCGAATGGCGAAAGCGCGACAGCGGAAAGCGCTCTTGCCGAGTCTCTCACCGCACAAGTGGAGCTGGTGGGGACTCCGGACTCTCTGCTGCTGGACAATGCGCTTGTCCTGGCGCGCAGGACACGCCGCTGGAGGCTGCTCGATCGGATATTCCTCACCTGCGGATATCCGCTCTTCTACCTCTTTCCCCGGTCCGGCATTGCGACATTCGCCCGTCTGCCGGCATCGGCGCTGCGCGCTGTTCCGGAACTCGAAGAGATCACGACGGTGGCGACCATGGTCCAAGAGACTCTGCTCAGCTTCGGTCCCGGGGAGGGCAGCCCAGACTCTGCCCGCATCTGCGTGGCTCGCCTCACCGCCCCAGGGGCATCACACACCAAATACGCGGTCCAGCCGGATCAAGGTGACTCGGAGGACGAGTCCCCACCCATCGAGGAGATCGGAACTTCCATGAGATTCCATACAGTGATGAACGAAATGGCACGACTCGGCGGCGCGGGCGAGCATCGCACCGCAGCCGAATCGGGTGCCTCCTGGATCGCCGGGGGAGTGGCTCGGCGCTCCCACCGAGTCGTCCGTCTGCAGGCATCGATCCACAGCGTGCTGGCCGAGGAACCCGGTCGTGCGTTGGCACTGCTGCGCTCGATCGAGGACGAGGTGAAGGCGGAGGCGGCGCCCGGCGACTTCCTGCCGCCGGCCGTCATCGCGTGGTCGGCATTGGCATCGTATCTCGCGGGAGACCAAGAGCGTGCCGATGCCGAACTCGCTGAATTCGCACTGTTCGACGACCCGCCGTTCGTGCAGGAGCAGACCTTCCGGCCGGCAGCCCTCGTCGTCCAGGCCTACCGCAGTCTCGACGCCCTGAACCTGGCGGACGTCGACGCCGTGGTGCGTCGGATGCGCGACTATCCGGACATGGGTGAGCTGTGGTACCACGTGCCGATCATCGAGCGAAAGCTCTTTCAGCTGACCGCGACCACGCGCTCTGCCCTGCTGAGGTCGGAAGAGTCCATCGAAGTGCATGCTCACCGGGCAGCAGCGACCGACAGACGGATCGAGTCGCTGGCCGCCTCACGCATCGGCATGCTCATCAGCCTCGGACAGCTGCACCGGGCAGAGACTCTGCTGGAGTCGATCACCGGACCCTACGGCATCGGGCAGGTGCTCCAGGCCCGCGGCGAACTGGCCGCAGGACGCAACGGCGCGGCTGTGAGGATCGCCGAGGCGCAGTACTACGAGAACCACATCTGCACTCGGGACAGAGCCGAGCTCACGGGCATCAAGGCTGCGGCGCTGCTGCGCCTCGGCGACAGGGAGGAGGCGCTGAACTCCTTCGCGGAACTGCTGGAGCTCTCGGTGCTTGTGGGTTCGCTGCTGCCGGTGGTGCAGATGCCCATCATCGAACGACGTGAGCTCCTCCGCGCCAGTGCGGACCGCCTGGTGTGGCAGAAGATCGCGCGGATCGCCTCACCGGTGAGCGGCGGCGACCTCAGCAGCGGGGGCGCGCCGGAATCCCTGATCACGCGGTTGGGCGAGCTCGGTGCGGCCGTGGTCGGTGTCGTGGACTTCCCGACGCTCGGCCACCGCGAGATGGTGCTGCTCGAAAGTCTCGAACGCGGAGCCAGCGTTGCGGACATCGCCCGCGACCTCATGTTGGTTCAGGGCACGGTCAAGAACAATCTCTCGTCCCTCTACCGCAAGCTCGGAGTCAACAGCAGGGACGCGGCGGTCGCGCGAGCCCGCAGTCTCGGCTACCTTGATGCCGGCGGTGCGTAGCCGAGGCACCGACTGCCGCCTGGGCGCTTCCCGACCGCTTCTCGACTGCCGACTGGTTGCTGCCCGGTCACCGTGTGGGGATCCGCATACGCGTCTCCACTGTCTGTCGATCGAGCAGGCCGGCGACGAGCTTGTCGGCGACCTGGCCGGCCAGAGAGAGGATTCTGATCACGCTCTCGATGTGCCAGTACGCGGCGCGACCCTGAGTGTGGCCGGCGATGAGCGGCCCGAGGACGAAGATCCCCGAGGCGGCCCGGAACGACGAGTCCAGGACGAGACCGGTCCGTGACGCGGAGGCACGGGCGAGACCGGAACCGAGCATCTGTCTCAGCAGCGCGGATCGGGTGTCGGACACCCGTTCGAACCCTGTTCCATTGACGACGACCGCATAGTCTCGGCCCGGGGAGTTCGCCGAGGAACCTGCCGCTCGAGTCGAGCCCGTCGGCAGATCCACCGTGACGTGCACCCGGTCCGCAGCGATCCGCGCATCGCGGAAGCGCCCGGTGACGAAATCGATGGTGCCGTCATCGATGCCCTCGATGAGGAGGTCGAGAGAGTCGCCGCCTGCGCGGCGCAGCACGTCGTTGATGATCAGACCATGCTCGGTGGCCATCGAGTACCGCTCGTAGTCGTCCATGTAGGCGAGAGAAGAGCCGACTGCGCCGATGAGCACGGCGATCGTCGAATTGACGTTGCCCTTGCGGATCGCGGCCTTGAGCTCCTCTGTGACCGTGCGGCTGAGGTCCTGTGCGCGCAGCGGAACACCCTCCTCGGCGGAGGCGAACAGCCGGTCGAGGTGCGGCGTCGATGCGGTCTCTCCCGGACGATCATGATGCCAGTAGTGCGGTCGTCCGCGGGAACACAGAATGTGCAATCGAGCGGCAGTGGCCCGCCGGAGACGGTGGGAGGCGAGGATGAACTCCAGGGCATCGGCGTTGCCGCCGACGAGGAGGATGTCGCGCTGATCCTCCGGCAGGGACTCGAGCCGCGCCCAGGTCCGCTCGATCACATGCTCGAGGCTCGGTTCGTGGAGGTCGCCGATGATGCCCGAGTCCAGGTCGTCCCCGTCGGACACCGCGCGCAGCCCACCGTCGGACACGGCGCTGCGTTCGCCGCCGTACACGGTGAGCTCCTTGACCGGAGGCGATCCGATGGCCAGGAGCAGGGAGTAAGCGTGCAGCTCGAATCCGGTCCCGCCGTCGCCGCTGCGCTCACGCAGGCGGACCCCGCCCTCGGCAGGGTGCGTGATCTCGTCGATGTCTCCGTGGACGAAGTCGACCGAGGCGACATCGCGGGCCCTCGCGACGGCGTCGGTGACGAGCTCGGCAAGATGCTGACCATAGAGACGCCGGGGAAGGTAGAGGCCCTCCCAACGGCTGTGCCGGATGTCCTGCTCGTGGCGGAGGATCCAGTCGATTTCGACAGCTTCGGCGAGAGGGGACGCGGGAGCATCGCCGGTCGCGGCCCACCGCAGCATGTCCTCTCGCCGATCCTCCAGCCAGTCGATGAAATCGCTGCGCTCGCGATCGGGGAGAAAATGCTCGAGGTCCGAGATCAGCAGCGATGAACGTCCTGAGCGGTGCCCGTAGGGCAGACCCGAGTGGAACTGCCGGTCACGCTCGATGACAGTGATGCGCACGGGCGCGAGCAGTGACGTCTGTTTGTCGCACAGTCGTGTGAGGACCTCCAGGAGACCGTGGGATCCGGACGCACCGGAGCCGAGGATCGCAATGTCTGTCTCGTACGGGACAGCGCTGCTCATCATGGGACGCCTCCTCTGCGGGGTGCGGTCGGCAGAGTCCATGCGACTGGGCACATGCCGGGGGACTTCATGCGACGGGGGAGAAGCCGTCGACGACGGCCCGAGCACTTTTCAGCGTAGTTCTTCGCGGAGTCATTCCGGGTGACGAACCCATTTCGATTCTCCGCTCGGATCGTGACTTCACCCCACGCTCACGGCACCTCCTCACGCCGTCGCGAGGTCCCTTCTCCTGAACCCGATCATCCCCACCGCGATGAGAACCGCAGTGATCCCCACGAACCACAGCACCGCCTCGGCGGACAGATCCTGCGCCGGGTATTGGCCGATATGGGTGAACAGCGACAGGTCGAGCACGGCGTCGTCGAGTTTGAGCAGCTGGCCGAAGAGCGCGAGCACCGCCGAGGCGGCGAAGACGACCCAGCTCAGGCTCATCAGCCGTGGGGCGAAGCCGTAGAGCAGGTACGCAAAGCCGAGCAGAGCCCACAGGGCGGGCGCCTGCGCGAGATGCCCGAGGACCGTCGGCCACAGCAGGGACCAGTCGTCCATCGACACCGCCGCACCGAGACCCTCGCCGAACCCGGCCACGGCCATGAGCCAGGACGCACCGAACAGCGTCACCACAGCCCATGAGGCCAACCAGCCGGTGCGGGACACTGCGGTCGCGAGCACGGGTTCCGTGTGGAACGCGGTCTCCTCGGTCCGCAGCCCGCCCGCGGCGATGATCGCATAGGCGGCGACGATGATCGCGAAGTAGAGCGCCATGTATCCGAGGTAGCCGTCGACGATGCCCGCACGACCGCCCATGATCGCAATGATCTCCGGCGGCATCGCGGCCGCATCGGCGTCCATCGCTCCGGTGAATGAGCCGAACACCGCGCCCATGACGAGCATGCTCACCGACCACCACGCGAGGTTCGTCGACTGAAGCCGGAGCGCCAACCGCAGCGGAGTCGACAGTCCGCGCCGCGCATGCGCTCGCCCGAGGCGTTCGGCGACGATGCCCGCACCGAGGTCGCGCCGCGACTGCAGGAGCAGGGCAGCGACGACGAGGACCGCGAACAGTCCGGCCGAGTACAGCAGCGGCCACCACCGATCGAGCGTGAACGCCGCAGTCTGCTGCGACCACCCCAGGGGAGAGAGCCACGACAGCCAAGCGAGACCGCCCCCGGAGACGTCGGACATATCGCCGATCCCGCGGAGGACGAAGCTGAGCCCGAGCACCGCACCGGCCATCGACGAGGCGGCCCTGGCGAAGGCGCTCAGCTGCACCGTCACCGCGGTGATCGCGGCGAAGACGCAGCCCACGACGCCGACGCTGACCGCGAACAGGAGGGTCGACGTCAGCGGATCGGGTTCGGCCTGTGAGAACTGGAATGCTGCGGCCATACCGGCGCTGAGCAGGACGTTCATGATGACGGTGAGGAGCAGGGCCGCGATGAGCTGGGTGTGCCGCCCGGTCACCCCGGCGCGGATGAGCTCGGCCCGGCCCGTCTCCACCTCGGCCCGGGTGTGCCGGGAGACCGTGAGGATCGACATCAGGGCCGCCCCGATCATGAGGAAGACCCCGTACTTGCCGACGACGAACCGCGGCACCGTCATCGCATCGTCGCCGAACTCCGGCCCCGTGATGAGCACCATGACCGGGTTCTTCGCGAACACCGCCATCGCCTGCAGCGATTCCGCGTCCATGACCACGGCGATCGCATTCGCGAAGTACGCGGTGAGCGCGGCCAGCGACAGCACCCAGATCGGCAGCCACAGGCGGTCCCGCCGCAGCATGAACCTCAGCAGATGGCCGAGCCCAGTGAGGCTCCCCGCGCCGAGGCGGCCGCCCCGTTCGCGTTCATGTGCACCGTGGTGGCGCCCGGATCGCGGCGCCGCGGCGGCACCGCCGCGGACGGAGCCGCTGTCGGGACGATCCCCGTCCTCTGTGTGCGCAGCCAGCAGATTCATCGCTCACTCCTCCTTGCCGTAGTGGCGCAGCAGCAGCTGTTCGAGGGTCGGCGGGGTGGCCGTGAGCGACTCGACGTCATGCTCACCGAGCGCCCGCATGATACGTGGCAGCTGTGCCGTATCGGCGCTGAAGTGCAGCCGCGAACCCTCGCGCACGAGATCGTGGACCCCGGACATCTCGGACAGGGCGGGAACATCGTGTTCGAGCCCGACCGTGATCGTCGTCCGCGACAGGTGCCGCAGTTCGGTCAGGGTCCCGGTTTCGACGATGCGACCGGAGCGGATGATCGACACGCGATCGGCCAGGGCTTCGACCTGAGCGAGGATATGGCTCGAGAGCAGCACCGTGCGTCCGGCTTCCTTCGCCTCTCTGATGCAGTCCTGGAACACCGCCTCCATGAGCGGATCGAGCCCGGCGGTCGGTTCGTCGAGGAGGAGCAGCTCGACGTCGGAGGCCAGTGCGGAGATGAGTGCGACCTTCTGCCGATTGCCCTTCGAATACGTTCGTCCCTTCTTCCTGGGATCGAGGTCGAACGCGTCGATGAGCTCATCGCGCCGGCGGGCGTCGACCCCGCCGCGCAGCCGGGCGAACAGATCGATCGCCTCACCACCGGTCAGGCCCGGCCACAGCTCCACATCTCCGGGGACGTAGGCCAGGCGCCGGTGCAGGGCCACCGCCTTCGACCATGGATCCTCGCCGAGGAGGCGCACCGTCCCGGCGTCATGGCGGAGGATGCCGAGCAGGATCCGGATCGTCGTCGATTTGCCGGCGCCGTTGGGGCCGAGGAAACCGTGGACCTCGCCGCGGCCGACTTCGAGGTCGAGGCCGTCGAGGGCGCGGACACGGCCGTAGGACTTCACGACCTCATGCAGTGAGATCGCCGCCGAGGCGGCCCTGCCGGAGTCGTCGGAGCGGCGGGTGCGGGTCAGGGTGCTCATGGTTCGTCTTCTCCTGGTGCGGAATCGTCGGGGATCGTCTCGAGAACACCGTGCTGGTAGAGATCGAGCAGGTGCGGGGCGAGTCGAGTCATCGTTGCGGTGGTGTCCGCGGTGCCGAGGTTGGCCTGCAGCCGCTGGTCGAGCAGAGACGGGGCCAGGGCCATGACCGCGATCGTCGCGGCCTGGCCACGGGTGTCCTCGCTCTGCCGGAAGGCGTATCCGGCGAAGCCCTCGGTGATGTAGGACTCGACGAGGTTGACGTAATGGTCGAAATAGCGCTGACCGTGATCGCTGGGATCGAGCAGGGACTTGATGAGGTAGTCCAGGGCGGTGGTCATCTTCGGGTCGTCGAACATCATCTGCACGGCCATGGCCGCATAGCCGGCGTTCTTCGCCTTCGAATCCGTGATCGCCTCGAACACGTGGTCATCGCATGCGCTGCGCAGGCCTTCTTTGGAGCCGAAATGGTGGATGACCAGTCCGGGGGACACCTCTGCTGCGGCGGCGACTGCCCGGATCGTCGTCTTCGTGAAGCCGTGGCGGGCGAATTCCGCGACGGCCGCGGAGAGGATCCTCTCCGCGGTCTCCGGCGAGGAGTTGGGGGAGCGGCGCGAGGAGAAATCAGATGATGTTGAACGCATGTTTAATATTAAACATGTGTTCAATGACGGAAGTCAATGGATGGTTTTGAAAATCTGCCTCATGCTCTAGACGTACAACCATATGGTTGTATGATTGAGCGCATGAAAGCACTTCTCGACGATGAGGTCGATGCGCTGTTCCAGGCATTGGCCGACCGGACCCGGCGTGACATTGTGCGGCGGGTCGCAGGAGAAGGGCTTTCGGTGTCCGATCTGGCCGCCGACTACGACATGAGCTTCGCCGCGGTGCAGAAGCATGTCGCCGTTCTCGAACGTGTGGGACTGGTGACGAAGCGCCGAGTCGGCCGACGGCAGATCGCCCACGCAGAGGTGGGTCCGCTCCGCACCATCACGAGCATGCTCACCGAACTCGAAGACCACTGGGTCGAACGAGTCCAGAGAATCGACGACCTTCTCGCCGGGGACGAGCCGGCCGGGTCGCGAGACTGACCATCACACGCTTTGAGGAGCAGCCATGCCGGTCACCGACACAACACAGAACGAAGAGACACTGACGCTGACGATCGTCGCCGAATTCGCGGCACCACCCCAGCGGGTGTGGGACATCTACGCCGATCCACGCCAGCTCGAACAGATCTGGGGCCCTCCGACCTACCCGGCCACAGTCGTCGACCATTCACTCGAACCCGGCGGCAGAGTCACGTACTTCATGACGAGCCCGGAAGGGGAGAAGTTCCGCGGACTGTGGGAAGTGACCGCGGTCGATCGTCTCAAGCGACTGGAGTTCCGCGACTACTTCGCCGATGAGGACTTCGCCATCGTCGAATCGATGCCCGGCAGCAGGTGCATCTACACCTTCGAGGAGACCGAGACTGGAACCCGGGCCACCTACGAATCGGTCTTCGACTCGGTCGAAGGGCTGCGCACCGTCCTGGAGATGGGCGTCGTCGAAGGCACGACCGGAGCCATCAACCAGATCGACGATCTGCTCGCCCAGCAGTGAGCCGGTGCGGCCAGCGTCCGGCCTCTCCGCAATGGTTCAGCTCTCGACGCGGGCCTGCATGGAATGCGCCGGGGCGTCGGGGCGGACGGGGATGATGAGGATGAGTCCGATGGCGAGGACGATGAGGATGCCCAGCGTCCCCGCACGCTCGAAGCCGAAGACCTGGATCGCCAGGGCGAACATCGCCGGGCCCAGGAAGCTGACTGCACGACCGGTCGTGGCGTAGAGCCCGAAGTTCTCCCCGGCCGATTCCGGTGGAGTGATGCGGGCGAGGAACGACCGACTCGACGCCTGGACCGGACCGACGCAGAAGCTGAGGATGAGGGCACAGGCCCAGAACACTGCCGCCTCGGCGCTGAAGAGGATCGGCAGGCCGCCGAGGATGATGACGATGAGCCCGGCGATGATCACCGGCTTCGGTCCGAGCCGATCATCGAACCAGCCGGCGATCATCGCCCCGGCACCGGCGGCGACGTTGGCGGCAACGCCGAGGATGATGATCTGCGAGGGGGAGAAGCCGTAGCTGCCGGCGGCGAGCACCCCGGCGAAGGAGAAGATCGCGGCCAGGCCGTCGCGGAAGACCGCCGAGGCGATGAAGAACCGCAGCGTCTGATGCTCAGTCGACCACATCCGAATCAGCCGGCGCACGAGCGCTGCGTAATCGGCGAAGAACGCCCTGATCGGATGCCCACCCGAAGTGCCTTTGACCTTCGCGCCGGGAGCGGAGACGAGGGCGGGCACGGCGAAGATCGCGAACCACACCGCCGAGAGCACAGCGACGATGCGGAACCGCAGCCCGTCGGCGTCGCTGGCGCCGAGGAAGCCGACCTCGGGCTGGATGACGAGGACGAGGAGGATGACAAGGAGGACCAGCCCGCCGACGTAGCCCATGCCCCATCCGAAACCGGAGACCTTGCCGACGTTGTCGGGATTCGTGATCCGGACCATGATGCCGTTGTAGGACACCTCGGCGAATTCGAAGAACACGCTGCCCACGGCCAGGAGCAGCAGACCCAGCCACAGATACTCGGGGGAGTCGCGGACGAAGAAGAGCCCGAACATCGTGAGCACGACGATGCCCGTGTGCACGCCCAGCCACAGGCGATGCCTGCCCCCGGCATCGGCGCGAGTGCCTGCGGCGGGGGCGACGACGGCGATGACGAACCCGGCCGCGGCCATCGACCACCCCAACGCGGAGGACCCGGCCTCCTCGGTGGCGGCCACGGACTTCGTCAGATACGGGGCGAAGACGAAGGTGATGATCACAGCGTTGAATGACGCCGAACCCCAATCCCACAGCGCCCAGCTGACGATGCGCAGACGATTGCCCGAACCAGGTGAAGCCAAGGACGTTGCCATGAGGCCACTGTACTGAATCTCCTGGTTCGCGAACCGGTTTCGCGCGGGGCGAACTACGGATGTGACCAGGAAGATCGGCAGTGATGGTGAGAGGCCAAGCTGAAAGTTGCCTTGAAGGTGTCTGGGGAATGGGGCAGAGTGTGCCCCGTGATCAGACTTTCGTGCATGTGACCAGGCGTGCGATCAGGAGGGAATCATGAGCGATCCCGAAACCACTCAGGCTTCGGGCAACGGGCTCGGACCCGGTCCCGATGAACAGCTGCTCTTCGGCGAACCCGAGCCGGTAGAGCTGCACCTGCCCGAGAAACTCCATATCGGTGAGTCCGATACTGACGATGCGATCACGAAGAAGCTCAAGCGGCAGGGAGTGCGCGTCGGCAGAGGCATGATCGCGCCCCGCGTCTTCTGGCCGGCGCTGATCATCATCGTCGGCATCGTCGTGTTCTCCGTGGCTCTGCCCGAGGGCACGGGCAACGTCATCTCGAGCATCCAGAACTGGATCGTCACCCAGCTCGGCTGGTACTACATGCTCGTCGTCGGCCTCTTCGTCGCCTTCGCCATCGTCGTCGGCTTCTCGAAGTTCGGCAAGATCAAACTCGGCAAGGACGACGACGAACCCGAATTCGGCGTCCTGTCCTGGTTCGCCATGCTCTTCGCCGCCGGCATGGGCATCGGACTCGTCTTCTACGGTGTGGCCGAACCGCTCACCTACGCGACCACGGGGCCGAAGCCCGGCTGGGCCGGCGGCCAGGTCGAGAACGCGCAGATGGGCATGGCCCAGACGTTCGTCCACTGGGGCCTGCACCCCTGGGCGCTCTACGCGGTGCTCGGCATGGCGCTGGCCTATGCCATCCACCGTCGCGGCCGCCCGCTGTCGATCCGCTGGGCGCTCGAGCCCCTGCTCGGCAACAAGGTCAAGGGCTGGGCCGGTGACGTCATCGACATCATCGCGATCTTCGGCACCGTCTTCGGCATCGCCACCTCTCTCGGCCTCGGCGTGCAGCAGATCTCGGCGGGGCTGAAGCACATCGGCGTCGTCGGCGACTACGACAACACCTTCCTCATCATCCTCATCGTCGTCATCACCTTCCTCGCCACCGCCTCGGTGGTCTCAGGTGTGGGTGCCGGCATCAAGTGGCTGTCGAACATCAACCTCACGATGGCCGGCGTCCTGCTCGTCACGGTCCTCGTGCTCGGGCCGACGCTGTTCCTGTTCCAGAACTTCGTCGAATCGCTCGGTCTGTGGCTGGCGAACGTGCTCAACCTGACCTTCGACATCGGTGCCTACTCCGGTGAGGACGGTGCCGAATGGAACTCGACGTGGACCCTGTTCTACTGGGGCTGGTGGATCTCCTGGGCCCCCTTCGTCGGTGTCTTCATCGCCCGCATCTCCCGCGGTCGCACGGTCCGCGAGTTCATCGCCGGCGTCCTGCTGGTGCCCTCCATCGTCGGCTTCTTCTGGTTCTCCGTGCTCGGCGGAACCGGCATCCACAAGCAGCTCTTCGGCTCCGGCGATCTCGTCGACCCGGACGAGGGAGTGGTCGCCGAGCGAGTCCTCTTCGACGTCCTCGGCTCCCTGCCGCTGGGCTCGATCCTCTCGATCCTCGGGATCATCCTCGTCGCGATCTTTTTCATCACGTCCTCGGACTCGGGATCGCTCGTCGTCGACATGCTCGCCTCGGGCGGACACCCGAACCCGCCGATCTGGTCGCGTGTGCTGTGGGCGCTGCTCGAGGGTGCGATCGCCATCGCGCTGCTCATGGCCGGCGGATTGGAGGCACTGCAGGCGGGCTCGCTGATGACCGCGCTGCCGTTCTCCATCGTGCTGCTGCTCATCTGTGTGTCCACGCTCAAGGCCTTCGGCAAGGAGGCCAAGCGCAATGCCGTGATCGAACGGGCGCAGAGGTTCCGTCAGGTCGGCGAGCACCTGGCCGATGACTTCGACGAGTACCTCGGCGAGAAGGTCGATGAGCGCATCGACTACCGGCTGACGCGGTCGCAGGGACTCTTCGCCAAGCAGCGGTCGAAGGCAGCCGCCCGAGACGAGAAGCGCGGCGTCCGCGAAGTGCCGACCCGGGACAGGGGAACACCGAACCCGGAGTCCTGACCCTCACCGAGGAGGTCGTGCCCAGCGGGGAGCTGCGCCCTCGGCGTCAGGCTGGGCCACTCACCGAGCCGGTTCGCCCCGTGCGAATCCACTCGAGGCGCGAAACCGCTCGACCATCCGGTCGGGCGGTTTCGTCGGTCACGGACCATGTCAGGGGTGGGCCGCCTCGGCGAGGGGATGTCGCTGGTCGAACCTCGTGTCACGCGCGGGACGGAACGAGTAGGCTGGTGGCAGCAGAAACGGCCGACCCCACGACCAAGGAGCATGTATGCCCATCGCCAGTCCCGAAGTGTATGCAGAGATGATCGACCGCGCGAAGACCCAGGGCTTCGCCTACCCCGCGATCAACTGCACCTCCTCGCAGACGATCAACGCGGCCATCCGCGGCTTCGCCGAGGCCGGATCCGACGGCATCGTCCAGATCTCCACCGGCGGTGCCGAGTACATGTCGGGCCCGACGATCAAGGACCGCGTGCGCGGTGCGATCGCCTTCTCCGTCTTCGCCGCCGAGGTGGCCAAGAGCTACGACGTCAACATCGCCCTGCACACCGACCACGCCCCGAAGAAGGAAGTCGAGGAGTGGGTCAAGCCCCTGCTCGCGGCCTCGACCGAGCGCGTGAAGAACGGCGGACAGCCCTACTTCCAGTCGCACATGTGGGACGGTTCCGCCGTTCCCCTCGATGAGAACCTCGTCCTCGCCGAGGAGCTGCTCGAGCTCTCGGCGGCCGCGCACTCGATCCTCGAGATCGAGGTCGGCGTCGTCGGCGGCGAAGAGGACGGCGTCGAGAACGAGATCAACGACAAGCTCTACACCACGGTCGAGGACGGGCTGGCCACCGCCAGAGCGCTCGGCACCGGTGAGAAGGGCCGCTACCTCACCGCTCTGACCTTCGGAAACGTCCACGGTGTGTACAAGCCGGGCAATGTCAGGCTGCGTCCCGAACTCCTCGGGGAGATCCAGGAGAAAGTCGGTTCCGAGGTCGGCAAGGACAAGCCCTTCGACCTCGTCTTCCACGGCGGTTCGGGTTCGAGTGCCGAGGAGATCGCCGAGGCGGTCCGCCACGGAGTCGTGAAGATGAACATCGACACCGACACCCAGTACGCCTTCACCCGCCCGATCGTCGAGCACATGCTGCGCAACTACGACGGCGTGCTCAAGATCGACGGCGAGGTCGGGAACAAGAAGCTCTACGACCCGCGCTCCTACGGCAAGGCCGCAGAGGAGAACATGGCCGCACGCGTCGTCGAAGCGTGTGAGAACCTCGGCTCGGCAGGCACCAGCCTGAAGAAGTGAGGCACGTTCTCGCAGGTGCGTGAAGCGGCCGCCGCCCGGTTTCGGGCGACGGCCGCTTCTCTGTGCCGCCTGCGGCAGGGCTCGAAAGATGGTCGCTATCGGATACTTCTTGGCAAAGAGTGGTCGCAATCGGATACTTTCAGCCTCGGAAAATATCCGATAGCGACCTATTCTGCGGTGGTGCAGCCGGTGCAGCCGGTGCAGCCGGTGCGGCCGGTGCGGTGGTGCGGGGTGTGAATGGCACGAGGCCCGGGACGCCATTGTCCCGGACCTCGTGTCGTCGCTGGTGCACCCTCAGCCTTCGGGCACCGCCTCGCCGGCCTTGAGCCGCGCCACCCGCTGATCCCAGAAGTCGGCATTGCGCACGCCGATCTTCTCGGGCTCGAACACCGGGTCCAGACCGAGCTTGGTCTGGCGCTCGAAGTCGCGCAGGAGCTTGAACGCCGGCTGCTGCAGGATGAGGATGCCGATGATGTTCAGCCAGGCCATGAGGCCCACGCCGATGTCACCGAGCGCCCAGGCGCTGCCTGCTGTCGACATCGCACCCACGGCGACGGCGATGAGGATGAGCAGCTGCAGCACGCGCTTGCCGATGGCCAGCACGAAGGTGTTCTTGACCTTGCCCAGCAGGTACACGAGGTTCGTCTCAGCCATGTAGTAGTAGGCGACGATCGTGGTCAGTGCGAAGAGGAAGATCGAGATCGCGATGAAGCTGGCGCCGAAGCCGTGGATCATCGAGTCGAGTCCCGCCTGCGGCCACTTCTCGCCCGGGGTGGCGGCGATCTCTTCGACCATCTGCCCGCGGCCGGTGCCGATGATCGTCGTGCCGTCGTCTCCGAAGACCTTGTACATGCCGGTCGAGAGGATCATGAACGCGGTCGCCGAGCACACGAAGAGAGTGTCGATGTAGACCGATCCGGCCTGCACGAGGCCCTGCTTCGACGGGTGCGAGACCTCGGCAGCCGATGCCGCGTGCGGTCCGGTTCCCTGTCCGGCCTCATTCGAGTAGATGCCGCGCTGGACGCCCCACTGCACGGCCATGCCGATGATGCCGCCGAAGGCCGCTTCCGGCCCGGCGTCGATGCCGAAGGCAGAGGTGAACATCAGCTGGAAGACCGGAACGATCTGGTCAGCGTTGATGACGGTCACGGCGATGGCCGCAACGATGTAGATGACGGCCATGAACGGCACCGCCAGCGAGGCGAAGTGCGCGATGCGCTTGATGCCGCCGACGACGATGAAGCCCATGATGATGACGAGCGCGATCGCGGTGCCCCAGGTGGGAACGCTCCAGGCGTTCTCGACGGCTCCGGAGATCGCATTGGACTGGATGCCCGGCAGCATGAAGGACATGGCGATCACGGTCACTGCAGCGAAGACCATGCCGTAGACCTTGAACAGGCCGCGCGCCTTGGTGTGGCGGTAGGCCTTCTCGAGGTAGAAGGCGGGACCGCCGCGGTACTCACCCGTGCGGGGGTCCTGCTCCTTGAAGACCTGGCCGAGCGTCGATTCGACATAGGACGTCGAGGCGCCCAGCAGCGCGGAGATCCACATCCACACGACGGCGCCGGGTCCGCCGAAGCCGATGGCCGTGGCGACACCGGCGATGTTGCCGACGCCGACGCGTCCGGCCAGGGAGATGGCCAGAGCCTGGAACGACGAGACTCCCTCATTGGAGCTCTTGCCCTTGAACATCTGCGTGAAGATCGCGGGAATCTGACGGATCTGCACCGCGCGGGAGCGGATGGTGAAGTAGACACCGGCGCCGAGGCACAGGTAGACGAGGGCGGACGACCACACCACCCCGTTGAGCCAATCGATGAAAGCGGACACGCTTCTCCATTCGTTTCTCCGAGCCGGGATCACCGACGCGGCGTTGCTGCGGGAATGTCTGTGCCAGAGAGCTGATGGCGGTGTGGGCGATCAGCTTTTCCGAGAGTTTCTCGGCAGTTCTCTGTGATGCACCTCATAAGTCAAACCGATTGTCTCCGGTGACGCAAATCGCATTCGCTCGGGTGGCCGACCAACCCGGCAAGGGAGGTTTCGCTGTGCCGGGAAGGGCCGCCTCGGCGAAGTGTTGCGATGTCGTTGCGAACTGAGTCACATCATGTGCGGCAGTTCACTATTTGGGACGCGAACCGTATGATGTGGTGCGGATCTCTTCGAGCAAAGACGACACGAAGAGCTAACTTGTAACGACAGGAACACCATGAAACGACGAACCGGTGCAAAGGCTGTGGCCATCGCCGCAGCCGGAGCTCTGCTCCTCTCCGCCTGCTCGACCTCGACGACCGGAGGCGACAGCGGGGACGACAAGGGCGGCATGCTCACAGTCGGAACCACGGACAAGGTCGTGGCGCTCGACCCGGCTGCTGCGTACGACAACGGAAGCTCGCTCGTCGAACAGCAGATCTATCCGTACATCCTCGCCTACAAGCCGGGCACGGCCGAGCTCAACCCCTCGATCGCCGAATCCGCTGACTTCACCGAACCGACGAAGTACGAAGTCAAGCTCAAGGACGGGCTCAAGTACGCCAACGGCAACGAACTGACCTCCTCGGACGTGAAGTTCTCCTTCGACCGGCAGCTGAAGATCCAGGACCCCAACGGTCCCTCCTCGCTGCTGGGCGGTCTGAAGTCCGTGGAGACCCCGGACGAGACGACCGTCGTCTTCAACCTCAAGCGCAAGAACGACCAGACCTGGCCGGGAGTCCTGGCCAGCGCCGCCGGCCCCATCGTCGACGAAGACGTGTTCTCGGCCGACAAGGTCACGGAGAATCAGGAGATCGTCGACGGCAAGGCCTTCGCCGGTCCCTACACGATCGACGGCTTCAAGTTCAACGAACTCATCACCTACAAGTCCAACCCGGACTACCAAGGCTTCATCGAACCGGCGAAGACTGAGACCGTGCAGATGAAGTACTACTCGGACGCGAACAACATGAAGCTCGACGTCCAGGAGGGCACCATCGACGTGGCCTGGCGTTCGCTGTCGGCCACCGACATCGACGACCTCGGCAAGAACGAGGACCTCAAGGTCCACAAGGGCCCCGGTGGCGAGATCCGCTACATCGTGTTCAACTACGACACGATGCCCTTCGGTGCGAAGACCGACAACGCCGATGAGAAGAAGGCGCTCGCGGTCCGACAGGCCATGGCCGACTCCGTCGACCGTCAGGCCATCGCCACTCAGGTGTACAAGGACACCTTCACACCGCTGTACTCGCATGTCCCCGAGGGACTGCCCGGCTCCGACGATCCGCTGAAGGCCGAATACGGCGACGGCAAGGGCGGAGCCGATGTCGACAAGGCGAAGAAGGCGCTCAAGGACGCGGGAGTCAAGACCCCGGTCGAGCTCAACCTGCAGTACAACCCCGACCACTACGGACCGTCCTCGGGTGATGAGTATGCGCTCGTGAAGGATCAGCTGGACAAGACCGGGCTGTTCAAGGTCAACCTGCAGTCGACCGAGTGGGTGCAGTACTCGAAGGACCGCACCGACGACGTCTACCCGATGTACCAGCTGGGCTGGTTCCCGGACTACTCGGATGCCGACAACTACCTCGTGCCGTTCTTCTACGACACCGATGAGACCCCGTCGTTCCTCGCCAACCACTACCGTGACGAGGCGATGAACAAGGAGCTCAACGCTCAGTCCTCGATCGCCGATGAGGGCAAGCGCGAGGAGGCGCTGAAGAAGATCCAGGGTCAGCTCGCCGAAGAGCTGCCGACCCTGCCTCTGCTGCAGGGCAACCAGATCGCCGTGTCCGGCAAGGACGTCAAGGGCGTCGACGACACGCTTGACCCCGCGTTCCAGTTCCGTCTGGCACTGCTGAGCAAGTGATCACCACACGAGGTGCAGGTGAGCCGGTCAGGCCGCCTGCACCTCGTGGCGCGTTCGCGCACCGAAACACACCCATAAGGAACACATGTCTGCTGCCATCAGCGAACCAGGGGCGGAGGCCGCCGAGACTTCGGTCGCGGTCAAGAAGCCCTCGGGAGGCGGTCTGGGACGCTACGTCCTCGTCCGCTTCCTCCTCATCATTCCCACCATCTTCATTCTCACCACTCTGGTGTTCTTCCTCATGCGCATCACCGGTGACCCGATCACCGCAGCGCTGGGCGGACGCCTGACGAAGGCCCAGCTGGCAGAGCGCGTCCACGCCGCCGGCTATGACCGTCCCATCCTCGTCCAGTACTTCGAATACCTGGGCAATCTGCTCAAGGGCGACTTCGGCACCGCGGTCTCCGACGGACAGCCGGTCTCGTCGATCCTGCTCAACTACGGAGCGGCGACCGTCGAGCTCGTCTTCTATGCGCTCATCGTCGCGTTCATCCTCGGCATCCCGCTGGGCATGCTCGCCGCCTACCACCGGGACAAAGCCCCGGACGCCGCGTTGCGCGTGCTCGCGATCCTCGGCTATGCGACTCCGGTGTTCTTCGCCGGCATGATCCTCAAACTCATCTTCGGAGTGTTCCTGCCCATCCTGCCGGTCGCCGGCCGCGGCACCACCGAAACCGAATACATCATGTCCGGAGTCGTCGGACCCACCCGGTTCTACCTCATCGATGCGATCCGGATCGGCAACTTCGAAGTCCTCGGTGATGTGCTCGCCCATGCTGTGCTGCCGGCGATCGCGCTCGGCGTGCTCACCGCCGGAGTCTTCCTCCGGCTCGTGCGCACGAACCTCATCGGCACGCTCGAACAGCAGTACATCGACTCCGGCCGATCCCGCGGGATCTCCGAATACCGGCTGGTCACCAAGCATGCGTACCGTCCGGCGCTGATCCCGATCATCACCGTCATGGGCATGCAGATCGCGCTCATGCTCGCCGGCGCAGTGCTCACGGAGACGACATTCGAATGGAAGGGACTCGGCTTCAAGCTCGCCGAATACCTCACCGCCCGCGACTTCGTGGCCGTGCAGGGAATCGTCGTGTTCCTCGCAATCATCGTCGCGCTCACGAACTTCCTCGTCGACGTCATCGCCGCGTTCATCGACCCGAGAGTGAGGTACTGATGACCACTCCCAACAATCCCAATCCGGAATCCGCAGAGATGACAGAACCCAATGACACCTTCGCCGGGGCGGCCCCCGGTTCCGGTGTCCCCGCCATCGCGTTCGATGACCGGGCAAAGAAGTCCTGGTTCTCCCGCTTGCCGATCATCTCCCACTTGAGACAGTCGGTCGGACTGCAGCGCGGCATGCTCATCACCGGGCTCGTGCTGTGCGGAATCGTGCTCATCTGCGCGATCTTCGCCCCGCTCATCGCCCCCTACGGGTTCAACCAGCTGGGCACCTCCGAAGGCAACTTCGGCTCGAAGCTGCCGCCCGGGGGCACCCACATCTGGGGCACGACCGTCGGCGGCTACGATGTCTTCTCCCGTGTCGTCTGGGGCGCCCAGACCGCAGTGGCCGTCATCGTCGTGGCCGTGGTCATGTCGATCTTCGCCGGTGTCATCCTCGGCCTCGTCTCCGGGTACATCGGCGGCTGGCTCGACCGCATCCTCGTCGTCATCGCCGATGCCGTCTACGCCTTCCCGACCCTGCTGCTGGCTCTGGTCATGTCGATCGCGATCTCCGGCGGCCAGTCGAGCGCGTGGGGCGGCATCGCCGCGGCCGCATTCTCGATCACCGTGGTCTTCATTCCGCAGTACTTCCGTGTCGTGCGCGCCGAGACCCTGCGGCTGAAGGCCGAACCGTTCGTCGAATCGGCGATCGTCCTCGGTGCCTCGAAGACGCGGATCATCTCCAAGCACATCTTCCGCAATGCCACGCGGACGCTGCCGCTCATCTTCACACTCAACTCCTCCGAGGCGATTCTGACCTTGGCGGGGCTCGGGTTCCTGGGCTTCGGCATCGAACCCACCTCGGCGTCGGAATGGGGCTACGACCTCAACAAGGCGCTGCCGGACGTCACATCCGGCGTGTGGTGGACCTCGGTGTTCCCGGGGCTGGCGATCGTGCTCACGGTGCTGGGCATCACCCTGGTCGGTGAGTCGATGAACGACCTCAACGACCCGCGCCTGCGCGTGCGGCGGAAAGCGAAGACGAAGAAGGTCACGACTGCGGAGGTCAAGGCATGAGCAAGAAGACACAGGCGAAGGCTGCCTCCGCGACGGGCAGCATCCTCGACGTCGACGGACTCGATGTCACCTTCTCCACCGACGGGGGCGAGGTCCACGCGGTCAAAGACGTGTCGCTGTCCGTCTCACCGGGTGAGGTGCTGGCGATCGTCGGCGAATCCGGGTCCGGCAAGACCGTGACCGCCCGGTCCATCCTCGGTCTGCTGCCGGAGACGGCCCAGCGATCAGGCGCCATCGTCATCTCGGGTGCGAACGTGCTCAGCGTCTCCGCCGAAGAGCTGCGGGCGATGCGCGGACGCGATGTGGCGATGGTCTTCCAGGAGCCCTCGACCGCACTCAACCCCGTGTACACGGTCGGCTGGCAGATCGCCGAGGGCCTGCGCGCCCACGACAGGAAGGCGAGCAAGGCCGATCTCAAGGCCCGGGTCGTCGCAGCGATGCGGCAGGTCGGGATTCCCGATGCGGAGAACCGGTTCGACTACTATCCGCACCAGTTCTCGGGCGGGCAGAAGCAGCGCATCGTCATCGCCATGGCACTCGCCCTGGGCGCGAAGCTCATCGTCGCCGACGAACCGACCACGGCCCTCGACGTCACCGTGCAGGCCGAGATCCTCGACCTGCTGCGGGAGCTGCGAGATGAGACCGGCACCTCGATCGTGCTCATCACGCACAATATGGGAGTCGTCGCCGATCTCGCCGACCGGGTGGCTGTGATGTTCCGCGGCGACCTCGTCGAGGTCTCAACCGTCGAGCAGCTCTTCAGCGACCCGCAGGAGCAGTACACCCGCGAGCTGCTGGCCGCCGTGCCGCGGATCGGCTCGACTGTCGCCGGCAGTCGGAAGGCAGCCGCCGCCGAGGCGGGGGCTCGGTCGGGGACGACCGCGGGGGAGACTCCGGCGGGGACCACCTCGGCGGGGGACGCTCAGGCCGGCACCGCCTCGGCGGGGGAGCGGGACGTGCGGGAGTCGTCGATCGTGACCGCGCGCGACCTCGACATCGTCTACCCGGGCGGCTTGGGCCGATCGGATTTCCACGCGGTGAAGAAGGTCAGCTTCGACATCAAGGCGGGCGAGGTCTACGGTCTCGTCGGCGAATCGGGGTCGGGCAAGACCACGATCGGTCGTGCGATCGCGGGCCTGACCAGGGCCAGCGGCGGCAGCCTGCAGGTGCTCGGCCATGAGATGGTCGGGTTCAGGGAACGGGAGTTCACGAAGATCCGGCGCCGGATCGGGTTCGTGTTCCAGGACCCGGCGGCCTCGTTCAACCCGCACCTGACGATCGGGGAATGCATCGCCGAACCCTTTGCGATCCACCGCCGGGAGATGAGCGCCGGCGACCGGTCGAAGCGGGTTCTCGAACTGCTCGATTCGGTGCAGCTGCCGACGGCCTATGCGGCCAGGTACCCGCACGAGCTCTCGGGCGGGCAGCGGCAGCGGGCCTCCCTGGCGCGCGGGCTGGCACTCGATCCGGAGCTGGTCATCGCCGATGAGCCGACCTCGGCGCTCGACGTGTCCGTCCAGGCGAAGGTGCTCGAGCTCTTCGTCGAGCTGCAGAACCGCTTCGACTTCGCGGCCCTGTTCATCAGCCACGATCTCGCCGTCGTCGATATGCTCTCCGATCGCATCGGGGTGCTCTTCCACGGTGAGCTGCTCGAAGAGGGCACGGGCGAGCAGGTGCTCGGGGCGCCGCGTGAGGACTATACGAAACGCCTCATCGCGTCTCTGCCGGTGCCGGATCCGGCCGAGCAGGCAAAGCGGCGTGAACTCGCCCGCTCCCTGCGCACCCCAACCCCCTCCTGAACTACTACCTGACGGGCCCCCAACACCCTGGCGCCAGGGTGTTGGGGGCCCGTCAGGTAGTAAGAGGGGTTATTTGTTGTCGGCGATGAAGTCGAGCATTCCGTCCTGATTGACCGGCAGGGCCAGCAGACGGTCGAGTTCCTCACGGGAGGGGTCGATGCCGAGGATCCGCAGCGAGTACTGAGTGAAGTCGCGCTCGATCATGTCCGGCGTGAGATCGCCCGTGGGGCGGTACCACAGCGAGAGCGAGTTGCAGATCGAGTGGATCGCACGGGTGGCCAATGCAGCGCTGTCGACCGTGAAGTCACCGGATTCGATCCCGGCGCTGACGATGTCGCCCACGATCTCGCGGGCCTCACGCTGGAGTTCCTTGACCTTCACGGCATTGTCGCCGATGAGGCTCTCGGTGTCGCGGATCAGCACAGTGGAGACCGAAACGTTCTCGATGCGGTAGCGGGCAAGATAGCGCACGGCCACGGCGAGCTGATCGACAGGGGCATCGTCGACCTCGGCGATGACCGCGCGAACGTGTTCGATGTACCACGAGTACGCGGTGTGGACGAGCTCGTAGAGCGCTTCCTGCTTCGACGGGAAGTAGTAGTAGAGTGCGGAGAGGCTCAGCCCCGCCGTCTGGGCGATGTCGCGGATGGATGCGCCGTCGAATCCCTTGTCCGCGAAAGTGTCCCGGGCCGAGCGGAGAATATTGTTGCGGCCGTTGGTTGAGCGCACGGTGACCGGTCTCCTTTGGCTTGATGTCGTCGGGGCCGACCTTGGTGTCATCGGGCCGACATTTCTATCGAACAGTCTTTCACTTGCCACACGACCTTACACGACGGATTCGGCTCTCGGGCCCGATTCCGCAGGCGACTTGCCCCGGTAATCCGAGGAAAATGTCCTGGTCGTGCGCGGGAACCGTCCCGTTCGTCCGACGAGGGTCATCGCCGAGGCGGTCGCGAGCAACACGACGATGCGCGGCTTTCGTGTGATCAGGGTCACTCTCCCGCTCGGAATGATTGATGGTTCAATTATGTTGGGAATTGAGGAATGCACAGCAGATCTGTGCCGCGGACCCCGCCCGGCGGTGCCGCATCCACCCGCGTGAGACCGACAGTCGAATTGAGGACACACATGCTCAACATTGCCATCATCCCCGGTACTTCCCGCCCGCAGGCGCTCAACCCGCAGATCGTGAGCTGGGTCGAGTCGCAGCTGGCCGCCAATGATGATGTCCGCGCCGAGGTCGTCGACTTCGGTGCTTTCGATCTGCCGCTGCTCGACGAGGTCATCCCCGCCGGCGCGAAGATGTACGCCAACGACCACACGAAGGCCTGGGGCGCGAAGCTCGAAGAGTTCGACGCCTTCATCTTCGTCACCCCTGAGTACAACCACTCGATCTCCGGTTCGCTGAAGAATGCCCTGGACTTCGTCGCCACCGAGTTCAACCACAAGGTCGCCGGCATCGTGAACTACGGCGCCGACAAGGGCGTACGCGCTGCAGAGCACCTGCGCCACATCCTCGCGAACTACAAGCTCGCCGTCGTCCGCGATCAGGCGTCGTTCTCGATCTTCGCCGATGTCGCCGACGGCACCTTCACCCCGACCGAGGTCTCGGCCGCCCCGTTCGCCTCGATGGTCGACGACATCGTCGCCTGGGGCGAGGCCCTGAAGTCCGTGCGCGAAGCCGGCGCCGAGGAGCAGGCCGCCTGAGCGCATTGAAGCTCGCATGAGGTGACCCCACAGTGGGGCGCACTGACGAATGTGAGAATGGGCCCGCCGGGCACGTGACCGGCGGGCCCTTTCGCTTACCGCAGGCACGGGCTCCTCGTCCGCTCGTTCAACGACGCGTCGGGTTTTCATGCTTGCCTCGCATCGATAATCGGATTGGTCGTTGAGCGAGGGGCAGTCGCGCGAGGAAGGTGACCGGTGCCACAGGCCTGCGCTAGAGTCTCATTGACCAATCGTTCACTCAGCGATGCGAAGGACACCCATGGATCTGCAGAACACCGTCGCCCTCGTCACCGGCGGAGCCTCCGGGCTCGGCCGTGCCACCACCGAACGGCTCCTTGCCGCAGGCGCCCAAGTCGTCATGGTCGACCTCAACGCCGAGGTGGGTGAACAGGTCGCCGCCGAACTCGGCGACGCCGCCCACTTCGTCTCCGCCGATGTCACGAACGAAGAGCAGGTCCAGGCCGCAGTCGACACCGCCACCGGCCTCGGCGCCCTGCGCGTCGTCGTCAACTGCGCCGGTGTCGCAACGCCGGGCAAGCTCGTATCGAAGAAGGGCCCGCTGCCCCTCGACGCGTTCCAGAAGGTGCTGGGCATCAACATCGTCGGCACCGTCAACGTCTGCCGCCTCGCCGCGGCCGCGATGCAGCAGCAGGAGGCCGACGGCGAAGAGCGCGGAGTCATCGTCAACACCGCCTCGGTCGCAGCCTTCGACGGACAGATCGGCCAGATCGCGTATTCGGCATCGAAGGGCGCCGTGGCCGCGGTGACCCTGCCGATGGCCCGCGAGCTCGCCGCCTCCCTCATCCGCGTCGTCACGATCGCCCCCGGCATCTTCGAGACGCCGATGATGGCCGGCCTGCCCGCCGAGGCGCAGGAATCCCTCGGCAAGTCCGTGCCCCACCCTGCCCGCCTGGGCAAGCCGGCCGAATACGCTCAGCTCGTCGAATCGATCGTGGCCAACCCGATGATCAACGGTGAGACGATCCGCCTCGATGGCGCCATCCGCATGGCCCCGAAATGATCGTCTGACACCCTCACCGAGGATGCCCTCCCCGAGGATCGCCTGACCGACAGAGCCGCCCGTTCGCATCCCAGCGGACGGGCGGTCGTCCGTTTCCGACGGGCGGCTCAGTCGCGCAGTGCCAGGCTCACCGGCTCTCGTTGACCAGCAGCGCCAGCTGCACCCGTGAGGTGACCTCGAGTTTGTCGAAGATGCGTGCAAGATGGGTCTTCACGGTCGCCGTCGAGACGAACAGCGACCTGGCCACCTGCGCGTTCGTCATTCCCTGCGCGACCGCCTCGGCGATCTCCCGCTCCCGCGTCGACAGGGACGCGAGCGGATCCGCACCCGACGCCGAGGTGGCCGGGCGGGACGTGAGCAAGGTGGCCAATGCCGTGGCCGACAGGGTCCGGGTGCCGTCGGCCGCCGCACGCACAGCATTGATGAGCTCTTCCGGCGGTGTGTCCTTGAGGATGTACCCGGCAGCTCCGGACTGCAGGGCGCGGTGGATGAAATCATCGGTGCCGAAGGCCGTGAGCATGAGCACCTGCGGGTGGTCCGGGTCGGACAGCAGCGTCTGCGCGGCCTCGAGTCCGTCGACGCGGGGCATGCGGATGTCCATGAGGACGAGATCGGGGCTCAGCCGACGGGCGAAGTCGATGGCCTCGGAACCGTCGGCCGCCTCGGCGATGACCTCGATATCATCCGCTGCACCGAGGAGGAGCTTGAGTCCCGACCGCATGAGCGATTCGTCGTCGGCGATGATGACTCGGATCGTCACGATCTCTCCTCCTGTTCGCCGGTTGGTGAAGTCCCGCCCGCACCTGCTGCGTCAGCACCCGGCGCATTGGCACCAGCCTCGTCGGCAGGTTCGGGTGCGGCGAACACGGCCGGATCGACGGGGATGCGGGCGCGGAGGGTGAATTCCGGTGACGTCGTCACTGTGAGGTCTCCGCCCATGGCCTCCATTCTCTCCCGAAGTCCGAGCAGTCCTAGTCCGGACCCAGTGACGAGCTGCTGTGCTCCGGCGCGGAAGGCCGGGGCCAGGCCCGTGTGCGGATTGCTTGCTGTGAGCACGAGGTGACCGTCGGCCTCATCGAAGCCGACCTTGATCGTCACCTTCTGGCCGGGGGCGTGTTTGACGGCGTTCGTGATCGCCTCCTGGACGAACCTGTAGATCGTCGTCTGCTCGAGCGCACCGCACCGCCGCAGCACCGCAGCGTCGACGGGGTCGAGGTAGCGCAGCTCGGCAGTGTCCCCGCGGCCGGCGACGAGGCGGTCGATATCGGGGTCGATGACCGTTCCCTGATCGTCGCTGCGCAGCATGGTGAGCACCTCACGGAGTTCGATGCCGGAACGGCGGGCGGCATCGGCGATGAGGCGCGCGCTGTCGCGCACCTCGTCGGGGTCGAGGTCCTTGCGCACGGACAGGGCGCCGGAGTACATGGCGATGACGGACAGGTGGTGGGACAGCGAATCGTGCATGTCGCGGGCGATGCCGCGGCGCACCTCGGCGATGGCACGATCCTGGCGGGAGCGTTCCCGAAGCAGGTTCTGGGCGGCGGAGTCGATGAAGCCCTGTTCGCGGGCGCCGCGGATGACGCCGATGATGACGATGACGGCGTAGAGCGTCCCGCCGACGACGAACAAGGGAAGGTCGAAGGCACCGGCCGCTCGCGGGGTGAGGACGAAGGTCGCTGAGAAGCCGGCCAATGTGGCGGCGAGACCGACGAAGTCGAGGGCCCAGCTGCGGCGGGCCGACAGCGAGACGAGCATGAAGGACGCAGCCACGGCACCGAGGACGCTGACCGTGCCGAGCAGGATCCCGATGAGTCCGACGGTGACGGGAATCCAGCCGCCGGAGCGGCGTTGGAGTGATTCGACGGACCCGTCGGCGGCGAGGAATTCCTCACCCCCGTGACCGGTGACGGTGAGGAACTCGCGCAGCTTCTCTGCGGCGAGGACCTTCGGGCGCAGCTGCTTGCGCGGAACCCGTCGCCCATCGAAGAACAGGACGATGGGCAGGCAGACGAAGGCGACGAGACCGAAGACGATATGGACGAGGAACTCGAAGAAGAGCGCGTCATCGCGGGCCTCTGCGCTGTCAACGTCCGGCCATTCGATGCCGACGACGATGAACAGCAGGAGCACACCGATGACGACAGCGATGCCTGTCCAGAGCAGGGCATGCGCGAGGGGGCGGCGGGCGGGGCGTGGTGTCACTCTTCGACCCTACCGGTGCGAGGGCCGGGAGGCTGTCGTCCGAAAGGATGAAAACTGTTCGCCCATGTGGTCGACGAGGCCCGGTCGGACACGTCCTGACGTGCACATTCACCCGATCGGATGACATGAATCATGCCCTTGGCCGATGGTCGGCGGGCCCAGAATTCGACAGGGTGGAGACATGGGAAATCAACCGCACACACTTCACCAGCATCCGACTCCGCCCTTTACGGAACCGCCCATGCCCGCTTCCGGCCGGCCGCCTCGGCGGAATCATCAGCCGCCTCGGCGCTATCACCGCCAGTTCGCCGCGCAGCCGGGCAACCGGTGGTTCAAACCGCTCCTCGTCGCCGCCCTGACCGCGGTGTTCTACCTCATCGCGCTCATCGCCCAGTTCGCGGGATTCTTCGTCTGGGCCCTGATCGCGATCGGCGCCGATGGCGACTTCGACACCTGGGTCGATACGCTCGTCGACTTCAACACGGTCACCGGGGTCCTCTTCGGACTCATCAGCGTCATCCTCATGTGGCCGGCCGCCGAGCTCGCCACCTACTGCATCTACCGCCGCTGGTTCTCCTCGATGATCTCACTTGGCCGCGGCATGCGGTGGCGCCGACTCGGTCGGTATCTGTTGTTCGGCACGGCCGTGTGGGTGGTCTGCGCGATCGTCATGGTCCTCTTCTCCGATGGGGCGATGAGCGATCTGACCTCGGGAATCGTGTGGAACCAGCACGTGCTCGCGATGCTCATCGCCTTCGTCCTCCTCGTCCCATTCCAGGCGACTGCCGAGGAGATCGTCTTCCGCGGCCTGGCCATGAACGTCATCGGCGCCTGGCTGCGCCACCCTGCGTGGGCAGTGCTCATCCCTGTGCCGTTCTTCGTCTTCGGCCACATCTACGACCTGCCCGGACTCATCGACGTCGGCATCTTCGCCGTCATCGTCGGAACGCTGACGGTCATCACGGGCGGACTCGAGGCCGGGATCGCGTTCCACATCGTCAACAACCTCTTCGCCTTTGCCCTCGGAGTGCTCGCCGGAGCCGATCTCAACGCGACGAGCTCGCCGACGGCCGAGGTCGTCATGTCGATCGCTGCGCCGATCGTCTTCGCCGTCATCGTCGTCTTCGACCACCGTCGCCGAGGTGGGGCATCGTCTCGCATGGACGAACTTTCCCTTCACCGAGGCGGCCCGGCCGACAGTGAACCCTCACGTCCCCGCGGGGACGGGTCCGTTTATGCGGGAGCCGGCGCGCACAGTGAGGTCAGTGCCGACACCGAGGGGAGAACGAGCTTCTGATGAGCTACTACAGCGAACTCGCGCAGAACCTGCGCCGGCGCGGATGCGAAGAGGACCAGGTCCTCGCTGTCCTCCACGAGGTCAGGGACACGACGGAGACGGCAGGCACGACGCCCGAGGCGAAGTTCGGCACGCCCGAAGAGCAGGCCGCGAAGTTCAGTGGAAAGCGCGCACGGTCCGGGGGACAGACGACGCTCAACGTGTTCGGATTCCTCGGCGTCTGCTGTGTGGTTGTCTATGCGATCTGGCCGGGCGTGTTCGACTTCACGAATCCTGTGCTGAGGAACTTCGGCGGCATGATCGCACTGCTCATCCTGCTCATCATCGGCGCTTTCGTCGCAGGGTTCATCGACACCCGGGTGCCGAAGGAGTTCGGCGACTCTCGCGTGGACGACGGCTGACCGCCGACCCGAGTGCGACCGGCGGCCGGCGAACAGTTCAGTGTCGTGGAGGCTCGGACTGCGACACGGTCGCGGAGGCGTCCGGCGGCGTCGGGTCCACGGCCAGAAGTCGATCGACGAGCTCATCGGCCGTGATGCCCTCGGCTTGAGCCGCGGCTTCGAGGCGGGCGAGGGTCGATGGCGAGAGCGTTGAGGGAGGGAGCGTCGAACCGGCTCGCTCCGGCGCAGAGGGCGCAGCGCTCGCGACCGCCGGCTTCGTCCCGGCCTTGAGCAGCAGCGAAGTCAGCGGCACCACGACGACTCCGAGTGCCGCGAGGATCCACACGATGCCGTTGAGCCGGTTCAGCCATTCGAGTTCCCACGTCGATTCCACCCAGATCGTGACGAGGACCAGGCAGGTGCCTAGCGCGAGCAGTCCGAGAGTGATCGGCAATCCGATCCGCACCACCCATGACCTGGGCACCAGCAGCAGAATGAGCGAACTCACCGAGGCGACAGCGGTGAGGAGCGCAACCGAGGACAGCACTTGGAAGAGGATCTCCTCGAGCTCAAGGCTGTCCGGATTCATATAGGGGTCGCCCCAGATGAACCACAGACTCAACGCCATTGTGACGACGGCGAGTGCGATCGTGGTGATCCCGAACCACTTGGCCCGGCGGCCGATGAGCGTGGCCCCGCAGAACGCTGCGACACTGATGGCCCCGGTCAGGGCCGTTGTCCAGATGACGTTAAAGGTCGCATCGGATTCGATGTCGCCGAGCAGGACGATGATCCCACCGACGGCCGCCAAACTGAACGCCACCACGATGACGATGGCGATCGTGCGGCGCAGAACCCGAACTGCCCGAGCCGGCTCATGAACCACAGATGCTGCGCGTCCCGCTGGGCCGTCAGACCGACCGGAGACCTCCGGCGTCGGCGAGAGCGAAGACTGGGAAGAGGACGGAGATGGCTGTGACATGGGGAACAGTCCTTCCGGCAGGGAAGCAGGTGGGGACGTTCAGTATGACATCGAAGCGGCGACCCCACCCCGACCCGCTGGAGCCAACCCCGACCCGCTGGAGCCTGGTGCGGCACGGACCTCACTCCATCGGCAGCGACGCCCTGACCTCGAAACCTCGGCGCTCCGTCGGACCCACCTGCAGGTTCCCGCCCAAGGCCTCGACGCGATCGCGCATCCCCTTGAGCCCGAATCCCCCGCCGAGGTGGTGCTGCCCACCCGCAGGCGCCTCGCCGTCGGGTTCCCCGTTGAGGACGGTGATCTCGAGCCGGGTCCCGATGACCGTGACGGTGACCGCCACCGGGGCACCGGGCGCATGCCGCAGCGCATTCGACAGGCTCTCCTGCACAACCCGGAAGGCCGTGAGACTCGTCGTCGGCGGCAGGTCGAGGGAACCGTCGGGTAAGTCGAGCTCGACGACGGCACCGGAACCGCGAGTGACGTCGACGAGTGCTGGAATGTCCTCGACAGTCGGCTGGGGAGCCAGGTCGGCATCCCGTCCACCGCGGAGGATCGCAAGCAGTCCGCGCATCTCGGTCAGTGCCTGTCTGGCCGATGAGGCCATCGAATCGAATTCGCCGAGGCTGCGCTCATCGAGTCCGGGCAGACGATACTTTGCCGTCGTGGCCTGCACGCTGATGACCGACATGCTGTGGGCGACGACATCATGGAGTTCCTGAGCGATCCGGTTGCGCTCCTCGAGCTCCTGCCGTTTCGCCAGCTCCGCGGCGCTGAGCTCACGTTCGGTCTCGAGCTGCCGGCGGCCTTGGATGAGGAGGTTGCCGATGACGCCGATGATCCCGATGCCGGCGGCGATGGCCGCAGTGGCGATGACATTCGACATGGCCCCGGGCAACCCGCCGGCATGCGGCAGGAGAAGGGCGAGAACGCCGATGACCGCACTTGCCGACCACAGCGCCACGAGGTGGATCCAGCGGTGACGCAGACCGATGATGAGGTGGAGGAACACCAGCGCCAGCAGCGAGGTGACGGTGAACGGTCGCACTTCCCCCGAGATGTCCACGGTGAGCAGTATGCTCACGATCTGAGCTGCGAGGCCGAGGCCGATCGCCGGGATCGGCCACCGCACGGCAAGGACGAGGGCGGCGCTCTGAGCCAGCGCAATGAGCATTGCGAAGACCGTCGGAACGTCGTAGAGAACCGTCGTCACCGGCCACGAGATGGCCACGAGCACGGCTCCGACGAACACGGAGATCAGCCAGAACCACCCCTCACCGCCGGCGATCACCCGGAACCTCGACGGATTCGGTGACGTTTCGGGAGTCGCTGACGGCACGGCGGGCGCACCGGACGACTGGGCCTGCGTCTTCGCTGCCGAAACCGCGGCGGTCGGAGCGTTCCGACGATCGCCCGGGTTCTGCGCAGCACCTGCTCCCTCGAAATCGTGGGACAGGGCAGCACGGATCGAAACGATCTCGAGCAGTGCCATGGCATGGAGGATGAAGGGGAAAGTGAGAAGCAGGATGATCCCGACGATGAACTGGAAGGTCGCCTCGGCGGAGAACCCGAGATCCGTGACCGGGGAGTTCGTCACCCAGGCGACAACCCAGTCGACGGTGTTTCCGCCTCCATCCGGGACGAACGCGCCCCAGAAGAAGTGCGTGATCCCGCCCAGCCCGCCGAAGAACCACGCGGCAACCACGGAGAACGTGAGGATCCGGATCGGCAGGGCGAACACGGCTTCGAAGAGCAGGTCCAACCACGCACGGGCATCGGACAGCGGAGCCAACCACCAGCGGAGGCCACTTCTGCGGGGACGATGCTCCGCCTCGGTGATGGGAGCACCCCAGGCGCGGGCACGAGCCCGGGAGAGGTTGCCGAATGCACGGGCGACGGTGAGAGTCAGCGGCAGGAGGAGCAGACCGACCCAGACGATGACCGTGGCGATCGAGACGGAGAACAGGGTGATGAGCACCGGGAACGCGATGAGGGAGATGAGCAGGCTCGGCGCGACCAGAACGGCATCCCGGCCGAGGTTGTGCCACAACCGGCCCCACCAGGACCGTTCCCGGGCCCAAGGGGTCCGCGGTGGCGGACCGTCGGGCTGGCTGAACGGCTGTGGCTCTGCTGGGCGGGGCACCTCTTCAGCGTACGGGGTTCCGGACCGGGGCGCACCGGTCGAAGAGACGGGAGCTGCGGGTGTGGGGGAGTGGTTCATGACTGGGTTCCTTGGTGGAGTGTGCGGAGGGTGGGTGCGGCAGCAGCGGTGGCGGTGGCCGCCGGTGTGGTGGCAGTGTCGGCAGCGCCTGCGGCAGGCGCACCAGGCAGGGCGGATGTCCGGGCACTGAGCACCTTCGGGTGGAAGCGGGAGAGCATCCACACCCCGCCGACGCCGATTCCGGCCGAGGCGAGCAGTCCGAGGGTGGCCAGGGGTGTCAGGCCCGTGTACTCACCGAAGAAGCCGGCGCCGATGATGACGGCGACGATCGGATCGATGACCGTGAGCCCGGCGAGCACGGTCTCGGCCGGGCCGCAGGCATACGCGGTCTGGACGAGCCAGAATCCCGCCGCCGAGGCCAATCCCACAGCAGTCAGCAGCAGCCACCACCGCAGGCCCAGCGCGTCGAGCCCGGGCAGTCCGGCGACGACGACCGATCGGGCGAGGACGTGGGTGGCCGCAGCGACCGTGCCGAAGACGATCCCGGTCATGACGACACGCGGAATGTGACCGGCCGAGCTGATGGAGAACAGCCCGGCGAAGAGGCTGAGTGCGACGAGCACGGCGAGCAGCCACGTCACGGACTGCTCGGTGGCGACGATATCGTGGGCGAATCTCGCCGAGGTGGTCACGAAGGAGAACACCCCGAACAGGGTGACCGCGATGCTGATGAGCAGGGGAGCGCCGAGGCGCAGCCCGAAGAAGCGTCGACCGATGAGGACCGCGAAGACGAGGGACACCGCGCCGATCGGTTGGACGATGGAGACCGGGCCGAGACCCAGGGCGATGACATTGAGCACCGTGACCAGCCCCATGAGGCCCAGCCCGGTCAGCCACGTGGCCCGGCGGCGCAGACCGGGAGCCATGGCGGCGACGGCATGCTGTTGGAAGTGGGTTCCCAGGGCCAGGCAGAACGCTGCTGCGGTGGCGAGGACGACGGCGGAGATGATCATGGCTCGAACCTTAAGGAGCCAGTGTGCGCGCACACATCATACGCAGGAGTGAAATGAGCTCCGCTGGTGTCCCCCGAAAGGATGAAATTCGCCCGAACTGCGGTGTCCGGACCGGATTCTCGCGGTTTTCGCGGGTTCTTCGTCGCGGGCCTCCGGTAGGTTGGGACCATGCCGGGAATTGAGGATGCGAAGGACGGGGACGGGGGAGCCGCCTCGGCGAGTGTGCCCCCACCGTCGGCGACGACGATCCGGGTGGCGATCGTCGACGATCAGGCGATGGTCCGGCAGGGTTTCGGGGCGCTGTTGGACGCGCAGACGG
This sequence comes from Brevibacterium spongiae, assembly GCF_026168515.1. Lineage (NCBI taxonomy): Bacteria > Bacillati > Actinomycetota > Actinomycetes > Micrococcales > Brevibacteriaceae > Brevibacterium > Brevibacterium spongiae. The sequence continues at coordinate 3,743,275 of NZ_CP093443.1, read as the reverse complement.
ACATGCAGGTCGTCGGCAGCGCCGATGACGGATCGGCCGTCATCGACCTCGTCCGCCGCACGGATCCCGAGGTCATCCTCATGGACATCCGGATGCCGAACCTCAACGGCCTCGACGCCACCCGCGCGATCTTCAACATGCCCGGGGTCCACCCGCGCGTCATCATGCTCACGACCTTCGACGCCGACGAATACGTGTTCTCAGCCCTGCGTGCCGGGGCCAGCGGGTTCCTCCTCAAGGACGCCACCGCCGAAGATCTCATCACCGCCGTGCGCGTCGTCGCCGGCGGGGAGTCGCTGCTCGCGCCCTCGGTGACCAGGCGGCTCATCGCCGAATACGTCGCCGGACCCACCGTGGCCAAGGACACCGCGGTGCTCGGGCAGCTGACCGACCGTGAGATCGACGTGATGACCTTGGTCGCGAAAGGCCATGCCAACGCCGAGGTGGCCGAACAGCTCTACCTCGCCGAGCAGACAGTGAAGACCCACGTCTCCCGGATCCTTGCGAAGCTGGGGCTGCGCGACCGCACCCAGATCGTCGTCGCCGCCTACGAGTCCGGGCTGGTTGTCGCGGGGAGCTGAGGGTCCCAGTCGACGCTCCGCAGGCGGATTCCGGTTGCTCTCCGCAGGGCGGCTCAGGTGGTCAAAATGGTCACGCATTCTTGCCGGGAGCGTGACTATTTCGACCACTGAGGCGACTGCGGAGCGGTTGACCAGGCGGTTGGTCAGGGACTGAGGCTGACAGCGTCAGCATGGAGAGCTCGCGTCCGTTGGGGAGTGTCGCGCATACTGGTGGGATGGCGAAGACATGGCTGTCCATCGATGTCGAACTGCTCAGCGGACGAGGCAACACACTGTGGCCGCGTCCGGGCCGGTCCTTCTTGGTCGGGCCCTCACACACATTCGCCGATCTTGCCGGCGCCATCAACACGGCCTTCGCCCGTTGGGATCTCGCGCACCTCTCGGTCTTCACCCTGGCCGACGGGCGAACAATCACAGATGAGGAGAGCGCCGAGGAATTCGCCGCCTCGGAGTTCGGGCCGCTCCAGGAGACACTCGACTTCACGCGGGTGAAGGTGACGCGCACAGTGAAGCCCGGCGACGAATTCAGATTCACCTTCGACCTCGGCGACGACTGGACCCACAAGTGCGTGGTGGCGGCAAGCAAGGTCGATCCCGTCGCGATGTTCGGGGAAACACCTCGTCGCCTCGTCGCCCATTGGGGCTGGGGTGCGATGCCCGATCAATACGGCCGCCGGTGGCCCAACGATGACGGGACGGAAGCGACTCCACCCGAACCGAAGACCGTCGAGCCGATGGCGGGCAGGTTCTGGCCCGACGATGCTGAGCGTCCGTTCGTCGACGCCAGAGACCTTCGGGCCGCCACCGCAGCGAGAGACGTCGACCGCCTTGTCGCAGCGCTGCTCGGCAGACAGATCGACGAGGCGCTCCAACTGTCGGGCGCGGGCCTGTCCATGGCGCTCGACAGAGACCGGGACAAGGTGGAGACGATGGCGCTGTCTGTCGTGAATCGACTGACCTTCCGCGGTTTCCCCGGTGACAGCGAACTCTCCGCCGCGCTGCTGGCCAAGCTGCGGAACGAACCGGCTCCCGGTCGCGACCTGGATGTCGATATCGAAATGCTCTCCATGGTTCACGAAGGGTCGTTCGATGAGTCGGACGGAGGCTATATCGACCTTGAGACCGGCGATGTCATCGACGCCATGGTGGTGGACTACGGCGATGCGGACATCGACGTCAGCGAGGACCCGGACCGGTGGGCGAGGTTCGACCGAGCCGAAACCAGGGATGCCTGGAAAGACATGGAGGCCTTCGTCTCAGGACTGCGCGATCCGGAGATCCGCGATCGCGGACTGATGGCGATCGAAGGCACCGGAGCCTTTCGACGCTTCCGGCGATTCACCGACGACCACGACCTCGGCGACCGGTGGATGCAGTTCTCCGACGACCGGAAATACGGACGCGCACGGCTGATCCTCGCCGAGAACGGGATCAGAGTCGTGTGAGGGGCAGGACTTCGCCGCTTAGGTGGTCGAAATGGTCACGTCGGCCGCGGGCAGCACGTGACCATTTCGACCACCTAGGGTCATGCGCGACGGGGGCCGCGGCCCTGAACAGGACCGCGACCGCGTCAGTCCCGGGCGAAGCCGGCGCCGAGGTCCTTGACGATCGTCTCGGCTGAGCCTTCGCGCGCTCCCCGGTAGCCGGTTCCGGCCCAGAGATGCAGACCGTGTGGATCATCGGCCTTCTTCGCTGCGGCCCGGAACTCCTTCGTCAGGTGGTGCACCGCCGGATAGGCGTCGACGGCCACCGGATCGAAGCGGCGCACGAAGTCATTGACCAGAGCCCGCGCCGGCCGACCGGTGAATGCGCGTGTCAGCTGGGTTTCGGAGAACTCCTCGGAGGCCAGAGCGGCACGGTACGTGGCCGAGGTGCCCGCCTCATCGGAGCGCAGCAGCAGCGTGCCGACGACGACGGCGCTCGCCCCGGCGTCGATGAGCTCGGCGACCATGGCCTCACCATCGACTCCGCCTCCCGCTGCCACGGGCAGGTCCACCTCGGCGAGGATGTCGCGGACGAGATCGACGGTGGCACGGTCATCGATCGTCCGCGTCGGATCGGCGGTGCCCGAATGCCCGCCGGCGCGCGGGCCCTGGACGATGAGCCCGTCGACTCCGCGTTCGGCGGCCACGCGGGCCTCCGGCACCGAGGTGACGGTGGCGATGATCTGACTGCCGACGGCATGGAGACGATCGACCGCCTCGGCGGTGGGCAGGTTGAAGGTCATCGAGACCACGGGCACCGGATGGTCGATGAGCCAATCGAGTTTGGCGTCGAAATGGTCATCGTCGTCGACAGGTTCGGGGTTGAGCGTGACTCCGCGTTCGGCAGCTGCCGGTTCGAGTGCGGTGACGAAGTCGGCGAAGGCCTCGTGGTCGATGGGGGCAGGGTTCGGGGCGAAGAGATTGACTCCGAAGACGTCGGTGGTCTCCCGCATCCGCTCGACCAGCGAGGCCAGGGCCTCGGCCGTGAGGTACCCGCCGGCGACGAAGGGGAAACCGCCGGCCCGGGCGACCGCCTCGGTGAGTTCCGGCGTCGTCGTCCCACCGGCCATGGGAGCGCCGATGATCGGCAGGGTGGTCTTCTCGAAGGCGATCGTCACGGGTGTCTCTCCTTGAAGTCGGGTGTGCTCATCGCCATTCTCACACGAGCGGCGGGAGTATCCGTTCTTCAACGTCAGGCATCCCTCCCAGGTATCGGTCGGCGGAGTCGAGTTCGGCTCTGCAGTGTGATGCGGCGGACCGAACATGGTTCCTAACTTCGGAGGCATCGCAATTCGACACCTCGAAAATTCGACGCCTCAACAAGGGAACCGACATGACTGTCACACTCACCGATTCGCTGCCACCCGATGATCACCGCGAAAGGGTCGAGCCCCGTCGTATCTCGGCTGGGCCCCGCCACCGCGAACAGGCCCAGCCCCGCCGGACCTCGGCCAAGCCCACTCACCCCGCGGCCAAGCCCCGTCGAGACCCTGCCCTCGATCTCGTTCGCTTCGGCTGCCTCGTCGTCGTGGTCGTCCTCCACTCGATGATGAGCGCCGCGGTGCTCGGCCCCGATGGCACAGTGGTGCCGACCGTTGCGCTCTCGGACACCGCGGGATTCGCCGCCGCATCCTGGCTCTTCCAGATCATGCCCCTGTTCTTCATCATCGGCGGCTGCGCAGGCATCATCGGCTGGCGCCGCACCCGCGCACAGGGAGGCACATGGGCCGATCACCTGCGCGCTCGCCTGCGCCGACTCATCGTCCCAGTCACCGTGCTCATCGCCCTCGCCGGTCTCGGACTGTCCGTGGCAGGCGAGCTCGGCGTCCCCTCCGCCCTGCTCACCGAAGCCAGCCATCGCATCGGCCAGCCGCTGTGGTTCCTCGCCGTCTATATCGGCCTCACCGCCCTCGTGCCCGTGGCCGTGCATTTCCATGAAACCGCGCCGAGGCGATCCCTGGCCCTCCTCGCCGGTGCCGTCATCGTCGTCGACGGCTTGATTGCGGTCACGGGCGTCTCCGGGCTCGGCTACCTGAACTTCCTGTTCGTGTGGCCGTTGGTCCAGCAGCTCGGGTTCTTCTACGCGGATGCGCTGTCCCGCCCCGTGCGCAGGCCCCTTGTCTGGTCTGTGCTGGTGGCCGCGTTGCTGACCCTGATCGGGCTCGTCGCCGCAGGGGTCTACAGCCCGAACATGCTCGTCAATCTCAATCCGCCCACCGGAGCCCTCGTGCTGCTCGGGGTGGTGCAGATGTGCGCGATGCGGCTCATCCATGCCCGACTGAATCGGATGCTGACCGAAGCGTCCGATACCGCCACCGAGGCGGCGCCTGAGCCTCGTGCTCTCCGTGCGCAGATCTGGCGCCGAGTCATCGATTGGGGCAATCAGTATGGGATGCAGGTCTATCTCTGGCACATGAGTGTGGTCATCGTCCTCATCGGCGGCCTCGGCGCCCTGGCGCAGGTAGTGTCCGGGATGTCCGGGCTGAGCGAATACGTTCTGCCTGAGATCGGTTCAGGATGGTGGTGGGCATCGAGACTGCCGTGGTTGCTCGTCGTCATGGGGATCTCGGCGCTGGTCGCCGTGCTCACGGAGCGGATCCCGTTCCCCTCCGAACGACGGTTGGCATCGGTGGGTCGGAGGATCGGCGGACTCTTCCGCGAGATGAGAGGAAACGCAGGAGCTATAGGTGCCGACGAGGGGGCTGGCGACGCAGGTGCCGACGACCGGACTGGCGATGCAGGCTCCGGAGACCGGACGGGCCCGTCTCCTCAGCTCAGAGCCGTCGCAGCTGTCGGTGCCGCGACCGCCGGCGTCGCCATCGCGCTCCTCATCGGCATCGCACCACTGATCTGGACGGTGCTCGCCTCGACACTGCTGCTGGGTTCGCTCATCATCGCAGCCGCGCTCGATTCGGGGGCTGTCACCGATTCGGGAGCCACAACCAGCCCGGGAGCCACAACCGACGCGGGTGCCACCACCGCCTCAAGCGGCGAACCTGCCCCAGGAGCTGAGTTCATTCCAGCAGAGCTCATTCCACTGCGGCGGCCAGCTGGTCGGTGACAGTTCCCCACCCGTCGAAGAAGCCGAGCTCCTCGTGCCGGGCACGCTGTTCGGGGCTGCCGTGCCGGACGACGGCCTGGTAGTCGGTGCCCTCGGGATGGTCGCCGAGGATGATCTCCGTGGTCATGGCCACGGGATCCGGCAGAGCCGGGTGCCACGAGCTGCTCACCCCATTCGTGAACACGAGTCGGCTGCCCTCCTCGATGACGAGAAACACTGCGTCGACATGCGGGTGCCACTCGGTCCCGTCTTCGCTCATCCGGGTGACGAAGGCGCCGCCGGGAGCGAGTTCGAGGGCGTCGACACGCAGTTTCAGCGGTGCCGGAATCCACCATTGCGCGAGTTGGTCCGGTGTCGTCCAGGCATTCCAGAGCGCCTGCTTCGGCGCGCGGATGACGCGCTGGATAGTGAGGTCGAGCTCTGGGTCAAGGTGGCGGGTGCGTGAGACATGTGCGGTCATGATTCCTCTTTCGGATGGGCTGGTTGGGCAGAGCCAGTGGTGACGAACCGTTCGAGACGATCCGTGCTGTCTTCCCAGATGCGACGCTGCTCTTCCAGCCAGGAGGACAGCAGTCCCAAACGGTCATGGTTGAGCACGCAGGTGCGCACCCGTCCGGATTTCTCGGTTCTGATCAGGCCGCACGACTCCAGACTGCGTACGTGCTTCATGAATGAGGGAAGCGAGATCGACAGCGGTCGAGCGAGCTCCCCGACACTGGCCGGACCGGCGCCGAGGCGAGCGATCACGCTGCGCCGGGTGGGATCCGCCAGGGCCGAGAACATCGCGTCGAGCTCATCCGAATACTTAACCATGCGGCTAAGTATTACACCGCGAGGCAATCCGAAGGAAGAGCTGAACTGAAATTTATGACGAAGCGTGACGGGAAATTCAACGAATTATTGTTGAGCAATATGGAATACTGATACTGTGGGGATCGTCAACAAGGCACGGCATCACTTCAACAGAGGGTACGATGATCGCTTTTAAGAATTCGCAGACCTGGGCATTGTCCGCACGGTTCGAAGCTCTTGATTGTCGCATGCCCATGCCGATGTTTCGCCTCGTCAGCGCCTGATCTGCCCGCATTCTTCACTGCGAGGCAGTGTCTCCGAGCGAGCTGCAGAAGCCTCACCGCCCCACCTGCGGTCACCTTTCGCGTTCCCGCGGATTTCAGATCTGTCGGAAAATCACGTCTGATCTCCCAAATAATGTGTTGAGCAATCACTGTTGAGTGACCAGCTGTGTTCGTCTCGGCTCGCTCGCATCTCTGCCTCCGCACGCACCTGTGACTCCACATCCACCTCTGACACCACTCAGGACACCCATGCCCACTTTCAGCTCTCCCACCGATTCGAACCGATCGTCCGCCACCGCATCCTCGGGCGCCACCGCATCCTCGGGCGTCGTCGGCACCGAACCGATCCGCTCTCAGGGGCGCCGCACCCGCTTCGCTCTGGCCGCACTCACGGCCGGCTCCCTCCTGCTCGCAGGCTGCTCCGGCTCGGCGCAGGCCGACGGTGAGGACGCCGCACCGCAGAACGGCGGAACACTGAAGATCGCCTACGACGTCGACCCGACCTGCCTCGACGGTCAGCAGCAGGGCACGAACGTCACCCTCAACGTCACCCGCCAGATCACCGACTCGCTCACCGACCAGGACCCCGAGACCCAGGAGATCAAGCCGTGGCTCGCCGAGAGCTGGGAGGTCTCCGATGATGCGAAGACCTTCACCTTCCACCTCCGTGACGGGGTGAAGTTCCAGGACGGAACTGACTTCACCTCCGCCTCGGTGAAGGAGAACTTCGAAGCGATCCAGGATCTCGGCGCGAAGGCATCCCTGGGGCAGACCTACCTCGACGGGCTGACGACGATCAAGACTCCCGACAAGCAGACCGTCACCTTCACCTTCGACAAGTCCAACGCCCAGTTCCTGCAGGCGACGTCGACGATGTCGCTGGGCTTCTACTCCTCGGACACGCTCGCGAAGTCCGCCGAGGAGCGCTGCACCGGAGACATCATCGGCACGGGCCCGTTCGAAGTGAAGTCCTTCGAGCACAACAAGTCGATCAAGCTCGCCCGGTTCGACGACTACGACTGGCCGTCCTCGATTGCGAAGCACGAGGGGCCGGCCCACCTCGACGGGATCGACTTCTCCATCGTCCCCGAAGCCTCGGTGCGCAACGGCTCGCTGCTCTCGGGGCAGGTCGACGTCGACTTCTCCGTCCAATCCCAGGACGAGAAGACGCTCGAAGCACAGGGCCTGGGCATCGCGTCCCGCCCGAACCCAGGCGTCGTCTACAACCTCGTACCCAAGCTCACCGGGAAGATCGCCAAGGACAGATCGGTGCGCCAGGCACTCGTCAAAGGCATCGATCGCAAGCAGCTGCAGAGCGTGATCTCGGAACATCAGGCTCCGGCCACCTCGGTGCTCGCGAAGTCGACCCCGCAGTACGAAGACCTCTCCGACCTCCTGGCCTACGATCCCGACGGTGCGAAGAAGCTGCTCGAGAACGACGGGTGGAAGGTCGGCGACGACGGCATCCGGATCAAGGACGGCACTCCGCTGAGCGTGACCCTGACCTACTGGCAGGACGCTCCGTTCCTCGAACTCGTCCAGCAGCAGCTGCGGGAGATCGGCTTCGACCTCAAGCTCGAAAAGAAGACCACCGCCGAGGTGACCGCCCAGCAGGCCGAGAGCAAGGAGGAGCTGACCTTCGGCAACCTCACCCGTGCCGACGGCGATGTGCTCCGCAACTACTTCGGCGTCGATGAGCAGAATGGCAACGCGAGGAAGAAGAAGGAGAAGCTCGACGACATCCTCGCCCGCACAACCTCCACCCTGGATGAGAAGAAGCGCACGGCGGATTTCACAGAAGCGGCGAAGATCCTCATCGACGAAGGCTACTCGATTCCGATCGTCGAACTCTCCGGAGTCATCGGCACGGGAAAGAACGTCCGCGACTTCACGTACGAAGCCTCGTCGCGCTTCCAGCTCTACGACACCTGGCTCGGCGGTGAGCAGTGATGAGCCCGCGCTACCTCGCCTCCCGGCTGGCCCAAGGGCTGCTCGTCCTGTGGATCGCGTTCACCTTGAGCTTCTTCCTCCTCTACTGGCTGCCCGGCGATCCGGTCATCACGATGCTCGGCGCCGGGGGAGAGCTGCAGAGCTTCGACCCCGCCGAGGTGGCCAGGCTCCGTGCCGAGTTCAACCTCGACCAGCCGTTGCCCATCCAGTACCTGCTCGCCCTCTTCGCCGTCGTCCGTCTCGACTTCGGCACCTCGATCCAGGCCGGCACCCCCGTAACCGAGGCGATCGCCGCCGCCCTGCCGTCGACGCTCGCTCTCGCCGCGCTGGCCCTGGGCCTCGCCCTGGCAGTCGGAACCGTCATCGCCGTGGCCGCGACCCTGACCCGCCGCCCGTGGCTGCGCGACACCCTCGCCGCCCTGCCGGGACTCGGGGTCGCACTGCCGACCTTCTGGGTCGGGCTCATGCTGCTGCAGGTCTTCTCCTTCCGCCTCCCGCTCTTCCCCGCGGTGGGCACCGGAACCCCGGCCGCCATCGTGCTGCCGGCCGTGACCCTGGCGATCCCGCTGTCGGCGATCATCGCCCAGGTCCTGTTCCGGGCGCTGCAGAACGCGTGGATCGAACCCTTCGTCACGACCTTCCATGCGTCGGGCTACACCCGTCTGCGGCTGCTGCTGCGCCAGGCTCTGCCCGTTGCGCTGCTGCCGACGCTGACGATGGGCGGGGTGCTGTTCGGCCAGGCGCTCGCCGGGTCCGTCGTGGTCGAGAACGTGTTCTCCCGGCAGGGCCTCGGCCGGCTCGCCCAGACCGCCGTGACCGGGCAGGACATCCCGCTCGTCCAGGGCATCGTCCTCTTCGCCGCGGCAGTGTTCGTCCTCGTCAACCTCGTGACCGACCTCAGCTACCCGCTGCTCGATCCGCGGCTGCGCGCCGCACGTCGGAAGGTCGAATCGAAGGACGGGCACACCCTCGCCGAGGTGGCCGTCCGTGACGACGCAACCGCCGATGCGAGCCCGGCTGGCTCGACGGCAGAGCCCGCATCGACCGAGTCCGAATCGACGGAAACCGAAGGAGCGCGCGCATGAGCCTGGCTACCGAACTGCAGAAGAACAATCAGAGCGAGGTCGTCGAGGCAGGCACCCTGCGTCGCCTCACCTCGGGGGTGAGCACCTCCCGGATCGGGACCGTCGAGGTCATCGCGATCATCGTCCTCGGTCTCGCGGCGGTCGCCGCTCTGTGGCCCGGCCTGCTCACCGGTGTCGATCCGCTCACCGGTGACCCGGCCGACCGCCTCCTGCCGCCCGGTGCCGAACATCTCTTCGGCACCGACCAGCTCGGCCGTGACGTCTTCGCCCGCACCGTCCACGGTTCGGCGCAGACCCTGGCGGCCAGCCTCGCCGCCGTGCTCATCGGCGTCGGCGCGGGTGTCCTCATCGGTCTGCTCTCCGGATTCTTCACCGGTGTACTCGATGCGATCTTCATGCGCACTGTCGACGTCCTCCAGGCTGTGCCCGGTCTGCTGCTGTCGATGGCCGTGATCACGGCGCTCGGCTTCGGCACCCTCAATGTCGCCGTGGCTGTCGGTGTCGCGGCCGTGCCGTCGTTCGCTCGTCTCACTCGCGCAGAGGTGATCCGGTGGCGGTCGACCGAGTTCGTCCGCGCCGCCCGCGCCGACGGTCTCTCCGCCGCATCGGTCCTCGCCCGTCACATCCTGCCGCAAGTCAGAGGCCCGATCGGGGCGCTGCTCGCGCTCGAGTTCGGGTCCGCGGTGCTCGCCGTGTCGGCCTTGAGCTTCCTCGGATTCGGTGCCCCGCCGCCGCAGCCCGAATGGGGGCTGCTCGTCTCCGAAGGCCGCGACTTCCTCGCCGCCGCCTGGTGGATGACGACGTTCCCCGGACTCGTCGTCGCAGCGGTGGTGCTGGCCGCCAACCGTCTGTCCCACACCGTCAACTCCGAGAAGGAATTCCGATGATCCACACCGATCTCCTCGCCTGGCCCTCGGCCGGGGCCGGCACCGAACTCCTCGACGATGCCAGCACGCAGACCCACGAACCCGCAACTGCCGACCCCATATCGCCCGAGACCTCGGCCGATAAAACGAAAGTCCCCGTCACCGAGGCGGCCCTCGGCTCATCGTCGACCTCGACCGAGTCGCCGTCAACGGCAACCCCGACCCCCTCACTCCAGGCTGCACCGGTCCTCGAGGTCGCGGGGCTGAGCGTCACCTACCCCGGTGCGATCGCCCCGGCGATCACTGACATCGACTTCAGCCTGGCGCCCGGTGACACGCTTGCGATCGTCGGCGAATCCGGGTCGGGGAAGTCGACGACGGCCGCGGCCCTGACCGGACTCCTTCCGGCTGGGACGAGGGTCGACGCGGACACGCAGAGCCACCTCGGCGAGGATCTCACCTCGGCGAAGCCGCGCACCTGGCAGCGCATCCTCGGCACGGGCATCGCCTATGTGCCGCAGGATGCGGGTGCCGGGCTCAACCCGGTGCGCACGGTGTCCTCGGCGCTTCACGAGACGCTGATGGTCAACGGATATGCGAAACCGCAGATCAGAGCCCGCATTGCCGAGGTGCTCGACGCCGTGGGGCTCGACCCGCAGACCCACGGGCGGCGGTACCCACACGAACTCTCCGGCGGTCAGCGGCAGCGCGTGCTCATCGCCAATGCGATCGCCGCCCGGCCGGCGCTCATCATCGCCGACGAACCCACCTCGGCCCTCGACGCCACGGTCGCCAAGCAGGTCCTCGATGTGCTCAGCGGCCTCGTCGCCGGGTCGCAGACTGCGCTCGTGCTCATCACCCACGACCTCGGGGTCGCGAAGGAACGCGCCGCGAAGCTGCTGGTCATGCAGGCCGGGCACATCGTCGAGACCGGACCCACCGACCGCGTCCTCGCCGACCCCCAGCATGCGTACACGCGGTCGCTGCTCGCCGTGGCCCCGCACCTCGGGTGGGGTCGGCTGCGCCCGAGCATCGACGCCGTCGTCCCGTCGCACCGTCCTCCGACGTCGGTCGCGAACACCGGCGTGAACCCTGCCGGCGCCACCATGACGGATACAGTCCACACCGGCACCGAGGCGGTCCTGTCCGGCCGTGCGATCGTGCGGGACTTCGGCGGGGACCGTCCCGCCGTCGACGGTCTCGACATCACGCTGCGGGCGGGGACGACGGTGGGAATCGTCGGGGAATCCGGGTCGGGGAAGACCACCTCGGCGAGGATCCTGCTCGGCGCCGAACGGACGGACTCCGGCGAGATCACCCTCCACGGAAAGCCCGTCACCGATTACGGGCGGAAGGACCTCGGCCGGCGCATCCGCTACGTCCACCAGGACTCGAGCGCCGCGCTCGACCCGCACTACACGGTCGAGCGGATCCTCACCGAACCGCTGCGCGGACACCGCATCGGCACCCGGAGCGACCGGCCGGCACGGGTGCGGGAGCTGCTCGACTCCGTCGCCCTCGACCACAGCCTGCTCGGGCGCACGCCGCGCGAACTCTCGGGAGGACAGAGACAGCGGCTCGCGATCGCCCGGGCGCTGGCCGTCGATCCCGAGGTGATCATCCTCGACGAACCCGTCTCCGCACTCGACGTCGGTGTGCAGGCGCAGATCCTCCAGCTGCTCGTCGATCTGCAGGCCCGCCTCGGCGTCGCCTACCTCTTCATCTCCCACGACCTCGCCGTCATCGAGCAGATCGCCGACGAGGTGATCGTGATGAAGGACGGTCGCGTCGTCGAATCCGGGCCGACCGCCCGCGTCCTCCACGAGAGTGCGGACGCTTACACGCGGGCACTCATCAACGCGGTGCCGTGCTTCGACGACTCGGCCGTGCGCACGACCGCACCCGGCAGCCCCGACACCGACTCGGCGGTGCGCACGACCCCCACCGACTCCGGCGACGACTCACTCGCCCCGAACCCCACCGAACCGACAGGAGCACACCATGCCTGACTTCGACAGCACCATCCCCGGCGAACCGCGCCAGGTCCACCTCGCCGCCCACTTCCCGGGGGTGAACAATACGACCGTGTGGTCCGACCCCGCTTCGGGCAGCCACATCGAATTCGACTCCTTCGCCCACCTCGCACAGACCGCCGAGGCCGGACTCTTCGACTTCTTCTTCCTCGCCGAAGGCCTGCGGCTGCGCGAACACCAAGGGAAGATCTTCGACCTCGACGTCGTCGGCCGGCCGAACACCACCGCCGTCCTCTCCGCGCTCGCCGCCGTCACTCAGCACATCGGGCTGGCCGGGACACTGAGCGCGACGTTCAACGAACCCTTCGACATCGCCCGCCGGCTCGCGACCATCGACCACCTCTCGAACGGTCGCGCCGCCTGGAACGTCGTGACGACCTCCAACGCCTTCACGGGCGAGAACTTCCGCCGCGGCGGCTACCTCGACTACGCCGACCGCTACCGCCGAGCCGAAGACTTCATCGACGTGGCGCGGAAACTCTGGGACACGGCCGCCGGAGACACAGCCGCCGGCGACGGCACCGCTGCCGGCGTCGACTCCACCACCGCCGCTGACGGCACCTTCACCCACAACAGCGACTTCTTCGACATCGCCGGACGCTTCCCCACCGGCGCCCTGCCCGGAGGGCACCCCGTCGTCTTCCAGGCCGGGGACTCGGACTCCGGCCGCGACTTCGCCGTCGGCTCGGCCGATGTCATCTTCACCCGCCACTCCGACCCCGAATCCGGGCGGAAGTTCTACGCGGACGTGAAGTCCCGCCTTCCCCGCTACGGGCGGACCGAAGACTCCCTGAAGATCTACCCGGGAATCTCCGTCATCCTCGGCGACACCCCCGACGAGGCGGCCGAACGCTCCCGTGAAGTCGCCTCCCAGCAGGTCAGCGAGGCCGGCGCCATCGCATTCCTCGAACGCGTCTGGGACCGCGACCTCTCCGCCTTCGACCCGAACGGGCCCCTGCCCGACGTCCCTCCAGCAGCTGAGTCGATCTCCCAAGGCCGGGTCAAACACATCAAGGACGCGGAGGCGACGATCGCGTCCTGGCGGCAGATTGCCGAGGCCGAGAACCTCACCGCCCGCGAACTCGTCATCCGCGTCTCGACCCGCCACTCCTACGTCGGCACCCCGCACCAGGTCGCGACAGACCTCGCCGAGGCGGTCCGCACGAAAGCCGCCGACGGCTTCATCCTCGTCCCCCACCTCACCCCGGGCGGACTCGACGAGGTGGTGGCGAAGGTCGTGCCCGAACTCCAGGAACTCGGGGTCTACCGCACCGAATACCCGGAGGGGTCCCTCCGGCAGAACATCGGACTGCCCGCGGCCCGTACGGCCGCCGACTGGGCCGATGCCCGCCGCGAAGCCCGCGGTACCGGAACAGCCGAAACCGGCGCAACCGAAACCGGAGCACCCGAAGCAACTACCGCTGGCACCGACGCCCCGGCTCGCGAACTCAAGGAGGTGAGCTGACATGTCACGTGTCGTCCTGCTCTCGGCCAGCCCCTCGGAGGGATCGAAGACCGAGGCGCTGCTCGAATTCATCGCCCGCAGACTCGGCCAATACGGCCACCGCACGGAGTTCATCAAACTCCGCCACCTGCCCGCCGGACCCCTGCTGACCGGCGATGCGAGCGATGACCTCATCGCCTCGGCGCGGGCCACGGTCTCAGCCGCCGATGCTGTGGTCGTCGGATCCCCGGTCTTCAAGGCCACGTACACCGGTCTGCTCAAGGTCTTCATCGACCTGCTGCCGATGGACGCCCTGCACGGCAAACCCGTGCTGCCCGTCCTCACCGGCGGATCCCCCGCCCACGTCCTCGCCCTTGACTACGGCCTCAAACCGCTGCTGGCCACGCTCGGGGCGAGCTCGATCGGCCGCGGCCGCTTCGTCGCATCGAGCAACATCCTCCCGGCCACGGACACGACCCCGCCGAGCATCGACGAATCCGTCGAACGCGACGTCGTCGACGCCATCGACCAGTTCGACTCGGAACTGACCGTCCGTGCCCGGTCCTGCACCCACGCCGAGGCGGCCGCCGCCGAATCCCTCATCACCACTCCGATCACGACCGAGAGGAACCCCTCATGAGCGTCATCATCGCCACCACGCTGACCCCCGATCCGACCACCGGCCCGGCGACCGCGAAGACGCTTGACGGACATGCGGACTTCGCCCTCGTCCCCGACGACTTCACCGGTCTCGACGCGATCGAGTTCGCGTCCTGGCTCGGCCCGCTGACCAGCCGCCTCGGGATCATCCCGGAGGCCCGCGTCACCCACCTCGAACCCTTCCACCTGGCCACCGCCTCGGCGACCCTCGACTACACGGCCCGGGCCCGTTCCGGACTGGCCGTGGGCATCTCCTCCACCCCCACCGAGGCGGCCCTCTTCGGTCGCCGCGACCCCGCCCCTGCCTCCGGTGCCTGGGCCGAGGCCGCCTCCGTCATCGACGTCATCCGCCGCCTCTGGGACTCCTGGGGCGACGACGCGATCATCCGCGACCAGGCCACCGACCGCTACATCGACCGCGACCGGCTCCACTACATCCACGCGACGCTGCAGGACTCGACGGGAGCCGACTACTCCGTGCTCGGCCCCTCGATCACACCCCGCCCGCCGCAGGGCCACCCGCCGATCCTCGTCCGCGCCGAAGACGGCAACGAGGCGGCCCGCGGCGCCGCCGACGTCGTCCTGTTCGACGAAGCGGCCGGCACATTCTCGCTCGAGGATCTGCGCACCGAGCTCGACCCCGCAGTCCCGGTGCTCGCCGTCCTGCCGGCACCGACGACCAGCGCCGAGGTGGCCGAACTCGTCGATTCCGTGCGCATCCTCACCAGACGCGGCGCCTCGGGGGTGCTGCTGAGCGCGTCCGCTGAGAACCAGCTCGAATTCAGCGTCCGCCTCGTCTCCGAGATCCTCCCGGCCCTGCACGCGGCAGGACTGCGCGAGACCCCGGAGGCCGCCGCGGCACTGGGCGGCGGCACCGAGGCGAGCGATCTGCGCACCCTCCTCGGACTCGCCCCGGCAGTGAGCCTCTATGCCGATGCGTAAGACCCCGGAGTCGGCCGATCTCACGACCGGCGCTGATACGTCGACGACACCCGCCGGCGATGCGTTCGCGTCAACGGCGCCCGGCTCGGGCAGGCACCGCGCCGACCTCACGTTCATCGGGGCCGGTCCGAAGACCCTGGGCATCCTGCTCGCGATTGCAGCGAGACCGAACGCCGGGGCGGGTCTGCGCATTCACCTCATCGACCCGTTCCCGGCAGGTGCCGGGCGGATCTGGCGGACCGCGCAGTCGCCGCACCTGTGGATGAACTCGCGCACCGAGGACATCACGATCTTCCCCGATGAGAGCTGCCGCCTCGAGAATCCCGGGATCATGGGACCGACCCTGCACGAGTGGATCCACGGTCCCGGCCGGACCCGACTGATCGAGGCCGGCCTCGGTAACGAGGCGGCTGCGCTTGACTCCCAGTCCTTCGCCAGCCGTCGGGTCCAGGGCCACTACCTGTCCGCGGCCTTCGAGACCGCCCTCGACCGTCTCGAAGCCGAGGTGCACATCCACCGCACCCGCGCCGAGGCGGTGCGCCGTGCCGATGATGACCGCGGTTACGTTGTCGCGACCGCAGACGGTACACAGATCGCCACCGGCGTCCTTGTCTCGGCGCAGGGGCACCTCGATATGCACACCGCAGAGGAGGATGCGGTGCTGGCCGACCGCGCGGCCGCCTCGGCGGGTGAGGCGGGTGATGGTCTGTACTATCAGGGGCCCGGGTACACCGCCGATCTCGACTTCAGCAGCATTCCCGCCGGCGCCGAGGTGCTCACCCGCGGTTTCGGGCTCGCGTTCCTCGACTTCATGGTCATGGTCACCGAAGGTCGCGGCGGTGAATTCGTCGAGGACGGACGCCGGCTGCACTACCATCCCTCGGGGGCCGAACCAGTGCTGTGGGTCGGATCCTCCCGCGGAGTCTCCTATAGTCCGAAACTCGGCTACAGCCGAGCCGACGTCCCCGGCGCCCCACCCGTCGAACTGCGCTATCTGAACCGCCTCGGCGCCGGCACTCAGACCATCGACTTCGCGACGGTGCTCGCACCGTTGTTCGAACTCGAACTCACCCACGCCCACTACGCACATCTGCTGTGGAAACGCGGAATCGACGCCCCCGAACTGCTGGAGAGGATCGATGCAGCTGCCGATCGTGTGCTCGCAGTCTCCGCTGAACACGCGCTCGCAGGCTCCGCTGAACACGTGCTCGCAGGCTCCGCCGAACGTGTCGGAGCTGACAGCGCAGGCGAGGTCCCCCGCGCGGCGATCGGGACGAACCAGCACCGTGCGAACGTCGAAGCAATCGCCGCCGCGGCGCGAACGGTCATCGATGATCCGGACGACCTCTTCGACCTTGCCGGACTCGACCGGCCGCTGGATCACCTGCGCTGCGATGACGCCAAGACCGCCGAAGCCGGGGTGCGCAAGCACATCGAAGACCGCCTGGCCCGCAGCGCCGATGTGCACCACTCGGCCGATCTCGCGGTATTCGAGGCCTTGGTCAAGTCCTATGTGGCGGTGAGGATGCTGGTGCGCGACGGACGAGTCAGCCACAGCGATCGCACGGAGTTCATCGAAGGCAGATTCCATTCTCTGTTCTCGTTCATCGGCAGCGGACCGCCGCCGGTGCGGGTCAAGCAGATCCTCGCCCTCCACGAGGCGGGACTCGTCCGGTTCCTCGGCCCCGGACTGAGCATCGAGGCCGACAACTCCGGGTTCACCGCCCGCTCCACGGCCCATCCCGAGGCGAAGACCTTCACTCATCTCGTCGATGCCCGCCTGGCCCGGCAGTCCGCGGAGAAGGCCGCCGATCCGGTCCTCGCATCGTTGCGCGCGGATGGCCGACTGCTGCTCGAAACCACGGCGCATGCGAAGCTGCGCACCGATGGGGCCGGCCGCGCCCTCGACGCGCACGGTCGGGTGCAGAAGGATCTGTTCCTTCTCGGTCCTGCGGTCTCCGGGTCGACGGCCGAGGCCTTCAGCCGCCCGCACACGGGAGCCCCGGTATTCGCCGACAATGAGCGCATCGCCGCGACGATCCTCGACGCCGTCTCGTTGGGGGCCGATCATCGGGAGCTCTTGGCCGGGTGAACGGCCATGTGGCTGAGGGAACGACCGGTCGTGACGGACGGCCGCCTCGGCGGGGATGGCCGACGATCACGTCGCGTGTGCACGGATCGGAGGGCCGCCTCGGCGAGGGAACGATCGGTCGTGAGGGAGGGCCGCCTCGGCGAGGGATGATGACCTTCCGCGTCGAAAAATGACGACGATCAACGACATATGACATGCAGTGACTTTGCGCGTCACCGGGCGCGCACGCACGGTTGTCGCCGGATCACACTGATGGTCACCGCGGAAGCAGCGGTGACCATCAGTGAAGGAAGGATCCGCCGTGAGTTCACACATCTTCGAACCCACCTCACCCGCCGGAATCTCGACTCGATCGGTGCACTCGGGAGCTATGCCCGAGGCGCACACCGGTTCGGTCGTGGCCCCGATCTTCCAGACTTCGACCTTCATGATGGACACCCCGGGAACGACCCGCGCCGGATTCGACTACGCGCGCACAGGCACCCCGAACCGCAGCGATCTCGAACAGGCCCTGTGCGAGTTGGAGAATGCCTCCTTCGCCGCGGCCCTGAATTCGGGAACCTCCGCCGGGGCCGCTGTCTTCTCCGCACTGCTGCGTCCCGGCGACGAGGTCATCCTGCCGCGCGATGTCTACGGCGGAACCTTCCGCCTGCTGCAGAACGAATACGTGCGGTGGGGCGTGGTCATCCGCACCGTCGACCTCACCGACACATCTGCCTTGGCCGCGGCGATCAATGAGAACACCGCGATCGTCTGGGCGGAGTCCCCGAGCAACCCCGGACTCGACATCATCGACATCGCCGAGGCGGCCCGCCTCGCTCACGCGGCGAATGCGCTGCTGGTCGTCGACTCGACGTTCGCGACCCCGATCTTGCAGCGCCCTTTGGAGCTGGGCGCCGATGTCGTCGTGCACTCGACGACGAAGTTCATCAACGGTCATTCCGACGTCATCGGCGGTGCAGTGCTCGCCGGCGACGGAACCAGCTGTCCCCGTGCCGCCGAGGTGGTTGACCGCTTGGAGAGCCACCTCGCCTCCGTCGGTCTGGGAATCTCTCCGTTCGATGCGTGGCTGACCAGGCGCGGGATCAAGACCCTGCCGGTGCGGATGAAGGCCCACTGCGAAAACGCGCAGGCCGTGGCCGAATGGCTCGAAACCCGCGACGAAGTCACCGAGGTGGTCTACCCGGGACTGCCCTCGCATCCGGGCCATGAGGTGGCGAAGCGGCAGATGAGCGGGTTCGGGGGAGTGGTCTCCCTGCGCACCGACACCGAAGAGCGAGCGCTGGCGCTGGTGGCGAACACTCGGCTGATCACGTTGGCTGAATCGCTTGGGGGAGTCGAGTCGCTCATCGACCACCCGGCGACGATGACGCATCTGGCCGTCGCCGACTGCGAGCTGAGCATCGACGGCGCGTTCATCCGACTGTCGGTCGGCATCGAGGACATCGACGACATCCTCGCCGACCTCGCCCAGGCCTTCGACGCGACGGTCGGCGCTGCCGGTGAGTCCGGGAACGCGGCGGCCAACGACGCAGCAGGCAACGACGCGACAGCAGGTAACGGTACAGCCGGCAACGCAGTGGCCGGCGCTCCGGTCGCCGTGACGGTGCCGGCCTAGCCTCCACCGCGAGCATCCGCCACCGGTAGCGACTCTGCCTCCCGTGAGCGGCTTGTCCTCCCGGTGCTTGGGTACCCGTCACCGTTCGCGCGATAACCACCCGTTGCACCGGGGTGATATCGAGCGAACGGTGACGGATGCTCGCGCTGCGGCGTCGACCGCGCTGGGTTGCGGTGCCGGATGCTCGCGCTGCGGCGCCGGAAGTGGCTGGGAACGGCCGCTCGAGGGCACGGCAGTGGGGGCGGTCACGGTTTGTGGGGAAAACCCGACGCGGGGTCGGAGGTCTTCGTGCTGTCCGCGCGACTTCGACTCCCGTAGCGTATTTGCTATGAGTGAGAAGACCCCCGAGAACCCCGAGGATCAGGAGCCACAGGGCACCGATCCGATGGAGACTCAGACCCCCGAGGCTGATACGTCGTCAGGCGAACCAGCCGAAGCGTCCCCTATCGAAGCATCCCCTGTCGACGAATCCCCGGAGGATTCGGCTCCCGATTCGTCCCCCACCGAATCAGTTCGCGAAGAGTCCATCAGCGCCGAGGCGATCGTCAACGCGCCGCCGACCGCTGAGGTTGAGGCGGCGACTGCCAGCCAGGCCGGAGAGTTCCGGACCAAGCCGCTCGATCTCGAGGTGCCTTTCGCAACCGGATCGACCCGGCAGCACCCGCGGACACCGGAACAGTCCCCGGAGTCATCCGGCTCTGCACCTGGTCAGCCGCCCCGGCAGCATCCGCAGGCCCCGACCCGGCAGTACGCACAGGCTCCGACCCGCGCCTACGATCAGGCCCCGCGCCCCACGCGGGCGCCGAAGGCAACCGCCGGCCCCGCATCCCCGAACAATGCCGCACCTCGCACCTACCCGGCACCCGCTGGCACCTACGGTCCCGCAGGTCAGGCACTCTACGGACCGACCGGTCAGCCGAACCCGCAGCCCCGCTACCCTCAGCACCCGGGCCAAGCCCACCATCCCCAGCCGGGAATGGCGATGCCGCACACTGGTCCCAACCCCGGACCCAACGGCGCCCCGCACCCCAACGCCGGCCCGCACCCCAACGCCGCCCCGTACCCCAACCCCAACCGCGTCCCCAACGCGGGCCCGATCCCGGGCCCACGGCCGCCTCGGCGAAGGAAGCCGCGACCCGAACCGGTCTCCTATGCACCGGTCACCGGATCCCTGCCGCTGGACCGGGACGACGTCACGGAGATCCCCGCCGACGGCCCCATCACCTGGCCCAAGCGACCCACTGGCTTCATCGGCGTCGCGAACCTCGTGCTCTCCGCTGTCCTCGCCGTGATCTGGGCCTGGGTGCCGCTCGGACTGCTGTTCACCGGCATCGGCGGCATCTTCGCGCTCGGCCTCGGCGTGCTCGCCCTCCTCGCCTGGATCCTCGTCCAGCAAGGTGCGAACATCGCCGAACGCTACCGTGCCGAACTCGTCTACGGTGACAAGATCCCGGTCCCGAAGATCGAAAGCAGCACCCGCGAACCCGGCTTCGGCCGCTTCCTCCACAACCGCTGGCTGCAGGTGAAATCCGGCGCCTTCTGGCGCTCGACCGCCCATCATTACATCAAGATGCTGCTCGGAGCGATCATCGTCGGCGGCACCCTCGCCGGCATCTGCGGATCCCTCTACGGCCTCTTCGCCGCCATCAACCCCTACGGCGTCAACGCCTTCTTCGTCAGCTCCACCATCGAAGGATCGGCCCGCCTCGGCGTCGCCATCGGCTCGGTCATCGTGCTCGCCAGCTCCCTGGCCATCCTCTGGTTCGCGCCCTACCTCGACCGTGCCCTCGACCGGGCGCTGCTGGCCCCGGCCCGCACGGTGGCGCTGCAAGCCGAGGTCACCGAACTCGACCGGGCACGCATGGCCGGCATCGAGGCGGCCGCCGCCGAACGGCTGCGCATCGAACGCGACCTCCACGACGGAGCCCAGCCCCGCCTCGTCGCACTGACCATGACCCTGGGAATGGCGAAGACGAAGATCGACTCCGACCCCGAACGTGCCAAGGAGCTCGTCGCCGAAGCCCACACCGAAGCCAAGGGCATCGTCAACGAACTGCGCCAGCTCGCCCGCGGCATCCACCCCGCAGTGCTCACCGACCGCGGACTCGACGCGGCTGTGTCGGCCCTGGCCGGCCGGTCGGCGATCCCCGTCGACGTCGACGTCCGACTCGAAGGCAGGATCGGACGAGAAGCCGAAGCAGTGTCCTACTTCGTTGTCGCCGAATGCCTGACGAACATCGCCAAACACTCCGGAGCCACTCACGCCGGCGTGTTCATCGCCCCGACCGAGG
Organism: Brevibacterium spongiae; assembly: GCF_026168515.1. Classification (NCBI taxonomy): domain Bacteria; kingdom Bacillati; phylum Actinomycetota; class Actinomycetes; order Micrococcales; family Brevibacteriaceae; genus Brevibacterium; species Brevibacterium spongiae. The sequence continues at coordinate 3,722,092 of NZ_CP093443.1, read as the reverse complement.
CCGGCGTGCAGATCGTCGTCACCGACAACGGCCACGGCGGAGCACGCGTCGACCGGTCCGGACGGCATACCGGCATCGCCGGTCTCATCGACCGCGTCGAAGCCGCCCGTGGCACACTGAACCTGACCAGCCCCGCAGGTGGGCCAACGACTGTAGTTGTGGAGGTGCCATGCGCATCGTAATCGCTGAAGACTCTGCCGTCCTGCGGGCCGGACTCGAACGACTCCTCGCCGACGCCGGACATGAGGTGATCGCCGCCGTCCCCGACGCGAACGAACTCCTCGCCGTCGTCCACAACGATCCGCCGGACCTCGCCGTCATCGACGTGCGCATGCCCCCGACGTTCACCGACGAAGGCATCCGCGCCGCAGTCCTCATCCGCAAGCAGAACCCGGACGTCAAGGTCCTCGTGTTCAGCCAATACGTCGAAGAGCAGTACGCGTCCGAACTCATCGCCGAGAACACCGGCGGATTCGGCTACCTCCTCAAGGATCGCGTGGCCGATGTCGAAGACTTCCTCGCAGCCGTCGACGAGGTCGCGTCGGGAGGCACCGTCCTCGACCCCGAGGTCGTCTCCCAGATCCTCGTGCGCACCCGGAAGAAAGACGGCCTGTCGACCCTGAGTCCCCGCGAACTCGAAGTCCTCCAGCTCATGGCCGAAGGCAAATCGAATGCCGCGATCGCCCGGACGCTCTACCTCAGCGCCGGCGCCGTCGAGAAGCACATCTCCTCGGTGTTCACGAAGTTCGGCCTCACCGCCGACACCTCGGACAACCGCCGAGTCCTCGCCGTCCTCACATTCCTCGGAGCCTAGAATGCCTGCCACAGTTCGCATCAGCGAATCCGCTCGACTCGGTCTGCGGGTGACCCTGATCATCCTCGCCGCCGTCGTCCTCCTCATCCCCGTCATCGTCACCACCGCGCACGGCGCCTCCCGCCTCAACTACGGCAAGATCGAGGCGAACGAAACCCTGCCCGGCGCGATGCAGGAACTCAAGATCAAGCTCGGCACGGGCGCCTCCGTCGACATCAAGACCGCCAACATCGCCGAGCCCACCGTCGAACTCACCGCCACCGGCCCCCGTGACAGTTCCGCGGACCTCAAGGTCAAGAACAGAGATTCCGTCGCCGAGGTGGTCCTGGCCAACCGTCAGAAGCTCGAAAACGCACGGATGACGGTCACCGTCCCCACCGACATCGCCGGTGACCTCAAGCTCGACCTCGACGGCAACTACGGTCAGTTCGACGTCAACGGCCGCTACTCGGAGATCTTCGCCGACACCGACGGCGGGGCGCTGTCGATCTCCGGCCAAGCCGACCGGCTGCACACCTCGACCGACTGGGGTGCGACATCCCTCGAGGGCACCTTCAAGACCGTGGAGGCGAAGACCGGGGTCGGCGCCATCGACGGCGAGGACCTCACCGTCACCGATCGCCTCGAGGCAGTCACCTCGACGGGAACCATCGACCTCGACTTCGCCGACGAGACGGTGCCGGCAGGGGGCATCACGACGAAGACCGATGAAGGATCGATCGAACTCCTCCTGCCGAACCTCAAGCTGGCCAATGAGCGATCGGACGAGGACTTCCTCTACCGGATCAACGCGAAGTCGAACGACGGTTCGGTGGAGCTGGCCTCGGATCTGAAGAAATTCGATGTCAGCAAGGACCCGAAGGACGCCGAGGGCAAGACCCTCGTGCCGATCTCGGCCACAGCCGACACTGGTATGGTCACGGTCAACCAGAACTGAGACACGACCGGCGCACGGGCGGGCTCGATGAGGGTCCGCCCGTGTGGCGTCTGAGAGGTCGGAACACCATGCAGATCACCGTCTATGGAGCCACCGGAACGTTCGGAACCCGCCTCGTCGAACAGCTGCGCTCACGCGACCACCCGGTCATCTCCGCCCACCGCGGAACGGGAGTCGACACGTACACCGGTCACGGCGTCGCCGAGGCGGCCGAGGGCAGCGATGTCCTCGTCGACTGCGTCAACCGGATGACGATGAACGCGCGCCAGGCCGTCGACTTCTTCTCCCACAGCTCCCGATCGATCGCCCTCGCCGCAGCCGAGAGACCCGAGACGTCCGTGGCGTGCCTGTCGATCGCCTTCCGTCCTGAGGTCGGCGAATCGAAGCTGCTCGGCTACTACCAGGGCAAGGCGGTGCAGGAGCGCATCTATCGCCGGCTCGTCCCAGCCGACAGGCTGCTGATGTTCCGCTCCGCCCAATGGTTCGAACTCGTCGACGCCATGACGACGAGCATCGGGCCGCTGCGATTCGTGCCGAAGATGCGCGTGCAGGCCTTGGCAGCCGCGGAGGCCGCCCGAATGATGGCCGAGGCCATCGATGCCCGCGAACACGACACCGTCGAGGTCGCCGGTCCCGAGATCAGCGACTTCGCCGCGATCGCCCGCCGCCTCGCCGAGGCGCGTGCCCGGTCGACGGGACGAGCAGAGGAACACAGCGAGTCCGCAGGAGAACGGGGTGCGTCCGCGGGAACTGCGAAGCCCCGGAAGGTCATCGGGATTCCCCTGCCCGGCCCGACCGCCGGTGACGGACTCATCCCACCGGCACCGAGGCTGTCCGACGTGAGCCTCGACAATTGGCTGCGTACGGTGTGAGCTCATACCGAAGCGCCGAGTCGCGGTGCGAGCGGTGACCTCGGCTTCGGATTGTGGATCAGCCGAATACTGAGGCGCTCAGCCCAGGCCGAGCACCTTCGCCCCATTGGTCCACAACACCGAGCGCATCCAGTCGTCGCCGAGTCCCAGCCCCGCCAGCCCCGAGATCTGATCGACGTACGGGTACGGGATGTTCGGGAAATCCGAGCCGAGGATGATCTTGCCCTCCAGCGCGGCCAGGCGTTCACGGTAGGCGGGGGCCACCTCGGCGGGGGAGGAGAAGTACCCGGAGGCGAACATCGTCGTGTCGAGGTACACGTTGTCGTACGTCTCGGCCAGGGTCGCGAACTCGTCGTATTCGGGCATGCCCATATGGGCGATGACGAATGTCAGCTGCGGGAAGCGTTCGAGGACGTTCGCCACTGCCTGCGGCCCGGTGTACTTGCCCGGCAGCGGCGCGGATCCGGCGTGGATGACGATGGGTGCCTGCGCCTTCTCCAGTGCGTCCCATGCGGGGTCGAGGACCGGATCGTCGGGGGAGAAGACGCCGACCTGGACGTGCATCTTGAACAGCCTCGCCCCAGCCGCCAGCGCGGCGGGCACATAGTCGGCGGACTCGGGTTCGGCATAGAGGGTGCCGCAGTGGATGACGTCATCATGGGCGGCCGCGAACTCCGCGTTCCATTCGTTGAGCCACGCGGCCATGCCGGGTTTGTGCGGGTAGGTCAGGGCCGGGATCGCGCGAATGCCGAGCTCGCGGACGATGCTCAGCCGGGTGTCGGTGTTGAAGCGGTAGGCGATCGGCCAGTCGCGGCCGTAGTTGTCCGCGGCGTTGTCGAAGTAGTCCCACACCTTGTCGAGCACGTTCTGCGGGAGGAAATGGACGTGGATGTCCGCGAGGCCCGGCAGGCCGAGGGCACGGACGTAGTCGGGGACCTCGGCATCCGTGCGCGGGGGAGGCGTCATCGACTCGGGCACCTCGACGGTGCGGCCGATCGTCGTCGAGAGCGTCTGAGTAGCTGCGTCATCGGAGTCGTTCATGCTCCCACTCTAGGACTTCACCGGGCCGCGGTCGGAGCGTGGGTTCGTCTTCAGCGGCCGTCCATGACCGCGACATAGACTGCCTGCATGAGCCTGATCGACCCGTACCCGATCATCACTCCGCCTGGGCTGCGTCCCGTCGGCCAGGGGCCATTCTGGACGCCCGGGGACACCGTGACCTGGACGTTTCGTCGGTTCGACTTCGACCGTGACCTCGCCGAGGTGGCCCGACCGATGCGTGTCATCGCCGATGGACCCGAGGGTGCCGTCCTGTGGTTGGCCGGCGGGACTCCGACCGGGGAGACCCGGATCGTCGGGTGGGAGGAGGCGAACCCGCACGACGTTCCGTTGACGGCACGATTCCGTCCCCTCGCCGAGGCGCCCACCCGAATCAAGGTCGAGGGAACCTGGCGCGGCCGTGGGGTGCTCAAGATCGTTCCGCCGCAGGTTCCGTTCTCCGTGTGGGTGCTGCTCAAGGACGCTGACGGCGCCGATGATGCAGACGGGACCGATGGTGCGGAGGCCGGCGATATGCGTGTCGAGTGGTACGTCAACCTCGAAGCCACGCACCGGCGCAGCGATGATGCGCTATTCACCAGCGATCACATCCTCGACATCACGTTCCCCGTTCCGTCGTTGCCGCTCCACGCCGAGGACGGACGTCTCGATGCGACCGGTGCCGTATTCAAGGACGTCGACGAACTCGCCGCGGCCGCGAACTACGGGGCATGGCCGGTCGAATGGTCGCAGCGGATCCGGGACAACGGCAGTCACCTGCTCGACCACCTCGGCGATTATTCTTGGGCCTTCGACTCCGCATGGGAAGAGGTGGCCCGCGATCTGGCCGACGAAGCGGGCGATGCCCACGATCTGGCCCGTGAAGTGAGCGATGCGGATGCCCCGACCGGGAGCGGTGTCACGTCGAAAGCGAAACTGGGGGCCGCCTCGGTGTTAGAAAAATCGTTCGATCAGGAACATGCGGAGCGTCCAAATGGTTGTTATGACCGACACCATCGGTGATTGCCGCGGATGGGCCTGTCACCTCAATGAAGCACACATGATCTGCTGCTGAAAGGAACCGTCTCCATGACGACCAACCATCGGATTCGCCTGAACTCGCGCCCCGTGGGCGCCCCCACTGCGGAGAACTACCTGCTCGATGAGGTGCCCGTGCCCACCCCGGGTGAGGGCCAGGTGCTGCTGCGCACCCTCTACCTCTCGCTCGACCCGTACATGCGCGGGCGCATGTCGGACGCGAAGTCCTATGCCAAGCCCGTCGAGGTCGGCGATGTCATGGTCGGTGCCACCGTGTCCGAAGTGGTCGAATCGAATGCTGATGACTTCGCCGTCGGCGACATCGTCCTCGGCTACGGCGGTTGGCAGGAATACTCGGTGGAGTCGACCGGGCACCTGCGCAGGATCGACCCGGAGCTCGCACCGATCTCCACCCACCTCGGAGTGCTCGGCATGCCCGGATTCACCGCGTATGCGGGACTGCTCGAGATCGGTCAGCCGAAGGAAGGCGAAACCGTGGCCGTGGCCGCTGCGACCGGTCCGGTCGGGTCCGTCGTCGGTCAGATCGCGAAGATCAAGGGAGCGACCGCGGTCGGCATCGCCGGTGGTCCTGACAAGGTTGCTCACCTGGAGGAACTCGGCTTCGACGTGGCGCTCGACCACCGCACTGGCAATCTGCGGCAGGAGCTGAAAGAGGCGGTCCCGCAGGGCATCGACGTCTACTACGAAAACGTCGGCGGGGAGGTCTTCGACGCCGTGCTGCCGCGGCTCAATACGTTCGCGCGCGTGCCCGTGTGCGGACTCGTCGCCAACTACAACCTCACCTCGCTGCCTGAAGGCCCAGACCGTTCGGGCGCGCTCATGGGGAACATCCTGACGAAGTCGCTGCTCGTGCGCGGCTTCATTCAGACCGAGTTCGCCGAGCGCCTGACCCCGCAGTTCCTTGAGGACATGAGCGGCTGGCTCAAGGAGGGCAAGGTCCGTTACCGGGAGGACATCCGTCCCGGTCTCGAGAAGGCTCCCGAGTACTTCAACGACCTGCTCACCGGCGGCAACTTCGGCAAGATGGTTGTGGCAGTGGGTGCGGAGAGCTGAATCGGTCGGCACAAGCCCGACCGGACAGGGAAAGGCGGTGTTGATCGGGATCGGTCGACGCCGCCTTTCTCACGCGAAGTGGGCGAACACCTCGGCGGGGTCGAAGCCGAAGCTCAGCGCCAGGGTGAGTACGATGCGGGCCTTGCGGGCATCGAGGATTCCTGCGGGGATGAGCCCGGTCTCGAGCAGACCGATCTCACCGCCGGGGTAGCCGTAGGTCCGGCGCAGGCTCGCACCCGAGCCGGTGCGTGAGGCGAGCACCACCGGCATCGTCTCCGCCAGGCGGGTCACCGCAGGAACAAGCTCCTCGGGGACATGCCCGCCGCCGGCGCCCGCGATCACGGCACCTGTGAATCCGGAACCGGCGAGGAGATCAAGGGTCTCCGGCGGCTCGCCCAGCCCCACCTCGGCGAGGGCGACCTTGCTCAGCTGAGACGGACGGGGCAGACCCCGGAACGGTGACGTCGGTGACTGGGGTGCATGCGGAAGGTGGAGGTCATCCTCGCTCAGCCAGCCGACCGCCCCGAGGACGGGACCGGAGGAGAACGCCGCCGTCGAGGTGGCGTGTGCCTTCGTGGCGAACCTCGGATCGTGAACTTCATCATTGAACACCAGAGACGAGGGCAGATGGCTGACCTGCGCTGACAATGCTGTGAGTGCGGCGGCACGGACGTTGGCCGGGCCATCGGCTCCGGGCAGGGTCGGGTTGCGCATGGCCCCGGTGACGGCGATGTGGATGCCCGAATCATTGAGCAGCCAGAGTCCGAACGCGGACTCCTCGAGGGTGTCGGTGCCCTGGGTGAGCACGATTCCGTCGGCCGCGGAGGTGCGGGCGAGTTCGACGACGTCGAAGAGCATCTCAAGGGTGACATTGGCACTCGAGACCTGAGCGACCTGCGTGAAATCGGCCTGCAGATTCGGCCAGACCTGGTCGAGCCCGGCGGCCGCGGCGATCTCCGCTCCGCTGAGAGCTGGGGCAACTCCCCCTGTGGCATTGGCGGTCGACGCGATGGTCCCGCCGAGAGCGGCCAAGAGCAGGTGAGGGGCAGCAGGCGATGAGGTCTCAGGCATAATTCGAGTCTAACGTCAGTCCTCACCTCAGAGTCGTCGCCGGTTCCTGAGTCAGTGCCGTTTGCTAATCTCCACGCATGGATCCCGACACAGTGCTCCGACTGGCCCACGAGCAGGCCATGCAGTACCCCTCCGTCGAGATCGACCACCCGTTCGGCCCGGACAACACCGTGTACAAGGTGCGCGGGAAGATGTTCATGATGGCCTTTCAGCTGCGCGGAATCCCGAGCATCAACCTCAAGATCGACCCGCTTGACGGTGAAGTGCTGCGTGACGCCTATGCCGAGATCTCACCGGGCTACCACATGAACAAGAAGCACTGGATCACCGTAGCCGGGGCGGAGGTCGAAGCCGACCGTGACGGGACCGGAGACGGGGATGACGATGACGGAGACGGTGACGGAGACGTGGGAGGGGACCATCTGGATGCCGACCTCCTCCACGACCTCGTCCTCGAGTCCTACTGCCTCGTCGTGTCGAAGATGCCGAAGAAAGACCGACCGGTCGACCCAGTGACCTTCGGCGGGAGAAGCGATGACGGCTGACCGGCCGCCCCTGCGCCGCCATCAGGGAGAGGCTCTGACCGCCCTGCGTGAGGGAACCGCCGCTGATGAGCGTCGGTCGTGGATCGTCCTGCCTCCGGGAGCTGGCAAGACGCGCGTCGGCATCGAGTACGCGACCCATCTGCTCGACCGGAATCTGGTCGAACGCATCGTGGTCTTCGGACCGAACACGGCAATCCAGGGGCAGTGGGCGCGCGAATGGAACCGGTGCGGTGGGGACCTGGGGCCGGCGGGAACCCGTCGAGATCTCAGCCAGGTATTCACCGCCCTCACCTACCAGTCCTTGGCCGTCTTCGACACGGATCGGGAGACGGTCGACAGCGATGACGCACACGATGCGGGCCGGAACGTTGCTTCCGACGACCGTGTGACCGAAACCGGAGAGTCTGCGCAGGCCGGCAGTCTGCTCGACGCTCTCGCACCCGGCGGACGCGAGCTCGTCGACACCCTGGTCGCCGGCGGTCCGACGCTGCTCATCCTCGACGAATGTCATCACCTGCTCGAAGTCTGGGGTCGGCTTCTGGCCGACCTGCTGACTCTGCTGCCCGATGTATGGGTGCTCGGACTGACGGCCACCCCACCGTCGACGATGTCGACCAGACAACGCGAACTCGTGTCCGACCTGTTCTCCGCCGTCCGCTATTCCGCCTCCATCCCGGCACTGGTCAAGGAGGGGGACCTCGTCCCGTTCGCCGACCTCGTCTGGGTGACCGAACCGACCCGGGAGGAAGTCGGCTGGCTGTCGGCACAGGCCGAACGCCACACCGAGTTCATCACCGGCATCCTCGACCCGAACCACGGCACGATCGGACTGCTCGAATGGGTGGACCGTCGCTTCCTCGGCGACCGTGCGGAAGCAGTGAGCTGGCAGACGATGAGCAGACAGCGGCCCGAACTCTGCGATGCCGCGCTGCGCCTCCACCACGCAGGTCTGCTGCGACTGCCGCCCGGAGCCCGCCTCGGTGAACAGCACCGCCGCGACCCCGACGTCGACGATTGGGCACGACTCATCGAAGACTGGATGCGCCACCACCTGCTCGTCTCCGAGGCCGCCTCCGATCACGACCTCGCCGAGGCGATCCGCCGACGGCTGCCCGCAATCGGCTGCCGCTGGACCCGCCACGGAATCGCGGCCGGCCGGTCGCCGATCGACCGCGTCCTCTCCCACTCGGCGTCGAAGCCGCGGGCCTGCGTCGACATCGTCTCCGCCGAGGCCGCCACTCTGGGGGACCACCTGCGGATGCTCGTCCTCTGCGACTTCGAATCCGCCACCGCAACCCTCTCAGCCGATGTCCGCACCGTCCTCGACGAACGATCCGGTTCGGCCCTGCTCGTCCTCGAAACCCTGCTCGCCGACGCCGGAACGGCGCCACTCAACCCGCTGCTCGTCTCCGGACGCACGGTTGCCGGACCCCCGTCCGTCCTCGCCGAGCTGTGGGAGCACATCGCGACCGAGGACGAGGAGCTGGCCGCTCGCCTGCACATCACCGATCCGGAATCCGGGGTCAGCCGCCTCGAGGGGAGTTGGACCAGCCGCGAATGGGTGCCGCACGTGACCGCCTTCTTCGCCTCCGGGACCGCGCAGGTGCTCATCGGCACCCGGGCGCTGCTCGGCGAAGGCTGGGACGCGCCTGCCGTGACCGGACTCATCGACCTCACGAGCGCGACCACTCCGACTGCGGTGACGCAGACCCGTGGTCGGGCGCTGCGGGAAGATCCGAACTGGGCGGACAAGGTGGCGGTGAACTGGACCGTCGTGTGCATCAGCGCAGGTCACCCGCGCGGAGCTCAGGATTGGGGTCGACTCGTGCGCAAACACGACGGTTTCTTCGGCACCGATGCTGACGGTGAGATCGTCGACGGCGTCGCCCATATCGATCCCGCGTTCTCCGCTTTCCAACCGCCCGCGGACGTCGCCGACGCCATCAATGCGCGGATGACCTTGCGGTCCCAATCCCGCGCCGAGGTGGCCCGCCGGTGGAATGTCGGCGCCGACTATCGCGACGAGGAGATCCGATCGGTGCGCATCGTCGCCGCCGATTCCGATCCTGCCGAGATCGACTCCGACCCTGCCGTTGCCGGCTCCGATCGTGCCGAGGTCGCCTCCTCTCGTGGAGGGGGAGACTCCGATTCCAACCGGGCAGGGGGCGCTGCCGACTCCGATGGCATCGTTCCGATGCCGCGTCACCGCGACGGCGACCCCGGCAGGATTCTGCCCTTCACCCTCCGGGCACCGGTCGTCATCGTCTGGGCGACGGTGGGTCTGCTCATGCTCGTGGTCGCCATGCTGAGCACGTCAGCCGCGGCCTGGATCTGCGGTCTCATCGCCGCCGGACTGCTGCTGGGCCTGCCGGTTCTCCTCAGTGTTGCGGGTCGACGGAGGCAGAGTGTCTACGGCACAACTCCGACCGTCGCGCAGATCGCCGGCGCCATTGCCGAGGCGCTGCACACCCTCGGGCTGAGCAGCGCCGGTGCCGACGCTGTGCGGATGACGATCGACGCACACGGGGACCTGCGATGCCACCTCGACGCGGATCCCGCCTCGGCGGAGGCCTTCGCCCTCGCTCTCGACGAAGCGGTGTCACCGATCGGCGACCCCAGATACCTGCTGCCATGCTGGCGACTGCTGACTCGCGCTGACGGACTGCGCGGATGGTGGACGCAGATGCGGTGGGGGATCGGTGCCGCCCAGGAAGCCGATCCGATCTGGGTGGGCGTGCCCACAGTGCTGGGGACGAAGAAGGAACGCGCAGTCGCCTTCGCCCGAGCATGGGACATCTGGATCGGCGGAGGTGACCCCGTCTACACTCGCAATCCCGACGGGGCAGGCATCCTCGCTGCGGTGCGCGGAGGCAACCCATGGCGGCTGACATCCGTGCTGCGGACGCGCTGGCGTTAGGCGACGAACCGGCCGCCGTCGGGCCGGCGAATTGGCGCGGGCCCGCCCCGGCGTTGAGAATAGTCCCTATGTCTGCCCTGTCATCTGCGCTCGCCTATCGGCGACTGCTCGAATCCGATGCCACCTTGCGCATGCTCCGGGCCGACAACCTCGCCGTCATGGCTGGAACCCTCGACGCTCACCTGGGCCGACCCGGCACCCGGATGAACACCGAGGACCTGCACGAGAGCATCGACGCCGACCTCGAGGAACTGCGCGACCACTTCGATCTCTCCCTGCGGACTGCGAAGGCGTACTGCGACGACTGGCGTCGCGCCGAGATCCTCGTCCGCCGGCCCGCCACCGGGGCAAGGGGCGAGACCTATGAACTCTCCGCCGCCGGCTTCGACGCCATCCGCATGCTCGAACAGCTGCGCACCCCACCGCAGACCGCCACCGAGTCCCGACTCGTCAGCCTCGCCCAATCCGTGCGCCAGCTGGCCATCGACACCGACCCCGACAGCTCCCGCAGACTTGCCGCCCTGCGCGCCGAACGCGACCGCATCGACGCCGAGATCGCCCGGGTCCGCCGCGGCGACCCCCGCTCCGTCGTCCTCGACCGCAGGCGAGCGAACGAACGCGTGAGCGACATCCTCCAACAGGCCCAAGGGCTGCCCGCCGACTTCGCCCGTGTGCGCGCCCGCTTCGAAGAGCTCAACCAAGAGCTGCGAATCTCGATCCTCGCCGCCGAGGAGTCCCAGTCCCAGGTCCTCGACGAAGTCTTCCGCGGCGTCGACCTCATCGAATCCTCCGACGAAGGCCGCACCTTCTCGGCGTTCTCCGCCCTCGTCCGCGACCCCGAACAGTCCACGGCCTTCGACGATGACATCGCCGCCATCCTCGACCGTGACTTCTCCGCCACCCTCTCGCTTGTCACCCGCCGGTCCCTGCGCACCCTGATGCGACAGATGAAGGACGGCTCCCACGAGGTCTCGGACATCCTCACCGAATTCGCTCGCGGCCTGCGCCGCTACGTCCACTCCCACGAATTCCAACGCGACCGCGTGATGCGCACCCTCATCCAGGAGGGCCTGGCCGCAGCCGCGCCCGTGTCGCAGGAACTCAAGCCCTACGACGAGATCGGCATCGACCTCGAACTCTCAAGCGTGTCGCTCGGCAGCGTCGGCGAGGTCATCCTCCACGACCCCGAAGAGTTCAACGCCGGCGCGGAACTCGGCGAAGCCACGGACTCCGAGGTCGACTTCGCCGCGCTCATCGCTGTCGCCCGCGAATCCGAGATCGACTTCGCCGAACTCACTGAGAACATCAATTCCGTCGTCACCTCCACCCGCGAGGCCTCCGTCGCCGAGGTGCTCGACCGATTCCCCGCCACCCAGGGACTGGCCAGCGTCGTCGGCCTGCTGTCCCTGGCCAGCACGTACGGGCACGTCGATGACGACAACCGCGAAATCCTCACCTGGACCGGCGTCGACGGCACCTCCCGCACCGCCGCCATCCTCCGCCACTACTTCACCGAAGGCATCACCCTATGAGCCCCACCGACCACGACAACGACACAGCCCCCGCCGAGGTGGAGGCCGCCTCGGCGAGGGATGCGAACGAATCCGCGGACGGTTTCGAGCACAACCCCAGCGCGCTCTGGTCCGGGGACACCGGGACCCTGGGGGAGCGGACCCGGCGGGTGCTGCTCGAACTGCTCAAAGGCCCCTACGTCTCCGGGGTGCAGAGCCCGCAGCTGTGGGCGGCGCTCGTCGCCGACGAAAACCTCGTCCGCTCGCGCCTGCATGATCTGTTCCTCGACCTCGTTCTCGACCGGGTCGACGAATTCGCGTTCACCCGCAAGATCGTCACCGACGAGATCGACGCTCCCGCCGCAGTGCGCAGCGAACGACTGACCTTCCTCGACACGGCGATGCTCCTCGTCCTCCGCCAGCTGCTGCTCGCAGCCCCTGGGGAGAAACGTGTCATCGTCGACCGTGAAGAGGTCTACGAGCGGCTCGCGATCTACCGCACCGGCGACGAATCGACGTTCCAACGCAACCTCAACGGAGCCTGGTCGCGGATGAGCAACCGGCTGCGCGTGCTCCACAAGGCAGGCGAGGACCGGTTCGAGATCTCCCCGATGGTGAAATTCCTCATCGACGAGGACCGGGTGCGCGAACTCATCGCCGTCTACGAACGCATCGCCTCAGGCGAGACGGATGTCCCGGAGGATGGTGCCGTCCCCGAGGACGCCGCCGACACCGATTCCGCCACCGAGGCAGGGGCGGGCGAGGAACCCGACGCCGAGACGGGGGCGGGCGAGGAACCCGACGCCGATGCCGAATCCGACACCGATGCCGAATCCAACACCGACGCCGAGGAGGACGACGCGTGACCGAAGCACTCTTCCCTCTCGACGCGGCCTTCGTCGCCGATCAGGCGCGCGCCCGCGGAGCGAACCGTCCCGACGTCGGCAGCCAGTGGCGGCTGAGCGAGATCCAGATCGCGAACTGGGGGACCTTCGACGCCGACATCCACCGCATCCCCGTCTCCCACAAGGGCCACCTCATCACCGGCCCCTCCGGCTCGGGCAAGTCCTCGCTGCTCGACGGCATCGCCGCGGTGCTCACCCCGGACAAATGGCTGCGCTTCAACGTCGCCGCCCAGACCGCCGGTGCGCGCCTCGATCAGCGCAGCCTCGTCAGCTACGTCCGCGGTGCCTGGACTCGGACCGCCGACACCGAGGAGGACCGCGTCGTCAGCAAATACCTGCGACCGCGGGCCACCTGGAGCGGCATCATCCTCCGCTACGACAACGGCACCGATCGGCCGCTGTCCCTGGCCCGGCTCTTCTTCATCAAGGGCTCGGGCACGAAGACGACCGACCTCTCCGACGCCTGCATCCTTGAGCGCAGCGACCTCGACCTCGCCGAACTCCAGCACTATGCCCGTTCCGGCCTAGAGACCCGCAAGCTCAAAGCCGACCGTCCCGATGCCGTCATCACCTCGAACGGACACCACGGGAAGTTCTACGCACGCATGCGCAAGACCTTCGGCATGGCCGATGAGTCCGCCCTGCAGCTTCTGCACAAGACGCAATCGGCCAAGAGCCTTGACAGCCTCGACCGTCTCTTCCGCGACCACATGCTCGAGACCCCGGTGACCTTCGACCTCGCCGAGACCGCCGTCGCTCAGTTCGGTGACCTCAAGGATGCCCACGACCATGTCGTGCAGCTGCGCCGTCAGCGCGACCACCTGCTTCAGCTGCGCGAAGCCGCGGCACGGTTCGACTCGGCCAATGACGTCGCCGCGAAATCGATCGCGCTCAGCGAAGCCATGCTGCCGTACCAGAAGCGTCGCGAACTCGACATCCTCCGGACCGATCTGTCGGCTCTGACCCGCCAGATCGTCGAACTCGAGGTCACCGCCGACCGCGCGAAACGCGATTTCGATGCCGCCGTCGACGAATACGACCTGGCCAGGCGAGCCGCACTCGAACTCGGCGGCTCCGAGGCCGAGCACCTCCAACAGCGCATCGACACCGCCGAGACCGAACGCCGCGCCATCGCCGAACGCTGGTCCGGACTGGCCCGCCAGCTCGAACAGGCCGGCATCGCACACGCACCGACCACAGCCGCGGAATTCGCCGAACTCCAAGCCCAGATCGCCGCCAGCCTCGACGACGACACCCAAGTCGCCGGGCCCAGCCACGCCGACCATGACCGGTTCTCCCAGGCTCGCGCCCGAGTGCGTGACCTCGAAGGCGAGATCGAATCCCTGCGCCGCTCCGGCTCCACCGTGCCGAACAATCTGCTGGCGATTCGCTCCGAACTCGCCGCCGGCACCGGACTGAGTGAGAAGGCACTGCCTTTCGCAGCCGAACTCATCGAAGTCGACCCCACCGAGGCCCGGTGGACCGGTGCGATCGAACGTGTGCTCCGACCCATGGCGCTGACGGTCCTCGTCCGGTCGGAGAACCTCTCCGCCGTGCGCACCTGGGTCGATTCCCACCGCATCCGCGGGCGTCTCGTCTTCGAGGAGATCCCGCATTCGGTGCCCGGCCCGCGACCAGTCGGCAGTGAGAAGTCCCTGGTCAACAAGGTGCACGTGGCCGACACCGGCTTCGGTGACTGGGTGCGCTCCACCCTGTCCGAACGCTTCGACTTCGCCTGCGTCGACCAGCCGGACGAACTCGACGACCACCCGCGCGCCGTCACCGTGAAGGGCCAGATCAAGACCTCACGCACCCGGTATGAGAAAGACGACCGCCGCCGCATCGACGACCGCAGCCAGTGGGTGCTCGGTGATCGAGAGGCCAAACTCGAAGCGCTTATCGCATCACTCAAGGAAGCACAGTCCGAACTGGCCGCAGCCGAACAGGTCGTCGCCGCCGCCGATGCCGAAACCGCACAGGCCCACAGGCGTCGCGGCATCCTCGCCGGCATCCGCGAACAGTCCTGGCGCGATGTCGACCGCGACAGTGCCGCCGAAAAGGTCGCCACACTGGAACGCCAGCTCGCCGAACTCGAAGACGCCGACGGCGACCTGCAGCAGGCGATCGGTGCCGAACGCGAAGCGAAGACGGTCAAAGACGAGGCCGAGAAGGCGAAGTCCGAGGCCGACTATGCGCTGCGCCGGGCGAACGAGGAGTCAACGGGACTGCGCTCGAACATCACCCGGATCGAGGACGATGTCAACGCCGGTCGCATCGCGGAAGTCGAGGGCCACCTCGGCGAGCAATTGGATGACCGGTTCCGGAAGATCCAACGCGGCATCAGGCGGGAGAACCTCGCCGAGGTGGGGCAGCAGGTTTCGCAGATTCTGCAGGAAGAGAAGGACCGGGCGCAGGCGGTCGCGAGGGACGCCAGCAATGCCGTGACCCGTTTGGCCGCCGAGTTCAAGGCCGCATGGCCCTCGGTATCGTCCCAGCTCACGGCCGAGGTCGATGATCGGCGGGCGTATCTGTCGATGCTCGACGAGATCGAGGCGCATGGTCTGCCCGATCATGAGAATCGGTTCCGTGAGCTGCTGCAGCAGCGTTCCCGCGACCTCATCGGCGAACTTCTCAACGAGATCCATGCGGCTCCGCGCGAGATCGAGGACCGGGTCGCCCCGATCAACTCGTCTCTGCTGCGTTCGCAGTTCGACGAGGATCGGTACCTGCGCCTGAAGGTCAAGACCCGCCGGTCGGAGACCGTCAACGCATTCATCGCCGATCTGCGGCTCGTCGCGTCCGGCAGTTGGGGCGAGGACGATATGGAGACGGCGGAGAAGAAGTACGACACCCTCGCCGAGGTGATGCGCCGATTCGCTTCGAGTGAGCACGTTGACAAGGTGTGGAAGACCCAGTGCTTGGACACGCGCCTGCATGTGTCATTCCTCGCCGAGGAGATCGACGATCACGGGCGGGCGCATGCGACCTATGATTCGGGGGCCGCGATGTCCGGCGGTCAGCAGCAGAAGCTCGTGATCTTCTGCCTGGCCGCAGCGCTGCGCTACCAGTTGGCGGACCCGGACGAGGCGATCTCGAAGTACGGCACGATCATCCTCGACGAGGCCTTCGACAAGGCCGACACCCGGTACACGCGGATGGCGCTCGACATCTTCATCGAGTTCGGCTTCCACATGGTGCTCGCGACTCCGCAGAAGCTGCTGCAGACGATCGAACCGTACGTGGGTGCAGCGACGTCGATCGAGAACCCGAGCCGACAGAAGACCCTGACCTCGACGATGGTGTGGGACGAGACCGATGGGGCCAGCGCTGCGGCTGACGGGGCCGGTGACGCTGCGGGTGCTGGTGACGCTGCCGGGCTCGACGACGTCGAGTCAGGTGAGGCCGAAGCCGAGCGTGAGGCTGACGTCGTCGAATCGGATCGGCCGACGTGGGTTGCCGGGGAGGTCGAGCTCGAATTCGGGGATGAGCCGAGCGCCGAGGCGGACCGAGGACAGGCAGATCGTGGAGCGGCGGAGCAGGCCGGGGAGTCCGACGGCCGATGACCATGCTCTCCGTCGCCGAGGCCCGAGTGAAGGCGCGCAAGCGTCTCACTTCGTCCATGGCCGCGTGGGCGGCGGAGCCCGTGCACGAGGTGCGCGTCGAGATCGCACTCCACCCGCCGACGGAGAAGCAGGTGCTCACGGATCAGTCTGCCGCCGTCGACTGGGCCGGTGACTGGCGGGCCGTCGAGGACAAGGCGGGAGCCGCCTCGGGGCTGGAGATCGACTGGGAAGACCGCAGCTGGGCTCGGGTCGGTCGCCAGCGGGTGCCCATCCGACTGCGCCTGACCACCTCCGATGAGGTGGCCGCCTTCGTCGGCGGGGACACCGCACGTGACTGGCGGAAGCTGCGCGATCGGGCCCGCCAGATCCGCGATCGGCTCGGGCCCGTGGCGAGCGAATCGGCATCGACCGGCGACGTCGACGCGAACGGTTGCGACGGCGACTCTCTTGCTGCGGCGGTGCGATCCCAGGCGAAGCGGATCCTCTCCCTGACAGACGATGCTTTCGTTGTCGTCATCGCCGTCGTCGACTGGTTGCGCACGCACCCGGTCGGTTCGATGCGGCCACGGCAGCTGCCGATCCGCGGAGTCGACTCGAAATGGTTCGAAACTCACCGCAGTCTCGTCACCGCGCTTCTCGGCGGAATCGGGCACGCCGATGCCGTGAGTGTCCTCGACGCGGAACCCCGACTGCGCCTGCGCATCCTCGACCCGGCACTGATCTCCACGGCGAATTCCCGAACAGCTGGGGCTCCTGCTTTAAAAAGCGTTCCCGTCCTCGACGACATCACCGCACCGATCTCTCAGCTCAGCAGCCTGCCCCTGGCGCCGAGGATCGTCTTCGTCTTCGAAAACCTCGAATCCGTTCTCGCCATGCCTTCGTGGACCGGAGCTGTCGCCGTGCACGGATCCGGATACGCCGTCGACGGGGTGGCACGCCTGCAGTGGGTTCGGGATGCCCTCGTGATCTATTGGGGCGACCTCGACTCGCATGGTTTCGCGATCCTCAACCGACTGCGCAGTCACCTGCCGGAAGTCGAATCCGTGCTCATGGACGAAGCGACGCTGCTCGAGCACCGCGACCTCTGGGTCGACGAACCGAAACCGAGCACCGGTGCCTTCGCGCACCTCGCGGGCACTGAAATGCGCGCTCTCGACCGGATCCGCGCTGAAGGAAACGTCCGTCTCGAACAGGAGCGCATCCCCTGGGATGCGGCACTGAACCGGTTGCGCACCGCGGTCGGTGAAGCCACGGAGACCCGCCTCGGTGAAGGATCCGGCGCCGGGACTGCACGTTCCACGGAAGGACAGAGCCGCCTCGGCGAGGGGAACGATGACGACCGATAAACCGCGCGGAGGATTGGTCGCCCTGTGCGTCGCCGAACTCGTCTGCTGGGGATTGCTCTACTACTCGCTGCCGGTGGCTGTCACCCCGATCTCGGCGGACATGGGGTGGAGCCATACGACGGTGACGGCGGCGCTGACGGTCGGACTCATCGTCTCCGCGCTCATGGGGCCGAGCGTCGGGCGGATGCTCGACGTCCGCGGACCGAAGCTGATCATGGGCGCGGGCACAGCCATCGGGGTGGTCGCTCTTGGGTTGGTCGCGGTCGCCCCGAACCTCGTCGTGTTCTTCCTGGCATGGATCCTCGCCGGATTCGCTCAGGCCGCGACCCTCTACCCGCCGGCATTCGCCGTCGTCACCCGCTGGTACGGGGCCGAGCGGACGAAGCCGCTGACGACGATCACACTCGTCGGCGGGCTCGCCTCGACGGTGTTCGCCCCGATCATCGCCGGGCTCATCGACGAAGTCGGGTGGCGGGGGACCTACGGGGTGCTCGCCGGCCTGCTCGCGGTCCTGGCGCTGCCGATGCACCTGTTCTTCCTCAACCGGACATGGACCGACGAGGCGGCCGCGTCCACGGTGAAGCCGAGCCGGGCCGAGCTGCGCACAGTCACCCGCGACCCGCGCTTCATCACCTTGCAGATCGCGGTTGCGATCGCCACATTCACTCTCTTCGCGGTGACGATCAACATCATCCCGCTCATTATCGAACGCGGTGCCGCCTACAGTCTGGCCGCGGTCGCGCTCGGACTCGTCGGCTTCGGTCAGGTGGCCGGACGGTTCGGATATCCGTGGTTGGAACGGCACACCACGGCTCGGGCGCGCACCGTCATCCTCTTCGGCTCAGGAGCCGTCGGGCTGTGGCTGCTCGCGTTCGTGCCGGGCCCGATCTGGCTGCTCATCGGCATCGCCATGATCACCGGCGGCGTCCGTGGATGCATGACATTGTTCCAGGCCACGGCTGTCTCCGACCGGTGGGGGACGAAGAACTTCGGTGCGATCAACGGGGTCTTCGTCGCCCCGGTCACCGCCGGCACCGCCCTGGCACCAGTCGCCGGGCCCGCCCTGGCCGGGGTGCTCGGCGGATACCCGATGATGGCGGTGGCCATGGCCGGGCTGCTCAGCCTGGCGACCGTGCTGTCCGCGCGGACGTGAGGGAGCACAGGTATCGCGCCGCCTCGACGTGGGAGTCTGCACATTCGCGCATTCCCTCAGAGCCGCCTCGGCGAGGAAATCTCTGTCACAGAGGGTGAGGAATCGGACAGCCGCAGCGGGAGAGACCGGGGCTAGACTGAAAGCGCGGTCAAGGCCCCACCTGTGGGGCAGCCCTGCCGGGGTTCGCGACAGCGCCCCGGCGCCATGTTTCAACGGAAGGAACTCAATGCCCACCGTCGCCAGAAACATCGTCGATACCCTCGTAGCCAGCGGAGTCAAGCGCGTCTACGGCATCCCGGGTGACTCGCTCAACGGTTTCACCGATGCGCTGCGCGTCAACCCGCAGCTCGAATGGGTTCACGTCCGCCACGAGGAAGCCGCCTCCTTCGCCGCCAGCGGCGAGGCCGCCCTGACCGGTGAGCTCGCGGTCTGCGCGGGCAGCTGCGGACCCGGCAACCTCCACCTCATCAACGGGCTCTTCGATGCCCAGCGTTCGCGGGTTCCCGTGCTGGCCATCGCCGCACAGATCCCCAGCGACGAGATCGGCTCGAACTACTTCCAGGAGACCCATCCGACCGAGTTGTTCCGCGATTGCAGCGTCTACGTCGAGAACGTCTCCTCGGCCGAGCAGATGCCCCGCCTGCTGCGCATCGCCATGCGCGAAGCCATCGAGAAGCGCGGCGTGGCCGTCCTCGTCATTCCCGGCGACGTCGGCCTGGCCGACATCGATGCCGCCGCCGAGGAGGTCAGGTCCTACCCGTCGCACACGATTCCCGCCGCTTCCCAGATCGAAGCTGCTGCCAAGGCCCTCAACAAGGGCAAGAAGACGACGATCCTCGCCGGTGCCGGCACCGAAGGTGCGCACGACGAGCTGCTCGCCATCGCCGAGAAGCTTCAGGCTCCGATCGTCCATTCGCTGCGCGGCAAGGAGTTCGTCGAATACGACAACCCCTATGACGTGGGTATGACCGGTCTGCTCGGGTTCTCCTCCGGCTACGCGGCGCTGAAGGACTGCGATTCCCTGCTCATGCTCGGCACAGACCTTCCCTACCAGCAGTTCTACCCAGAAGACGCGACCGTCATCCAGGTCGATGTGCGCGGCTCCCAGATCGGGCGACGCACGAAGGTCGACATTCCGCTGGTCGGAACGGTCGCCGACACCATCGAGGCGCTGCTGCCGCACATCAAACCCAACCGCAGCAGCACGCATCTCAAGGCGCTGACCAAGCACTATCAGAAGACCCGCAAGGACCTCGACGAGCTTGCCACACCGTCGAAGCGGACGATCCACCCGCAGTACCTCACCCGGCTCATCGACGAGATGGCCGATGACGATGCGGTCTTCGTCCCCGACGTCGGCTCACCGGTGGTGTGGGCAGCCCGCTACCTGACGATGAACGGCAAGCGCCGCCTCATCGGCTCCTTCAGCCACGGGTCCATGGCCAATGCCCTGTCCCAGAGCGTCGGCGTGCAGGCGGCGTACGAGGACCGGCAGACCATCGCGCTCGCCGGCGACGGCGGACTGACCATGCTGCTGGGCGAGCTCATCACGCTCACCCAGAACAAGCTGCCGGTGAAGACGGTCGTGTACAACAACTCCTCGCTCAACTTCGTCGAACTCGAGATGAAGGCCGCCGGCTTCGTCACCTTCGGCACGGAGCTCGAGAATCCGAACTTCTCCACCATCGCCGAGGCGGTCGGAATCAAGGGCTTCCGCGTCGAGAAGTCCAAGGAGCTGCCGAAGGTCGTCAAGGAGTTCCTGGCCTACGACGGGCCCGCGGTTCTCGACGTCGTCACCGAACGCCAGGAGCTGTCGATGCCGCCGTCGATCACCGTCGAGCAGGCGAAGGGCTTCGCGCTCTACGCCATCCGCACGGTCCTCTCGGGCAAGGGCGACGAACTCATCGACCTCGCCAGGACGAACCTCCGCCAGCTGTTCTGAGGCTGGTTCCCAGGTCGGGAGCGCATCAGGATCCAAATAATGGTCGCTATCGGACATTTCCCCTCTGCTGTGAGTCGCAGCGGTAAATGGCATGGTTTTCACAGCGTTTAGTGACCGATGAGGAGAGCCTGCCGAGCTGCCTCGACAACCTCGGGCGTCAACTCGTTGAGGTCGTTCACGGTCTGCACGCGCTCGATCTGGGTGAGTAAACGGTCGACGAGGCGGAAGTTGCCTGCGGTGATCCGGACGATAGTCGCGATCGCGGTTGCGTGGGCGACGCCACCATCGGTTGCCTCGCCCTCAGCTGGAAGTCGTCTGGCCAGGACTGCGGTGAGTTCGTCCGCGCTCAACTGGCGGTACTCGTGAGCGAAGCCGATACGGCTGTAGAGCTGCGGGTAGCGGGCGAGGCGTTTCTCGATGCCCGGCATACCAATGAGGATGACGCCCATATGGTGATGGTCGAAGTAGTCACGGACTTGCTCAAAGCCGGTGGCCTTAAGACGGTCGGCTTCGTCAATGATGAGCAGCTCGGTGCGTCCGCTGGAACGGGACTCGGTATGGACGTAGGGGTCGACGATGCCGTGCTCGGCGAAATCGACGGCGTAGGAGATGCGTTGACATGCTCGGGGCAGGCCCTGGTCTATTTGTTTCGGGGTGGCCACGACCGTGGGAGTGAAAAACGCAGTGCGGGCCTCGAGAACACGTTCCGGCACAGGGCCGAGGGTGTCGGAGAAAAAGGATTCCCATTGTTCCCAGTCATCGACTCCGGAATAGTGCCGGGCGGAGAGTGTCTTGCCGACCCCGGTGGCCCCCAGCACAGGCCAATATAGCGATGAGTGCGCACCGCGTCAGCGAACTCTGCGAAGCGGCGATGCTCATGAGTCGTCTGGAACGGTGGCAAATCGGGCCGTGGCGGGGCGCTGGAATTGATCTCCCCGAAATCGCCGAAAAGAAATCGGCTTCCATCATCGTCCTTGCTGAGGAGACTGTGTTTCGGGTCAGTCGGTGGCATAGAGACGCAATCCGTGTCGTGGTGGGACTTCGTCGACGCCGACCGGTTCCGCTTCGGTTGGTTCAGGCGGGACATAACGGTTGTCAATCGGCAGCGCGTCGGCGAGGCTGCGGCGGTGGCGCAGCTGTCGCTTGAGGTCACGGCGACGTTGTGACCGGGCAACCTGCAGCTCTCGTAGCGAGACCGACTCGGCGGCGAGCTCGGGAGCGATCGCGCGGCAAAGGTAATCATCATTGAAATAGACGCGGATCTCGCCGACATCGCGCGGGTCGAACCGGAGAGTTACCTGTTCACCGACGTAGGCGGCCAGTACCGGGGACACATACCGGGTGGAGGAGAACTGAATCCCGTCGCGTTGGACCTTCCTTGTAGTCGCCGCAGTCAGCAGAAGTAGGTCCAAATCCTCCGGCCGTACTGGGGCTCGCGGGATGAAGCCGGAAGCTGCCCAGCGGTGGACGGGGGCTTGGTGGGTTTCGGAGTGAGGGCGCTGGTTGTATTCGGTGACAATGAATCTTTCCAGGATCGCGTCGAGTTGCTCAAGACTGAGCGCCGGGTCCGTGAGAGGTTCTCCGTTCGTTCCGTGCGGGATATACCCGGGTAGGTGCGGCAAGAGCTCGGTGGTGATGGAACCATAGAACCGCTCGATCTTCCCTCGCCCCTGCGGAGCGCCGATCCGTGAGTGGATGAGCTGTATCTGCGTGTCCAGGCAAACCCGTTCGAGGCGGACGGAGGTGAAGTCCGAGCCGTGATCGGAATAGAGCACACTTGGCAGGCCGCAGACCGGCCAGGCAGGATTCGTCTTCTGATTGACCGCTTGGTGTAGTGCCAGCGCAGCCTGTTCGGCTGATGGGGCACCCAGGAAAAGGGTGTAGCCGGCGACTGCGCGGGAGTAGTCATCCAGCACCACCGTCAACCACGGCCGAACCGGCACGCCAGCCTGGTCGAGTACTGCAACGTCTAAGAGCGTGTGGTCGGCTTGCCACTGTTCGTTCGGGGTCAATGTGGTGCGGCGGAAAACCAATTCGAACTGGTCCCGGTAGGCGGCATCGCCGTGCTGGGCGAGTGTGCGCAGGCCCGGGTCGATGGCACCAATGATCCCCCGGACGCTGGAGTAGCTCGGGACGGGCAATCCCCGATCGGCAGCTATGCCGCTGACTCGGCGATGAACAAACGCGACTGTGGGCTCGGGGCGGCGAAGCGCCAGAGCTTCGATCATCTCCACAATCTCGGGCAGTATTCGCCTCGTGCCGTAGTCAGCTCGCCGGAGGCGTTGCAGGCCATTGGACGTCGGGAAAGCACCATACTTCGCGGCCCAGCGTGACAACGTTCGCACTGGCACTCCTGATTCGGCCGCGATCCGTGTCCAAGGGACACCGTCATCGTGCTGGCGCAGCACAGCGAGCCTCACCTCTGGGGCCCTCTGCGCCATGACGATCACCAGTCCAGGATCAGGTCTCGGGACCGGGATCGGCGGCAGTCTCCGGCGCGACTGTCACCGCTTCGGGAGGACGCGGTGGCAGGTGCCGATACAGGCTGGTACGGGTAATCCCGGTTTTGGCCACGATCTCGGCGATAGTGTGTCCGGTCGTGCGCAGGTGCTCGGCGTAGGCCAGTTTGTCCGGATCCACCACTGATGGCCGTCCGATGCGTCGGCCCTTCGCGGTCGCTACCGCTCGAGCGTGGGCGGCACGCTCCAGGGTGTATGTGCGTTCCATCTGTCCGAACAACGCCAGTAGCACGACCGATAGCTGCGCCATCGGATCATCCGGGTTCGACGAGTCCACTCTGATCGGGTCGGCGAGGTTGCGCACACCGATGTTGCGTTCGGAGAGGTCATGAATCAGGTTCAGAGTATCGCGCACCGTTCGCCCAAGCCGATCGAGAGTGTGGACGACGATGACGTCACCGTCGCGGGCATATTCCATGACTGCACGCAGCCCGGGGCGGTCGACCGTGGACCCGGACTTTTTGTCCACATAGATCCGTTCGGCCGCGATTCCGGTCTGGGTCAGAGCATCGATCTGTCGATCCAAGTCTTGTTTGACCGTCGAAACCCGCGCGTACCCCAATTCCATGCGCCCAGCGTACCAATCTTCGTGTCTGTACGGAATGTATGGGACGTTGTTCTGGGCCTTACTTATGGGATGGAAAATCAGGTTCTGGCCCGATCGATGAGGTTGCTCGTCTTCGGTGTCCCACTACCAAGGAACTGGGACGACCGGAAAGTGGGCAAGGATTGACGGTGGTTCAGCCACCACTGTATAGTTCACTAAGTGCTGACTATTACTTCTCGCTTAGACGTGATGAACCGGTTGGGCCGGGCGATGGCCGACCCAACCAGGTCACGACTTATCCTGACGCTGCTAGATCGACCGGCCTACCCGGCAGAATTAGCCAGCGATCTGGAGCTGACCCGCTCGAACGTATCCAACCATTTGGCATGCTTGCGCGACTGCGGCATCGTGGTCGCCGAGCCCGAGGGGCGCAAGACGCGCTATAAGATCGCCGATCCGCACCTGGCGCGGGCGCTCACCGCACTGGTCGACGTCACTCTCGCGGTGGACGAGAACGCCCCGTGCATTGATCCCGCCTGCTCGGTTCCCGGATGCGGTATAGCAAAGGTGGGCACGTGATCCTGACCTCGGCCCTACAGGCGATCGGCCTGTTCATCGCCACGAATATTGACGACATCATCGTGCTCTCCCTGTTCTTCGCCCGCGGCGCCGGGCAGCGCGGAACCACCGCACGAATTCTTGCCGGCCAGTACCTGGGGTTCGTGGGCATCCTGGGTGCGGCCGTGCTCGTCTCCTTGGGGGCCGGAGTATTCCTGCCTCCAGCGGTCATCCCGTACTTCGGCCTCATCCCCCTGGGGCTGGGGCTGTGGGCTGCCTGGCAGGCCTGGTGCGGAGGCGATGACGATGACGCCGAGATCGAAGGCAAGAACGTCGCAGTCTGGACTGTGGCCGGGGTCACGTTCGCCAACGGCGGAGACAACATCGGCGTCTACGTCCCGGTCTTCCTCAACGTGGGCCCGGCCGGGGTGGTGGCCTACTGCATCGTGTTCCTCGCGCTGGTCGCGGTGCTGGTAATGCTGGCCAAGTTCGTCGCTACCCGCCCACCGATCGCCGAAGTCCTTGAACGCTGGGAACACATCCTGTTCCCCATTGTCCTCATCGGCCTCGGTATCTTCATCCTGATCAGCGGCGGAGCATTCGGACTCTGAGGGCCCCGTCACCCGCTCACACGGATGTAACTGGTTCGCCACTAAAGCGCAAACGACGTAGCCGACAATTACCGACGCGAGAACCACGCCACTTACCGCTGCGACTCACAGGACGGGCGGATCGCGCCGCCCGTCCCTGTGCCGAAATGTGTGTCCCGATTGACCTGTGCCGAATTCCCGTCTGCGGTCCCATTTTCGGGACATGAGGCGTAGAGTTGTGAGCTTCAGCGATGAATGGCGGTTGTTTTACAGACTGAGATGGCGGCTCAAGTCGAGAAGGATTAATAGGCGAGTCTCTTCCGGTCCATATCGTGGTCGTCGAGACTACCTAGAGCGGTGACGACTCATCGCGTTGAGGATCACACGAGAGTGGACCAGTAGTCCCAGAAGCGGTTGGCGATCAAAACGATGATGAGGAGGTACCAGCCGGTCAGGATCGCTCCCCGGTATTCGTTGAGCGCAGTGATCCATTTCGTTTCCTTGCTCAGTGATCTGAGGTTTCGGGTAGAGGCGTACCAAAAGATGGGGATCGTCACTGCCCACACTGCCATGCAGTAAGGACATAGAGCCCCGATGACGTAGAGGCTCTGATAGATCAACCAGTGCACGAATATGACCGCGAACGTTACACCGATCTGAATGGTGGCCCAGTACCAGGCTGTGTATCGCCCTCCAGCGAGAAGACCTACGCCGATAGCCGCGACGATGGCGAAGCCTGCGACGCCGATGATCGGGTTCGGAACACCAAATGCCGCGGCTTGCGGAGTCGCCATTACCGAGCCACAGGAGAGAACTGGGTTGACGTTGCAGCTGGGGATATAGTCCGGATTGGCTGCCAGTGTCATTTTCTCCACCAGCAACACCACAGCCGCTATCAACCCGATGAGCCCGCCTACGACGAACAACGCTGCCAGGCCATGGGGCGAGGTGACCGGGGCTTCTTGTGTCTCCGTCTCGTTGCCGGTCTCAGTCTTGGAGGGCAGCATCGAAGGCTTCCTCCAGGTCAGTGACGCTTTCGGGTTGGAGCTTCTCGCCGTCGAGGAAGAACGTTGGCGTGCCGGTGACACCGAGGGCCTGCCCGTCCTTCTGGCTCTGCTCAACGCGCTCGAGAGTGGCCGGATCATCATAGGATGCGGTGAACTGGTCCATGTCCAGGCCGAGTTCCTTAGCGTAACCAGAGAACTTCTCGCGTTGTGATGTCTCCTGGTGGCCCCATTCGTCTACCGTTTCGAACAAACGTTGATACATCGCCTCGAACTCGCCCTGTTCAGCAGCCGCCTCGGCGGCCAGGGCTGCGTTGACGGAGTTGTTATGTAAGGGCATATGTCGCACGACGAATGTGACACGGTCCCCGTATTCCTTTCGCAGGTCCTCGATGACCGGGTAAAGAGACAGGCAGCCTTCGCACTCGAAATCAAGGAACTCCACGAACACTGCTTCGCCACCCTTAGACAAGCGGGGGCTGTCATCGCGGACCAGTAAGTCGGCGGTGTCTGCACTGGTGGGAGCAGTTTCCGGTTCTGGTTCGTTGCTGTCGTCATTGAACACCAGCAGACCGGCGAGGACGAGGGCGGCGACGCCGATCATTGCTAGGGAGATTTTCACGCTGCGGCTCAACGGTCGCTCACTTTCACGTAGGTCTTCGAGGATGGCATCATGCTGGCATCACTCACATCGGATGGGTGGAAAAACTGCGGTTCGTGTAAACGGATCTGCGCTCAATGACAATGACAACCGCCCTTGCAATCTCATGCACCAGTCTGGAAGCCACAATATTGAGAACAGCGATGGAGAACGGAAGGCATCATGATGCTATCCAGAACCCAAAAGACATATCCAGTCACTACTGGTCGCCCAGTCTTGGCTGGATCCAGGCTTAGGGCATCGTTCTCACGATTGTGATTGTAAATTCGACCGCGGCTGACTTCACTGTAAATGCTGATCCGCCTGCCGGAACTCTCGATGCTCAGTTGCTCGCGTTGGTGCGCACGTACAGTGCTTCGGCGATCCTGCGGTCGAGCACCTCCCAGTACGAGCGGCCGTCGAGATACTGCAGCCTGATCTCGATTGGTCATCATTTCAATTCTGGTCGTCGCGGATCATGAAGAGCGTTCCTGCAACCGCTACTATGACGATCACGATGTCAGCGATGTTGCCGATGAACCAGTTGCCGTAGGCGAGGAAGTCCACGACGTGCCCCTGCGCGAATCCTGGTTGGCGGAAGAGTCTGTCTCCGGCGTGCGAGGCGGCGGCCCCGCCGAGCGCACCGATCCCCACCGCCCACCCGGGCCGTCGGACACGAAACGCGAAGACAAGCGCGGCAATGGCGACGGCCACGGCCACCAGAGCAAACACCCAGGTGAACCCCTCGCCGAAGGAGAACGCCGCGCCGGGATTGTAGGCGAGCTGCAAGCCCAGCAGGTCACCGACCAGCGGGATTCGCTCACCCTCGATGAGCGTGGCCTGGGCCCACGCTTTCGTTCCCTGATCGATTAGGACGACGACCAGGGCCAGCAGGAGCGACGCTGCGGTGAGCCGCCAGCGCCCCCTCTGCGGCGGCTCTACCGACGCCGGCTCAATGTCGGAGGTCGCGTCCGGGGTCATGCGAGGGCCTCGATGAGGCGGATGATGACGCCGGACTCGACCAGGATGAACAGGCCCAGTCCGATGAACACGACCGGGACGAGCCAGTGCTCGACGCGTTCGAGCGTTTCGGTGACGGCCTTGTGAGTTCCGATTAGGCGTCCGGCCGCGCACCACACGGCGACGAGTATCAGGAATACGACGATCATGATCGTGACGTCGCCGGGCGAGCTGGTGCGGAAAATGGGCGTGTAGAGCGAGATATTGTCGGCCCCGTTGGCGATCGTGATCCCGGCGACGCCCCACAGCCCGACCGCGGCGATCTTGTCATCGTCATCGCCGTTGCGGCGCAAGCCGCGCACGAGGGCCCAGATACCGATGCCGAGCGGGATCAAGCCGAGGAATCCCACCCACTCATCCGGGATGATCGTGAGACCGAGCGCAGCGACCACGCTGATCACGACGAGGGTGATGAACCCGAGGTACTGGCCCACGACGATCTGCCATGGACGAAGCTGGCCTCGGCGAGAGGCGAGGAACAGCACTGTGAGCACGACGATGTCGTCGATGTTGGTCGCAGCGAACAGTCCGATCGCTGATCCGATGGTCGTGAGCATCAGCTCTCCAATCGTGATCTGCGGGTGCGGGCAGCACGCAGACCGTTGAGGATCACGACGACCTCCGCGACCTCATGGACCAGGACGACAGTGGCGAGCCCCAGGACCCCAAACAGGGCCAGAGGGAGCAGTACGGCGATAATCAGCAGCGACAGAATGATGTTCTGATTAATGATCCGCCGACCACGGCGGGCGTGATCGAACGCACGCGGGATCAGGCGGAGGTCGTGGCCGGTGAAGGCGACGTCGGCGGACTCGATCGCTGCGTCGGAGCCGGTAGCTCCCATCGCGATGCCAATATCCGCGGCCGCGAGAGCCGGGGCGTCGTTGATGCCGTCTCCGATCATCGCGACTGACCCCACCTTCGACAGATCACCGATCGCAGCAGACTTGTCCTCGGGACGCAGCTCCGCGCGCACGTCATTGATGCCCGCCTGGCCAGCCAGCGCACCAGCGGTCCGGGCGTTGTCTCCGGTGAGCATCGTCATCCCAATGCCCTGATCCGCGAGCGTGCCGACGACCTCGGAGACTTCAGGGCGCAGCTCATCACGGACACCAACCGCCGCGGCCGGGAAGCCGTCGCGGTGGACGATCACGACGGTCATGCCTTGCTCTTCCAGGGTTGAGACCTGGCCACCGAGCTCGCCGGCGTCGAGCCAGCGGGGGCTGCCGACGGTGATACGAGCGCCGTCGACAATGCCTTCGACGCCGTATCCGGTCTGCTCGGTCACGTTCGCAGCTGCGGGCACACCGGGTGCAGATGCCGTGATCGCTGCCGCGAGGGGATGCGTGCTGTGCTGCTCCAGCGCCGCCGCCCAGGCCAGCGCCTGCGTCTCAGCAACGCCGTCCACGGTCAGGACGGCGGTGACCGCGGGCTCGTTGCGGGTCAGGGTGCCGGTCTTGTCGACGGCGACGTGCCGGATCGTGCCGAAGCGCTCGAAGACGGCACCGGACTTGATGATCACGCCGAACTTGCTCGCCGCACCGATCGCGGCGACGACCGTCAACGGCACCGAGATCGCCAACGCACATGGAGAGGCGGCGACCAGCACGACGAGCGCACGCGTGATCCACACATCCGGGTCACTCAACAGCGACCCAAGGATCGCGACCACCGCAGCGAGGATCAGAACGCCGGGCACCAGTGGACGGGCGATCCTGTCCGCGAGACGAGCACGCTCGCCCTTCTCCGTCTGTGCCTGCTCCACCAGCTCGACGATCGTGGTCAGCGAGTTATCGGTGCCCGCCGCAGTCGTCTCGACCTCCAGCGCGCCCGAGCTGTTGATCGCGCCCGCCGACACCTCATCACCCGGATCGACCTCGACCGGAATCGACTCCCCAGTGATCGCCGACGTATCCAGGCTGGAGCGCCCCGAGCGGACGATCCCATCGGTCGCGATCCGCTCGCCTGGGCGGACGAGCAAGATTTGCCCGGCAACCAGCTCCTTCGCGGGGACCTCGACGGAGACGCCGTCGCGCAACACGATCGCCGTCTCCGGCACGAGCTTCAGCAACGCCCGCAACCCGCCCCGGGCGCGGTCCATCGCCTTATCCTCCAGCGCCTCAGCGATCGAATACAGGAACGCCAGAGCCGCAGCCTCCTCGACATACCCGAGGATGACAGCGCCGATCGCACTGATCGACATCAACAGCCCGATACCGAGCTTGCCCTTGAAAAGCTTCCGGATCGCTCCCGGAGTGAACGTCGACGCGCCCAGCAACAGACCGATCCAGAACAGCACAAGCCCCAGGATCTCGAGGGCGGACCAATCGAAGATCAGCCCGGTCAGGAACGCAACGCCGGAGAACACCGGCACCATGATTCCGCGATCCTTCCACCAGGGCCTCTCTACTTCTTCGATTTCCTCTCCCGCCGTGGCAGCAGGCTCGTGCTCGCAGCCGCACGCCGCGCTCACGCGTCGGCCCCCGCTCCGCAGCACCCCGGCACTATGCACGCCGAATCCACGCACGGCGCGTGCTCATCCACGGCCAGCGTCACGTCCACCAGCGCGACGAGCGCAGCAGCGAGGTGCGGATCGGCGATCTCGTATCGCGTCTGTCGGCCCTCCGGCTCAGCGACCACGATCCCGCAATCGCGCAGGCAGGTCAGATGGTTCGACACGTTCGAACGCGTCAATTCCAACTCTCGAGAGAGCACAGCCGGGTAACTCGGAGCGTCGAGCAGCGTCATCAGAATCTTGGAGCGCGTCGGATCCGCCATAGCCCGGCCGAGCCGGTTCATGACGTCGAGGCGTGAAGCAATAGTCAGCATGTACTAAACTATACAGTGCCAGCTGACCTATGTGTAATCTAGAGTCGCATGCTTGATCACCGATACCGTGAAGCCGTTTTTGACCCACAGTGGTACACAAAGAGGCTCAACGGTAAGCGCTGCGGCGCGGAAGCGGATATGCCCAATAAGGAATGGCCATCACCCTCCTGCCTGCTCGGCGGTGAGCTTAGACAGCTGTGATCCATATCCCCGCTGGCAGGCCATGTGATTCGAGTCTGAATTCTACGAATTGTAGAATTATCTTAAGAATTCATACTGCCCAAGGAGCCAACGTGCAAAACACCTATGCGCAGCGATCGCGACTTCGATCCTTTTCCCGCCTGGCCTACGGGAGCGCTTTGCTCGCGGTCACGCTGGGTGCGATCACCGGATGCGCACCCTCCGACAAGAACGCTGGGGACTCTTCGGGATCAAATGATCAGGGGTACGTGGCAGGCACGGGAGTGATCACCCAGATTCCCGAATCGCAACGCTCAACACCCGTACAGCTGGCCGGAAAAACGACGAACGGGGACGCCTTCGACCTACAAGAATGGCAGGGCAGCCCAGTGGTATTGAACTTGTGGTACGCAGCGTGCCCACCGTGTCGAGAAGAGGCACCAGACCTTCAGGAAAGCTACGAATCGTTTAGCGAGGAGGGAGTGGCCTTCCTGGGAATCAATGTCCGAGATGAAGCTGCCGCGGCAAACGCATTTGCTCGACAATTCGGCATCACCTACCCCTCCATGCTCGACAAAGAAGGGCGGGCAGTGGCGGCCTTGAGCGGTCTTCTTCCACCGCAGGCCGTACCGTCGACGGTGATTCTCGATTCCAAGGGCCGTCCTGCTGCTCGCGTCGTCGGGATCGTCGATCGCTCGACTCTCGACGGCCTTATTTCCGATGTAATCACCAAGGACACGTGATCGCTGTGGCAACGATCGGTGAACAGTTCTCACAGATAGCAAGCTCGGGCCCGATGCTGCTGGCAATCCCGATTGCAGTGATCGCCGGGATCATCTCGTTCCTGTCGCCATGCGTGCTACCCCTGGTGCCTGGCTATCTTGGCTATGTCACTGGACTTGCCGGGAAGTCACTCGAAGATCAGAAGACACTCCGCGTGGTCATCGGTGTGTTCTTGTTCATGCTCGGCTTTTCGGCAGTCTTCGTCTCAATTGGACTCGTCTTTTCTCTCACAGGGATACTTCTCAGCGCCTGGGCGGACGTGATCAATCGCATCATGGGTGCGATCGTCATCGTGGCAGGGATCATCTTCATGGGCGGGTTGAGTCTCCTCCAGCGGGAGTGGCGTATCAAGAGCCGCCCTCAGGCGGGACTGTGGGGAGCACCGCTTCTCGGCGGAACGTTCGCGTTCAGCTGGGCCCCGTGCATGGGGCCGACATTAGCGGCAGTACTTGCCTTGACGACCAGTTTCGGGCCGACAGGATCCGGTGCCTTGCTCCGCGGGACCATATTGACCCTCAGCTATTGCCTGGGTCTTGGCATTCCCTTCCTGCTTGTCTCTTTGCTACTCATCAGAGGCGGCGGTCGCATGAGGTGGGTCAAAGATCACCACGTCGCGATTACCCGTGCTGGAGGGGCCGTTCTCATCGGAATCGGAATACTGCTGATCACTGGAGTCTGGACTCAATGGGTCAACGGACTGCAGGGACTTATTGGTGGATTTTCCACCGTGGTCTGAAACGACCATTCACGTCTGAAGGGAAATGAATAGGCAGCACAGATGCGTCTCGCTCAACCATCGGTTGTTCGCATTCATCGGCCGTGTCAGGCGGTACCGTGTGTGGCAACGACGGCGTTTGCCATGAGGGCCACACACTCGACTATTTCTTCAGGAAAGTACTTCCCTTTCGTCACCGTACACCGTTCCATCTAATCAGCGGGAGACATCGGGTAAGGACCGATTGGTGTCTGTCGCATCGCTGGAAGTTGGGCGGGATTTGTACGAAAGGAACGTGGCGAGCACTCCTGCCAGAGGGGCAACCCCGATCAGGAGAACTGACGTGCCTGCATTTTGCTGGTCGACGGCGATTGACGGCCCCCATGTTCGGTCGAGGCTGCTGAACCAGTCCACCTCGAGGACCGGACTCACACCGAATGCGAGCATATTGGCCCAGAGCAGGAGGATACCACCGACTCCAGCAATGGTAAGGATCTGCCGGCGACGAGTTCGCGACTTCGATTGAGTGCAGATGACCGTGGTCATGAACCAGAATCCGATGATCAGGAAGTACAGATTGGTTACTTGGTGGGCGATCCAGAAATCTAATGCCAGTCGCAACAACGGAGTGTAGTAAAACAATGCGAACGAAAGGATTAAGACTGTACCGCTGAGCAGCGGATCCCTGACCACGGTGCTGACTGTCGGGTTGCTTGCCTCGATCCATTCCCGCGGTCCTCGGCTGCCGTCGGTACGCCGGGGCACGCTCAGGCGCAACAAGTCCAGGGGTGCTCCGATCGCCAGGAGAAGTGGAATGAGGACTGCGATGGCCAGGAGCATGACGGTGTGGGCGCTGATGAGGACCATGCCGTAGATCGTCGGGGCACCACACGTGACATAAACAAGCAGGACAATGCCGGTGAACCAGCTGACGGTGCGTTTCCGTGGCCATTTGTCTCCAGTCATGCGAGCCTTGCGCACTCCGAGGAGATAGACGGCGGCAGCAGTGAGGATGAACGCTAACCAGAGCCAGTCCCACCGCCATTCGCTGAGCCACCGGTACCAGGTCAGGGCCGGTGGCATGGGATAGTCGGTGAGGACTTCGGCGGGGGTGATCGCTGGCTCGAGTTCAAGCGGGACAGGAGGGGCTGTTCGTCCCAGTGCCGCGGTGACGCCGATGACTGCGCCCATGATAAGGACTTCGGCAATGACCAATCGCCAGGCAAGTAGTGTGCCGGATCTGCTTCGGACTTGGGTCATGGCCCATTGGCGATGGGCGAATCCGATGGCTCCGAGCAGCAGGGTTGCCGAGAACTTGATGAGGATCAGCTGACCGTAGCGGCTCAGCAGCCCGTCCCATTCGCCGAGGCGGAGGGCAGCGTTGATCACACCGGAGCTAAGGACGAGGAAGAACGCCACGCCGGCCAGTGCAGAGAAGCGGGCGATCACCGATTTTGTCACGAGCGTGGTACTCGTTGAGGCCAGCACGGGGATGGTCACGGCAAGTGCTGCCACGCCACCCACCCAGACAAGGACTCCGAGCCAGTGCACAGCCAGTGCACCGACACCGGCGTAATGGTCGTCGCTGCCTGCAGCATGACCGATGAGTGAAATGGGGACGATGGCAGTCAGCGCGAGCAGGGCTGTGCATGCTAGGCCGGTTGTGGAGCGAAAGAAGAAGGCTAAGTTGCACACGAGGAAGGCAATGACGGTGATTGCACCCCAGGCTTGGCCGACGATGAGGTCAGTGAGGAAGTAGGTCAGCTGACTTAGGAATGAATCGCCCCGGGGATAATAGAGGCAGGGAGATTGGAAGAAGGAGATTCTCTCTTGCCAGTGAAATACACCGACGAACTCAAGGCTCGTGCCGTCGAGCTCGTCTTGCATGCCCAGGCCGACCCAGACACCGCGAACGGAGCGGTCACCCGCGTCGCGAACGAACTCGGCCTGAGCAAAGAGACCCTGCGAGTCTGGGTACGTAAGCACAAAGACTCCGGCAAAGCCACACCGACTGAGTCAGTCGATCTTGAGGCCGAAAACCGCCGACTGCGGGCTGAGTTGGCTGAAGCGAAGCGGGCCAACGAGATTCTGAAGAGGGCATCGGCTTTCTTCGCGGCGGAGCTCGACCGCCCATCGAAGTGATCGTCGCCTTCATCGACGACAATCGCGACGAGTTCGGAGTCGAGCCAATCGTGCGCGCCCTGAAAGGGACTGCCGCGCGGATTGCTGTGAGCTCGTATTACGCCTACAAGAAGCGTCAACCATCAGCCCGGGCCCGCCGGGACCAGGCACTGATGGTGGTCATCCAGGATGTGTATGAGGCGAACTACTCCTGCTACGGGGTGCGGAAGATGTGGAAGGCGATCAACCGCGACTACGCTGACCAGTTCGGTCCGGTGGCCCGCTGCACGGTGGAACGGTTGATGCGCCAGCTAGGCATCGACGGAATCCGGCGGAAGCGGAAACGGCCGAAGACGGACTCAGCCCGTGCCGAGGAGTGTCCGGATGATCTCGTTGAACGTCAGTTCGCAGCACCGGCCCCGAATTGTTTGTGGGTCGCGGATATTACGTATGTTCCGACGTCTGCTGGATGGGTGTACACGACGTTCATCCTTGATGTCTTCCACCGCGAGATCGTCGGCTGGCAGGTGACGAACCATATGCGGGAGTCACTGGCCAGGGACGCACTGACAATGGCTCTCGCTGCGAAATACCGGGCCGGCGAAGACGTCTCGGGGCTCGTCCACCACAGCGACCGCGGCGTGCAATTCCGATCGATTCGCTATGGCGAAACCCTGGCGGAGTCAGAGGTCGTGGCATCTGTGGGATCGCGTGGGGACTCATACGATAACGCTATGGCCGAGGCGCTGAACTCGGTCTACAAGGCAGAACTTATCGACCGGAAAGTGTGGTCGGGGTTGATCGAGGTGATGGCGGAGACGTCGAAGTGGGTGGCCTGGTACAACCAGGAACGACTGCATTCAGCGATTGACTACCGCCCGCCGCTCGAGGTCCGTTCCGAATGGATCAACCAGTCCGCGACAGAGTCTGCGGCTGCTTAGGAAACCAAGAAAAGGAGCCTCTACGAAACCCGGGGCTTGACAGCTGGCTCTGCTGCGCCAGCACGATGACGGTGTCCCTTGGACACGGATCGCGGCCGAATCAGGAGTACCGGTGCGAACGTTGTCACGCTGGGCCGCGAAGTATGGTGCTTTCCCGACGTCCAATGGCCTGCAGCGCCTCCGGCGAGCTGACAACGGCACGAGGCGAATACTGCCCGAGATTGTGGAGATGATCGAAGCTCTGGCGCTTCGTTGCCCCGAGCCCTCAGTCGCGTTTGTTCATCGCCGAGTCAGCGGCATAGCTGCCGATCGGGGACTGCCCGCGCCAAGCTACTCCAGCGTCCGGGGGATCATTGGTGCCATCGACCCGGGCCTGCGCACACTCGCCCAGCACGGCGATGCCGCCTACCGGGACCAGTTCGAATTGGTTTTCCGCCGCACCACATTGAACCCGAACGAACAGTGGCAAGCCGACCACACGCTCTTAGACGTTGCAGTACTCGACCAAGCTGGCGTGCCGGTTCGGCCGTGGTTGACGGTGCTGCTGGATGACTACTCCCGCGCAGTCGCCGGCTACACCCTCTTCCTGGGTGCCCCATCAGCCGAACAGACTGCGCTGGCACTACACCAAGCGGTCAATCAGAAGACGAATCCTGCCTGGCCGGTCTGCGGCCTGCCAGATGTGCTCTATTCCGATCACGGCTCGGACTTCACCTCCGTCCGCCTCGAACGGGTTTGCCTGGACACGCAGATACAGCTCATCCACTCACGCATCGGCGTTCCGCAGGGGCGAGGGAAGATCGAGCGGTTCTATGGCTCCATCACCACCGAGCTCTTGCCGCACCTACCCGGGTATATCCCGCACGGAACGAACGGAGAACCTCTCACGGACCCGGCGCTCAGTCTTGAGCAACTCGACGCGATCCTGGAAAGATTCATTGTCACCGAATACAACCAGCGCCCACACTCCGAAACCCACCAAGCCCCCGTCCACCGCTGGGCAGCTTCCGGCTTCATACCGCGAGCCCCAGTACGGCCGGAGGATTTGGACCTACTTCTGCTGACTGCGGCGACTACAAGGAAGGTCCAACGCGACGGGATTCAGTTCTCCTCCACCCGGTATGTGTCCCCGGTGCTGGCCGCCTACGTCGGTGAACAGGTAACTATCCGGTTCGACCCGCGCGATGTCGGCGAGATCCGCGTCTATTTCAATGATGATTACCTTTGCCGCGCGATCGCTCCCGAGCTCGCCGCCGAGTCCGTCTCGCTACGAGAGCTGCAGGCTGCCCGGTCGCAACGTCGCCGTGACCTCAAGCGACAGCTGCGCCACCGCCGCAGCCTCGCCGACGCGCTGCCGATTGACAGCCGTTATGTCGCGCCTGAACCACCCGAAGCGGAACCGGTCGGCGTCGACGAAGTCCCGCCACGACACGGATTGCGTCTCTATGCCACCGACTGACCCGAAACACAGTCTCCTCAGCAAGGACGATGATGGAAGCCGATTTCTTTTCGGCGATTTCGGGGAGATCAATTCCAGCGCCCCGCCACGGCCCGATTTGCCACCGTTCCAGACGACTCATGAGCATCGCCGCTTCGCAGAGTTCGCTGACGCGGTGCGCACTCATCGCTATATTGGCCTGTGCTGGGGGCCACCGGGGTCGGCAAGACACTCTCCGCCCGGCACTATTCCGGAGTCGATGACTGGGAACAATGGGAATCCTTTTTCTCCGACACCCTCGGCCCTGTGCCGGAACGTGTTCTCGAGGCCCGCACTGCGTTTTTCACTCCCACGGTCGTGGCCACCCCGAAACAAATAGACCAGGGCCTGCCCCGAGCATGTCAACGCATCTCCTACGCCGTCGATTTCGCCGAGCACGGCATCGTCGACCCCTACGTCCATACCGAGTCCCGTTCCAGCGGACGCACCGAGCTGCTCATCATTGACGAAGCCGACCGTCTTAAGGCCACCGGCTTTGAGCAAGTCCGTGACTACTTCGACCATCACCATATGGGCGTCATCCTCATTGGTATGCCGGGCATCGAGAAACGCCTCGCCCGCTACCCGCAGCTCTACAGCCGTATCGGCTTCGCTCACGAGTACCGCCAGTTGAGCGCGGACGAACTCACCGCAGTCCTGGCCAGACGACTTCCAGCTGAGGGCGAGGCAACCGATGGTGGCGTCGCCCACGCAACCGCGATCGCGACTATCGTCCGGATCACCGCAGGCAACTTCCGCCTCGTCGACCGTTTACTCACCCAGATCGAGCGCGTGCAGACCGTGAACGACCTCAACGAGTTGACGCCCGAGGTTGTCGAGGCAGCTCGGCAGGCTCTCCTCATCGGTCACTAAACGCTGTGAAAACCATGCCATTTACCGCTGCGACTCACACCCCTCTGCCGCGCAGAAGTGTCCGATAGCGACCTATGTTTTGGTGCAAATGTCCGTTTGCGACCATCTTTTTCCGAGGAGCGCGTGGTCAGCGTGGTTTTCAGACGCGCATTGCGATAACTGGGTTGAGATTGTCACTTTGGTCGCTCAAAATGACAATCTGAACCCACTTATCTCTGGGGAGGCGGGGGCCGGCAGAGGCTGGCCGGTCGGCCCGACCTCTCAGCCGGCCAGACCGCTCAGCCCGCCGGCCCGCCGGACCGATCGGCCCGAGGAGGCTGGGCCCTCAGCCCAGGGAGTACGGCGCCAGAGCCTGGGTGGTGACGAGGGCTGCGGTCATCGCCTCGTGTCCCTTGTCCTCCTGCGAGCCCTCGAGTCCGGCGCGGTCAAGCCCCTGCTGTTCGGTGTCACAGGTGAGCACGCCGAAGCCCACAGGTTTGCCGGAGTCGATGGCCACGCGGTTCAGGCCGTCGGTGGCGGCCTGGCAGACATAGTCGAAGTGCGGTGTGCCGCCGCGGATGACCACGCCGAGAGCGACGACCGCATCGAAATGCGGGGCCAGTCGGGCCGCGGCGACGGGCAGTTCGAAGCTGCCGGGCACGCGGATGAGCGTGGCCTCGGCACCGGCCTCGGTCGCGGCGCGTTGGGCCCCGTCGACGAGTCCGTCCATGATCTGGGTGTGCCACGAGGCAGCGACGATCGCCACGCGCAGCTCGGCGGCGTCGACGGTGAGTTCAGGTGCTCCGGAATGAGCCATGGGTATGTCCTTTGGTCAGGGCTCCGAAGAGCCGAAACGAATTCTGGTGCGAATGCTGTGGTGGGGTGCTAGGGCTAGGGCCCGGAGTCGCCGGTTCAGCTGGCGACTGCCCCGGTGGAACCGGCTCCGTCATGAGCGGTTCCGGTGACCTCGGGCAGCGTGAGCGCATGGTGCATCCGCTGCCGCTTCGTGGCCAGGTAGTGGGTGTTCTCCGGACGCGCGGCGATCTCGAGCGGCACGACGGACTCGACCGTGACGCCCAGTTCCTCCAGCGCTGCGGTCTTCGCCGGGTTGTTCGTCAGCAGCCGGATGCGGGTGAGCCCGAGCGAGCGCAGAATCAGCGCCGCGGCACGATAGTCGCGTGCGTCATCGGTGAATCCGAGCTCCCGGTTCGCATCCACGGTGTCCCACCCCTGATCCTGCAGCGCGTACGCGCGAAGCTTGTTGCTCAGCCCGATCCCGCGCCCTTCGTGCCCGGTCAGGTAGAGCACCGCCCCGCCCTGTTCGCCGATGAGGTCGAGTGCCCGATCGAGCTGCTCCCCGCAGTCACACCGATGCGAGCCGAAGACATCCCCGGTCAGGCACTCGGAATGCACCCGCACGAGCGGAGCCGGACCCTCGCCGGCAGCGTCGATCGACCCCGCGAACACGCCGAGGTGGTCGTGCCCGTCGATGGTGAATGCGCGGGCCCGCAGGCTCCCGTGCTCCGACGGCAGCGGTACCTCCGCGGTCGACTGCACGGACGATTCGCCCACATCCCGTTCATCGAGGTAGGCGATGAGCTGTTCGATCGAGACCATGACGAGGTCATGGGCGTCCGCGAAGTCACGGACCGCGTCGAAACGCATCATCGATCCGTCGTCATGGACCACCTCGGCGATCATCGCCACCGGCTGCGCCCCGGCCAGCTGCGCGAATTCTACGCCCGCCTCGGTGTGGCCCGGGCGCTCGCGGACTCCGCCGCCCTTCGCAATCAGCGGGAAGACGTGGCCGGGTCGCGAGATCGCCGCTGGGTTGGGGTCGGCGGCGGCGAGGACTCGTCCGGTCTCAGCACGTTCGGCGGCACTGATTCCCGTGGTCACCCCCACGGCATCGCAGCTGATCGTGTAGGCGGTGCCCTTCGGGTCTTCGTTGTCAGTGACCATCGGCGGCAGCTGGAGGGCCGCGGCACGCTCGGCGGTCATCGGCGCGCAGATCACGCCCGAGGTGTGTCGGACGAAGAAGCCCATCGTCGCGGCATCAGCGTATTCGGCTGCCATGATGAGGTCGCCTTCGTTCTCCCGGTCCTCGTCGTCGACGACGAGGACCGGGCGGCCGGCGGCGACAGCGGCGATGGCGTCCGCGATCGAATCGAGGCGGCTTTCGTGAGCGACTGATTCAGTCATGATCGACTCCTTGCTGAGTGCTGTTGTGCGTCTGAGATGGTGAGAAGGACAGGAGGCGGGCGGTGTACTTCGCGAGCACGTCGACCTCGATGTTCACCGCCGCGCCGACCTCGAGTTCGCCGAAGGTCGTGTGCGAGAGGGTGGCCGGGATGAGTCCGACCTCGACCCAGGAGGCAGGATCGGTCGGCTCCGAGACGGCGGTCAGCGTCAGCGACACCCCGTTGAGCGCGATGGACCCCTTCACCGCGGTCAGCGGAGCGAGGTCGGCGGGAATCGCGATGCGCAGGGTCGACCAGTCTGGCCTGTCGGTGCGGTCGATGAGTTCGCCGCGGCCGTCGACGTGACCTTGCACGACGTGGCCGTCGAAACGCCCCGAGGCGGGAGTGCAGCGTTCCAGGTTGACCCGGTCGCCGGTGCCCAGGGTGCCGAGACCTGTCAGGCGCAGAGTCTCGCCCATCACCTCGGCGGTGAAGAGTCCCGGCGCCTGCTCGGCAGAACGCCTCGTCGACGTCAGGCAGACTCCGTTGACGGCCAGAGAGCCGCCGAGATCGAGATCGGCGACGAGTGCCCCGGCGTCGATGGTGATCGTGGCCGAATCGTTCGTGTAGTCGATGGTCTCGACGGTGCCGAGTGCTTCGATGATTCCGGTGAACATGTGCCTCCAAAGTGCTGATTCGCTGGTGCTGAGTCGGTGATGGCTGAGTGTGTGGGTTTGAGCGATGCCCCCGAGGTGGGCGAACGTGCGGTGCGCGCTCGGCTAGGTCGCGGTGACGAAGTGGAGCAGGACGTCGGGGCCCAGCCGGGAGACGGCAGGCACCTCGGTGTCGTCGAGGCTCAGGTGCAGTGCGTCGGTCAAGGTGCCGATGTCGAGTCCGTCCACGCTGTCCCGGCCCTGCCCGAGGAGCAGCGGAGCCTGATAGCAGAAGACCTCGTCGACGATCCCGGCGGTGAAGAAGGCGGCGAGGATCCGTGGGCCACCCTCGACGAGGAGGTGGCGGACCCCCTCGGTGTACAGTCGGTCCACGGCCTCGCCGACGTCATGGGTGCGCAGCTGCAGGGTGTCGGGATTGAGCGCGAGGAACGATTCGGCCGGCAACTCTGTGGTGCCGAGCACGACGGGGCGCGGCTGGTGCTCAAGCTCCATCCCATCAGACCCGCGGGCGTTGAGCCGCGGATCGTCGGACAGTGCCGTGCCGGTGCCGACGAGGATGGCGTCGACGCGGGAGCGGATCTCATGCGCGTGCGACCGTGACTCCTGCGAGGTGATCCATTGGCTGGTCCCATCGGCGGCGGCGACGGCTCCATCGAGGCTCTGCGCGATCTTCACTGTGACGAAGGGGCGGGCATCGTTCATCGCGCGCAACCACCGGGCGTTCAATGCGCGGGAGTCCTCCAAATGCAGTCCCGAGCGCACGGTGAGACCCGCCTCGGCGAGGATC
The DNA here is from genome assembly GCF_026168515.1 of Brevibacterium spongiae. NCBI lineage: Bacteria > Bacillati > Actinomycetota > Actinomycetes > Micrococcales > Brevibacteriaceae > Brevibacterium > Brevibacterium spongiae. The sequence continues at coordinate 3,680,949 of NZ_CP093443.1, read as the reverse complement.
TCACCCCCACCGGAGGCCAGCGGATTCGGATCCGGGGAGGCGAAGATGACGGACGGGATACCGGCGGCGCGGATCGCTTCGGTGCACGGTCCGGTCCTTCCCTGGTGGGAGCAGGGTTCGAGGGTGACCAGCAGGGTCGCGGTGCTCAGGTCGATGCCGAGATCATGGGCGGTGGTGATGACGTCGACCTCGGCGTGGGGCGTGCCGGCACCGCCGTGATGACCGGTGACGATCGTGCCGTCGTCGGTCAGGATCGCGGCGCCCACCAGCGGATTCGCTCCGCGGAACCCTTCGCGGGCAGCGTTGAGGGCGGCGGTCATCGCCGCGGATTCGAGTTCGGTGAACTCCGCTGGGTCCGTGAGCTGCGCGCCCATGAAAAAACCTCCCGAGCCATAGCCGGGAGGGAGGATATTGCGGGTGCAACCATCAGGGCGGTCGGATGCCGATCTCGGTGTACGCGGGTACACCATGACACAGCGGCCGAGGCCACCATGCTCCTCCCATCCAGACTCTGACTGTCGGTTTCGGAATTTCACCGAATCAACCGCCTGCACGAATGCGAGCGGGTCGCGGACTGTAACCGCCGGTACGGAATTTCACCGTCCCCGGAACATGTGAGGCCAGGTTAGCATGACCCTCGCCGAGGCGGGAGTGGCGTCCGTCACGGAGCGACCCATTCCGGGTGGGGCGGGGGAGTAGGGACAGGGGCCGGTTTGTCGATATGCATAACCTGGGTATATAAATAAGTTATGGATGATGTGGATTCAGGTGAGCTCGTATCGCGTCTTGTCGTCGTTTCGTCGCGACTGACCAGGGCCTTCCGGCGAGTGATCGGCAACGAGAACTCATTGGCGGCCCTGCGCGCGCTTGCGGTCGTCGAACAGTATCAGCCTGTGCGGGTCGGACATTTCGCGCAAGGGTATCTGAGTTCGCAGCCTGCCGCGACGAAGCTCCTCGCCAAACTCGAAGAGGCCGGACTCGTCGTCCGTGAGGCGAGCCCCACTGATGGGCGCGCCTCGCAGTTCTCGCTCACCGATGCCGGACGGGCGCGCCTGGCCGAGAACCGTTCGATCATGATCGACCAGATGCAGCCGTACTTCGAATCACTGTCGCCGGAAGAGCGGCTGAGCGTCGATCGTGCGCTCGGTCTGGTCTCGGACTTCCTCAAGGACCGGCATCCCGTCGACTGTGTCGACGAGCCTGCGGACGAGTCGGTCGAGGCGCCCGCGGATGGGCCTCCCGCCGAGTCCGAGGGGCCGGATGCGGCCTCTGGCACGCCTGCGAGCTAGCCGGCGAACTCACCGCGGTCTTCACCTGCGTCGTCAGCAGGTGTCGGACCAGAACAGATTTCAAAACAGAACGCACCACACGAAGAACGCACCACACGAAAGGGGACGCGACCAGCAGATGCGAGCGTCAGCAGACAACGAAAACACAGGGGACGAAACACCCGGCGACACCGGGGCGGGAGCGTCCATTCTCCATCAGCCGCGAGCCGTCTGGGCAGTCGCCTTCGCCGCCGTCATCGCCTTTATGGGCATCGGCCTTGTCGACCCGATCCTGCCGGCGATCTCGGCTGAACTCGACGCCACTCCCGCCCAGTCGATGCTGCTGTTCACCAGCTACCTGTTCATCACCGGCGGCATGATGTTCTTCACGAGCTTCCTGTCCTCGCGCATCGGCGCGAAGACCACGCTGCTCATCGGCCTCGTCCTCATCGTCGCGTTCGCCGCTCTTGCCGGAATCTCCGGTTCCGTCGACCAGATCATCGGTTTCCGTGCCGGTTGGGGGCTCGGCAACGCGCTCTTCATCTCGACCGCATTGTCGACGATCGTCGGTGCTGCTTCCGGCGGCGCGGAGAAGGCGATCATCCTCTACGAGGCGGCTCTGGGCGTCGGCATCGCCACCGGGCCTCTGCTCGGCGGACTGCTCGGCGGCATTTTGTGGCGCGGGCCGTTCTTCGGCACCGCCGTGCTCATGGCGATCGGTTTCATCGCCATCATCGTTCTGCTGCCCGGGAAGAACTCCGGCAGCGGACTGCATACTTCGCCTGAGCCGATCAGGCTCAGCGCAACCTTCCGCGCGCTCGCGCGCCCCGGCGTCCTCGTCCTCGGCGTGGCCGCCCTGCTGTACAACTTCGGATTCTTCATCCTGCTGGCCTACAGCCCGTTCCCGGTCGAAGCCGCCGCAGCGAAGATGGGCATCGAGGACTTCGGAGCGATGGGACTCGGCTGGGTCTTCTTCGGCTGGGGACTCTGCGTCGCCATCACCTCGGTCTTCGTCGCCCCGCTGCTGACGAAGCGCCTGGGACGCCGCCGCAGCCTCGTCGTCACTCTCATCGCGTTGGCCGTTCTGCTGTTCGTGATGGCCTTCCTCGTCGAATCCTTCGTCGGAATCATCGTCTGCATCGTCGTGGCCGGAATGCTCCTCGGCGTGCTCAACACCGTCTTCACCGAATCGGCCATGGAGGTCAGCGATCTGCCTCGCCCCGTCGCCTCGGGCACGTACTCGGGTGTCCGTTTCATCGGCGGAGCCGTTGCTCCGATCGTCGCCGGATCTGTCTCCGAATCGATCAGCGCGGGTGCGCCCTACTTCTTCGGTGCGGGTGTCGTCGTCCTGGCCGTCATCGTCATCGCGATCGGCTGGAAGGCCATTCGTCGGGTCGACGGACACATCGACGAGTCACCGGTAGACGAGGCCTACGCGCTCACCGGAGGCGATGCCTGACCAGGGGAGATGCTTGACCGGGAGAGACGCCTGACCAGGGACGGGATGCCTGACCTGCGAAGACGGCTGACCGGAGCGGTGTCGGATCGGTGCCTGAGGAACCATTTCTCGGGCGCCGTTTCTGTTCCCCGCGGTGCCTGACCGGGGAGCCGAGGAGTCCAGGAGCCTATGGCGATTCGCACCTCGTGATTCGTGTCGGATCGATGACGGAGAGGTGAATGATGGGGGTGTGTTGCAGATCTGGAACCGCGAGAATACGGGACATGGGCGGATTCTGGTGCACAATTGTTCTTGCGAATCCTGTTAGTCAGATGAGAAATCACTGACGAGCAGTGAGCATTCTGTACCACTCCCTTTCACGAAGGCCATCATGTCCTACGACGCGAACGCAGCATACAACTCAGGTTCCGGGGCTCCCGGCCAAGGAGCACCGGGTGCCGGAATGCCCGGTGGTCAGGGCTACGGCGGGCAGGGCTTCGGTGGCGCACCTCGCGGTGCCGCCACCCCCGATGACCTCTCGCTCCCGCTCTACGGTGCGAAGTTCGGCCAGGCCGTCAAGCGCTTCTTCAAGAACTACGTGAAGTTCAGCGGCCGCGCCTCACGCAGCGAGTTCTGGTGGGCGACACTGTTCTGCGTGCTCATTGCGCTCGTGCCTTATATTCTCTTCATCATCGGAGCTGTCATGATGGCGGTCTCAGCCTCCGCCGATCCCTACGGGGGCGGCGCGCCCTCCGGTGGCGGCGCTGCGCTGATGGGTATCGGCGGAGTCCTCTTGGGGTTGATCTTCCTTGCGACGCTCGTGCCGTCGATCTCCGTCTCCTGGCGTCGCCTCCATGATGCCGGCTTCTCCGGTCTGTTCTACCTGCTCACTCTGACCTCTATCGGCGCAATCGTCGTCATCGTCATGACGATCATGCCGCCCAAGCCCGAGGGCCAGCGCTACGACAACTGACTCCCCGGCCCTTGAATTGTTGATGGTCGGCCAGCTTTTTCATCTTCATCGTCACCGATGAGATGATCTGCTGGCCGACCATTCTGTACGCAATCACTACTGATGAAAGTCACTATGTCCTACGACGCGAACGCAGCATACAATTCCGACTCCGACGTGCCCGGCCCAGGAATGCCTGGCGGGCAGGGCTATGACGGGCTCGAGTATGGCGGATCGCCCCGCGGTGCCGCCAGTCCCGACGACCTCTCGCTTCCCCTCTACGGCGCGACCTTCGGCCAGGCCGTCAAACGTTTCTTCAAGAACTACGTGAAGTTCTCGGGACGTGCTTCACGCAGCGAGTTCTGGTTCGCTTACCTCTTCACGATCCTCGTGGGAATCATCCCCATGATTCTGGGGTTTGCCGGGTCGATGATCGCCACGCTCTCGGCATCGGGGGACTCCTACAACTCAACCCCTCCGGCTGGCGCGACTGCCCTCATGGCCACTGCCGGAATTCTGTTGCTGGTCACCTTCTTGGCCACGATCATTCCGTACATTGCAGTCTGTTGGCGACGTCTGCACGACGCAAACCTCGCCGGACCCTTCTATTTCCTCTTGCTGATTCCCTTCTTCGGCGTCATCATCTTCATCGTCCTGATGGTCATGGAGCCGAAGCCTGAAGGGCAGCGATTCGACCGCTGAGTCCGGCGCCTGAATTCAGCTGAAGCATCACGCCACGTTGCTGACAGCTCCTACAGCTGCACGACCATCACGCCCCGTTGGCTTCATCTCACACCGCTGCAACGGTATGAAATGAGGCTAGCGGGGCGTGATGCTGTCTGCGGCTCGACGTTGCGCACCGTCACCGAGGCGGCCCGACGGTGCACGCCCCACCGACGCACCGTCACCGAGGCGGTTCGACGCTGCGCACCTCACCGACGCACCGTCACCGAGGGGGTGCGGAGGGTCAGGAGCGCCGGACGGTCCGCACGAACGACGTGGCCATCGCGACGAAGACGACTGTCCACACGACCAGGCCGACCCAGAACCAGTGCAGGCCGATCCACTCGATCCCCGGCAGGCGGTCCGAGCGTCCCAGAAGTATGCTCGCCACCGCGTACATGCCCACGGGGAAGACCATGCTCCACAGTCCGGCCGAGTACCCCATCGGCAAGCGGTGGACGAAGTGCCGCCAAATTCCAGCGGCAATGAGAGCCGGGACGAGCCACGTGGCGATCGCCCACAGCAGCGTCGACGAACCACCGACGACGATGCGAGTGGCATCGATGACCGGAGAGTTCTCCAGCTCGAGGATCCGCGAACCCGCAACGATCGTGATCGCCAGAGCGCCCATCGTCACCCAGTACGGTGCATCGAGATGCTCGGGCCCGAAGCGATGCCGCAGCACCCGCACACCGATCGCGATCGCGCAGACGGCATAGAGGGCCACCCCCACGGCCCACATGACGACAGCAGTCAGAGTGAGGAACACGATGAAGCCTGCCGGGGCGGACTCGGTCCCCGCGGTCTCCAGCGCGAGGCTCGAAGCGACGACTGCGACGGACTGAGCCGCGACAACCCAGACCAGCCACGTGCCGTTGACGCCCTTCGACACTGGGCGAAGGCTCGAGCCGAGGACCGCGGTGAAGGGAATCCCGTACCCGAGCGCCAGCCACAGGACGATGCCGATGGCGAAGAGAATGAGCGCAGGTCCCACCATCCCGCGGCCGATCAGAGCTGTGGCCAACACATTCGTGCCCGCCACCGCGGTGAAGAATCCGAAGGCGCGTCGCGGATCATGAAGATCGGTGCGCACGGCGTCTCGACAGCGGACCACTCGAATGAGAGTCAGGGCGATGAAGAACAGATAGAGGGCGACGGCCAGCCAGAACAGGACGTCGCTGAGCAGATGCAGCCCCTTGAGCTGAGCGCCGATCGAAACGATCCCGGTGGCCATCACCGAGGCGAAGCACCCGGGCGCAAGAGTCGACGGACTCAGCCCCCAGGCCCTGTGCCGCTGTATGCGACCGTGTTCCGCTGTACTCATCCGCTCCTCGACCCATCTGCACCGTCGTTCATTTCAACTTTAGTACTCCAACGGGGCTGTCACTCCTGCGGGACGGTGCCGCCCGCGCAGCCTCCCGCCGGCAGCGCGATCAGTGTGCGATTGGCGACAGTCACTTTCTCCGAGGCTCGAATCCATGAGAAAATACACCAGTGTTACCTATTGGTAACTTAAGGTCCGTCTGCCTGCGTTCATGTCGCCGTTCGTCGTCGGTGGCGTAGTCTGCAGGCACATGGGCGGCGCGCTCGCACCCGGAAGATCCGAGGCGACGCGAGTGCAGGCAAGCGAACACAGACATGTGGGAACGAACGATGGGGAGCCATGGCCATGGAGAGCGCAACCGAGACTCTCGCCGAGGACGCAGGCACCGACGAGAAGTCGATCGCGGTGCACAGCTGGTCCATGTCCGGCAAGCAGGGCGAGGTCTTCGATGACGTCGACCTCGAGATCCCGGCAGGCGGACTCGCGATCGTGCGTGGACCCGCCGGCAGCGGCAAGACCTCTCTGCTCCTGTCCCTGGCTGGAAGGATGCGGGTGACGAGCGGGGAGGGCCGCCTCGGCGAACTCGATCTCCGCAAGCAGGCGCGAGCCGTGCGCGGTCGCGTCGCGGTCGGACATGTCGACGGTCTGACCGATCTCGAGAACGACTTCACCGTGGCGCAGCACGTTGCCGAACGTCAGATCATGCTGCAGCCCTGGTACAAGCCGTGGGTGTCGAAGTCATCGCTGCGTGAGGTCATCGACCTCATCCGCGAGACCCTCCAGTCGGCGACGGAGTTCATCGACGAACAGCCCGAAGGGGCGTTCTCGACCACAGATGCCCAACGTGCCGACTTCCTCATCGACGATGACGGTGAGGTCTTCGTCTCAGAGCTCAGCGAGCTGCAGAAGTTCTTCCTCGAATTCGGGCTGGCCTGCCTGAGCCGACCGCCCATCGTCGTCATCGACAATATCGACTACCTGCGCGAATCCGACGATCGAGCGCGCGCGTGGGCCGGCATCCTCATCTATCAGCAGCTGCGGAAGACTCGCGATCCGGACGATCCGCTCACGGTCATCGTCTCCTGTGAGGACTCGGGCGAATTCGACATCGCGAGCCGCTCTCTGGGATCCAATGCAGAACCGACCGCCGTGATCGAACTGGAGCTGCCGGCCGGTCACCCGCCCCATCGGCACTCCCGACATTGATGATCACCCGGCCGCCCGTGCCCTCACCGGCACCCTCGCCGAGGCTGCCGCCCCGCGGTCCGACCACGATCCCGACCGCATCCGCACCGAACGTCCCGCCCCTTGATTTCGAATCCGAGGAGATTCCCGTATGTTCTCCCTTCCCTGGTTAGAGCTCTCACGGTTCAAACGACACACGATCACGCGCCTGGCGATGATCGTCATCGCCGTCATCCCCGCCATCTACGGCGGCCTCTACCTGGCCTCGAACTGGAACCCCACCGACCACCTCGACCAGCTGCAGGCTGCAGTGGTCAACGAGGACACCGGGGCGAAGAAACCGAATTCCGATGGCGAGTCCTTGCACGCCGGTGATGAGCTCGTCGATGAGATCACTCCGAAGGGCGAAGGCGGATTCGGCTGGGCGGACGTGAGCCAAGAGGAAGCCGATGAGGGTCTGGCCGAAGGCAAGTACTTCGCGGTCCTCGAGATCCCCTCGGATTTCTCCGAGCGTTTGGTGTCCACCGGCGGCGATGATCCGGAACGGGCCGGACTGCAGCTGCGCACCGACGACGCTCACAACTTCATCGTCGGCCAGGTGGCCGGCACCGTGCTCAACGAGATCAAGTCGGGACTCAACCAAACGACCACTGCCGAGTACGTCAACGAGGTCTACCTCGGCTTCAACGACATCCACTCGCAGACGGAGAAGGCCGCTGACGGTTCGGCCGAACTGCATGACGGCACGGTCGACCTCCACGACGGCACCGGTGAACTCGTCGACGGCGCCACCGAACTCGACAAGGGCGTGGGTACGCTGCGCTCGGGACTCATCGATCTCGACAAGGGCGCAGGGGAGCTGAAGAAGGGCAGCGGCGACCTCGCCGACGGTGCCGATACCCTGGCGAAATCCACCACCGAGGCGAAGAACGGGTCGAAGAAACTCGCCGATGGCGCCGGCCAGGTCGCCGACGGCACCTCCGAGCTGCGCGATACCGCGGATGAGTCCACGAAGAAGGCTGAGGACGTCAAGCGCAAGGCCGATGACGTCGTCGACGGGGCGCGCCCTAAGCTCGAGCAGGCCGAGGGAGACTTCGACGACGCCCGCACCACCGTGCGCGGAGACATGGACGACCGGATCAAACAGCTCCAGGAGGACTATCCGGACGACCCGAATGTCAAGAAGCTCGCCGAGGATGCGGACAGCCTCGGCGACGATCTCGACAAGGCCCACCAGCGGGCTTCCGATGCGAAGGACGAGGCCAAGAGCCTCGAGGACAAACTGACAGATGCCGTCGACGGGGTGATGGAGAAGATCCGGACCGCGGATAAGAAGATCGGTCAGCTCGACGACGGAGCACAGAAGGTCGCCACCGGAGCCGATGACCTCCACTCCGGCCTGATCAAACTTGACGCCGGTGCCGGAAAACTTGCCGCGGGCGCCGGCGACCTTCATGACGGTGCCGTCCAGCTCAAGGACGGCACCGCGAAGGCCAAGAACGGAGCCGACGACCTCAAGGACGGCTCCTCGCGACTCGTCGACGGGGCGACCGAGCTCGACAAGGGGGCCGGCAAGCTCGTCGACGGTTCGGGTGAACTCGCCGACGGTCTGGAAAAGGGCCTCGAACAGATCCCGACCTATGACAAGAACGACCGCGACCATCGTTCCGATGTCGTGGCCGTGCCCGTCGACGCGGATAAGGTCAAGGACAATGCCGTCGATGCCTACGGCGAAGGTCTGGCAGCCTTCTTCGTGTCTCTGGCCCTGTGGATCGGCGGCATGATCACCTACATGGTCCTCAACGCCATTCCCTACCGTGCGCTCGCCTCATCGGCGTCGTCGACGAGAATCGCGTGGGCCGGATACGTGCCGGGTCTGCTCTTCGGAATCGCGCAGGTCGCAGTGCTCTACCTCGTGCTCACCTTTGCCCTCGACTTCTCGGCAGGGGCCTGGCTGTGGACGCTGCTGTTCTCGATCCTCGTGGCCGCGAGCTTCCACGCCGTGCACCAACTGTGTGTGGCCGCCCTCGGTGGTGTCGGCAGGCTCATCGCGCTCGTGCTGCTGATGATCCAGATCGCCTCGGCCGGAGGCACCTATCCGGTGCAGACCGCTCCGGGGATCTTCCAGATCATCTCGCCGTTCCTGCCGATGACGCATGCGGTCAACGGACTGAGGACCCTGATCGCCGGCGGGGACATGTTCATCGCCGCGCAGGCAGCGGTGGTGCTGCTGCTCATGACTCTGATCTGTCTGGCGGCGACCGTCGTCGTCTGCAGCCGCAAACGCATGGTCACGCTCACCCAGCTCCACCCGAGCCTGAGCCTGTAGGGCCGGGGGCGGGGGCCGGCCGCGCCAAGGGGTGCGGGCGCGTTCGGACCCGAATTCCCGCTCGCCCGCGACGACTCACGCTGTCCTGCAGCGTTCAGTCGAGGTAGCGCAGGTACCGGTGCGGATCGTGGAGGAACCGGCGCCAGTAGTCGACCATGTCGAGATCCTCCCACGAGGATTCGCGCAGCCCCCAGTCGCCGACTTCGACGATCTTCGCCCCTTCGGCGCGGGCGAGGATGGGGGAGTGGGTGGCCATGACGGTCTGCAGTCCTTTGCGCTGACGCTCACGGATGAGCTGGAGAAGGGCCAACGAGGCGGTGAAGGACAGCGCGCTCTCGGGCTCGTCGAGGATCCACAGTCCGAGGTCCATGAACCGGCTCGTGAGCATGTCGATGAACATCTCACCGTGCGACCGCTGGGAGTAGACGTGGCCGCGCAGGGACCCGATGTCCATGAGGTAGGCCATGTTCTCGTGCATCGTCTCGGCACGGAGGAAGAAGCCGCTCCGATTCGTCGTCGCTCCGCGCACGATCTGCAGGTGTTCGCTCAGCTCGGGGGCCGCCTCGGCGTGATCACGCACTTCCCACCCGGAGCCGCCGCCATGCGGGAGGTCCAGTGCCGTGGCGATGGCCTCGCTGAGCGTGGACTTGCCCGAACCGTTCTCCCGACGAAGACGGTCGTACGTTCGAACTCGAATCCCTCCAGGGCGTCGCGGACAGCCGGCAGTTCGCGCAGCCACGGGCTCAGCTCCGGCGGCGAGTGGGCATGTTCGGCCACCGAACGCAGCGGCAGATCGATTCGCGGATCCATGTCTGCGACGGTACCGGTCGGCACTGACGTCACTGAGGGCCGGCCGCCTCGGCGCCCGCCCTATCCGAGGGCCAACCGCACGGCGAGGATGATGAGCACGATCGCAATGATGACGTCGAGGACCTGCCACACGCGCGGGCGGGCCAGGTACCGGGAGAGCCCGCGGGCCCCGTAGCCGATGGCGAGGAACCAGCTGATCGAGCCGAGTATCGCCCCGATCGTGAACGGCCAGACATTGCCCTCACCCTGCTGATTCGCCAGATTGCCGAGCATGACGACGGTGTCGAGGTAGACGCCGGGATTGAGGAACGTCAGCGCCAGCGTGGTGAGGATGACCGACTTGAGGCTGCGCTGATGCGTGTCCGCCTCGAGCCCGGTGGCAGTGCGCGCCGACTTCAGGCTGGTCCAGGCGAACCAGAGCAGGTAAGCCACTCCCAGCCACCGCAGGATCTCCAGCGCCCAGGGTGCCAGGAGCACGATCGCCCCGATGCCCACGGTGCCCGCGCCGATGAGGAGGACGTCGGCGAGGATGCAGATGGCCACGACGACGCCGAGGTGTTCGCGTCGGATTCCCTGCCTGAGCACGAGTGCGTTCTGCGGTCCGACGGCGATGATGAGCGACCAGCCGGCGAGGATGCCGGCGATGAGATGAGTGAGCACGGGTTCAAGAGTAGAGACAGCTCGGTCATAAGAAAAACAACAGAATACGCATCTGATGCACAATTGCTTCATGAACATCGATCACGTCAAAGCACTCGCCGCCGCCGTCGATGAAGGCACCGTCGAAGGGGCGGCCTTCGTCCTCGGCATCACCGCCTCGGCAGCCAGCCAGCGCATCCGCACCCTCGAGTCCCGCCTCGGGCAGGTCCTCATCCGACGGACGAATCCGATCACCGTCACCGAGGCGGGGCAGGCGATCCTCCGCTACGCCCGGCAGGTCGAGCTCCTGGAAGCCGAGGCGCTCGACCGCCTGCACGGCATCGACGCCGACGCCTCCGGTGCCGGATCCGCCGCTGTGCGACGTGAGCCCACCGTGCTGCGGGTGGGTGTGAACGCCGATTCGATGGCGACGTGGTTCCGCCCGATCTTCGCCGAGGCGGCCGGCTGGGACGATGTCGTCCTCCGCATCGAGATGGTCGACCAGGACAAGGCGCTGCCGTTGTTGGCGTCGGGGGAGGTGCTCGGCACGATCACCTCGACGGCGACCGGCGGGTACGGGACGACGGTCGTTGAGCTCGGGGCGATGCGCTACGTCGCCGTGGCCGAACGGTCCCTGTTCGAGCGGCACTCCACCGGCACCGAGGCGGATCTGCTGCGGCTGCCGATGGTGAACTTCGGGCAGGACGACGACCTGCAGTTCGAGTTCCTCCGCCGGTGCGGGGTCGAAGGGCGGCCGCCGATGTCGGTCGTCCCGGGTTCAGCAGAGTTCGCTGCCGCGGTGGAGGCGGGTCTCGGCTGGGGGATGGTTCCGGTCATGCAGCTCGATGGGCTGGACGCCGACCTCGTCGAGATCGGTGAGAACCCGCATATCGACGTCCCGCTGTACTGGCACCACTGGACCTTGGCCTCTGACAAGCTCTCCCGACTGACACGGGCGCTGCAGACGGCGGCCGCGGCGATGCGGTGAGCGGTCGCCATCCGCGAGGTGAGTTTCGGCAGGTTTGACGAGACGAGCGTGCCGTTCAGCCGTTGATGAGCCTGTCGATCGTCCACCTGATCTGTTCATGGATCGCGTCAACGGTCGTGGTCTCCGGCTTGATGATCGCGTGCAGGCTGAGGCCGTCGATGGTGGTGAAGAGCAGGGTGGCTGCCGGTTTCACCTCGGCGGAGTTGATGCGCCCTTCGCCGGCGAGCTGATTCAGCCAGCGATGCAGGGCGTCATAGGTGACGTCGTGGGCGTGCTGGAGGAGCCGGTGGGAGACTGCGCGCTTCTCCGGGCCGAGGGCATGCAGGTGCATGCCGAACCACACTTCGAGCTGGATGTCCCGCTGCTCATGAGTCGGCAGGAACTGGGAGCAGCATTCATAGAGCCGGTCGGCAGGGTCGATCGTCGTGTCGGTGATCGAGAAGTCGTTGACGACGGTATCGAAGGCGCGTCGCGTGACGGCTTCGTGGAGGTCGGACTGCGTTGGGAAGTAGTGCCGCAGGGTGGAGGGTCCCACTCCGGCTTCCCGGGCGACGGCGCGCACACTGAGGTTCGCCTTCCCGGGCTCTGCCCCCTCGGCCAAGCGAATGGCTGCGGCGATGATGTCATCTCGCTTCGACACCCAGTCCCCCTTCGTCCTTGACAGCGCTCGTCTTTCTCACTGTATAGTACATTGTACTAGTACGGTGTGCCAGGGCGTTGAAGCGACGCGGCAGGGACAGTGTGCTCATCCGACCAGAGGACCCGAACGAAAGAAGAGAGCCCTCATGATCGACAGCCTGCAGGAATTCGCCGGAAACATCCCCGACTGGCTGCAGTGGGCGGGCATTCTGCTCGTCTCCGCCATCCCGTTCGTCGAGTCGTACTTCGGCGCGGTCATCGGAGTTGCGATCGGTCTGCATCCGGTCGTCGCGATCATCATGGCCATCATCGGCAATGTCATCTCGATGCTCGTCTTCGTCTATGGAGCCGGCGCTATCCGGGACAGGGCGACGAAGAACAAGGACGTCGAGGAGAAGCCCAAACGGCAGCGGCTCAAGCGCATGTTCGACAACTTCGGCGTACCGGGAGTCTCGCTGCTCGGCCAGACTCTCCTGCCCTCTCAGATCACGTCCTCGGCGATGGTCGGCTTCGGTGCGAACCGCAATGCCGTGGCCTTCTGGCAGGTCATTTCGATCATCCTCTGGGGCGTCCTCTTCGGAGTGCTCGCCACCCTGGGCATCGAGCTCGCTCTGCGGTGAGTCTCCGGTGGCCGGTCCGGCTGTGATGCTCCTATAGATGTCAAACTGTTTCGAGCAGATATTTTCGGTACTCATCAGCTAATTCGTCATTGCGAGTCAGTCCGCGTTCGAGCCGTGAGATCGTGGTCTCCCACGTACTGAAATACTCGGCAACTGTCTTCAGCGTTATCTTCCTCGACTTCCGCAACGGCCGCAGATCGTCAATTGTTGGCACGGCAGGTGGATCGGTGATCAGGGAATACACCTCGTTGGCGACGTATCGCTTCAGGCACCGCATGCTTTCCTTCTTTGTCTTGCCCTCTGCTATCCGACGGGCCACATACTCCTTCGTGCGCGGATCATTAGACATCCTGGACTTCACGATGTCGTACAGCGCACTGTTGGCCTGCCTGTCACCACCCCGGTTGAGCCTGTGGCGATTCGTTTTCCCCGACGAGGCTTGCAACGGACTGGTCCCGCACAGGGCCGCGAACGCAGCCTTCGACGTAATGCGCTCCGGGTTCTCGCCCGCGGTCACTAGCAACCTGGCAGCGGAGACCGGGCCGATGCCCTTCGCCGCTGCTAGTGCGGGGGCGACGTCTTTCGTGAGGGCATCGAGTTGGTCGTACGCGGTGTCGATCTCGTCGGTGAGGAACTCGATACGCAGTGACAGCCGGCGCAGGGCTATTCCGAGGTGATCATCGATGACTGGTTGGGTTGCGATGAGGGCGGCGTGGAGGTCATCACCGGTCAGTCCGGCGTATTGCTCCCGGACGACGGCTGGTGCGGTGGTGAGGAAATGGATGATCTGTGTGGTGGCGGCTGTGCGTGCCTTCATCGCGGTCGTCCGGGCCTTCAAGAGCATGCGGATGCCGTCGATGGCTCCGCCGAGGAGCTTGGGGACTGGGAGGTCATCGCCGTCGGCGGCGACGGTCTTGGCTGCGGAGTAGGCGTCGATGGGGTCAGACTTCCCGCCCCGGCGGGTTTGTCTGTTGGGACGAATGACTTCCTTGACGGTGATGTTGTGTGTGCGCAGGTAGGCGGTGATGCCGGCACCGTAGGAGGCGGTGCCTTCGATACCGATGGCGATGATGGTGCCGAAGGTGAGGACGAAGTCGAGCAGTGCTTGGTATCCGGTGCTGGTGGTGGGGAATTCTTTGTCGGCGAGTTTCTTGCCGACTTCGTTGATGATGCCGACGTGGTTCGTGTTCTGGTGGGTGTCGATACCGGCGTACACATTCGGTTGTGGTGCTGTCATGATGGTGTCTGCCTCTTCCATTGGACTGGTGGGGGTGAGGGCCAGTCGGTCGGGCAGACAGGACGTAGACGAGACTCCGTGGTCGCGGAGTCACGCTCCTATGAGGTCATGTCCCCACCGGCTGGTTCTCTTCGGTGGGTGACAAAGCTCCCGGTGGACTGATCACAGGAAAGACACCACGGGGTGGGTCAGTCAGAGCCTGGGTCACACCCGGAACCTGTCTCTAACATTCTCTACGTCAGTGCCTCCGCCTAGACTGGCCCCATGACGGAATCCACCCCGACATCCCCACCCGTTTCCGACGCAGCAGACGACTTCGCCGCCTCCGCACAGTCGATCCTCGCCGAGCTCACCGCGAACCCGAACGCACAGTTCCGCGACGGCCAGCTCGAGTCGATCCGTGACCTCGTCCAGGGCAAGAAACGCGTCCTCGTCGTCCAGCGCACCGGCTGGGGAAAGTCGGCCGTCTACTTCGTCGCCACCCGCATGCTCCGGGCCGCAGGCACCGGTCCCAGCCTCATCATCTCCCCGCTGCTGGCGCTCATGCGCGACCAGATCGCCGCCGCCGAACGCGCAGGAGTCCGCGCCGCCAGCCTCAACTCCTCGAACGTCACCGAATGGGACTCGGTCCTCGAAGACCTGCGGGCCGGCAGCCTCGACGTCCTCCTCGTCTCCCCGGAGCGGCTGAACAACCCGCAGTTCCGCGACGAAGTCCTGCCCCAGCTCCTGGCGTTCCTCGGCCTCATCGTCGTCGACGAAGCCCACTGCATCTCCGACTGGGGGCATGACTTCCGCCCCGACTACCGCCGCATCGGCCGGATCCTCTCCGAACTGCCGCACAACACCCCGGTGCTCGCGACGACGGCGACCGCGAACTCCCGCGTCGTCGCCGACGTCGCCGAACAGCTCGGCGACGACACCACCGTCGTCCGGGGCGAACTCGCCCGTGATTCGCTGCGCCTCGGAGTTCTGCCCGGACTCGACGCCAGCGCCCGCATCGCCTGGCTGGCATCCCACCTCAATGACTTCACCGGGTCCGGAATCGTCTACACACTCACCGTCTCCGCCGCCGAGGACATCACCAGGATGCTGCGCGAACAGGGCCACGAGGTCCGCGCCTACACCGGCCGGACGGATGCCGAGGAACGCGCCGAACTCGAGGGCCAGCTCAAGGACAACCGCCTCAAGGCGCTCGTGGCCACCTCGGCGCTGGGCATGGGATTCGACAAACCCGACCTGGGATTCGTCATCCACATCGGCGCGCCGTCCTCGGCCGTGGCCTACTACCAGCAGGTCGGACGCGCCGGCCGTGCCACCGATTCCGCCGATGTCCTTCTTCTGCCCGGTGCCGAGGATGAGCGGATCTGGGAGTACTTCGCGACCGCGTCGATGCCGAACCAGGACGACGCGAACGCCGTGCTCGCAGCCCTCGCCGAGGCGGACGCACCCCTGTCCGTGGCCCGCTTGGAAACGCTGGTCGGAACCAAGCGCTCCCGCCTCAACCTGCTGCTCAAGACCCTCGAGGTCGAAGACGCCGTGACCAAGGTCAAGGGCGGGTATGTGTCGACCGGGCTGGGGTGGACCTATGACCGGGACCGGTATGAGAAGGTCGCGGCCGTCCGCGCCGAAGAGGCCCAAGCCATGCTCGACTACGAAGCGACCGGGCAGTGCCGGATGGAGTTCCTCATCCGTCAGCTCGACGACCCCGATCCCCAGCCGTGCGGGCGCTGCGACAACTGCGCCGGAGTGTGGTTCTCTGCCGAGATCTCCGACGAACAGCGCCAGGCTGCGGCCGGGAACCTCCATAAGATCGGTCTGCCCATCGAACCGCGCAGCACCTGGCCCAGCGGGCTGGCCAATATCGGCGTCCCGCTCAAGGGCCGGATTCCCGCCGAAGAACTCGCCGAGGAAGGGCGTGCCATCGCCCGCCTTTCTGACCTCGGACAGGGGCAGACCCTGCGATCGTTCCTCGCCCCCGATGCCCCCGACGCTGAGGTGCCCGGCCAGATCGGCAAATGGTGCCTCGAAGTGCTGGCTCAGTGGGATTGGAAAACACGGCCCGAGGTGGTCGTGTCGATCCCGAGTGCCCGTCGTCCCGTGACCGTGCGCTCCCTGGCCGCCAATCTCGCCTCAGCCGGGCGCCTCACCGACGGTGGCGAGCTGCTGCAAGTCGGCGACCACGGCACCCCGGACGTCAACAGTGCCTTCCGCGTCAAAGACCTCTATGAGGCCTTCGTCGTTCCACCCGAGGTCGAAGAGGCCGTGGCCGGGAAGTCAGTGCTGCTCGTCGATGACGAGGTCGTCTCCCGGTGGACGATGACGGTGTGCGCACGACTGCTGCGGAGGGCGGGAGCCACCTCGGTGTTGCCGTTCGCGCTCGCGCTGCGGGCCTGAGCCGTATGGCTCACGCGCGACGAAGGTCTCGGAGCAGCCTCGGCGTCGACCACCGTCCGACCTGCCCGGCCCACACCGCCCACGGGTAGGACAAGCGGATGTGGAAGTAATTGACGTACTCTGCCACCGCGAACAGCCAGACGACCACGACGACGAAAGCGCTGACGCTCGGGCCCGGCCACGTGACGGCGATGCCGATTGCACTGCCAACAAGAACAATCGGATCGAGAATGCGCAGACCCCGATAGAGATGGGCGACCGCACGCGGAATCGGTCCGGGCAGAGAGTTCCGGGCGATGAGCCAATAGACCCCGCCCTGGACGAGCACGAAGAGCAGCGGGGACAATGCGAACCACAATGCCGACTCGGCGCCGTCGGAGGTGATGAACGGAAGAGCCGTCGGCACCACAGCAAAGACCACCGCGGCAGCGATCTCCCCGAGCCCCAGGCTGAGGAATCGCCGCCGCAGCGGTTCAAAACGATCGGTGTCGGTCACGGTCGGATCAGTGACTGCCGCAGAGCAGCCGACCGAAACAGTGCCGGGCCGCCTCGGTGTCGGTCACAGATTCTGCTGCAGCTGGAACGTTGCCCCTTCTGGATCGGTGACGGTGACGATGCGTCCATAGGGGGAGTCTTCGGGACCGTCGAGCACTGTTCCTCCGAGCTCGGTCACCTTCGCAGCCGCGGCGTCGGCATCTTCGACATTGAAGTAGGTGCGCCAGTAGGAATTCTTCGCCCACTGGCTGGCATCGCAGATCCCGGCCACGGCATCGTCGCCATCGCCGTGCGTTGAGTACGGGAAGCCGTCCATCGGAGTGATGTCGAAGGAGAAGACCTTGCCGTAGAACTCGTTCGCCGCCTGGTAGTCCGTTGTCATGAGTTCGAACCACACGGGGGTGCCCGGGGTGAGCGGAGTCGCGAAGCCGGAGAACTCACCGGGCTGCCACATGCCGATAGGCGATCCCGTCGGATCAACGACAACGGCCATCTGTCCGAGCGGACCGACAGGCATGGGACCCACGACATCGGCTGCCCCGGCGGTCAGTGCTGCCTGGTGGACGCCGGCGATGTCTCCAGTGTGCAGGTACGTCGACCAGGCTGTGGGCATCTCCGGGCTCGGGGAACCGTCCATGTTCATGGCTCGCATGGCACCGCCGACGTCGCCTCCGTCCTTACGGATCATGTGGTAGTGGCCGAAGTCCTCACCCATGTCGGTGAATTCCCAGCCGAAGAGCTGGTTGTAGAAGTTCTGGGCCGCCTCGAAATCCTGACAGACATAGTCGATCCAGATGGGCTGGCCTTCACGGGGGTTGGCAGGCATTGCTTCTCCTCTTGTGGTGGGGTGGAGGTGAGTTGCACTTGTCGGTGCCGACGGCAGGGGGATGACCCTACTGCCAGGCGCGCGTGAAATCCGCGAAACAGTCGGTCAGCGCCGCCTGCAGAAGCGGACCGAAGGTCACGCGCCCGACCCCGAGCTCAGCGAGCTGAGAGAGGTCGAGTTCTTCGGGCACCGCGCCCTTGATCGGGTGCGCGGTGACATTGAGCGGCAGAGTGATCTGCGCGAGGATCGACTTGAGCGTGCCCACATCGGGAAGCCGGACGGGGTAGACGGAGTCCGCACCCGCCTCGGTGCACAGACGAAGACGACGGACCACCTCGGCGGTGGGGTCATCGAAATCGTTCGGGTACTTGAACACATCGGTTCGGGCATTGATGACGACGTGGACCCGCTGAGCGTCGGCGGCCTGGCGCAGGCTCCAGATGTATTCGGCGTGCTCCTCGGGGCTGCGCATGCTGCCGCGGCTGTGGACGGTGTCCTCGATGTTCACCCCCACAGCACCGGCTTCGAGGAGGCCGGCGATGAGTTCGGGTGCGGGGGTGTCGTAGCCGGATTCGAGGTCGGCGGTGACGGGCACATTCACCGCCGAGGTGATGCGTGAGATCCCCTCGAGAGCCTGTTCGAGCGTCATGTTCTCCCCATCGGCGTGGCCGAGGGAATCGGCCAGCGGGTGCGAGCCGATGCTCAGGGCATTGAAGCCGACATCGACCATGGCACGGGCCGACCAGGCATCCCAGACGGTCGGCAGCACGAGGGGGTCGTCCTGATGATGTCCCTGCAGAAGAGTGAAAGCGCGTTCGGCGAGAACAGTGAAATCGACCATGGACAACACTGTTCCACCCTTGAGGCGCGACACGCCAGGAGTCGGACGGGTTCACCAGAAGGTTTCAGCCTGAAGGCGGTGATAGCGTGAACGTCATCCGAGGTTGTCTCATGGAGGGACCGAGGTGACTGGGTCCGGCAGTATCCGCGTGTCGCCCAAACCCGAACGGGTGTGGGCATTGCTCGCCATGCTCGCCGGACTGCTCGTGGTCCTCGTCGAAATCCCCGCAGCCCTCGCCTCCGAAGGCACCTATTCGTTCACGCACCAGTCGATCAGCCATCTGGGAATGACCGGGTGCGGAGACTGGGTCGACACCGACGATCCCGAAGACGTGTGCTCACCGGCCCACCCCCTCGTCAACGCCGTGTCCATTCTCTCCGGATCGATCCTCGCGGTCATCGCCTTCGTCTGGCACGACTGGATCGCCCCGACAGTCTGGGGCCGGTGCGGGTCGTTCCTCCTCGCCGCCGGCGGAATGCTCCTGGCAGCCACCGGAATGGTCCCGGCGGATATCGACCTCACTCTGCACGCGGTCTTCGGCTTCGGCGGTGCCGTGGTGCAGAATCTCGGTCTGTTGGCCGTCGGCATCGCAGTGCTGCGATGGCCGGAGAAGAGGTGGATCGGGCCGGCCGAATTCGGCGGTCTGACGCTCGGGCTGGCGGCGTTCGGACTCGCCGGAACTCTGCTCATGTCCCTCCCCGAAGGGTGGAATCTGCCGGTCGGCCTCATCGAGAGGACCGCCTCCTACCCGTTCCTCGCCTGGTTCGTCCTTGCCGGGTGGATGCAGCTGCGCGATGCCGCGCGTAGGAGGCGTGAGCTGGAAGCCGGGGC
This sequence comes from Brevibacterium spongiae, assembly GCF_026168515.1. Classification (NCBI taxonomy): domain Bacteria; kingdom Bacillati; phylum Actinomycetota; class Actinomycetes; order Micrococcales; family Brevibacteriaceae; genus Brevibacterium; species Brevibacterium spongiae. Next base: position 3,661,410 of record NZ_CP093443.1, on the reverse strand, counting down.
TTGAGCCGGGAAGGCTGAAGGAACTTACAGCCGCGGGGTCCGCGGCGGCACGTCACGACGGTCACCGGTGGCTTCGAAGGCTGCGGCGATCTCGATGAGGGCGGAATCGTCCCACCCTCTGCCGGCGATCGTCAGGCCCACCGGGATCCCGGTGTCGGACATCGTGCCCATCGGCACCGTCACCGACGGAATCCCCAGATGCCGGGGCACGAGGTTGCCGTTGGCCACCCAGGTGCCGTTGCGCCACCCGAGATCCGCCGACGCTTCGTTGACGTCCATGTCCGCCGGTCCCACATCGGCCATCGCCGGGAAGACCACCGCATCAAGACCGTGTTCGTCCATCCATCCCTCGAGGTCGACACGACGAGTCTCCTCGAGCCCGCGCACACCGGATTCGAGCTCCGGAATATCCGTGACCGTCGCGTACCCATTGGTCCGCACCTGCTCGGGGTAGGTGGCGATGTCATCGTCGAAACCGTCATAGCGGTCCGGCAGTGCACCGGGTGGATGGGGGAAGATCAACGCTCCGTCCACCTCGGCGAGGGTGGAAAGATTCGGGTCGCCGTTCGCGGCGAGGAAATCGTCCCACGCCCATGAGGACAGGTCGTTGATCTCCCGATCCAGGTAGTCGGCGGTGACGAAGCCGCGGGTCGCGATCGTCGGTGCACCGGGCCGGTCGCCCTCGTAGTTGCTCACCACCGGGAAGTCCGTGGCGACCACCTCGGCGCCGGCGGCTTCGAGATCGGCCCGGGCAGCCTCCCAAACCTCCATCACCGAGGCGCGGGTAACGACCGGCTGCCCCGTGGGCCCACCGATTCCGCCGTCCGGATTCGTGCCCGCCTCATCGTCGGCGTTGATGTACATCCTGGGCACACCGAGGCGCTTGCCCGCGAGCACGGACCGTGCGGCCTCATTCGATCCGGGCAGCAGCGCGGCATAGGAGTCCGGGCGCACGGCGCTGGATTTCGGGATATCCACCCACGGTTGCACACGCCAGAAATCCCCTCGGGTCTTGCCGTCGTCGGCGACGATGACGTCGAGGACCTCGGCCAGATCGGCCATCGTGCGGGTGTGGGGGACGACGACGTCCATGGTCGGAACCAACGGCCAGTTCCCGCGCACGCTGATCACCCCGCGCGAAGGAGTGTAGGCGATGAGCGCATTGTGCGAGGCCGGTGCCCGACCGGATGACCAGGTCTCCTCGCCGAGACCGAAGGCTGCGAAGCTCGCCGTCGTGGCCGTGCCGGAACCGTTCGACGACCCGGAGGCGAAGGCACTGGTGAGCCAGTCGGCGTTGTACGGGCTTTCGGCGCGCCCGTAGAGTCCGCGCTGCATGCCCCCGTTGGCCATCGGGGGCATGTTCGTCAGGCCCAAGCAGATGGCGCCGCCGGCGCGCAGCCGTTCGATCGTGAACGCATCCTTCTGCGCAATGAGGTCGGCGAACGCCGGAGAGCCCGAGGCCACGGTGAGGCCGGCGACCATGTAGCTGTCCTTCGCGGTGTACGGGATCCCGTCGAGGGGGCCCAGCGTCTGACCGGTCGCGCGTCGTTCGTCGGAGGCGGCCGCCTCGGCGAGTGACTGCGGGTTGGCCACGATCACGGAGTTGAGTTTCGTGTCGGTGTCGGGGCCGTCGTAGGCGGCGATCCGGTCCTGATAGGCCTCGACGAGCTCCACCGAGGTGGTGCTGCCGTCTTCGAGCGCGGCTCGCAGATCGGCGATGGACGCTTCGACGACATCGAACTTCGACATGATCATCCTCCGGGCACTGGGCACTGGGCTGTGGGTGGGGCACTCGGCAGTGAGTACGCGATTCGGGTGTGTTCCCGTCCAGGCTAGCGCTGATCAAGTCGCGCCGCTCTGCGGATTTCGTTGCCGACGCTTGGTGGGTGCGGCTTCTGCAGTCGGTTGGAATGGAGTCGATCGACGGTGGAAGCGGCGGATGGGCTCGGTACGATCGGGGCATGACGGTCAACGCGATCATTCTCACCGGCGGTCGTTCTCGTCGCTTCGCCGGTGTGCACAAGCCAGGCGTCGAGGTGGGCGGACAGACGACGATCTCGCGGATCCTCGGCAGCATCCGCGGCGCGGCCGCTGGGGTCGAGGTGTGGGTGGCCGGTCCCGCGGAGGGACTCGCGGAAGCGGAGCAGGAAGGCGTCCACGTCGTGCGGGAGGAACCCGCGTTCGCCGGTCCCTTGGCCGGGATCGCAGCCGCCGTTGCGGCGATGCCGACGGGGGCAGCCGATGTCACTCTCGTCCTCGCAGGGGACATGCCGATGATCACTGCGGGCCACCTCGGCGAGCTCATCCGCACCTGCCGTGAAACCGGCCGGCCGACCACGGGCACCGACGATCGGGGGAAGACGCAGTTCCTCTGCGCGGCATGGCCGACCGATCTGCTGCTCGCTCGCCTCGCCGAGATCGGCGATCCCACCGACGGTGCGGTCAAACTCCTCTTCGCGGGTCTCGAACCGGCTGTGGTCGCCGTCGACCCGGACGTGGTGAGCGATTTCGACACGACAGCCGAGCTCGAACGGATTCGAGCCCGGCTGCGGTGATTGCTGCGGCGGCCGATGCAATGGTCGTTGGGTCGGTCGTCACTGTCGCCGATTCGGGCGGCCGTCACCACGGATGGTGACGGCCGCCTCGGCGCGGGGATGCGTCAGTCGTCGATCTGCGTCTGTTCGACGGCTTCGACGGCTTCCTCGGGGGTCAGGCGGCAGGCGATGCCGACGTAGAAGACGATGATCGAGAAGATCACGGTGACGATCTCGCCGACGATGAAGCCCATGAGGTCGAGTCCGCCGCCGTAGTGGCCGATGAGGCTGAGGACGACGAGACCTGCCATCCACAGGATCATCCACCAGCCCGACCGCATCTTCAGATCCGGCAGGCGGGACTTGTCCTTGGCGAAGATGTGGTGGGCGATCATCACGACGTAGCCGATGGCCACGGCGAGGAAGAGCTTCCAGTTCGTCTCCCATCCCGTCCAGTAGACGATGAGGTTCGCGCAGACGAAGCCGATGATCGGCAGCACGTCACCGCCGGGCAGCTTGAACGGACGTTCCTGCTCGGGCAGCTGACGGCGCAGTGCCGCAACCACGACGGGTCCGGTGGCGAAGGAGAGCACCGTGCCCGAGGTGATGAACCCGACGAGCTTCGCCCACGACGGGAACGGCAGGAACATGATGCACGAGACGATGAAGACCACGAGCAGCGAGACCCACGGCACGCCGTGCTTGTTGAGCTTCGCCAGGGCGCGCGGTGCGTTGCCGACCTTCGCCTGCGAGTACGACAGGCGCGGGGCCAGGGCGGTGTAGATGAGGCCGGTGTCGGCGGGGGAGATGATCGCATCACCGTAGAGGATGATCGCCAGCCAGACGGCACCCAGCAGCAGGGAGATCTCGGCCAGCGGTCCCGCATCATTGGTGAACGCGAGGTTCGCCCAGCCGTCCTTGAGCAGGTCGGTGGGCAGGGCGCCGATGAACGCTGCCTGCAGGAGGATGTAGATGAGACCGGTGACGAGGATCGACCCGATGACGGCGAAGGGCACGTTCTTCTGCGGGTTCGTCGTCTCGCCGGCGAACTCCACGCCTTGCCGGAAGCCGAGGTAGGAGAAGACGATGCCGGCCGCGGGCAGGGCCGCGAGGATCGGGGCGACGCCGTTGGGGGCGAAGCCGCCGAACTGCTGCGAAGTGAAGTGGCCGGGGTTGAACGCCAGGGCGAAGAACACGACGATGACGAGCAGGATGACGGCGAGCTTCCACCACACGAGGACGTTGTTGAAGCGGGCGAACAGCGAGACCCCGTAGAGGTTGATGATGCTGAAGACGAGCATGAGCGCAATCGACACCGCGATGCCGGGGCCGGTGAGGACGGCGACGTCGTCGACGGTGTGCATGAGCCAGGGCAGATAGCTCGAGGCGTACTGCACGGCGGCCATGACTTCGATCGGCACCGTCGCAGCGACAGACAGCCACGTGATCCAGCCGGAGGTGAAGCTCGCGAAGGAGCCGAACGAGAAGTGCGGGAAGCGGATGACGCCGCCGGCGACGGGGAACATCACGCCGAGCTCGGCGTAGTTGAGCGCCACGAAGATCATCATCACCGCGCCCAGGGCCCACGAGATCAACGAGGCGGGTCCGACCATCACGGAGGCGTTGAAGGCTCCGAAGAGCCAACCGGATCCGATGATCGAGCCGACCCCTGTGAACAGCAGGCCGATCTTTCCGATATCTCGTTTCAGTCCCTTGTCGTTGCGGACATCGACCCTCATCGGCCTGCTCGGTCTGCCGGCACCGGAGGCCGCAGCTCCGGGTGTCGGGGGATTTATGGTGGACATCTTTGCCCCTTCGTTTGCGAAACCATTTTCGACTGTTGAAGTGTGCTCCGCTCAAACAGTGATGTCAATCACCGATTCGGCCGGATCTGGGCATTTCCGGGTGTCCTTATATACATCAGGTGACCAGCGAAAATACTCAGATTACACAGCGCTGGAATTCGATTTCCGGGATTGGATCCAATCGGATGAGGGCGCAGAGATCGTTACCGGCTTCAATGCCGAAAACACGGATATCTGCAGCAAGGAGAAATGTCTCATTGGATCCGATCGACGAGGATTCTCACAGATTTCCCTCAGCCTGGAACGGCCGCTGTGTAAGGTGATGGCCAAGGATTGCAATTGAGTTGCGATTTCCCGGACCTCCCGCGCGTCGTGCCGACGCAGACACTGGAGAAGCGGAATCTCGCGTGAGACAGGGAGGCGCGGATGACCCACGATCCGGCTCGCAGCGCCGCAATCGCGGCCGAGCTGCGGGCGCGCATCATCGGCGGTCAGCTGCCTCCCGGCGCACGCATCCGGCAGGAGGAGATCGCCGCCGAGTTCGGTGTCAGCAGGATCCCGATCCGCGAGGCGCTGCGCAGCCTTGCGGACTCGGGGCTGATCACCCTGATCCCGTCGACGGGAGCGTGGGTGACCGAGCTCAGCCTCGACGAGTGCCGCGAGGTCTATCTCATGCGCGAGCGCCTCGAACCGCTGCTGCTGTCCATGGCGATGCCCGATCACACGCCGGAAGCGATGGCCGAGTTCCTTCACCTCGCCGAGGCAGTCGAAGCCGCGAGTTCAGCCGGGGAGTTCCTCGAGTGCGACCGTGCCTTCCATCGCGCGATCATGGCAGTGCCCCATGCGACTCGTCTGACCGAGACGGTCGACCATCTGTGGAACCTCAGCCACTACTACCGCCGGCGACTGCTGACCATGGAGGCGGGCGGCCGCAAGGACGACATCTTCGCCGAACACCGGATGGTCCTCCGTGCGATCGAGATCGGAGACGCCGAGTCCGCCGAGACGACCCTGGCCGCCCATATCCGCCACACCCGTCGCCGCGTCGAAGCGGATCCGCAGCTGTTCGAACGCGGCTGAGTCGGCTGACCCTCAGCCTTGGCGGGCCTTGAACTTCGGATTCTTCTTGTTGATGACGAAGACGCGGCCGCGGCGACGGACCACCTGAGAGCCGGGCTGTGACTTCAGGGAGCGCAGGGAACGACGAACCTTCATGAGCGTGACTCCTTAGTGAGAATGAGTATCATTAACGATGATACTACGGTCTCCAGCGAAGGGAAGCGAATGCAGAAATCGTCCGAGCCTGCTTGTGGGCGGGTGGTCAAAGGGATCGAGGCGATCGCGGTCGTCGGACTCTGCGCAGCCGAGCGGCGTCGATATGCGATGCGGCTGGCAGGAGCACGCGGCTATGTCTTCGTGCCCGCGGAGCAGACCGCGCAGGGCATCGAGACCATCGACCGCCTCGTCGATCTGATCGGCCTGGCCTCTGGTGTGCACGGCTTCGTGCTCGAATACGACGATGGCACGTGCTGCGCGGAGATCATCGGAGCCTTGAGCGCCCCGGAGACGCGGGCTGTCCTCACCGATCTCGTCTGTGTGCTCGACCCCGTGTGCCTGCCCGGAGATCTTGAGAGCGAAGACCGTGCCGCGGTGCTCGTGGATCAGGTCGAATTCGCCTCGACGCTCGCTCTGCTGAAAGCCGATATCTCCGACCTGGCCGGGATCGCCGACGCCCTCGGCCTCATCGAGCACTTGGCCCCCGAGGCCGGACAGTACCTCATCGACGGAGATGACGTGCACGGGCCGTGGTGCTGGAACTTCGGCGAGGGGCCTCCGGCAGCCGGATGGACGGCGATCCTCAATTCGGAGTTTCGGCCCCCGAGCCGACCAGGGCGCGTCAGTGCCTGCCGCTTCGAACAGGCGCGGCCCTTCCATCCGCAGCGTCTGCAGGCGGTGCTCACCGCAGCGCTCGGCGAAGACTGCTGGGGTCGCATCGTACGATCGGCCGGGTTCGCCAGACTGGCGTCACGACTCTATGTGACAGCCCATTGGGACCAAGCGGTGACGCGTCTGCTCCTGTCGCCGATGCCTGCCGACCCTGTCGCGGGCGGGGGAGTGGAGCTGCTGGCCTGGGGTCAGGATCTCGCATTCATCGGCCTCGACCTCGACGAGGCGGGACTGTGCGAAGCGCTCGACCGTGCCGTTCTCACCGACGCCGAACTGCTCGCCGGACCGATGGCCTGGCTGGAATACCCCGACGAATTCCCTGCCTGGGACTCCGCACGACGGCCCGGAGGCTGACGGGCGAGCGGCCCGGCTCAACCGGCCGCGCCGGCCCGGCAGTCGGCGCACAGGCCGAAGATCTCGAAGACGTGATGCGTGATCTCGAACCCGTTCGAGTCCGCCACGGTGCGCATCCATTCCTCGCTCGGCGGGTCGATCTCGACGGCCGTGCCGCACCGTTCGCAGACGAGATGGTGGTGATGCTCGGACTGGGAGCAGGCGCGGAAGAGCTGGGTCTCGGCGATGGTGATCGTATCGGCGTCCCCGCTGCGACTGAGCGCATTGAGCTGCCGGTACACGGTGGCGAGGCCGACGCTCGCGCCGTCGTCCTCGAGCCGCCGGTGGAGCTGCTTGGCGGAGACGAAGCGGGTCTCGGATTCCAGGGCGTCGCGAATGAGGGCCTTCTGCGCGGTGCTCCGCGTCTGCTTCTGCGGGGATGCCATGGGAGCCCTCCTCGGTCGGGCGGTGGAGTCCGCATATGCGTGAGCGTGCATATGCGGGAGAAATAATGAAACACGTTACCATTAACGGGCGATTCGAGCGCGCGAGCACAGGAGGCGATATGGGCGGATCCAAGCGCAGGCCAGCGATACCGGTCATCCTGCTCACCGGCTACCTCGGTGCCGGGAAGACGAGCCTGCTCAATCACCTGCTGCGCCACCCCGATGCCCGCATCGGCGTCATCGTCAACGACTTCGGCGACCTCAATATCGATGCCGGCCTCGTCGTCGGCCAGGTCGACGAGCCGCTCTCGATCGCCGGCGGTTGCGTCTGCTGCCTGACCGATGACTCCGAGCTCGAGGATGCCCTCGTGGCGATGACGGATCCTGGTCTGCGCCTGGACGCGATCATCGTCGAAGCCAGCGGGTTCGCCGAACCGCTGACCCTGGCGCGCATGGTCACGCGCATGGGCCGGCACCGGTTCCACCTCGGTGGGGTCATCGACGTCGTCGACGCGACCATGCATTTCCGGACCGTCGACACCTCGGCCCTGCCGCCGATGCGCTACGCGGCCACGACCCTGGTCGTCGTCAACAAACTCGACCAGATCCCCGAGGCGGAGCGTGACGCCGCGGTCGCCGCCGTCCGCGACCGCGTCCACCAGCGCAACCCGCGCGTGATCGTCATCGGCACGAGCCGTGCCCGACTCGACCCCACCCTGATCTTCGACCCGGGCGAGGCCGATCGCAGATCCGCACACCCTCGCCGAGGCGGTGCCGCAGCGGGCGCGGAACCGATCCAGCCCGAACTGCCGATCAGGGAACTGATGCGTCAGGCCTACGCCGAGGCGGCCGTCGCGCAGGCGGCCGACGACGGAGCATCCGCGGAGACGCTGCCGCACCGGCACGCCCGGTCGGTCACCGTCACCGGCCGCGGATGTGCGGACCCGAATCAGGTGATGGACTTCGTCGAGGACCTGCCGCCCGGGGTCTACCGCGTGAAGGGCACCGTGCAGGTCGCCGTGGGATCCGGCCGGCGCCGCTTCGGTGTGCAGGCCGTCGGCCCGAACGTCTACGTCTCCGAAACGAACGACACCGACCGGCAGGAGGCCGACAGTGTCCTCGTCGTCATCGGTGAGGACTTCGACGCCGAGGCGGCCCGCTCCACTCTCGCCGCCGCGCTCAATCCCGCGGCCATGAGTTCCGCACGGGCCGAGCGACTCCTCCACCACGTGCGTCTGCACAGCTGAGCGCGAGGCAATCCTCCGGTTCTCCTCCGTGTTTCCTGAGGGCGGTCTGGAGGTCAGCACCCGCGCCGAGCAGCAGCGGCCGATCCTAGGGTCGAAGTGTGTTCCACCGATCGCCCGAAAGGGTCGCGGCCCAACCGGTCGAGGCCGACCGGAAGCGGCAGGGAGAAATCATTCCTTTGGGGGACACCGTTGACATCTTTCGGGTGATCCGCTGAGGCGTTTCGCTTGGAAGACTGACTGGAACGCCCTTCTCAACCCCCGAACCCGGAGGAACCCGTGTCCCTGATCACCCGGATGAGCCTGAAGAACCGCCTCATCGTCGGACTGCTCACCCTCGTGATCGCTGTCTTCGGCATCGTCGCGACGACCTCTCTCAACCAGGAGACGATGCCCTCGGTCGACCTGCCCAGCACCTCGGTGCAGGCGACCGTCCCCGGTGCCTCACCCGAGGTCGTCGAGGAGACCGTGACGAAACCCCTGGAGACCGCGCTCGAGGGGATCGGCGAGCTCGAATCGCTGACCACCTCCACCTCGTCGGGAATGATGACCGCCGAGGTCACCTGGCCCTTCGGCAAGGGCTCCGAGAAGATGACCGACTCGATCCGCTCCGCCGTGGACGGGGCGAAGGCGAACCTGCCCGACGACGCCGAGGTCGAGGTCCTGTCCTATCAGATGGATGACGTTCCGGTGTCGATGTTCGCCGTCTCCGGCGGGGATCCGACCACCCTCGGCGACCGCCTCGAGTCCGACCTCGTGCCCGAACTCCGCGCCCTCGACGGAGTCTCGAACGTCGAGGTCACCGGCCAGGACGAACAGCGGGTCACCATCACCTTCCGTCCCGAGGACGTCGCGGAGAAGAACGTCGTCGAATCCTCCGTCCCCGAAGAGCTCGAGGCCGCCGGTGCGGTCGTCCCGGCCGGTCGCAGCGCCCAGGGAGAGACCTCGATGGCCGTCGAGGTCGGCACCGAGGTCGACGCCGTCGACCAGATCGAGAAGACCCCTCTGCGCACCGCCGACGGCACAGTGCTGCTCGGTGACGTCGCCGACGTCGACCTCGACTCGATCGAGAAGACCTCACTGTCCCGCGCCGACGGCAAGGACTCCGTGACCGTATCGGTGACCAAGGACCAGGACGCCAATGTCGTCGACGTCTCCCACAAGGTCGCAGACACCCTTGACCGGGTGGGCCCGAAGCTCGGAGACGACACTGAATTCTCGACGATCTTCGACCAGGCCCCGGAGATCGAGAAGTCGATCCACGACCTCTCCGTCGAAGGCGGACTCGGCCTGATCTTCGCGATCTTCGTCATCCTCGCCTTCCTCGGCTCCTTCCGCTCGACCATCGTCGCCGCGATCTCGATCCCGATGTCGCTGCTCATCGCGATGATCGGACTCCAGATCGGCGACTACACCCTCAACATCCTCACCTTGGGTGCCCTGACGATCGCCGTCGGTCGCGTCGTCGACGACTCCATCGTCGTCATCGAGAACATCAGGAGGCGCCAGGGCACGAGCGACCTGAGCGTCGAGGACATCGTCGCTAGCGTCAAACAGGTTGCCGGGGCCATCACCGCCTCGACTCTGACCACTGTCGCGGTGTTCCTGCCCATCGCCTTCGTCGACGGCATCGCCGGACAGCTCTTCCGACCCTTCTCCGTCACCGTCTCCCTCGCGCTGCTCGCCTCCCTCGTCGTCGCACTGACGATCGTCCCGGTCTTCAGCTACTGGGTGCTGCGCCGCAGCCCCAAACCGCTCTCACCCAAACGGCAGGCGGCAACCGACCGCAGCTTCGAACTCTGGGCCGCCAAACAGCACCGGCGGTCCGTGGCGCGTGCCGAACGCCGGCAGAAGACGATCGAGAAGAAGAACGCCAAACGCGGCGCCAAGGGCAAGGATCTGCTGCCGGATGCGACTGTCGAACCCGTCGTCTCACCGGCACCGGGTGACGGTGAGGCCTCCGGGCGGGTCGACCGTCTCCAGCAGCGCAGCCTGCCTGCGATTCTCTCCGCCCTGCACCACCCTTGGCGGACCATCGCTTTCTCCGTCGTCATCTTCATCGTCACGATGATGGGCGCGACCTTCCTCAAGACCGACCTGCTCGGTTCCGCCGGAGCCAACTCGCTCTACATCACCCAGACCCTGCCGGCGGGCGCCTCGCTCGAAGCCGGAGATAAGGCCGCGAAGCGCATCGAAGCCGTCCTCGCCGACGACCCGGACGTCGAAACGTACTCGACGACGGTCAACGGACCCGAAGCCGGGGCCGAGAACCAGTTCAACATCACCCTGGCTGAGGATTCCGAGGCCGAGGTCGCGACGAACCGGATCCGGACTCAGCTGGAGGACCTCGGAAAGGACGCCGGTGACATCGACGTTCAGGACGCCGGCGGATCCGTCAGCGAAGATGTCGAGGTCACGCTCTCGGGAACCGATCTCGGCGCGCTGCGCAAAGCCGCCGACGAGGTGACGAAGACGATGGCGGACACGAACGGAGTCCAGACCGCGCGCAATGACCTCGCCGCCGACCAGCCGGTCATCGAAGTCGACGTCGACCGGGAGAAGGCCGCCGACTACGGCTTTAGCCAGGCCGAGGTCGGTCAGGCCGTCGCCGCGGCACTGCATGGCACCGAGGCGGGAACGCTGACACTCGAAGGCAAGGAACGCGACATCTTCCTCGCCCCGACCCACCGGAATGCGACCCCGGACGAGATCCGCGCCCTCGAACTGCCCGTCACCGAGGTGCAGACGCAGAACGCGCAGGAAGACGCCACCGACCGGGTCGAGGAGAAGACCGAAGCCCGCGCCGAGGAGGCCAAACGCAAGGCCGCAGACGAATCGGCAGAGCAGCTCGAGTCTGCCCGCGATGCCCGTGACGATGCCGCTGACCAGCTCGAAGAAGCCCGCAAGGCGCTGCGCGATGCCCAGAACCCGCCACCTGCCCCGAGCCCCGATGAGATGGCGGCCGACCAGGTGGAGCAGGCCCGCGAAGGCGTCGAACAGGCCGAGAAGGGACTGAAAGAGGCCAACGACGCCATCGATGACCTCGTCGACGGTCAGCGTGAACAGGAGCAGAGCCAGGAGGAGGAAGAGAGCCTCGCCGACGAGCAGGCTGCCATCCCCGACATCAAGGGTGAACCGATCACCGTCGATGAGATCGCGACGGTGAAGAAGACCGAGACCCCGGCGACGATCGACCGTGCCGATGGGGATCGGAAGGTCACGGTGTTCGCAACCCCGGCCGACGGACAGTTGGAGACCGTGACCGCCGCGGCCACCGACCTGACCGAGTCCATGGATCTGCCCGACGGCGTCAGCTTCGACGTCGGCGGAGCCAGCCAGGAGCAGGCGGAGTCCTTCGGCCAGCTCGGGGCGGCCATGGCCGTGGCGATCGTGCTCGTGTTCCTCGTGATGATCGCGACGTTCCGCAGCTTCGTCCAGCCGCTCATCCTGCTCGTGTCGATCCCCTTCGCAGCGACAGGAGCCGTGCTGCTCCTGCTGGCGACCGGCACACCGTTGGGCATTCCCTCGCTCATCGGTCTGCTCATGCTCATCGGCATCGTCGTGACCAACGCGATCGTGCTCATCGACCTCATCAACAAGCTGCGTGAGGACGGTTTGGAACTGATGGACGCGATCGTCCACGGCACCCGACTGCGCCTGCGCCCGATCCTCATGACCGCCGCCGCAACGATCTTCGCCCTCGTGCCGATGTCGCTGGGGCTCACCGGTGGGGGAGTCTTCATCTCGCAGCCGCTGGCCATCGTCGTCATCGGCGGGCTCACCTCATCGACGGTCCTCACCCTCATCCTCGTCCCCGCCCTCTACCTCCTCGTCGAACGACGCAAGGAGACCCGGGCAGCCCACCGGGAGGAGAAGCGTGCGAAGAAGCGTGCGGCCGATGCGGACAGGATCGAAGCCGAAACCGCCGAGGTGGCCCAGCGCCCCGAAAAGAAGTGACCCCTCACCTGCTACCTGACGGCGCCCCAGCAACCTGGCGCCAAGTTGCTGGGGACCCGTCAGGTAGTAAGTAGGGAGTGGTTAGGCTTCGGTGAGGCCGGGAAGTGCCGCGGCGGCGAACCGGATGTGCTCCTCGGTCACCCGGGCCGCTTCCTCTGTGTCACCGGCGACGATCGCCTCCATGATCTGGTGGTGCTGAGCCTGCAGCTGGGACATGAGCACCTGCGGATCGTCGACTCTGTTGAATGAGTCGAAGATCGACGTGCGCATCGAGGTGCGGATCGCTCCCGTGAGGTCGGAGAACAGCTGGTTGCCCGCCGCCTGTGCGATGGCGACGTGGAACGCGGTGTCCGCATCGTTGAAGACTTCGAGGCTGACGCCGGGGGTGTCCATCATGGCGAGCTGAGCATTGATGGCGGCCAGAGAGTCCTTGTCGGCACGCGTGGCCGCAAGGATCGAGCTCGAGCGCTCCAATTGGATGCGCGTCTCCGTCACATCGTCGAGGCTGAAGTTCGCCAAGGCGACGTGAAGGCGGAGGAAGCGGGTGAGGGCGGCCGAGGGCATCGCGGCGATGAAGGTGCCGGCGCCGCGGCCCGACCCTCCAGAGGAGCGGACGACGCCGAGGCTCTCGAGCACCCGCAGGGCCTCGCGGACGCTGGCCCGGCTGACGCCGAGCTTCGTCGCCAGATCGCGTTCGGCGGGCAGGGGGTCACCGACGGTGAGCGAGCCGGCCATGATCTGCTCTTCGATGGCGTCGATGACGAGCTCATAGGTGCTCGGCCGGTTCACGGGCTTCCACGGTGTGCCCTTGTCCTCGGTCATGGTCTCCTCCATCGGATCATCATTTCACGTCCTCTTCGCTCATCCGCCCGCTGCCCGGTCGAGCATCCGCCGTCAGCCTGGTCGCACGTCAGCCCGCTGCCTGCACCACCGTTCGGCCGCCTCGTCGAGGATTTCCTGACCGTGTGCTTGACGCAGATCACATTGCGGTCCTATGCTCAGATTAATGGTCTGACCTCATAAAGGCCATACTGAACAATTCGATCATTCGAGTTCGGAGCGCGTTCACAGGGGAACGGACCCACCGTGGGCAAGCCCGGCTGTGTTGGAGAAACCATGTACACACCCGAAATCGCGCCGGTGGCCGACAGCCTTCTGTGGTCGTCGCTCCTGGCGATCCTGCCGCTGCTGACGATCTTCATCACCCTCGGCGCACTGAAATGGAAGGCCCACTGGGCCGGTCTGACCGCGGTCGGCGTCGCCCTCGTCGTGGCCATCGCCGCGTACGGAATGCCCGTCGGCCTCGCCGCGCTGTCGGCGACGCAGGGATTCGCCTTCGGCCTGTTCCCGATCATGTGGATCGTCATCACCGCGATCTGGCTCTACGAACTCACCGTGCGCTCGGGGCACTTCGAAGACCTGCGACTGGTCATCAACGTCATCTCCGATGACCCGCGCATCCAGGCCATCATTATCGCCTTCTGCTTCGGCGGCCTCCTCGAGGCACTCGCAGGGTTCGGCGCCCCGGTGGCGATCACCGGTGTCATGCTCGTGGCCGTGGGCTTCACCGCCATGCGCGCCGCGGTCGTCGTCCTCGTCGCGAACACCGCTCCCGTGGCCTTCGGCGCCATCGCCATCCCGATCCTCACCGCCGGCACACTCACCGGCATCGACTATCAGGACATCGGTGCGATGGTCGGTCACCAGACCCCGTTCCTCGCCGCGGTCGTCCCGCTCTTCCTCGTCATGCTCGTCGACGGTCGTCGCGGACTCCGTCAGATCTGGCCGCTCGCCCTGGTCGTCGGCATCGTCTTCGGTGCCGCACAGTACGTGTCGTCGAACTTCCTCTCCGTCGAACTCACCGACATCATCGCCTCCCTCGTCGGCCTCGCCGCCGTCGTCATCATGCTCCGGTTCTGGAAGCCCAAGGGCGGACAGGACGCACTCGGCCGTATGGCCGACGAGCGTGAGCACGAAGGCGCTGACGCTCCTGACGCCGGCAGCGCATCGGCGGCAGTGGCCACCGATGTGAAGAAGGAGACCGCGCCGCTGACCGGGCCCCGGGTGTTCCTCGCGCTCTTCCCCTACCTGCTCGTCATCGTGATCTTCTCCGTGGCGAAGCTCGTGCCGGCGCTCAACAATTGGCTGGCATCGACCGATGTGAAGATCCCCTGGCCGGGATTGGACGGGAACATCCTCAATGCCGCCGGCGAGGTGTCGGAGAGCACGATCTACAACTTCCAGTGGCTGTCCTCGCCGGGCACGCTGCTGCTCATCTCCGGCATCATCGTCGCCATCGTCTACAAGATGACGGCCAAGGAGGCCCTCGATGTCCTCATCGTCAATGTCGTGAAGATGCGGTTCTCGATCCTCACGGTCGGTTCGGTGCTCGCCTTGGCCTATGTCATGAACCTGTCGGGGCAGACGATCACCATCGGCACGTGGATCGCCGGCACCGGCGCCTTCTTCGCCTTCCTCTCACCGATCCTCGGCTGGTTGGGCACCGCAGTCACCGGTTCGGACACCTCGGCCAACGCGCTGTTCGCCACGTTGCAGCAGACTGCGGCGCATGAGGCCGGGCTTGACCCGCTGCTCCTCGTGGCCGCGAACAGCTCCGGCGGCGTCCTGGGCAAGATGGTCAGCCCGCAGAACCTCACGATCGCTGCCACCGCTGTCGGTCTGCTGGGCAGGGAAGCGTCGATCTTCCGCCGGGTCATCGGCTGGTCGCTGGGGCTGCTGGTCGTCATGTGTCTGCTCGTCGGTCTCCAGTCCACCGTCCTGTCGTGGATGATTCCCTCGTCCTGACACCGGCGGCACCCGACCACCCCCACCCCGACCAGCCCCAACCCACCCGCATCGCATCCCCGGCAACACCAGCTCTTCAGCTACAGAAAGGACCGACAGACATGGTCAAGAGACAGATTCCGCAGCCTGCCGAGATCTTCGAACTCATGAAGTTCAAGAAGTTCGAGCTCGACCCGAAGAAGCGCCGTCTGGAGAACGCCCTGACGATCGAGGACCTGCGCGCGATCGCGAAGCGTCGGACCCCGGCCGCGGCCTTCGACTACACCGACGGGGCCGCCGAAGGCGAGATCTCGATGGAGCGGTCGGTGCAGTCGTTCCGCGATATCGAGTTCCACCCCTCGATCCTCAAAGACGTCACACACGTCGACACCTCCACCCAGATCATGGGCGGCAGCTCGGCGATGCCCTTCGGCATCGCCCCGACCGGCTTCACCCGACTCATGCAGACCGAGGGTGAGACCGCCGGTGCCGGTGCCGCCGGCGCCGCAGGCATCCCGTTCACTCTCTCGACCTTGGGCACGACCTCGATCGAGGACGTGAAGACGGCCAATCCGCACGGACGCAACTGGTTCCAGCTCTACGTGATGAAGCAGCGCGACATCTCCTACGGTCTCGTCGAGCGGGCGAAGAATGCCGGCTTCGACACGCTGTTCTTCACCGTCGATGCTCCCGTGGCCGGGGCTCGTCTGCGCGATACGCGCAACGGGTTCTCCATTCCGCCGCAGCTGACTCCGCAGACGATTCTCAACGCGATCCCGCGTCCCTGGTGGTGGTGGGACTTCCTGACCACCCCGAAGCTCGAGTTCGCCTCCCTGTCGGAGACCGGCGGCACCGTCGGAGAGCTCCTCGATTCCGCGATGGACCCGTCGATCGACTTCGACGATCTCGCCGAGATCCGCGCCATGTGGCCCGGGAAGTTCTCCGTCAAGGGCGTGCAGACGCTCGAGGACGCGAAGAAGCTCGCCGACCTCGGTGTCGACTCGATCGTCCTGTCCAATCACGGCGGACGTCAGCTCGACCGGGCACCCGTGCCCTTCGAACTCCTCCCCGAGGTGGCTCGTGAGGTCGGCAAGGACGTGGAGATCATCATCGACACCGGCATCCGCAACGGCGCCGACATCGTCGCCTCGCTCGCCCTCGGCGCCGACTTCACCCTCATCGGCCGTGCCTACCTCTTCGGGCTCATGGCCGGCGGTCGAGCAGGTGTGGATCGGACGATCGAGATCCTCGGTGAGCAGGTCGAGCGCACCATGCGCCTGCTCCAGGTGGCCGACGTCTCCGAGCTCAACCCGGGACATGTCACCCAGTTGCGTCAATTCAACCGAGACGAGCGTGCGGAGATCATCAGCTCCCGTCCGGCCAAGGGCTGATTCGCCGAGGCGGCCCCGCCGGGGGCGCCCAGATCACCGAGGCGGCCCCGCCGGGGTCGCCCGGATGGCTCCATAGGCAGAGAACGGACGGCCGGCAGCGAGAAGTATCGTCGTTGCCGGCCGTTCGTTCCGGGCTCAGGTGATCACTTGCCGAATTCGTCCTCGATGCGGTCGAGGACGTTCGTGGCGGAGTAGTAATCGAGGCGGAATGAGTCGAGGCCCATCGGGTAGACGGCATCGTTCTTCACCGCCGGTGTGCTCTCGACCAGCGAGTCTTTCGCGTACGACGCGGCGGTCTTCTCGTTGGCGTTGAACAGGAACACGGATTCGCCGGTGACGGCCTTCGACAGGTTCTCACCGGTGACTTCGACGATATCGGCACGTTTGCCCATTTCTCCTTGGCCGGCTGTGCCTTCGGGGACCTCGGCGAGTTCGAAGCCGACTTCTTGGAGGAGCTTGCCCTGAGCGGATTCCGGTGTCCAGATGTTCGCGCTGGCCCCGGATCCTCCGCCCTTGGCCTTCTCGTTGAAGATCATGCCGGTGACCGGCTGCTTCGGGGCGTCGATGGCGGACTTGACCTCCTCGGCGCGGGAACCGAATTCGTCGTTGACCTTCTTCGCCTCATCCTCGTGGCCGGTGATCTCACCGAGCTTGGTGGTGACCTCCTGCCAGTCCTTGTCGCCGTAGTCGATGACGACGGTCGGGGCGATGTCGCTGAGCTGATCGTAGATGGCGTTCGCCGAGTCCTGGCCGGTCTTCGAGACCACGATGAGGTCGGGTTCTTCGGCGAGCACGGCCTCGACATCGGGGTCGCCCTGGTAGAGGGCCTTGACGTCCTTCTCCTTCGCGACGTCGCTCCACTGCGTGAAGAAGCCTTGGTCGTCGGCAACGGGGGAATTTGGCATGGTGGCACCGGAGGCGGTGACCGGTGCGTCGACGGCGAGGAGGCTGCCGGTGAGAGTCACCGAGGTGGAGACGACCGATTCGGGCGCCTCGTCGATGGTCACTTCGTGGCCGGCGTCGTCCGTGATCGTCAGCGGCCATTGACCGTCGGCAGCGGCGTCGCCATTGCCGGGTTCGGAGGAGCCGGACCCTCCGCAGGCGCTGAGGCTGAGAGCGGTGGCGACGGCGACGGCGGCAAGGGCGCTTCTGCTGTCGAGTGTGATGCGGGACATAGGGGCCTTTCGAGAATGTTCGCTTGTGAAGATGAGCCTAACCTAAGTAGTCCGAGGAAACTGCATTCGTGGTGAGATTTTGCGGACGGTGCGGTGTGTCGAGCGGGAGTGAACACTTAGGGTAGGCTCATCTTCGTGAAATCGACTCTGAAGAATCGGGCGGTCGCTGTGGCCGCCTCAGCTCTGACCATTGCCCTGCTCGCTGTCGGCTGTGCCGCTGATGAGGACAAAGGGTCCGGGGGCGAGACCGGGAACAAGGACGTCGCCACCGGCGGCGAGGCCTTCGGCACTGCTGATGAGGAGACTGCGAAGCTCGGCAGCGATGCCGAGGCCGGGGTCTTCCCGCGGACGGTCAAGCATGCCAATGGCACGACGGAGATCGAGAAGAAGCCTGAGCGCGTCGTCGTCCTCGATACGGGAGAGCTCGACGATGTCCTGTCGCTGGGCATCACACCCGTCGGCATGGTGACGACCGAAGGTGCCAGCCCGGTGCCGAGCTACCTCGAAGACCAGGTCAAGGGAGTCGAGACGGTCGGCACGATTCAGGAGCTTGATCTCGAGAAGATCGCCTCACTCGAACCCGACCTCATCCTCGGCAGTCAGCTGCGCGCCGACAAACTCTATGACGAACTCGACTCCATTGCTCCGACGGTGTTCTCGATCCGGCCCGGGTTCCCGTGGAAGGAGAACTTCCGCCTCGTCGGTGAGGCGATGGGCATGGAGAAGGAGACCGATGCGGCACTGACAGACTATGCCGAGGAGGCGAAGAGCCTCAACGAGTCCGTCGACGGCGACCCCACGATCTCACTCGTGCGCTTCATGCCCGAGCGTCTGCGGCTGTACGCGAATCAGTCGCTCATCGGCGTCATCCTCCACGATGCCGGGTTCAAGCGCCCGACGAACCAGGACGTCGACGAGCTCGCCGTCGAGATCTCTCCGGAGAACCTCGATCAGGCCGGAGGCGACTTCATCTTCTTTACCAGCTACGGCGATCCGGAGGCGACGGGGGAGAAGAAGGCCCTCGCGTCGAGCCAATGGAAGGGTCTCGAAGCGGTCAAGGACGGCAAGGCCATCCGCGTCAATGACGATGTCTGGTTCCTCGGCCTCGGCCCGACCGGGGCCGGTCAGATCCTCGATGATCTGGAGGACCACCTCGGCGAGTGAATCTCCGAGAGATTTCGCAGTGACGGCGAAGAAATCGCCTCTATGCTGACTCTCATCATCTGACTCGGAGAGGTCACCATGGGATCAGCAGCCCCTGCGAGAGGCGACGACGGGTGCGTCGGGGAACTCGACCGGAATTTCAAAAGGCGCGAAAGCGGCCCATCGGGCAGTGCTGCGGTCACTCCTCTCGTTGTCATCGCCGGGGTGCCCGGGGCGGGCAAGACCGAAGCGCTCAGAGCATTGCGGGGCCGATCGCCTCGGGTGCGGTCGGCGGACCCGGAGAACATTCGACCTCGGCTGCGTCAGTGGATGCCGTGGTTGCCGTACGCGCTCGTTCGACCGATTCTTCACACGATTGCCCACCTCCGCATGCTTGGGCTCATGCTCAACAAGGGTGGCGGACCGCTGGTCGTCCATGATCCGGGCACTCGCCGATGGAGTCGCCGGCTCATTGTGAGCCTTGCAGGAATTCTCGGATATCGACCGATGATTGTCTTCATCGATACGGATCGAGATTCCGCGCTTCGCGGTCAGGCGCAGCGGAAGAGGCTTGTCAGGCGACGCGCCTTCGACCGACATTGGAGGCGCTGGGTCAATCTGCGCGAACGCATCTTTCGTGGTGACAGCCTCGGTGACGGTGAGTCCTGGGTTCGTGTCGTGCTGTCGCATCGGGACGCTGTTGTCGATGATGTTCTCGGCCTGCTCGACACCGCAGCAGCCCTCTGAAAAGAATTTCTCTCCGTCCGGAATAAAGTCGGCCTCACCAAAGTTGAGTCTAGTGTACGCAACTTTGATGAGGTCGACTTGACGGTCGAAACCTCGAAGAGAATACTTGAGTCCAGTTGGCTCAATGTGTGCGGTCGAGTGGTTCTGCTCGTGAACGGAGCCGCCCGATCGCACACATTCGAGTCGAAGGAACTCACGAACAAAGGAGAGAACGCTATGGCACGTGCAGTTGGAATCGACCTCGGAACCACGAACTCCGTCGTCACTGTCCTCGAAGGCGGTGACCCCAAGGTCATCGCGAACGCGGAAGGCGGTCGTACGACCCCGTCCGTCGTCGCAGTCAACAAGAACGGCGACTCCCTCGTCGGCGAGATCGCCAAGCGCCAGGCTGTCACGAACATCAAGAACACCGTCGCCTCGGTCAAGCGCCACATGGGCACCGACTGGTCCACCGAGATCGGCGGCAAGAAGATGACGGCCCCCGAAGTCTCGGCCCGCATCCTCCAGAAGCTCAAGCACGACGCTGAAGAGTACCTGCAGGAGAAGGTCACCGACGCGGTGATCACCGTTCCCGCATACTTCAACGACGCCGAGCGTCAGGCCACGAAGGACGCCGGTGAGATCGCCGGACTCAACGTCTCGCGCATCATCAACGAGCCCACCGCCGCTGCTCTGGCCTACGGCCTCGAGCGCGGCAAGGAAGATGAGCTCATCCTCGTCTTCGACCTCGGCGGCGGCACCTTCGACGTGTCCCTGCTCGAAGTCGGCAAGGACGAAGACGACTTCTCCACCATTCAGGTCCGTGCGACCTCCGGTGACAACCGCCTCGGCGGTGACGACTGGGACCAGCGCATCGTCGACTGGCTCGTCGAGCAGGTCAAGAACAACTACGGTGTGGACCTGACCAAGGACGCCACCGCTCTCCAGCGCCTCAAGGAAGCTTCGGAGCAGGCCAAGAAGGAACTGTCCTCGGCCACCAGCACGAACATCTCGCTGCAGTACCTGTCGATGAGCGAGAACGGACCCATCCACCTGGATGAGAGCCTCACCCGCGCGAAGTTCGAGGACCTGACCAAGGACCTCCTCGAGCGCACCAAGGCTCCGTTCCACGCAGTCATGAAGGACGCAGGCGTGTCCGTCTCGGACATCGACCACGTCGTCCTCGTCGGCGGCTCGACCCGCATGCCCGGCGTATCCGCAGTCGTCACCGAACTCACCGGCGGCAAGGAGCCCAACAAGGGCGTCAACCCCGATGAGGTCGTCGCGATCGGTGCCGCCGTGCAGGCCGGTGTCCTCGTGGGTGAGCGCAAGGACGTCCTGCTCATCGACGTCACCCCGCTCTCGCTCGGACTCGAGACCAAGGGCGGCGTGATGACCAAGCTCATCGAGCGCAACACCCCGATCCCGACCAAGCGTTCGGAGACCTTCACCACCGCTGAGGACAACCAGCCCTCCGTGTCGATCCAGGTCTTCCAGGGTGAGCGCGAGTTCACTCGCGACAACAAGAACCTCGGCACCTTCGAGCTGACCGGCATCGCTCCGGCTCCGCGCGGTGTGCCGCAGATCGAGGTCGCCTTCGACATCGACGCCAACGGCATCGTCCACGTGTCGGCCACCGACAAGGGCACCGGCACTGAGCAGTCGATGACGATCACCGGCGGTTCCGCACTGCCGAAGGAAGACATCGACCGCATGGTCCGTGAGGCCGAGGAGCACGCAGAAGAGGACAAGAAGCGCCGTGAGGCCGCCGACGTCCGCAACAATGCGGAGAACCTCGCCTACCAGACCGAGAAGCTGCTGACCGACAACGCGGACAAGCTGCCCGAAGAGGTCAAGACCGAGATGCAGGGCGATGTCGACGCCGTCAAGGAAGCCCTCAAGGGTGAAGACGACGATGCAGTGAAGACCGCCTACGACAAGCTCGTCGAGAACCAGCAGAAGATCGGCGAAGCCATCTACAACCAGCAGGGCGGTGCCGAAGGCGCCGAGGCTGCCGGTGAGGGTGCAGCCGATGCGAGCGCCGATGACGATGTCGTCGACGCCGAGGTTGTCGACGAAGAGGATGAGGAGAAGAAGTAATGACTTCTGAGGGCAACGATCAGTCGTCCGAGGAGCCAGGCTTCACTTTCAGTGACAAGCGCCGGGTCGACCCGAACACCGGCGAGGTCCGTCCCGAGGCCGACGCTCAGTCGGCCTCGGCCGAGGCCGGCGAGGAGCCGACCGTGGATCCGAACCTGGATCCGAACGCCGAGCAAGCGGAAGAATCCGCAGCCGATGCCAGCGACCTCGGTGTCGACATCCCCGCCGATGCTTCGGGCCTCGAAGACACGGAGCCGGCGGCCGAGCCCGAACCGGGTTCGGAGGCCGCAGCGTACCTGGCCGACCTCAAGCGCATCAACGCTGAGTACGCGGCCTACCGGATGCGTGCCGATCGGGAACGTGAGCGTGCGGCCCTCGGCGGCACGATCAAGGTCGTCGAGGCGCTCATCCCCGTGCTCGACGAGGTCAAGCTCGCGCAGGAGAACGGCGATGTCAGCGGGCCTTTCGAGACCCACGTGAACAAGCTCGTCGACTCGCTGAACAAGCTCGGCGTCGAACAGTACGGAGAAGTCGGCGATGAGTTCGACCCGAACGTCCACGAGGCGCTCATGCAGCAGCCTTCGGACGAGGTCGAGACCCCGACGCTCTTCCTGGTCATGCAGCCGGGATACCGGATCGGGGAGCGCATCATCCGCGCCGCCCGCGTCGGTGTCCAGCAGCCGGAGGACTGAAAGACCATGATCGCCGAGGCGGCTCCCGGTCCCGTACGTCAGTGAACTGACGTACGGGGGTGCGGGGCCACCTCGGCGGCGGTCCGGATCTTCGGGGCACTGACCCCGGGGATGCGGATTGTGAGGAGACAAGTGAATACAGTGCTGACAAGATTGTTTGGAAGGGAAGGAGGTGCCAGGTGAATACCGGACCTCAGAATGATTGGTTCGACAAGGACTTCTACAAGACCCTCGGCGTCTCCAAGGATGCTTCTGACGCCGAGATCAAGAAGGCCTATCGCAAGCTCGCGCGCAAGTATCACCCGGATGCCAACCCCGGTGATGAGAAGGCCGAGGAGAAGTTCAAAGAGATCGGGCAGGCGCATCAGGTGCTGTCCGACAAGGAATCGCGTGCCCAGTACGACCAGGTCCGCGCCATGGGCGGCGGTGCCCGGTTCAGTGCCGGCGCCGGCGGACCCGGCGGTGCTGGCGGCGGTGGATTCGACGACGTGTTCTCCGACCTCTTCGGAGGCGGCGGACGCACCCGGACCCGCACGACCTACGGCGGCGGGGGCGACGTGCCTCCGGACCTGGCGGATCTGCTCGGCGGATTCGGCGGCGGAGGCTTCGGCGGTGGCGGATACGGCGGCTACCAGCCTCCGGTCAAGGGTGGAGACATCAAGTCGACCACGACGCTGTCGTTCACCGAAGCGATCGATGGCGCCTCGGTGAAGCTGAACATGCCCAGCGGAAAACCGCTGACGGTGCGCACCCCGATCGGAGTCAAGGACGGGCAGAAGATCCGTCTGGCCGGCAAGGGCAAACCGAGCCCGAACGGCGGTGACGCCGGCGACGTGATCCTGACGGTGAACGTGAAACCGCACCCCGTGTTCACCCGCGACGGTGACAACCTGCGCATGGAACTGCCTGTCAGCTTCGACGAGGCGGCCCTCGGCGCAGAGATCAAGGTGCCGACCCTGGGCGGAATGCCGGTCAAGGTCAAGGTCGCCGCAGGGACGCCTTCGGGCCGGACGTTGCGAGTGCGCGGCAAGGGTGTGAAGACGAAGAAGGGCACCGGTGATCTGCTGGCGACAGTCGAGATCGTGGCGCCGAAGAATCTGTCCGACGAGGCGAAGGCGGCGGTCGAGTCGTTCAAGGCTGCGACAGAGGGTGAGGATCCTCGAGCCGGTCTGCTGGATCGGGCGAAGGCCAGTTGAGGTGGTGAAGCACAATGCACATTTCGTCGAGTGCGGCGGTGTATGTCATCTCGGTGGCCGCGGAACTGGCGGGGATGCACCCGCAGACGCTGCGGCAATATGACCGTCTGGGTCTCGTCACTCCCGAACGCACTGCGGGTCGGGGGCGACGCTACTCCGGGAGAGACATCGCCAAGCTGCGACTGATCCAACAGCTGTCCCAGGACGAGGGAGTCAACCTCGTCGGGATCAAGAAAATCATTGATCTGCAGAATCAGGTCGATGCGCTCAAACACCGCAATGAGGAGCTCGAGGCCGAGGTCCGATCGCGGATGACTGCGCAGGAACGCGAAGCTCGCGTCTTCGCCGCCGGCACTGTGGGTGGCGACGTCGTCTCGATCTCGCGCGGGCGGCGTCCGCAGGGGCGGCCCGAACCAGGGGCCCTGGTGCTGTACAACAGGTACCGACGCGGCTGAGCCGGTGGCAACCGACCAGATAGAGCAGACACAACGCCAAGATGGAGCGCGAACCCTTTCGGGTTCGCGCTCCGTCCGTCTGTTCTGAAGTTCGACGATTGCTTCTCAACGTGGTCCAGAGAATCGCAGATGTTGTGCGACACTGATTTCTGTGAACGAGAATGAGAAGGTCAGACAAGTCGCCGACAGCGCTGATGCTGCGGCACAAGAGGCCGCCGACAGCCGTTGGTTCGAGCGCGTAGCCCGCGCGGGCTTCATCGCCAATGGATTGGTCCACAGCATCCTCGGCGCGACGGCTGTGGCCATCGGACTCGGTCAAGGCGGTGGCGAAGCTGATCAGGCCGGTGCCATCGGACAGATCGCTGCGCAGCCGTTCGGCATGGTGCTCATCATCATCTGCTCCCTCGGCTGTGCGCTGATGGCCCTGTGGTGCCTGGTCAACGCCTTCTTCGGCTCGGCGTCGCTGCGTGGTGCAGGGACTCGGGACCCGCAGCATAAGCAGGGGCGGAGGCAGTGGATCGATTTCTTCAAAATGGTCGGTTCAGCCATCGCCTACGTGGTGGTTGCGGCGACCTTCTCCCAATTCGTCTTCGGTGGGGGAGCGGACTCGGGCAAGTCGAGTGCCCAGGCATCAACGACTGTGGCGAAGGCGCCTGGCGGGCTGTTCATTCTCATGGCCGTCGGTGCTGTGATTGCGATCATCGGCATCGCATTCTGTGTCAACGGTCTGCGCCGGAAGTGGAAAGATGAGCTGCGTCGGCCGCGAGGTGCTCTCACCCGCTTCCTCGTCGGATTCACCGGGGTCGTGGGATACCTGGGCAAGGGAGTGACCCTGCTGGCGGTAGGCATCCTCGTCGTGGTCTCGGCGGCTACCGGGGACCCTGAGGAATTCACCGGCATCGATGGGGCCCTGAAGGGGATGCGCGATCAGCCGTTCGGACCGTATCTGCTCCTGGCTGTGGGCATCGGCCTCGTGCTCTACGGGATCTTCCTCGCACTGCGTTCCCGCTACGACAGAATGGACTGATTCGGGTTACTCGGCGATCGGGGGGCGCACGGCCCGGATGGGCCGACAATAGGCGCACGGCGGGGCGATCACGGCATACCGGTGGAGACGAGAAGAGCGCGGACCCGATCGGGTCCGCGCTCTTCTCAGTTCGCGCCGAGCTCAGCAGAGCCCAGAGGATCGCTCTCAGATCTCTGCGGGATCCTGGGCGACCTTCTTGCGACGCATCGTCATTGCGACTGCGACTCCGCCGATGAGCAGGAGCCCGGCGCCGCCGACGAGGCCGGTCAGCTCGGTACCGGTGCGGGGCAGGTCGCCGCCGCCGTTGCCGTTGTCGCCATCGTCGTTTCCGCCGTTGCCGTCGTCGTTTCCGTCCTCGTCACCGTCGCCGCCACCGGCGTTCGGGTCCTTCTCAACCGCGAACTCGCCGGTCAGCTCGTCATCTCCGCAGGTGACGGTGACATCGTAGTCGCCGATGTAGGCCGAGGCGTTGGAGGCGCTGGTGCCGTAGACGTTGACGTTGGCCTTGCCCTCGTCGTCAGCCTTGACAGTCTTGTCGAAGGCGGTGACGTTCGACTCGCCCTTGGGGTTGACGAGGAAGCGGACGTCCTCGCCCGGCTCGCAGTTTTCGACGGCGAGAGTGACGCCCTTGTCTTCCTTGACGAAGTCGGCCGGTGTGATGGTCTCGGGGGAGACGCTCAGCTTGGCTTCGGCCGCAGGAGTGGTGGGGTCCTCGGTCTCTTCTTCCTCGGTGAGGGTGAAGGTCTGAGGCTCGGAGTTGGTGTCGGACTCCTGGTCGACGCCCCAGACGGAGTATTCGCCGGCCGGCAGGTCGCCTTCGCCCTCGAACTTCAGGGTTGCGGAGACCTTTCCTTCGTCGTCGGCGGTGACTTCTTCGGTGGCGAAGGCTGACTGGGCGCCTCCGCCGACGACGGTGACCTTGCCGCCGGGGGTGAAGCCTTCGCCGGTGACCTCGATGCCGTTCTTGTTGAAGTCGCTCTGCGAGATCTTGTCGGTGTTGAGCGAGACCTTCGGATCGACGGCAGGGGTCGAGGGCTCGTCGGTGTCGTCGACGACGGTGAAGCTCAGTCCGTCGTAAGTTTCCTCTTCGCCATCGCGAGTGATCGTGACGGAGAAGTCGACCTTACCGTTCTGGATGTCTTCGGCCGGCTGAGTGGAGTAGATGTTGTATTCGAAGGTATCGCCCTCAGCAACTCCGGCTTCGCCGGTGAGCGAATCCGAAATCTTGTCTCCGGCTTCAAGGCCGGTGACCGTGACTACGACTCCCTTTTCCTTATTGGCGAGGTCCCCGGCGGTGATCTCCTTGGGAGAGGTCGTCACCTTCGCTTCGATGGCCTGCGCCTCGGTCTCAGGTGATTCCGTCGAGGTGCTCTCCTGGGAGTCGCCGGAGTTCTTGACGACAGAGTGCGCGTAGCTGACCGAGGCGGGGGCCTCGGGGGCAGCGATAACTGGGGATGCGGCCAGGCCGGTGATGGCGATGGCCACCGCGGGTGCGAGGGCGAGCTTCTTCATGTATTTCCTTCGAAAATTACAGCTGGGTGTGAAGTATTACGAATGTAACGGTAATGCAACATTCACCACACACATAGTTGTGGTCATTTTGTTCACTACTGAAGTCGGCGAGCCGTCAGAGTTCATTCGCCATTCACCGTGAACGATTCTTTCGACGCGAACATCAGGACAGAAGGAAGGGCGGCTCAGCGTCTGCTGAGCCGCCCTTCCCTTGCCGACCTAGGCTATCGCCCTGTCTCGATCAGAAGCTCGTCGGAGTCTGGCCGAACTTGTTCTTGCGGCCGGTCAGAGCGATAGCTGCTCCACCGACGAGGAGGAGCATCGCTCCTGTTGTCAGCCCGCCGAGATCGGCACCGGTGCGAGGCAGCTGGCTGCCGTCGTCGCCGCTTCCGTTTCCGGCGTTGCCGTTGTCGCCGCCGTCAGAGCCGCCGCCGTTGGCACCTTCGGTGACCGTGAAGGAGTCCTTCATGGTGTCGTCGCCGCAGGTGGCTGTCGCGGTGTAGGCACCGACGTAGGCCGAGGCGTCCGAGGAGGTGCCGAAGACGTTGACCGAAGCGCGGCCTTCGTCATCGGCCTTGACGGTGTTCTCGTAGGCCGTGACGTTGATGCCCTTCGGGTTGACCTCGAAGTGGACGTCCTGACCGGGTTCGCAGTTCTCGACGGCGAGGGTGACGCCCTTCTTCTCGTTGGCGAAGTCTGCGGCTTCGATCTTCTTCGGCGATACCTTGAGGGTCGCCTCGGCGGGCGCCTCCGGGTTGTCCCCGTCGCCGTCGTCGCCGTCCTCGGCGACGATGTTGATGTTGCCGTTGAGAGTCTCGGACTCGGTTCCTTCGCGGTCGATGGTGACCGTGAACGGAACCTTGCCTTCTTCGAGGCTGTCGGGGTTGCCTTCGTACCAGAGGTGGAGCTTGTAGTCTCCGTCGGCGTCAGCGGTTTCGGTCTTCCCGGTGAGGGAGTCCTTGATCTTGTCGCCCTTCTTCACGCCCGTGACGGTGACGGTCACGCCTTTGTCCTTGTTGGCGAGATCCTCGGCGGTGATCTCCTTGGGATCGACCTTGAGGGATGCGTCGATCGGATCGACGGCGTCATCCTCGGTGAGGGTGAAGGTCTGAGGATCGGAGTTGGTGTCGGACTCCTGGTCGACGCCCCAGACGGAGTAGTCGCCGGCCGGAAGGTCGCCTTCGCCCTCGAACTTCAGGGTTGCGGAGACCTTTCCTTCGTCGTCGGCGGTGACTTCTTCGGTGGCGAAGGCTGACTGGGCGCCTCCGCCGACGACGGTGACCTTGCCGCCGGGGGTGAAGCCTTCGCCGGTGACCTTGATGCCGTTCTTGTTGAAGTCGCTCTGCGAGATCTTGTCGGTGTTGAGCGAGACCTTCGGATCGGCCTCGGTGACCTCGTCGACGACGTTGATGTTGCCGTTGAGGGTCTCCGACTCTCCTTCGCGGTCGATGGTGACCGTGAACGGAACCTTGCCTTCTTCGAGGCTGTCGGGGTTGCCCTCGTACCAGAGGTGGAGTTTGTGGCTGCCGTCGGCTTCTGCGGTCTCGGTCTTCCCGGTGAGGGAGTCCTTGATCTCGTCGCCTTCTTCAATGCCGGTGACAGTGACGTCGACGCCCTTGTCCTTGTTGGCGAGGTCCTCAGCGGTGATCTCCTTGGGATCGACCTTGAGGGATGCGTCGATCGGATCAACGGCGTCGTCGGCGAGGACGTTGATCGAGCTTGTCTTGGTGACCGACTGTGTGTCTGCACGCTGCACCTGGACGGCGAACGACACAGAGTCCTGGCTGAGTTCCTTCGCGGAGCGCAGCTTCAGAGTGGCGGTCGAACCCTGGGCAGTTGCCGACGGGCCGGTCAGTCCGGACTTCGCCGAGACTTTGTCGCCCTTCTCCAGGCCGGTGACCTTGACGGTCACGCCATCTTCGTGGAGCTCCTCGGCGGTGACATCACCTGAGACGACCTGCACCGAAGCATTGATCGGATTGACCTTGTCCTCGGACTTGTCGTCGTCCTTCGCGTCCTTGTCCTCGTCCTTGGGGGCAGGAGCGGGCTTCGGATCGACCTTCTTCGGCGGCTTGGCGTCGCCCTTCTTGTCCGCCTTGTCTTCGGCGGCCTTCTTCTCATCCGCCTTCTTCTTTGCGGCGGCCTTGGCGTCCTTGGCCTTCTTGTCAGCGGCAGCCTTCTTCTCCGCCGCAGCCTTTTCCTCGGCCTTCTTCTCGGCTTCGGCCTTCTTCGCAGCCGCTTCCTTCTCAGCCTTCTTCTTGGCCTCTTCCTTCTTGGCCTTCTCGGCCTCTGCCTGCTTCTGCTCGGCAGACTTCGAGGCGGCCGACTGCGGGGCGGGGGATTCCGCGGCGGCGACCGGGCTGGCGATGAGGCCAGTGAATGCGAGGGCGACTGCCGGCGCGAGGATGATCTTCTTCATTGGAGTGCCTTCAATCTCTGTGACGAGGGGTGTGATACGGCACTCATCCTAGGTTCTGAGGATTCTCTAAACTATTTCTGTACGTTTTGTTCAGGTGTAATTGCTGTAACGCTTCGGTGAATTTCCGTAATCGCGCTGTGACCTACCAATTGGTAATTGAATTATGGTCACGGAAAGCGGCGGCAGAACCTCAGACCGGCCAGGCTTCGGCCCGGATCTGCTTGCGCTGCTCCACCGTGGGAACGCGGACGGTCAGAGCCGAAGGCATGACCTCCATCGCGAGATACGACGACTGCCCGAGCGGATCCCCATCGAGCTGAACGTCGAGCTCCTCGCCCGCCTCGATGACGACCTTCTGGCACTTGCGCGTATTCGTATGCAGTCCGCGCGAGACTCTCCGACCCGCGATCGACGCGAGGACGCCGAGCCACTGGCCGAGGTTCTTCGGGCTGACGATGAGCACATCGAGCATGCCGTCGTCGATGACCGCCTGCGGCAGCAGCTGGATGCCGCCCTGCAGCCGTCCGCAGTTGCCGCCGAGCACCGACCGCACCCGCGCCGAAATCCGATAGTCATCGTCGAAAGTGACCTTGACCTGACTCGGTTTGCCCGCAAGCTTCCGCGACCCGGCCTCGACATACGCCAGCCAGCCGAGGCGGCTCTTCAGCTCATCGCTGGTATCGGCCATGACCGCGGCATCGAAGCCGAGTCCGGTCATCACCGTGAAGATGTGGGTGTCGCCATCCTCGGCGATCTTCGCTGTGCCCACGTCGATCTCCCGGTTGCGTCCCCACAGCGCGATCCGCAGGGCCCATTCGGTCTTGTCGAGGACGAGATCGATGTTGCGGGCGAGCAGGTTCCCCGTGCCCAGCGGCACTATCCCCATCGGGGTCGACGTGCCGGCCAGCGCCGAGGCGACAGCGCGGATGGTCCCGTCCCCGCCGGCGGCGATGACGACGTCGACCCCCTCGTCGAGGGCCCGGACCGTCGCTCCTTCGCCGGAGTCGTCGACCGTGGTCTCGATGACGAGGGGAGGATTCCATCCCTCGAAACGACAGATCGCCTC
This sequence comes from Brevibacterium spongiae, assembly GCF_026168515.1. Lineage (NCBI taxonomy): Bacteria > Bacillati > Actinomycetota > Actinomycetes > Micrococcales > Brevibacteriaceae > Brevibacterium > Brevibacterium spongiae. The sequence goes on along the minus strand of NZ_CP093443.1, from coordinate 3,631,458 downwards.
GGCGGTCGAAGCCAGGCGGCGCACGTCGGTCTTCGTCGGATTGACGATGAGGGCGGCACGATATCTGGCGGAATCGTCGACCTCGCCGTCCGAGAGGTTCGCCGGATGGGCGTACTGCCGCACCCGCGACAGGGCGCGCTGTGCCCCGGTCCGGCGACCCAGGAAGAACACCGCCACGAGCACGACGAGTGCGCCGAGGACGATGAGCCAGGTCATCAGGGGATCGAACTCGATGATCATGTCTCAAATCTACAGTGCCGAACTCGTGTGCAAGCTGAGCACCGAATGTCGAAAACAGGCCCGGGCCGTTAAGCTGAGAGGGTGATCGATCTAGCGCTTCTCAGAGAAAACCCGGCCCTGTTCAAGGCATCACAGGAGGCCCGCGGGGAATCCGTCGAGCTCATCGACGAGGTCCTCGCCGCCGATTCCGCACGCCGCGCGGCCATCACGGCCTTCGAAGACGCTCGTGCCGATCAGAAGTCCTTCTCCTCCCAGATCGCCAAGGCGCCGAAAGAGGACAAGCCTGCGCTCATCGCCGAGGGCAAGGCGAAGTCCGAGGCCGTGAAGTCGCTGTCGGCCGAGTCCGACGAGGCGAGCTTCGCCTTCGACCAGCTCGTGTCCAAGGTCCCGAACCTCATCATCGACGGCATCCCCGCCGGTGGCGAAGAGAACTTCGTGACGCTGAAGACCGTCGGCACTCCCCGCGACTTCGGCCCCGACGGCTTCGAACCGCTCGACCACCTCGAGATCGGTGAGAAGCTCAAGGCCATCGACACCACCCGCGGAACGAAGGTCTCCGGGTCGCGGTTCCACTACCTCACCGGATTCGGCGCGAAGCTCGAGATGGCGCTGCTCAACCTCGCCCGCGACGTCGCCGAGGAGGCCGGATTCAACCCGACCATCACCCCGACGCTGGTGCGCCCCGAGGTCATGCGCGGCACCGGGTTCCTCGGCGAGCACGCCGATGAGGTCTACCGACTCGAAGCCGACGACCTCTTCCTCGTCGGCACCTCCGAAGTCCCGCTGGCCGGGTTCCACATGGACGAGATCATCGACCTGTCCGACGGTCCGCTGCGCTATGCCGGAATCTCGTCCTGCTACCGCCGCGAAGCCGGCTCCTACGGCAAGGACACCCGCGGCATCATCCGCGTCCACCAGTTCCAGAAGGTCGAGATGTTCGCCTACGTCCCCGTCGAGGACGCCGAAGCCGAACACGAGCGGATGCTGTCCCTGCAGGAGAAGATGCTCGGCCTGTGCGAACTGCCCTACCGCGTCATCGACACCGCCGCCGGCGACCTCGGCGATTCGGCCGCCCGCAAGTTCGACTGCGAAGCCTGGGTGCCGACGCAGGGCACCTACCGGGAACTGACGTCGACGTCGAACTGCACGACGTTCCAGGCCCGCCGCCTCCAGATCCGCGAACGCCACGACGGGGCGACCCGTCCGGTCGCCACCCTCAACGGGACCATGGCCAACACACGCTGGTTGGTGCCGATCCTCGAGAACCATCAGCAGGCGGACGGCTCGGTCACGGTGCCCGCGGCACTGCGGCCCTACCTCGGCGGGATGACCGCCCAGGGACCGGAGGGACCGCGCTACTGAGCCTGCGCTCGGTCGCGGGGCGTGACCGGACGGCGGAACCCGAGCTCGGTTCGACCGCCTCGGCGCCGGCGAGAACGACCACAAGATAACTTACGCATACGTTGGGAGACACATTGACCCCGCACCTCATCGCACTCGATGTCGACGGCACGATCGTCGACTACGACGGATCCCTGTCGGAGTCGGTGAGGCAGGTGCTCGACCGGCTCGTCGAGGACGGCCACCACCTCGTGATCTCGACCGGCCGTGCCCTGCCCGGCGCGCTCGAAGTCGTCCACGCGCTCGATCTCAAGCACGGATTCGTCGTGTGCTCGAACGGATCCGTCGTCGTCCGCCTCGACCCGGAGCTGCCCTTGGGGTGGGAGATGCACCATGTGGTGTCGTTCGACCCGAAGGATGCGCTGGAGAAGATGCACAAGGCGCTGCCGACGGCACTGTTCCTCGTCGAAGATCCGGACCTGCACCGGTGGGCGTCAGGGGCGTTCCCGGTAGGGGAGCTCGCCGAGTCGGACACTCTCGACATCGTCGACTTCGACGAGCTGCTGACCAAGCGGGCCACCCGCATCGTCATGCGCGAGGTCAACGGCACCGCCGAAGAGTTCGCGGCCGCTGTGGATTCGCTCGGACTGCACGAGGTCAGCTACTCGGTGGGCTGGAGCAACTGGCTCGACATCGCTCCCGACGGAGTGTCGAAGGCCAGCGGCCTGGCGCTCGTGGCCAGTGAGCTGGGCGTCGAGCATGTGCACACCGTGGGCGCCGGAGACGGGCTCAACGACATCGAGATGATCGAGTGGGCCGAGCACGCGATCGTCATGGGTCAGGCGAAGGACGAGCTCAAGGTGCTCGCCACCGTCGTCACCGATCCGGTCGACGATGACGGCCTGGCCGTGGCGCTCATCGACTACTTCGACCTCGACGAGTCTCTGCTGGAAGCCACCGGCACCACCAACACCCGCCCCTAACTGCTACCTGACGGCGCCCCAGCAACGTGGCGCCAGGGTGCTGGGGCGCCGTCAGGTAGCAAATGGGGTCTCAGAGTCGGCGGGCGTCCAAGACTGCGTCGAGGTAGCGGGCGACTCCGTCGTCATCGACGGCCTCGGTGACGGCCGCTGCGATCGCCTTGACCGAACCCAGTGCGTTGCCCATGGCCACGCCGTGTCCGGCCCACGAGAGCATCTCGATGTCATTGGGCATGTCCCCGAACGCCATCACCTGCGACTGCGCCACACCGAAGTGGTCGCACAGATCCGACAGCGTCTTCGCCTTCGTGATCCCTGCCGGCGCGAGCTCGACGAGCCCGTTGTCCGGTTCGGAGAACGACGCATGGCAGGTGCCCTCGACGAGCGGGTCGATGAGGTCGTGCATCGCCTGCGAATCGCTCGTATCCAGTCGCACGAGCACCTTGACGACGTCCTCGCCGGCAAGCTCGGAGACATCGTCGATCATCCGCGCCTCACGAGGCCGGCCGGTGACGAACTCCCTGTCGATGAAACCGCCGTTGAGGGTCTCGTAGGCGAACCGGGCCTCGGGATGGTCGGCCCGCACCGCAGTGGTGATCTCCGCGATCGTCTGCGCATCGATGCTGTGGGCGGAGACGACGGACTGTGAGGCGATGTCATAGACGACGGCGCCGTTGAGGCACACGACCCGGCCGAGGTCGGGGATCTGTTCAGCGATCGGTGCGAGCCAGCGGATCGGCCGGCCGGTGACGAGGACGAACGGGATGCCGGCGTCCTGGCAGCGGTGGATCGCGTCGATCGTCGCCGTCGAGATCGGCTTCCAATTCAGCAGCAGCGTTCCGTCGATGTCGCTGGCCACGAGCCCGAGTTCGAAATCGGCCGGAGGCAGGCGGTCGGGACTGAGAGGAGGAATCATGATGATCCCAGCCTAGCGAGGTTCTCCCGCGCCCGCCCCAGCAGCTCCTCGGCATCGCCGATGAACCGCGCACTCGCCTGCGCGCTCGAGTCGATCGGCCGCCCGGCCGCCTCGCTGCGTGCCATGGACGCGGCGAGCACCGCCTCCCCGACCTTCGACGAGGCCTTCGTCAGCAGCTCGGGTACGTCGCCGACCGCGCTGCGGACCGATCCGGGCACGATCTGCCCGCTGACGGGATACCGGGAGTGAAGGTCTGCGGTGATGGCGTCGACGACCTCGACGAGGGCATTGAGCCGGTGGGTGCCGTCGACGATGACGTCGACCGGATCCTTGCCCGCTGTGCCGGTTTCATCCGTCGCCGAGGTGGTCGTGCCGACCTCGTCGGCGCTGCCGTTCGCATCGTCCCCCGCCGAGGCGGCCCCGGAGGGCCGTGCCTCATGGAGGGCGACGGCCGTGGCGTAGTAGCGGTCGACGGCGCGGAGGAAACGGTCACGGTTGTGCCGCCACAGCCCGGTGCCGAAACGCTCATCGTCGCCACCGGTCTTGGCCGCCTTCTTGCGCAGTCCGGAGAAGAGTCGCTTCACAGGTAGTTGCCGGTGCCGTGGTCGTTCCGATTCGGCTCCGATGACTCGTTCTGCTGCCCGTCGGCGCCGGGCTGAGGCATTCCCGGGGCGACCATCCCCGGCGGCAGCTGACCGCGTGCTGCGAGCTGCTGGGCCATCGCCTGCTGCGCGGCGATGGCCGTCTGAATGCCGTGGAAGAGTCCTTCGAGCCAGCCGACGAGCTGAGCCTGAGCGATGCGCAGCTCAGAGGTCGTCGGTGGGCCGTCGGCAGAGTCGAAGGGCAGGTCGAGGCGTTCGAGCTCGTCGATGAGCTCCTTCGACAATCCGTCTTCGAGCTCGTCGATGGAGCGACGGTGAATCTCGGCGAGCCGCTGCCGCCCCTTCTCGTCGAGTTCGGTGCCGCGAACCTCTTCGAGCAGCTGTTTGACCATGGTGCCGATTCGCATCACCTTCGCCGGTGAGGAGACATCGGCTTCGTCCTTCTTCGCCCGGGCGAGCCCGTCAGCGGTGCTGGTCTCACCGGTGCCGCTTTCTTCGCGGTCGGGATTTTCGGTCATGGTCGGCTTCCTTCCTCATCGACGATGAGCAGAACCTTGCCGATGTTCGTCCCGTCCTCCAGGGCCTGGTGAGCACGAGTCGCCTCGGCGATCGGCAGGGTCTCATGGATGATCGGGCGGATGTCACCGGAGATCACGGCCGGCCAGAGACGGTCGGCCACCTCGGTGACGATGCCGATCTTCTGTTCCTTCGGCCGGGCCCGCAGCGTCGTCGCGGATACGGTCTTCCGCGGCTGCATGAGCCAGCCGAGGTTGATCTCGGTCTTCGTCCCGCCCTGCATTCCGATGATGACGAGGCGACCGTCGGTGTTCAGCGCCTTGATATTGCGTTCGAGGTACTTCGCGCCGATGATGTCAAGGATGACATCGGCACCGGTGGAACCGTCCTCATGGGTGCAGATCTCGTGGACGCGGTCGACGAAGTCCTCGTCGCGGTAGTTGATGATCGCGTCGGCGCCGAGTTCGCGGCAGAATTCGGCTTTCCGCTCGGATCCGACGGTGACGGCGATCTTCACACCGAGGTGGTTCGCGACCTGGATCGCGGCCGTGCCGATGCCCGATCCTCCGCCGTGGACGAGCAGCCATTCGCCGGCTTCGACGCGTCCGCGGCCGACGATGTTCGACCAGACGGTTGAGAGCACCTCCGGCAGGGCGGCCGCCTCGGTGAGGTCGAAGTCCTCGGGGACGGGAAGGAGCTGACCTGCGGGCACGGGAACGAACTCGGCGTAGCCGCCGCCGGACAGCAGGGCTGCGACTCGGTCGCCGACGGACCAGCCGGTGACCTCGGAACCGAGCTTCTCGATCGTGCCGGACACCTCGAGGCCGGGGATCAGGGTGGCTCCTGGTGGTGGATCGTAGAACCCGCGGCGCTGGAGCAGATCGGCGCGGTTCACACCGGCGGCGTGGACGCGGACGAGCACCTCATCGGCGGTGATGTCCGGTGTCGGTTCGTCGGTGAGCTGCAGAACCTCGGGCTCACCGGGGGAGGAGATCGTGATTGCGCGCATGCTCCCACTGTAGTGGCTGGGTGCGCGGGAGGGCAGGGGCGTTCGCGAGGTGGGGTTCGGGGGAGGGCCACTCGGGATGAGGCGAGGCGGCACAGGATGCAGGGCGGCTCGAATTTGGGTCGCTATCGGATACTGGCCCTCGAATTTGGGTCGCTATCGGATACTTCTGGAGCTCGAAAGTATCCGATAGCGACCTGAATTCGGCAGCGAAGCCCCTCAGGCGAAGAGGCGGAACATCGGCGAGTTCTGGTGCACCCGCTCGACCTCGATCGACGAGGCCTCCATCCGCTCGAGCAGATTCGGCAGGTCCTCGGCGTAGCCGAGCTGGATGCCGACGAAGGCCGGACCGGTCTCCCTGTCGGAGCGTTTGACGTACTCGAACATCGCGATGTCGTCCTCGGGTCCGAGCACCTCGTTGAGGAAGCGGCGCAGGGCACCGGGCTCCTGCGGGAAGTCGACGATGAAGTAGTGCTTGAGGCCTTCGTGGACGAGCGAGCGTTCGAGGATCTCCGGGTAGCGGGAGATGTCGTTGTTGCCGCCGGAGACAAGGCACACCACGGTCGAACCGGGTTCGATGGTGATCGGTTTGCCGGAGTCCGGGCCGCCGATCCCTGCCGAGGCCAGAGCCCCGGACGGTTCGGCGATGATGCCGTCGACCTGGTACATGTCGAGCATTTCGGTGGCCACCGCACCTTCGGCGACGGGGCGCACGTCGAGGCCGAGTTCGTTGACGACCTCGAAGGTCAGCGCACCGGCCCGTTTGACGGCGGTGCCGTCGGCGAAGCGGTCGATGTTCTCCAAGGTCACGGGGTGGCCGGCCTTGAGCGCGGCGATCATCGAGGCGGCACCGGCGGGTTCGGCGCCGATGATCTTCGTGTTCGGCATCCGCTCGGCAGCGTAGGCGGCGATGCCCGCGATGACTCCGCCACCGCCGACGGGCACGATGATGTAGTCGGGGTCGGTGTCGAGCTGGGCGTGGATCTCGGCGGCGACGGTTCCCTGGCCGGCGATGGTGCGGCGGTCGTCGAAGGCCGACACGAGGAGGGCGTCATTGCGGTCGGCGAACCGGTGGGCCAAGGCGGAGGCGTCGTCGTAGGTGGATCCGGCGATCTCGATCGTCACCTGGTCACCGCCGAAGTGGCGGACGCGTTCGATCTTCTGCTTCGGGGTGGTCTTGGGCACGAAGATCGTGCCCTGGATGCCCAGTTCCTTGCAGGCGCGAGCGAAGCCCTGGGCGTGGTTGCCCGCCGAGGCGCACACGACTCCGCGGGCCCGTTCGTCCTCATCGAGCTGGAGCATGAAGTTGAAGGCTCCGCGGATCTTGTAGGACCGCACCGTCTGCAGGTCCTCGCGCTTGAGGTAGATGGTCGAACCGGTCGCGGCCGTCAGCCGCTCGCAGATCTGCAGTGGCGACAAGATGACAGAGTCGGCAATTCGCGACGCGGCCGCTTCGACCTCGTCGGCAAGTGTGAGCTTCTGGGATGTCATGTCTGTTTCAACCACCAGACTATTGTGCGCCCTCTGTCTTGCCATTTGGCAACTCGTATCGACATGAGGACATTATGAGCGCAGTGCGCGAACCCCGTCCACGCGCGCATCCTTTCACGTCCGCGTCCCGTCCACACCCCGTCCACGCGCGCATCCCGTCCCCGTCCACGCCCTCACCCCGCCGCACTTCTGGCACCGACTTCACGGTTTCTGGTGCGCCCTGATCCGCGAATGCCTCTTAACATGATTGGATGGAAGGTGCCCGTATTCCCGCCTAGGAGTCGTCATGGCCATCAGCAGTGAGCTCGAACAACTGTTAGCCAGCTGGATACCTCGTCAGCCGTGGTTCCCCAAGCTCGCCGCAGACTTCGGCACCGACCCCGACATCACCCCCATGTCGGTGGCCCGCGCGTTCACCTACACCGCCGAGGAGCTCGGCGGATTCGTCGGCCTCGTCACCGTCATCTCCGTCGGCGATGGCCCGACCCTGCGACGTCTCAACATTCCGCTGACCCTCCGCGGGGCCGAGGACATGCACCTGCGCCACGCCCTCATCGGCCGGGTCGATGACCTGGCGCTGGGCACCGTCTACGTCTACGACGGCGCCGCCGATCCCGTGTTCGTCAACCTCATGGCCGATGCCATCACGAAACGCAAGATCTTCGACGGCGGGCAGCTCTCGACCGAATCCCTGCGTCATTCGCAGGAGAAGTCCGACGCCCGGGACCGAGCATCGGTGCCGTTCCCGGTGACCGCGAACGGGGAGTCCGCCTCGGCGAACGGATCGACGAACACCGGCGCCGAGGCGGTCCCGCCGAAGCCGTCGAAGGGTGACCTCGAGGTGGGGGAGAACGATGTTCTGCCCGTGGAGATCCGCCCGATCGAGGTCGCGGACTCCGGTCCGCACAAGTCGACCATCATCATCCACGACGAATACGAGCCCATGGAGCTCTCGTTCTTCCGTGTGCTCGAGAACGGGATGCCGTCATCGCTGACGATTCCCGTGCTCCTCACCGAGGCGGGTTCGCGCAGCGTGCCCGAGGTCATCGGCTGGGGATCGGGCCGGTGGTACGACATGTTCGAGGTCCAGGAGATGGAGGCGCCGATGGCGCTGCTCTCCCACGTCGACGTCGATGCCGAACCGGCCTGGCGGGAAGCCGTGAACACCGTGTGCGCGGTGGACTCCGGGTCGATCGGAGCCTACAACGCCCACGCCGCTGAGATGGGCCGGCGCATCGGGGAGCTCCATGCGGATATGGCCGCGGAGTTCGGCATCGTCGAAGGCGCCGGCGTGCCGACGAAGCAGCTTGTGCAGAAGTGGGTCGAACGCATCGATTGGGCCCTGGGCCGGGCACCGCTGGCCCTGGATTCCCTGGTCCCTGAGCTGCGCACCCACCGTGCGCGGGTGCAGAGCCTGGAGACCATCGGCACCCTGCAGAAGATCCACGGCGAGCTCACGCTCGACCATGTGGTCAGCTCGTCGACGGACGGCTACTCGGTCGTGAAGTTCACGGATTCGACGAATTCGGATCCGAAGCCCGCCGCCTTCGACCTCGTGGCCCTGCTGCGCAGCATCGACTACGCGGCCGGGTTCGCGCGGCTGCAGCGCACGGATGCACTGGACTCCGAAGACGGATCCTTGGTCGTCAGCGGCTTCGGCAACGATCCCGCGGCCCTGCGCGCGATCTTCGATTCGCCCGAATACCTGTGGGCCTCGCAGGTGCAGAACTCGCTGCTGTCCGGCTACTCCCGCGCTCGCGGCGACAGCATCGGCTTGAATGATCCGGTGCTGCGGGCCGCACTGATCGATCGCCTGCTCGTCGAGGTCGTCACCGAGCTGCGCAACCGTCCGAATTGGCTGTCCGTGCCCCTGGCGACACTCACGCTCGTGCTCAAGGGCAAGCCCGCCCGCGCCGAGGAGGCCCCCGCCGAGAGCGCATCCGCCGAAGACGTTCCGGCCTGGGCGAGGTCGTCCGAACCCACGGCCGCCGACGACAGCTCGACCGACGATGCGGCTGCTTCCGCAGAGGGCACTGCAACTGACGCTGGGACAGTGGCTGGCAGGGAATCTGCGTCTGGCTCTGCCGATTTGGATGATTCGTTCGCCGTGGCGGCACCTGCCGACGAAAGAACGGCCGCCGATTCGGAATCGGTCGCAGCAGCGCCCCGCGGAACATCGGGAACCGTCGCCGCGGCAATCGCGAACTCGGGTGCCGAAGACAACCCGGACACCGAAGACTCGGATACCGAGAACTCGGACGAAACATCCGCGGCAGAGCCCGAAGCCGATGAGGTCGAGGTCGCCGATACCGCAGAGAACACCGTTGAGGCAGTCACGGATCCCGACATCGACGACGTCGAGGACTCCACCGTGGTTCCGCCTCAGGACGATGATCTCGAGGCGGCTCCGGCTGAAGACGAGGAATTCATCGAGGAAGAAGAGCCGGAGGTCCCGGTTCGACGAGTACCGGCATCGTTCGCGGCTCGCGGAGCCGCGGCGGAGGACTCGGACAGCACCGACCGAGAATCGCAGCCGACCAAGCCGAAGGATGCGCCGAAGCTCGGCAAGACGTGGAGCGAGCGTTCGCAGGAATCCAGTGGAGATCGTGGAACCTTCGGCGAGCCGCTCTCCGAACGATCGGACAAGAGCCGCGAAGGGTCAGCGGGACAGCCCGGCACCTCAACGGGACAGCCTGACACCTCATCGAGCCGGACCGACACCTCGGCGAACCGTTCCGACACCTCGTCGGACCGCTCCGGCGACGATTCGAAACCTGCCGGCGGCTCAGTCTTCGATGACCTGCTGGGCACTGAACGCAAGCGCAACCGGATGAAGAAGCGCAAGAAGGACTGACCGCGATTGCGGCGCGACCGCCTCGGTGCTGGTCAAGGGCCGAACGGTCAATTGGCAGATGCCGTTGCGGTTGTGAGAAACTATGGTGGCTCGGCCTCGTGCCGGGCAGGCCGGGTTCACTCCGCTGCTGTCACAGGCAGAGGAAGAACCGAGGGAAGCGTGTCCGAGCGGCCGAAGGAGACGGTCTTGAAAACCGTTGTGCGGCAACCCCGCACCGTGGGTTCGAATCCCACCGCTTCCGCTCAACAGTAAAGCCCCCGAACCCATCGCGGTCAGCGATGAGCTCGGGGGCTTTCGCATACCAGGGACGACGTGTCAGCACTCGCGGGTTCAAAAGTCATACGCACTGATCGCGATCACCACATATGAATTCTGAAGCCGCTCATGCACACCAGTCGACCGAGAGCGCGCCCCGTTGCCGAAGCATCAGTCCCGGACTGGTGCCTGTGGTCCGGGTGCCCCTGGTTCGGGTGCTCCCGGTTCCGGAGCTTCGGGAGTCTCCGACATCTCCGGTTCGGACATCTCGGCGTCGGCCTCGGGGTCGTCGAAGCTGCGCACCGAGCGGCGGAAGCCGCGGGTGAGTACGGCCAGGTACACGATACCGAGGGTCAGCCAGATGATGCCGCCGATGAGGGCCGTCTTGTGCAGGCTCACCCACAGGACTCCTGTGAGGATCGCGCCGATGGCCGGCATGATGACGAAGCTGAACGTCGTCCTGAAGTCCACGACCTGCTTGGTTCGGAACGCATAGTGCGCGATGACCGTGAGGTTGACGAAGGTGAAGGCGATGAGTGCGCCGAAGTTGATGAGCGCGGAGATGAGCTCGAGACTGAACGACATCGCCAGCAGGCACACCGCTCCGACGAGCACGATGTTGAACACCGGGGTGTGGGTCTTCGGGTTGATGTAGCCGAAGGCCTTCCGCGGCAGCACACCATTGCGTCCCATGACCAGCAGCATGCGTGACACGGATGCATGCGAGGCCAGTCCCGAGGCGATCGTGGCGGCGAAGGCTGCGGCGAGGAAGAAGCCCTGGAAGACGTGTCCGCCGGTGAGGAAGCCGATCTCCGGCAGCGGGTCATCGACGAGGGTGAACTGCGAGTTGTCCGGGAAGAGCAGCTGCGCGAAGTAGCTGGCGACCAGGAAGATCGCGCCGCCGGCGATGACGGTGAGCATGATCGCCTTCGGCATGAGGTTCACGTGCTTCGCCTCGTTCGTGTACATCGTCACGGCGTCGAAGCCGATGAACGAGAAGCACACGACCGTGGCGCCGGTGAGCAGCGCAGAGAGCCTCACTCCCTCATGGACGAAGGGTTCGGGGCTGAAGACCACTCCGGCTCCGTCGCCGTTGGTGAGGTTGACGATCGCGAAGATGCAGAAGAGCGTGACCATCGTGACGGCGAAGATGAGCAGAACGGCGTTGAAGTTCGCCGTGCCGCGCATCGACGAGGTGACGATGCCCGTCATGACGACGGTGTAGACGACCACCCACACCCAGGCCGGGGCATCGGGAACGAGGGACTCCATGTACAGGCGGGCGATGAGGCAGTTGACCATCGGCAGCAGCAGGTAGTCCATGAGCGACGTCCACCCGACGAGGAACCCGAGTCCCGGGGACATCGTCTCGCGGGTATAGGTGTACGCCGATCCTGCCGTCGGGAAGATCTTGACCATCTTTCCGTAGCTGAAGGCCGTGAAGATCATGACGATGAGAGCGATGAGGTAGGCCGAGGGCACTGCTCCCTTGGTCTCGTCGGACACGATCCCGAACGTATCGAAGACCACCGTGGGCGTCATGTATCCGAGTCCGAGTCCGACGATGGACCACAGTCCGAGGTTGCGCTTCAGTGAGCCAGAGGCAGCCATATCAGTCCTCCCCAATGAGTTGTGCTGCCTGCCGGTCCGAGCATGTCGTCGTCGACGGCGGTCCGGCAGTGATGTGCGTCATGATCCTAACGCTTCCGCTACTGATTGCGAAACCACCGAGGATGATTACCGGAGCAATGGGTGCTCAATTGATATGGAATCAGTGATTGTGGGCGGCATTCACAACGATATCGGTAGTTGAGCGCTGGCAGGCGTCCGTCCGGTCAGGTGCCGTACCTCTCGGCTGTCCCGCACCGTCCCGACCGGCCCAGTTATCGAACGAACCGTCAGGCAATGGCGAAAACAGAGTAGATTGCAGTCATAGGACCTACCGGCCCCACAGAGAGGTGTGAGAGAAGTATGGCGATCGAAACGCTCAGTTCCCGACAGTCGGCGGCATGGAAGGACCGGGTTCTGCCCCCGGTCGAAAAGGTCGCCGAAGGCGTCTGGGCCGCGCCGGTTCCGATCCCGAACAACCCGCTCGTCTACACCTACTGCTATGCCATCGCCGATGGCTCCGGTGTCGTCCTCATCGACCCGGGCTGGGACGGCAAGGATCAGTACCTGGCCCTCACCTCGGCGCTCGCCGACCTCGGTTTCAAACCCACAGACATCCACGGCATCGCGATCACGCACTACCACCGGGACCACATCGGGCTCGTGCCCGCGCTGCTGGCGAAGAATCCCAGTGCCTGGATCGCCATGCACGGTGAGGACCTGCGCTCCATCAAGCGCTTCTACACCAACGCCGTCGACCTCGGCACCGGCATCGACCCGAACATCAACATCGCCCGCGCCTACGGAGTCCCCGAAGACCGCTGGGGAGAGGTCGAGAGCCTGCAGGTCGGCTCGAGCCGTGCGAAGGACGCGAACGAAGCCGGCGGCGCCAAAGACCCGAAACGCGAAGCCCTGAGCTTCTACCAGCAGGCCCTGCGCCAGATGCCGGAGACGGTCCGCGTCCTCGACGACGGCACCGAACTGCCGCTGGCCGACGGCACGGTGCGGGCACTGTGGACTCCAGGCCACACATACGGGCACTCGGCATTCGTCCGCGACGACGACAATCTGCTGTTCTCCGGCGACCATGTGCTGCCGACGATCACGCCGAACATCGGGCTCGATTCCGGGGCGATCACGCACAGCCTCGGCGACTATCTGCGGTCGTTGGAGAAGATCGCACAGCTCGACGAGGACGTGTCGGTGCTGCCCGCCCACGGGTTCCGCTTCAGCGGACTCCACGACCGCAAGGCAGAGCTCGTCGACCACCACCACGAACGCCTCGACGAGATCCGGGCGCGGATGGAAGCCACCGACGATCACAGCGTCTACTCGATCGCGCAGGGCCTGCACTGGTCACGCGGATTCGACAGCCTCCACAACTTCAATCTCTTCGCCGCCCTTGCCGAAACCGCCGCACACATGCATTATCTCGGTATCGACCTCGGCGTCGGTTCCCTCGTCGGCAACAGATGATGCAGGTCAGAACGCAGCAGATGATGCACGCCAGAGCGCAGCACATGGTGCTGACAGGGATGACAGTGCCGACAGCAGGGTCCAGCCCGCGCCGGAGTCGTCGATGCCTTGAGGAGGAGCCGCGATGACCACCCAGTTCGTCCCCGCCGCCGAGGTGCGGCCCGAGACCTTCACCGTCCACGCCGACGATCACCGTGAGCGCGGTCACCGGCGCGGGCAGATGCTGGCCACCGGCATCGCCTCCACGCTCACCGCCTACCGGCGGTACTTCGACCACCTGTCCATCGCCGAGGCGGACGTGCGCTCCGCCGCGACGTCGAGCCTCGCACGGCTGAGGGAATGGTCACCGACCGACGCCGAGGAGGTCGCCGCCGTGGCCGAAGGCGCGGGCATCGCGGTCGCCGAGCTCATGGAGATCATCGCCCGCACCGAGATCATGACCCTGGCCGAGGCCGCCCCGACCGAATGCTCGACCGTGAGCTTCACCGATCCCGGCGCCTCGGTGGCCGCCCAGAACTGGGACTGGGCCGCGGACTTCTCCACCCTGTGGCACGTCAACGACGTCGGCTCCGTGGCTGGTCAGCACCGTCATGTGGGGATCGCCGAGTTCGGCATGCTCGGCAAGATCGGCCTCAACGAAGCAGGCGTCGGAGTCCTGCTCAACATCCTCAAGCACACCGGCGACGAGCCCGGGGGAGTGCCGATCCACATGATCCTCAACCGGGTGCTCAGCCGGGCGAGCACCCTGACCGAAGCGCTGGAGATCATCCACTCGGCCCCGACCTCATCCTCGTCGATCATCACGGTCATCACCGCCGAGGCGGCCGTCCAGGTCGAGATCGCCGGTGACCGCAAACGCGAACGCCGGGCCCGGGCGGCCCACGCGGCCGACGGAGAGACGGGGCAGTCCGGATTCCTCATCCACACGAACCATTTCCTCCACCCCGACCTGCTCGACGGGGCGCTCGAACTGCGCCCCGACTCGACCTCACAGGCCCGGTACCGTCACCTCGCCGAGGCGGTTGTGCGCTTCGAAGCCGAACGTGCCTTGGCAGGTGGTGAGGAGGCCGCGGCCAGCGGCGCAGCCTCGTCCGACAGCACCGCTGCGACGGACGGAGAGAGACACGCCGCCGTCACGGTCGCAGACCTCACGAAGCTCCTGACGACCGGACCGGGCGAGGCACCCGTCAGCTGCACTCCGGCACCCGATGCCCCCTACGGCGATCGCTCGGCGACGCTGGTGAGTGTGCGCATCGATCCGGCCCGGAAGCAGATCGATCTAGCGCCCGGCTCACCGGCCGACGGGCTGCGCGGAAACCGCCGCTTCCAGCTCTGAAACGGCCCGCCCCTGAGGCGGTCGGCCCTGGAACGTCGGTCTCTCAGCCTTCGTCGGAATTGTTCTCAGCGGCCGATTCGGACTTCTCGGCCGCCTCGGCGGCTTCGTTCTCCCGCATCTCGATGACCGCGTCGAGCGCCGAGGCGATCGCCTCCGAATCCTCGAGTGCGGCCTGGATGAGTCGCCACGGCACGAGGTCGAGGTTCTGGTCGCCGATGAGGAAGCGGACATAGGGCTGGTGATGGCGCGGGTCGTCTTTTTCGAGCTCGGTGCCGTAGCGCCACTGGCCGACGGCGATGCGGCGGATGGTCTCGCCGATGAAGCGCATCGCGCCGGCAGTGAACGGGGTCTCCTCCTCGTCCATCATGTCTGCCGGTGAGTCATAGCGGGCCGAGATCTGCTTGCCCAGGCGCGCAAGGCTGTCGCGGTCGAATCCCCAGGACGCCGGGTCGGCCTGCTCCTGCGTCCAGGCGGCGATGCCCGGTTCGACGGTGCCGATGAAGCGGGTGAGGAATTCGACCTCCTCCTCGCTCGAGTTCTCGGCCGTGAGCATGCCCAGTGAGAGTCCCGTGCACTTGCGGCGCGGCTGACCGTCCCCGCCGAGGAGCTCCCGAGCCTTGTCCAGCACCGCGGTGAACACCTCGGCGCTGCGCTGATCGACGGCGGTGAGCACGATGGCCACCAGCGGGATCGGCTCACCGGCGGCCGGGCCCTGTTCGGTGTCGGGGCGGATGAACGGCATCCCGTTGCCGGTGGTCTCGTCGTGGTCCCACACGCCGCCGATCGCTCGCAGGTAGGTTTCGCCGAGGTAGCGGATGAGGCCCTCGAAGAAGCGCCGGTGCTCGGCCTCGAGGATCGCCTCGGTGCTGGGGAACTTCGAGAGCACGAAGAGCTCGAGCATCGGCAGCGACTTCGGGCCGAAGTCCTTCGGGAACTTCACCGTCTCCCCGTCCTCCGTTTCGAAGGTCTCGGGCAGGTCGGCGAGGACGAAGGCGCCGAGGCGGACGTCCATATTGTTGATGAAGGCGGTAAATTCGCGCTGGAGTTCATTCACGGGAACCACCTTAGTGCCTCAGACGGACGTGGTCAGCGCCTGCCAGCGCCTGGTTCAGTCGGTTTCGCAGGGGCTGAAGTCGATGAGGTGCATGAGGACGTCGACGATGAGGCTCGGGTCGATGTCGACGTATTCGTGCATCTCCTTGCCCGCCGCCGCGGTCAGCGCAATTCGGTTGAACACGGAGATGATGACGGTGAGGAATTCGGAGATCGGCTGCTTCGTCGTGGCTCCGGCGACCTCAAGGGCCGTGGCCACCAATGCTGAGAGCCGACCGAGCTGCGAGGCGTTGAGTTCGACGTAGCGGGCGTAGAGGTGCGGGACCCGCAGGCAGTAGAGCTCGATCTCCTGCTCGGTGATGGTCTCGGCCACCGTCTGCTTCTTCTCATTGAAGACATCGTCGATGAATCGCGTCATCAGCGCCTTGATCTCGGGCACCTCTGTGGTGTTCGTCAGCTGTTCGGTCCACCGCTGGATCGTCTCATCGAGACGGTCGAGGTTCTCTTCGGTGCGCATCTCGATGATGGCGAGCACGAGGTCGTCGCGGCTGGAGAAGTTCGAGTAGAAGGCCCCGCGGGTCAGCCCTCCGGCCTCGCAGATCTCCTCGATCGACGCCCCGTCGATGCCGCGCACGGCGAACACCGAGGTCCCGGCGTGAACGAGGGTCGAGCGGGTCTGGCGTCTGCGCGGGCTGAGTTCGTCTGTGTTCATCGTCATCTTCTGGCGGTGGTCCTATCGAGCGCCTGGCGGGGTCCTGTCGACTGCCGAGATCGCGGCGCTGGTGGAAGCGTTCGGGCGACCGCCTCGGCGGCTGAGCATCTGATGGGAATCCTCACGTTTCCTGGGATCCATTTGCACGGACGGTGAGGATTGCACAACAATACAATACTGTATCCAATACACTTTTGTATCGAGGTTTTCGTGTCAACTTTCCTCTACGCCCTGGGGCGTCGTGCGTATCGCGCCCCATGGCGGTTCATCGCCGCCTGGCTGCTCATCTTCGTCCTCATCGGGGCGGGCGTCGCCGCCTTCGCCAAGGACTTCGACAACGACTTCACGCTGCCCGGGTCCGAAGCGCAGACCGCGCTCGACTCGATGAAGTCGACCTTCCCCGAGGCGGCCGGAGTCGCGGCCTCAGTCATCGTCGTCGCCGATGACGGCGACAAAGTCACGGATGAGAAGTACAAGGACGCGATCGATGATGAGGTGAAGCGACTCGAAGACCTCCCGCACGTCGACACGGTGACCTCCCCGTACTCCGACCTCGTCGAGGGCGCCATCAGCAAGGACGACTCGGCGGCCATGATCTCCGTCCAGTACGACGGCACCCAGCAGGACGTCGGCGAGGACGCCGGCGACAACCTCCTCGACGCCCTCGACCCGCTGCGCGAAGCCCTGCCCGGAGCACAGGTCGAAGGCGGCGGCGAACTCTTCCAGATCACCGGCGTCGAGATCTCCTGGGTCGAAGGCGTCGGAGTCGTCATCGCCTTCATCGTCCTCCTGCTCACCCTCGGTTCCTTCCGCGCCGCCGGAATGCCGCTGCTGACCGCACTCATCGGCGTCGGCATCTCCGTCCTCCTCATCGTCGGAGGCACGGCGTTCGCGACGATCAACTCCTCGTCGATCATGCTCGCACTCATGCTCGGTCTGGCCGTGGGCATCGACTATGCCCTGTTCATCGTCTCCCGCGCCCGAGCCCTGCTCGCCGAAGGGCACGAGCCCATCGAGGCGACCGGACGTGCCGTCGCCACAGCCGGATCCGCCGTCGTCTTCGCCGGCATGACAGTGATGATCGCCCTGCTCGGCCTGTCGCTGGCCGGCATCCCCTTCCTCACCATCATGGGCATCGGCGCCTCCGGATCGGTGGCCGTGGCAGTGCTCATCTCGCTGACGATGATCCCGGCGCTGCTCGGCCTCGTGAAATCCAAGATCACCCCGAAGCCGACGAAGCGCTACCGGAAGGCCTACGCGGCCGCCTCGGCGCGTCACAGCGAATCGGATGCCGCCCAGGCGAAGATCGCCGACGACGCCCGCGCCGAGGCAGGGGAGCCGTACCCGGAGACGATCATGAACAGGTTCTTCGCCGGGTGGCTCAAGGTCGTGACGAAGATTCCGCTGCTGACGATCGTCGTCATCGTCGGCGGACTCGCGCTCTTCGCGATCCCCGCCACCCAGCTCCAGCTGTCCCTGCCGACGGCCGGCGACCAGGAGCAGGGCTCCCCGGCCCGCGCGACCTACGACCTCATCGACGAACACTTCGGACCCGGCTACAACGGACCGCTGGTGATGACGAGCCAGATCGTGACCAGCGACGACCCGCTCGGGGACGTCGAGGACATCGAGAAGCGCATCGAGAAGGTCGACGGCGTCGAACAGGTCATCATGGCCACCCCGAACCGGGACGCCACGACCGCTCTGTTCCAGATCATCCCGACCACCGCCTCGGACGACCCGGCCACGCTGGACACCGTGGACCGGCTGCGGGAGCTGAGCACGGAGATCGAGGACGACTATGACTTCGACACCGCTGTCACCGGAGCCACGGCGATCCAGATCGACGTCTCCGATCAGCTCGGCAAGGCGCTGCTGCCGTTCGGCATCTTCGTCGTCGGACTCTCCATCATCCTGCTCATGATGGTCTTCCGGTCGATCGCGGTGCCGCTCAAGGCCACCGGCGGCTTCCTTCTGTCCGTCTTCGCCTCCTTCGGCACCGTCGTCCTCGTCTTCCACGACGGGTACTTCGCCGCACCGCTGGGCATCGACTCGACGGGACCGGTGATCAGCTTCCTGCCGATCATCGTCATGGGCATCCTCTTCGGCCTGGCCATGGACTACGAGGTCTTCCTCGTCTCCGGCATGCGCGAAGCCTACGTTCATGGGTCCTCGGCCAGAGACGCCATCAAGGCTGGTTTCGCCTCATCGGCCAGAGTCGTCTCCGCGGCCGCGGTCATCATGTTCTCCGTCTTCGCAGCCTTCGTCCCCGCCGGCGAACCGATCATCAAATCGATCGCGCTCGCCCTGGCCTCGGGCATCTTCGTCGACGCGTTCCTCGTGCGCATGTCACTGGTGCCCGCGATCATGCAGCTCCTCGGCGACAAGGCCTGGTGGCTGCCGAAATGGCTCGACCGGATCCTGCCCAGGCTCGACGTCGAAGGCGAAGGACTCGCCCACGAGGTGGCCCTGCGCGACTGGCCGGAACCGGACTCGGACTACCGAGTCTACGGCCGTGGCATCGGCGTGTACTCAGGTGCGCGCGGATTCGCCCGCGTCGACATCTCCCTGCTGCCCGGCCAGATCCTCGTCGCCAGCGGCGCAGCCCGCAAGGCCCTCCTGCTCGCCGTCTCCGGCCGGGTCGGGCTCACAGCGGGGGAGATGAAGATCGGCGAGCACGTCCTGCCCGAACACGCCGGACGGGTTCGGCGCCAAGTGCCGTACTTCGACCTCACCCGGGGTGAAGTCGACCAGGCGATCAGCTCACGTGAGATCTCACGGATGGCCGCCTCGGCGCCGGATCTGCTCATCATCGACGGCGCCGAGCACCTCGCGCAGGGGGCTCGGGACTCGGCCGGGACCGGTCGGGATCTGCGCGATCTGCTCCCGCAGCTCGTCGCCGACGGCACCACCGTCGTCCTCGGTCTGCCCGACGGCGATGTGACCGGTCTCCTCAGCCCCGAAACGAACTACTTCCACCTCGACCTCGATCAGGCCAGGCCCGACGAGCAAGGCGGAACCGACAGCGAACCCGGCGGCGAACACACCCACGCCGCTGACAGCACCAACATGGAAGGCGTGCAGTCGTGAGACTCGAACGTGCGAACTCGAAGCGGCCGGTGAACTGGCTCTCCCTCCTCGGCCTCGTCCTCATCCCGATCATCGTGGCGGCCGGATTCATCCTCGCCACCTGGAAGAGTGGGGACCGGCTCGACACCATCGAAGCCGCCGTGGTCAACAATGACGACGGGGCGAAGGTCGACGGCAAGACCGTGCCGATCGGTCGGCAGCTGACCAGCGGACTCGTGGGTGAAGAGGACAACAACATCCACTGGGTCATCACCGACGAGGAAGACGCGAAGCAGGGGCTCTCCGACGGCACCTACGCCGCGAAGCTCACGATCCCCGAAGGCTTCTCCCGCGCTGTGACCTCGGTCGATGACGCGAAGTCGGCCACCCAGACGCAGCTCGACGTCGACGTCTCGGGCACGGCACCGGCCACGGACACGCAGATCTCACGGTCCGTCGCCGAGGTGGCCCGCACGACCTTCAATACGAAGATGACCGAGACCTACCTCGACAACATCTACGTCGGCTTCAACAAGATGGGCGACCAGATGAAGGACCTCGGCGACGCCGCCGGGGATCTCGACAAGGGGGCGAAGGGTCTCAAGGAGGGCACCGACAAGTCCGCGAGCGGTGCCGGCGAACTGTCCAAGGGCATGGATGAGCTGGGCAAGTCCGGAGGCGAGCTGAAGACCGGTGCCTCCGACCTCGCCGACGGCGCCGGCGAACTGTCGAAGGGCGCCTCGGAGATGTCCGGGGGCCTGAACAAGATGGACAAGCAGACCTCGAAGCTGCCCGAGAGCACGCAGAAGCTCGCCGACGGTTCCGGGAAGCTCTCCGACGGCGTCGACGAATACACGAAGTCCATCGACGAGATGATCAAGGGCTTCTCCGGCTCAGGCGACTCCGGCGAGGGCGGACTCGACGACCTCATCGACGGCGGCAAGAAACTCGACAAGGGCGCGCAGGGCGTGTCCACGGGTGCCACCGGTCTCTCCGACGGACTGCACCAGTACCGGGATGGGCTGAAGAAGGGCGCTGACGGTGCCGACCAGCTCGCCGCGTCGAAGCCCGACCTCGACGCGCTGGTCGAGGCGGGCATGATGAGTTCCGACGAGGCAGACCAGGCGCGGGCCGAGATGTGCCCGACCGGTACCCCCGACCAGGTCTGCCAGGGCATCGAGCAGGCCTATGCTCAAGGGTTGCTCAACGGCACCTCGGGCGGACTCAACAAGGCCGTCGACGGGCTCGAACAGGAGCAGAACGGCTCCTCGCTGCTCGGCGGGTCCGATGACCTCGCCGACGGCGCCTCGGAGCTCAGCGACGGGATGTCGAAGTTCGTCACGGGACTCGAGGACGGCCTCGGGAAGCTGACGAAGGGCATGGAGGACATCTCGAAGAACGCTCCGAAGCTGCTCAAGGCCTCGCAGGGGCTGAGGGACGGAGCCGCCGGCGTCGCCGACGGCAATCAGCAGCTCGCCGATGGGATGCCTGCCCTGTCCAAGGGAGTCGGGCAGCTCGCGGACGGTTCGTCGGAGCTCTCCGATGGTGCCGGTCAGCTCAGCGACGGACTCGACAAGTACAGCACCGGCGTCGGCAAATACACCGACGGCGTCTCCGAAGCCGCGACCGGCACCGGTGACCTGGCAGCCGGGCTCGACGAGCTCGACGAAGGCACCGGGAAGTACGCGAAGGGCGTGAGCAAGTTCGCTGACGGAGTCAAGGACGGAGCGGACGAAGTGCCGACCTACACGTCTCCGGAACGTGACCGGCTGTCGAAGGTCGCCTCGGCGAACATCGAGGCTCCGAACACGGACGGCCTGACGAACATTCTGGCCGGGTCGACGATCGCGCTGCTCATCATGCTTGCACTGTGGATCGGTGCGCTCGTCACCTACACGGTGCTCAAACCGATCCCGGCCTCGACCCTGCTGTCGACGAAGTCCTCGTTCGCCGTCTGGGCGCGTGGCCTGCTGCCCGGCCTCATCGTCGGTGTGCTGCAGGCGCTCGTGCTCTCGATCCTCGCGGTGACCGTCATGGACATCGACGCGATCCAGGGCTTCGACATCGCGGTGCTCACCTTCGTCTCAGCGATCGTGTTCATGATCCTCAACTTCGCGCTCGTGGCGTGGTTCGGCGGTGTGGGCAGGTTCCTGTCGGTGATCGCCGTGGTCCTCGCCGTGGCCGGGCGGACGATCGGCGCGGTGCCGCAGTTCTTCGACTTCGTGGCCCCGATCCTGCCGCTGACCCCGTCGATGAACGGCTTCGCCGCAATCGCCGCGGGCACCTCGGGACAGGCCGCGGCCTACGGCGGACTGTTGGCCTGGGCGGTCATCGGCATCGTGATGTCGCTGCTCGCGATCGTCCGGGCACGGACCACGAAGCCCGAAGAGGCCCTCGCCATGGCGTGAGGGCCGGCCGGCGGCGCTGGCGGTTGGCGGCGCCGGTCGTGGCTGGCGGAGCTGACGCCCGGCGGCCGGCGCCCGGCGCCGAGGCTGTGGTGGCGGCCGCGCGCTCCGAGGTCGGGGCTGGCGGTCACCGAAGCTGTTTCGGCCTAGGTTCTTCTGAAGGGATCACGTTCTTCGGTGAGCCGTTCGGAAGAACGTAGGCCCTTCTCGCTCCCGAGCCCTCAGGGCGGCCTCGGCGGGCGCAGAAAGAGGTGTCGCGCTCAGAAAGCGGAGTCGACGGTGCCGCGATAGCCGCCGCAGCGATAGTCTTTGCCTCAGAGGAGGTCGAGGATCGCTTCGGCGGCGGCGTGAGAGTCGTTGAGCGTGGCGGCGTTGACCCCCGGGTTCGCTGCGATCGCCAGACCCCACTGTTTCGAGGACAGCTGGATGGACAGCGCGAAGCGACGGGGATGCGCCTGCCCTTCGACGTCGATGGTCCGGTATGGGCGAGGGGTGAGAGCGAGTCCGTTGAGGAACTTCTCGCGTCCATCATCCAAGGTCAGGCGGGCAGCGGTGAGCTGACCGCGCTCGAGCATCCCGTACAGCAGCACATCGGCGGCACGGGCCACTGAGTTTGTTGGGGAGGCAGCGTCGATGACGACGCCTCCGGTGATCTCACCGGCTGCCTGCGCCGAAGTGACCTTGAAGATCTCCGGGTGGGGACGCGGCGACCGAGCGACAGCGGTCGAAGCGGCGGTCGAGGCAGTCGCATCCGAGGAAGCAACCGTCGAGCCAGTCACATCTGAGGCTTCGTCTGCGAGAGCAGTCGTGTTCTCCTCGATGCGCATGTCCGGGCCGATGAATGTCACGATGCCCGCCTCGGCGAGGGCGAGGAGTTCGGCGATGCGTTGCGGGGGAGGCCCGTCGCAGATTCCGGAGACGAAGCCCTCGAACCAGCCGAGGATCTCCATATCGATGCTCACCCGGTCGATGTGGCCTGCGACGATGAGCTCCTTGAGCAGCAGCCGAGACTGCCACAGCACGGGGAACAGAGCCTTCTCCGGGTGGCCCGTCGGGCCGGCCAGGGAGCTGTGCAGATCGGTGTGCAGGAAGTCGAGCATCCATTCGTGCAGTGACCCGGGTTCACCGGGTTCGCGACTGACGAAGAGTTCGCCCTCGAGCGGGTTGAGCAGCGAATGCAGCGACATGCGGTCGGTCGGATCGGGGACGAGCGCCTCTTCGATCTCGGACCACGCGAAGGCCTCACGAGTGACGCGCCCCTGCCGGGCGGCATCGTCGGTGGCTGTCGCGCTCGCGGCGGTCCGCGGACTCGGCACGGTCCGGGACGTGCTCGTCGATTGGGTGGTTGCCCGGCCGGCTGCCTGTGGGTGGGTCTCCTGCCAGGTGCGTCGGGTCAGGTGGCGGGAGACCGCCTCGGCGATGGCCTCACGCAGCTGACCGGGGTCACCGGCGAACGCGTCGGGGCGGACCTGGGACAGCGTGTGATAGTACGCCAGACGCAGATCGGCGAGGATGAGCGGCCACAGCTGATCGTTGAACCTGGCCTCGGCGAAGCCGTCACCCTCGAGACTGTCGAGACCGGCCAGCAGAGCGACGTTCTCCCTGGTGAAGTACCGCAGCGGCCAGTCCCTGCGGGGATGGTCGCGGCAGATGGGCTTGCTGCGGTACGGAATGCCTCGTCGCGAGCCCAGGGCGAGCAGAGGCTCACGGCCGCTGGGTCGGTAGCGCAGTTCGCCGTTCTGCTGCGGGAGGTACTCACCCCCGCGTTCGTGGGTGAACAGCGTCTGCAGGTCGAAGTAGTTGAGCCCCATACCGCGGACGATGACACGGTCGCCGGGGGCCACCTCGGCGACGGGGGTCTCTGCCGGCAGCCCCTGCGGCAGGTACAGCCCGTTGCTGAGTTCGGCGAACGCCGCCAGCCGGGCGCGTTCCTCGGGCTGAGCGCTGGGGATGTGGCCGACGGCGAGCACCACGGCGGTGGCGATGATCGTCGTGCCGTTCTGGCAGCGCACGAGCTGTTCCGGGACGGGGGTGTCAACGTCGGATTCATCCAACGTGGGCAGGTCGATGACGGATTCGGCCTTCGTCGGGTGTTCGACGATCTCGACGCAGGCCGGTGCATTGCTGCGGATGCGAGTGTAGGCGTCGCGGAGGTAGCGGCCGTAGAGGGCGCGGCTGGGGAACGTCGAGTCAAGCGGTTCGGTGCCGCCGCCGGCGACGTACCACTCGGCCATGGAGGGGCCGGGCGGTTCCTCGTCGGGGCCGAGGAAGGTGCAGCTGGCGTCGGGGAACACGGTCTGTTCGGCGATCGTGGTGTTCATCAGCAGAGACTCGGGCTGATCGGTCCGCCACACGATGCCCGCACCCATGGGGTACGGGTCGATGAGGTGGATGGTCAGCGCGGGCTCGGCTGTGCCGTCGGGCTCGGTTGTGCCGGGCTCAGCCGACGAGCCGGCGAAGCGCTTCGCGGCCAGGGCCACGAGCCGTTCGAGGATGGTGAGACCGCGCGGTCCGACGCCGATGATCGCGACCGCGGGAGCATGTGTCCTCTCGGGCTCGTTCACCCCTGTTCGTCGGTTCCGGCGTCGGGGCCGGGGTAGCCGGGGAAGTCGTCTCCGGGCTTGAACCCCTTCGGGTAGCACTTGCCTTCGGCGTTGGGTTCGCCCGGTGTCGCGGTGGCCTCAGCGCCTTCCTCTGAGCCGCCCTCTGCGGAGCCGGCCTCGTCGGTGCTCTGCTCACCGGAGTCGGCGGAGTCTGCCGGCTCGTTCGCCGCGGCGGATTCGTCGCCCGATTCCGAGCCCGATCCCGAGTCCTGGGATTCGCTGCCGTCGTTGGTCGGCTTCGGCGTCTCCTCACCGTCCGACGCGCCCTTGACCTCGCCGAGGATCCACTTGTGGAGGACGTCGAAGTCGGGGTCGTAGGTCGGGGTGACGTCGTTGTTGATCTGCACCGAGGTGACGTCGCCCTTCTGCATCATGAGGGCGAGTTCGATGAACGCAGGGATCTCGTTCTGTGGAATCGAGGTGGCGATGTTCCGGGTTGCGGAGTTCGCGAGCTTCGGATAGGCCGAGGCGATCTCCTGCGGGTCGACCTGTTCGAGTGTCGTCTTGAGCATCCGCTGCTGACGACACATGCGGTCGTAGTTGTCGCTGCCCTCACGGGAGCGGACATACCACAGTGCGTCCTTGCCCTTGAGCGTCTGCGGACCGGGGTCGACCCAGCCGTAGACTTCGTTCTTCACGCCGGACATCGATTTTCCGCCGCCCATCGGGATGGGGCGTTCGACGTCGATCTTGACTCCGCCGATGGCATCGACGACGTCTTCGAATCCGGCCATATCGACCGCTGCCCAGTAGTCGAGTTTGAGTCCCAGGGAGCCCTCGACGGCCTGCATCGTCGTCCACATTCCCGGTTCGAGGCCGTGCGCATTGCCGATCTGGTCCGGGTTCTGCTCGCCCCACTGCCAGACGGCGTTGATGAGGTCCTCCGAGGAGTTGCCGGAGGGACGGAAACCGTCGGGCCACTGCTTCTCGAGTTCGCTGCCTTCGGGGAAGATCGGGAACGCGAGGTTGCGGGGCACGGAGATGAGCGCGGCGTTGCCGGTCTTCGTGTCGATCGAGGCCACGAGCATCGTATCGGGGCGGGTGCCCTCACGGTCGTCGCCGTTGTCGCGGCCCATGAGGAATACGTTGATATAGGGCTTGTCCGCCCAGAGTTCCTCAGCGCTGTGGGCCTTGCCGGTGCTGTCGCCGAAGAGGCTGGCCACCGTTGATGACTGCACGCGGGCGAACACCGAGCCGACGCCCAGCGGAATGCCGATGATCAGTGCCAGGGAGACGACGAGGACGCCGGCAAGCTTGTTCTGCCAGGGCCGATATCGGTGCCCGCGCCGCAGCCCGAGGTGGGACACGACCATCACGAGGATCCAGATCACCGCCACGAGCACCGCAGCGATGGCGAGGAAGTTCAGCGTCGTCGGGCTGGCAATCACGGTCGCGACCGCTCGAACCGGTCCCTTGACCAGCAGATAGATGAGTCCGACGATCAGCGTGAGGACGAAGAGCCCGAACACCAAGAGACCGGCGGGCCGGAAGCGAGTGCGCAGCAGCCCGATGCCGGGAAGCAGTGTGCTCAGCGAGGTCCAGCCGACAAGGCTGGGGAAGGTCTCGCCGAGGCGGGAGGAATGCCGGCGCGCCCGTGCGGGCCCGTGGCCCGCCGAGTCGCTGTTTCGAGCCGCCTCGGTATCGCGGCCACCCGTGGATCCGCCTGCGCCGGCAGCCGCACGAGCGCCGGTCTGCTTGCGGTCGGCTGCCGCCGTGCGGTCGCGAGAACCGCGACCGCGGCCGCGCTCACGGCCTTCGGCGGCGAGTCGTTCGCGTGCTTCGCGGCGGCTGGTGGGTGAGTCGCCGGCTTCGCCGTCGTCGCTCGCCGAGGCGGTCCTGTCCTGCCGTGCGAACGTGCGCGGGGCATCGTGGTCGGCTCGGCGGGCTGACCTGCGATCGGCTGAACCCGGCGTGTCGGAGTGCGGGTCATCAGGAGTGTTCGATCCTGCGGCGGCGGCAACGCCGGCTGCGGAAGCTCCGCTGGCGGCTGCGGCACGCAGCATGCGAGCCTCGCGTCGGGTCCGCGGGGCGACCGGACGCGGGGTCGGGGCTGCGGAGGATTTCGGCTGTGCGGGACGGGCACTGGTGTAGGCGTCGTCGCCGACGTCTGCACGGGAAGATCGTCCTCGGGAGTCGGACTGGGAACGACGGGGCCGGTCGGAATCAGACCGGGAGCTGCGCGGTTCGAATGCGCCGGTGGGGGATTGGCGGGAGTGCGACGGTGGTGAATCGCCATTGTCGCTGGCGGCCGTGTCGCCGCGGAAACGGGGACGAGAGGAGGCGCGGAGCCGACGACCTGCGGCGGGAGAATCGGGGTCGTTCCCGTTCGGTCCGTGCTTGTCAGGGGGAAACTCTGGCAAGTTGTCTACTCCTCAAAACTCTCTTCTCGTGCAGTACGGCCCGCTCGTCGTTCTCATCCGTCGGCATCGGGAGCGTCGTCCGACGCAGGCAGTCCCGACCGGTGTTCCCGCAAGGAGAGGAGAGCAGACCGCAAAGCACATCACGCTGATTTTACGCCCGGACATTGATGAATGCTGGAATTCCGGTGTGGGGGAGCGTGGGAAACGGGACGTTCGGCCCGAATTTACGGAGATCGCGGGTCGTCGATTCTATGACGAAGCCCACTCTCATCGTCTGCGCTTTGCTCTGGGCGGCTCCTTTCCCTTAGGCTGTTACCCGTAGTGCTGGCAGGTCTGTCGACATGTTTTCCATGGGACGGCCGGGGCGCTGCATAAGAAGGAGTCGTGGCTGAGCGGCCGAAAGCGTCACCCTGCTAAGGTGAAGTCCTCCAATAGGGGGACCGTGGGTTCAAATCCCACCGGCTCCGCACAACGGGAAACCCCCGCGTATCGCTGAAACGAGCGGAACGCGGGGGTTTTCGCATGACTCGCTGTGCTGACCAGGAAACGGTTCGGTTCGACCAGTGACCGATTCGGTTCGAACCGGGCGACCAGTTCACCGAAGGTTCACCGCAGTCGACAAGGCCTGTAGTGAATATGGGGCGACTTCGGGCTAGGGTGATATGAGTCCGTCCCCACCGCCACCGGAGGCCCCCGAACGGGATCGACTCCGGCGACCTTCGAGGAGAACCGAAACCACCATGCGCCCCATCCGCAGGACAGCTCTGTCCGCTGCCGCCGTCGTTCTGGCCGTGACCCTGACAGCTTGCTCATCCGGGGACGACGCGGACGCGTCGAAGACCGATGACTCCGGTTCGCAGGAGACGGAGCAGGCATCCGATGATTCCGGGGATGGGGGAGCGAAGGGCGAAGCGGGATCCGCCGAGGCGGCCGGCCTCGATATGAATGATCTGCCCGATCCGATCGCCTCCCAGGACATCCCCGCCACCGTCGAAGGCGACGACGACGCGAAGTTGAAGGTCGACCTGTTTGCCCTCAAGCGGCAGGGTGAGACCGTCGTCGCTCAGTTCGGATTCACCGTCAACTCGAGCTCGACCGAAGAAGATTGGCTCTACGGATATCTCGGCGACGAATCCTGGGATCCGTTCCTCGTCGACTCGCGGAACCTGCGCAAGCACCAGGTGCTCAAGCACAATGTCAATCGGGCACAGACCACCTCTCAGGGGCCGAAGTTCAAGCCCGGTCAGACCTACTACGCCTTCGCTGTCTTCGCGGCCCCGCCGCCAGACGTGCAGGAGGTCGAAGTCTCGGTCGTCGACGGCATGAATCTTGTGACCGAAGCGAAGATCTCGTGAGACTCGCAGTTGCCTGTTCCACAGCGGCGGTACTTGCCATCGGCATCGCCATCGCCGCCCTGCCCACGGCCGCGAACTCGGTGACTCCACAGGACGTTGCGGACAGAGGCACTCCGACCCCCGATGATTTCACCGACCCCGAGCAGTCGAAGCTGGAGGAGAGCATCGTCGAACTCGACAAGGGGATTGACGAGCTGGACAAAGGAATCGAAGACCTCGAATCCACCAAGGTCGACGGAGGCGACACCGTCGTCACCCTCGACACCGATATCCTCTTCGACTTCGACTCGTCCGAGCTCAGTGACGAAGCGAAGAAGAAGATCGAGGAGCTCGCCGAGGATCTGCCGACGGACTCGGAGATCACCGTCGGCGGTCACACGGATTCCAAGGGCGAGGACGACTACAACAAGAAGCTCTCCGAGGACCGCGCGAAGGCCGTCTCCGAGGTGCTCACCTCGGCGAAATCCGGCCTCGACGTGACGGCGAAGGGATTCGGCGAGTCCGATCCCGTCGCATCGAACGAGAAGAGCGGCAAAGACGATCCCGAGGGCCGAGCGAAGAACCGCCGCGTCGAGATCCGCTACGAAGACTGAGTCGGACCGAAGGCTGGCCGGATAGGGTGTCATCCCCTACACTCGGAATTGTCAGTCAATCGAAGAACGTCTGACAAAATCTTTGGACGACGAGGCGATCGACGCATCGTCCGAGCAGCGCAAGGAGGTCAGGATGAAGATTCTGCTGGTGGGATCGGCCGGACATGTCGGCGGCGTGGCACGCGCCGAACTCGAGCGGCGAGGCCACGAAGTCATCGGCGTGACGCGCTCGACCGACCCGGGCGTCGATACCTCGGATCCCGATTCGATCTCCCGCCTGCTGCAGGCCGTCGGCACTGTCGACGCGATCGTCGTCGCCGTCGGTGCCGCCGCATTCAAGCCGGTCACTGAACTCACCCGCGAGGACTACACCGCGGCGCTCACCTCGAAGACGATGGGCCAGATCGAGTTCGTCACCCAGGGCCTCGACCACCTCAGCGACGGAGGTTCGATCACTTTCGTCACCGGAGTCCTCAGCCGAGAGCCCGTGCCGACCGCTGCGGCTGCTGCCATGGCCAACGGGGCCGTCGAGTCCTTCGTCATCTCCGCCGCGCCTGAGCTCCCGCGCGGCATCCGCATCAACGCGGTCAGCCCGAACGTGCTCGCGAACTCCCCGCACTATCACGACGCCTTCGCCGGAATGACCCCGGTGAGCGACGAAGAGGTGGCGAATGCCTTCGTGCGTTCGATCGAGGGCAACGTCACCGGCCGCATCCTCACGGTCTGAGGCGGTCTGACGATGGCGGCGGCCGCAGGCAATGAGAAGGGCAGCGCAAAGACCGAGGGCAATCGGTCCGACCGGGTTGCCTCGCGCTCTGACGACCGCTCCGCCGACCGTTCGGCCGACCGAGTTGCCGCGCGCCCGCCCGCCTCGAACACCGAACGTCGCCAGCGCGTCATCGACGAGATCAAACGCCGCATCGTGCTCGGCGAGCTCATGCCCGGCCAGCGGATCATCGAAGCGGACCTGACCTCGTCGCTCGAGGTCAGCAGGCCGACAGCCCGTGAGGCACTCAACCAGATGGCGCGCGACGGCTTCCTCATCCAGGAGGCCTACCGGGGCCTGCGCGTGTCCAACATCGAAGTCGACTCGATGCTCGAGATCGCCCGTGTCCGCGTGGCGCTCGACAGCGAAGCCATCGACGAGATCCTCGACGATCCCACGGGCGGGCGCATGGCTCGCCTGGAGGAGATCTGGAAGCGCTTCGAGAGCGAGAGCACTGCGGCCGACCCGCTCGCCGTCCACGAGGCGCACATCCGATTCCACCGCGGCATCTGGGAAGCGGCGGACAACTATCTGCTCATGCGCATCTGGCCCGTCGTCGAAGCCCAGATGACGATCATCCTCGCCTACGATCAGTTCACCAGGCGCGACTCCGGCCGCGCACACGCCATCCACGCCGCGCTCATGCGCGCCATCCGCAGCGGCGACCGTGCCCGCATCCGCACAGCACTCGACGTCCACACGATGGACAGCGCCCAGGAACTCGCGCTCCTCGTCTCCGGCTCCACTGACCAGGGCTGAGCTCCACCGACCAAGGCTGAGCCCCACCGACCACAGCTGAAGCTCGCCGAGGCGGCTCAGCAGCACCGCTGCAGCTGGGCCCTGTTTTTCGGCGCCGATGGCCCCGCACGACTCTGCACCTTCTGAAGCGACCCCACCGCTTCTGTCACGCCGTGGATCGTCCCCGCCGCACCTCGATCCCGCCCTGCCCGGGGATCACCCGAAGAATGCCCATCATTCACAGAGGTGAGAGGCATTGACGATCTCACAAACTCTGCGTAGCGTATTCCTCAAGAGATTGTCATACAATGTAAATGCAAGCGGTGATGCCGGCGTCTGAGTCGGTCGAGGATCCGCCGACTCGGGAGACCAATGGAGGGGACCGGATGAAGACTGTCATCATCGGAGGCGGCGTGGTCGGGCTGACCAGCGCATACGAACTGGCACAGCGCGGGCACGACGTCACCGTCATCGAGGCCGGACGCTGCGGCGCCGGTGCCTCCCACGGCAACGCGGCGAAGATCGCCATCGCCGAGAGCACGCCGGTCCCGGCGCCGGGAGTTCTCCTGCAGGGCATCCGCTGGATGCTCAGGCCCGACAGCCCGCTGTCGATCAAGCCGTCCCTGGCTCCCGGGTATCTGAAGTTCCTGCTGCAGATGGCCCGGCACTGCAATGCACGCGATTTCGACGCCGGACTCGACCTCCACCTGCGCCTCGGCGAGGATGCGAACGACCTCTTCGACGAATACCAGCGGCAGGGCATCGATTTCGAAATGCACGACCGCGGAGTGCTGCTGGCCTTCGAAACCCGCGAACGCTTCGACGAACACTGCGCAAGCCTGCCCGTCTTCGAAGCCGCGGGCCACCATCCGCAGCGTCTGCACGATGATGAGGTGCGCGAAGCCGAACCGGCATTGAGCGATCGGATCCGCCACGGACTCTTCTTCTCTGCCGACCGGCAGATCGAACCCGACTCCCTGACCGCGGGCCTGCTGGCGAAACTGGCCGACCTCGGTGTGGTCGTGCGCGAAGACACGCGAGTGCAGCGCTTCGTCCGCTCCGGCGATGTCGTGACCGCCGTCGTCACGACCGACGCCGAGGTCATCGATGCCGACGCCATCGTCATCGCCGCCGGAGTCCCCTCCGGTGCGCTGGCCGCAGGCCTTGGTCAGAAGATCCCGATCTACTCGGGCAAGGGGTACAGCATCGACTACTCGCCGGCCCCCATCCGACTGCGCACCTCCCTGACACTCGAAGACGCTCGCGTCGCAGTCACTCCGCTGGACGGCATGCTCCGCTTGGCCGGAACCATGGAATTCGGAAGCAAGGACGACCGAGTCAACGACATCCGCGTCGGCGCCATCCGCCGGTCCGCGCAGGAAGCCTTCCGTGACTGGGACGACGGCGACGGTGAGCAGACCCCGTGGGCAGGCTCGCGTCCCATGACCCCGGACGGCCTCCCCGTCATCGGACGTCTCGGATCGGCGCAGAATGCCTACATCAACTCCGGACACTCGATGCTCGGTCTGACACTGGCACCCGGATCCGCCCGCCTGCTCGCCGGGCTCATGACGGACGGAAGCTCGACCCTGCCCGACGAACTTCTCGCCCGGGTGTCCCCGAACCGATTCTGAACCCACACCGGACGGCCACCCGAGCCGCACCCGCTCACCACCCGCACCACTCGTGCCCGAACAGAACAGGAAAGCCCCATGACCACACAGCAGTTCACCGGCGTCTTGGCCGCCGTCGTCACCCCCTTCACCGCAGATGGGTCCGAGATCGACACCGAAGGCATTCGCCGACAGGTCGACCATATCGTCGGCAATGGAGTCCACGGACTCGTGCCCGGCGGATCCACCGGGGAATTCACCTCCCTGACCGTCGCGGAACGCAAGGCCTCCAACCGGGCCTACATCGAAGCAGCCGCGGGACGCGTGCCCGTCGTCGCCGGCACCGGCGCCCTGAGCACAGCGGAGACGATCGAACTCACCCGGGACGCGAAGGACGCAGGAGCCGACGCTGTGATGATCGTCCCGCCCTTCTACGACGCCCCCGATTTCGATGCGCTCATCGCCCACTATGCGGCCGTCACCGAGGCGGTCGACATCCCGATCATGTACTACAACATCCCAGCGGCGACCGGGGTGGAGCTCAGCGCCGAGCAGCTGGGTGAACTCGGTCGTCGCACCGGTGTGACCAGCTATAAGGACACCGGCGGGGACTTCCCGAAGTTCACCGAGGTCCGCTACGGGCAGGCGGCTGACATCCAAGCCCTCAACGGCTGGGACACTCTGACCTTCGCCGCCTTCGCCCTCGGTGCAGAAGCAGGAGTCTGGGGAGCCGCGAGCGTCGTTCCCGGCCTCTGCTCCGAACTCTACGAGGCGGTCGTCGTGAATAAGGACCTCGATCGGGGTCGGAAGCTGTGGGAGAAGATCAATCCGATCTGTGTCTTCCTCGAGTCGCACAACTATGCTGGCGCCATCAAGGCAGGGACGGCACTCGTCGGCGTCGACGCCGGCCCGACCCGTTCTCCGATCCTGCCCTTGGCCGAGGAGTTCGTCGATGAGTTCCGCGGTCTGCTCCGCAGCGCCGGCGTCGAAGTCGTGGGCTGAAGCCCGCGCACAGACGCAGAGACGAGGAACAGTGAAGAACAGACAGCTCATCCAGGCCGTCGACGTTCACGCGGCCGGTGAACCCGGACGAGTGCTCATCAGCTCGGGACTGCGGGTCAAAGGTGCGACGATGGCCGAGAAGCTGCGCTATTGCGAAGAGCATCTCGACGACTTCCGCACCCTCATCCTGCACGAACCCCGCGGCTATCCCGGCCTGTGCTCGCCGATCGTCGTACCTGCGACGGACCCGAGCTGCGATTTCGGGATGATCGTCATGGAACAGGGCGGGTTCAAACCGATGTCGGGGTCGAACCTCATCTGCACCGTCACGGCGCTCGTCGAGACCGGAGCCGTCGACGTCACCGAACCCGTCACCGAACTGCGGGTCGACACTGCTGCCGGTGTCGTCACGGTCCGCGCCGAGGTGGAGGCGGGCAGGGCGAAGTCGGTCACCTTCGACAACGTCCCGGCCTTCGTCCACGGGCTCGACCTGCCCCTCGAGGTGCCCGGCTATGGGACGATCCCCGTCGACATCGTCTTCGGCGGACAGTTCTACGTGCAGACCTCGGCGGACCACCTCGGCGTGGACCTCGATCCGGCCAACGCGAAGGAGATCATCCGCGCTGCCAGCGTGATGCGGCAGGCGGCGAACGAGACGTTCGAGGTCAGCCATCCGCTCATCCCCGAGATCGACTCGATCGGACTGCCGATGATCCACGGCCCGGCCCGTACCGCGGGCACGGATGGACGCAACGCGGTCGTCCTGCCCAACGGCGTCGTCGACCTCGACGACCCGAGCACGTGGACCGGGACGCTCGACCGTTCGCCCTGTGGAACCGGGACGAGCGGTCGGGTCGCGGCCAAGCACGCCCGCGGCGAGCTGCCCGTCGGCCAGCGCTTCGTCCACGAATCGATGATGGGCACGACCTTCACCGCAGTGGTGAAGGAAGAGACCGAGATCGGCGGACTGCCGGCCGTGATCCCCTCGATCACCGGGCGCGGCTGGATCACAGGATTCCAGCAGCTCGTCCTCGAGACCGATGACCCGTTCCCGCTCGGCTACACCGTCGGCGACATCTGGAGCGAAGGCACCACCGTATCCGCACCCACATTCGAGAACTGAGGAGAGAACATGGAACTGCAGGGTCGACGAGTCATCGTCACCGGCGCTGCCGGCGGCATCGGCTCAGCCATCGCGGCCGCCTGCGCCAGGCAGGGAGCGCTTGTTGCCGCGGTTGATCGGATCGAGGCCGCGATCGGTCCCGAGGACGGCCTCCCCGCCGAGGCGATCACCCCGTTCATTGCGGATCTCACCGAGCCGCAGGCCTGCTCGGAACTCATCGCCGAGGTCGGCGAGAGTCTCGGAGAGATCGACGGACTGGTCAACTGCGCCGGAGTGATGCGCCGAGGAGATCTGCTCGAAGTCGATGACGACGACTGGGCGGTGACGTTCGGAGTCAACGTCGACGCGGTGATGCGACTGTGCCGCGCGGCACTGCCCTCTCTCATCGCCGCCGAGTCAGGTGCGATCGTCAACATCGCCTCACAGTGGGGGCTGCAGCCGGCTCGCGGTCATATCGCGTACAACAGTTCGAAGGCCGCCGTCGCCTCGCTGACCCGCAGCCTCGCCGTGGACTTCGGGGCCCAGGGAGTGCGGGCGAACTCGATCTGCCCCGGTGAGATCCTCACCCCGATGCTCCAGCAGAAACTCGACGACAATGGAATCGCCGAATCAGAACTCGCCTCGACGATCCCGCTGGGACGGCTGGGCCGCCCCAGCGAAGTCGCCGAACTCACGACCTTCCTGCTCAGCGACCGAGCGTCCTTCATCTCCGGCGCCGCAATCGAGATCGCCGGCGCTCAGCAGGTGGGATCATGAGCGCGGGAGCACTGACCGGTCGACGCATCCTCGTCACCGGCGCATCGAAGGGGATCGGCGCCGCGATCGCCCGTACCGTCCACCGTGACGGCGCCGAGGTGGCCGTCCACTTCAATTCCGACGAAGCCGGTGCCACAGCGCTCGCCGCCGAGCTCGGCGAGCGGGTCCACCTCGTCCACGGCGACTTATCCGATCGGGAAGCGGCGACCGAGATCTGGGCCGCAGCATCCTCGGCGATGGGCGGCATCGACACTCTGGTCAACAACGCCGGTGCCTGGATCGCCTCACCCCTCGAGGCGGAGGACAACCGAGCCGCAGGGAGCGATGCGTGGGCCAGGGGATGGGACGCGAACCTGCAGCTCAACCTCCTGTCTGCTGCCGACCTCTGCCGGCAGGCGCTGCTCGACTTCGCCGACCACGGTGGGGGAGCGATCATCAATATGACGAGCCGCTCGGCCCACCGCGGCGACGATGCCGAACATCTGGCCTACGGTGCGGCCAAGGCCGGCCTGCTCAGCCTGACGAAGGGGATCGCGCGAGGGTACGGCCACCTCGGCGTGTGTGCCTATGCCATCGCACCGGGCTGGGTCGACACCGGACTGGCGGCCGGCGCCGTATCGGACGAGGTGCTGGCAGGTCTGCCGCTGCGCGAGGTCACCCCTCCTGAGGATGTGGCCGAACTCGTTGCCTTCCTCGCTTCCGGCCGGGCCCGTCACCTCACCGGGTCGACGATCGACGTCACAGGCGCGGACTACGTGCGCTGACTTCGGTTCATCGGCAGCCTGCCCGACCGGCACACATGAGGCCCCGGGACCGATCGGTCCCGGGGCCCCATGCTGTGGGTCAGAACCGCACCGCTTCGACGAACTTCTTCAGTTCGGGGTCTTCGGTGTGGTTGAAAGCGTCGTCCGGCGTCGCATTCACCGCGATCTCCCCTTCATGGAAGAACACCACACGATCAGCGGCCTTCGAGGCGAAGGCCATGTCGTGGGTGACGAGCGCGACGGCGATGCCTTCTTCTTCCTTGAGCCGGCGGAGGACGTCGAGGACCTCGGCGGCGACCGGCGGATCGAGCGCCGAGGTGATCTCGTCACAGAGCAGCAGCTTCGGCTGCATCATCAGCGCCCTGGCGATCGCCACACGCTGGCGCTCACCACCGGAGAGCTGGACGGGCTTCGACCGGATGTGATCGGACATCCCCACCTCGGCAAGTGCCTTCTTGGCGCGTTCGAGAGATTCGCTCTCGGACATGCCGAGTCGCTTCCTCGGCGCCAGCGTGAGGTTCTTGAGCACGTCCATATGGGGCCACAATGTGTAGCTCTGGAAGATCATTCCCACATGGGAGTCGACCTGCTTCCATGCTGGTGTCCGCTTCTGCTCTGAGAAGACCACCTCGCCGTCGAATGTCATCTCGCCGTCGTCCGGATCCGTCAGGCCGGCGATCGCGCGCAGCAGAGTCGACTTCCCCGAACCCGAACGGCCGATGATGACGGTGATGTCGCCCGCTCGCATATCGAAGTCGATGCTCTTCATCACCTCCCGATCGCCGAAGCTCTTGCGCAGACCGCGGCAGGAGACGAGCACATCGCCGATGTTCGCCGAGATCGCTCTTCCCGCATGTGCGCGAGCGGCGTTCGTCTGGCCGTCGTCGGCCTGGGTAGAACCCGCATTCGCAGGTGCGACTTCATTCATGGCTTCACCTTCACTTTCCCGCCGGGCATCATCTGCACTGCAAGTCCCTTCTTCTTCCTGACGCTGCTTCCGACCATGAGATTCCGTTCGATCTTGCTGAGGATGAGCGATGCCGGGAACGCGATGAGGAAGTACATCAGCGCCGCCACGGTGAGGATCTCGAGTGCCCGGTACGACTCGGTCGAGATCTTGTTCGCCGTGAACATGAGATCGGCGACGGCGATGGTCGAGACCAGGGCCGTGTCCTTGAACAGCGAGATGTTGAGCGAGAGGATCACCGGCAGCTGCTGTTTGAGTGCCTGCGGCACGATGATGTACCGAATCTGCTGGAACCTGGAGAGCCGGAGCATCTTACCCGCCTCGACCTGTTCAGGCGGCACCGCCTGGAATCCGCTTCGATAGGCCTCGGCCATGAAAGCGGTGAGGTTGAGGGTGAGGGCGATGACGGCTGAGATCGTACCGGGGATGGTGATGCCCGTCAGTGTCGGAAGGGCGTAGTAGACCCAGAACAGCTGGACGAGCAGCGGCGTACAGCGGAAGATTTCGATGTAGAGCTGAGCCAGCCAGCGGACCACTTCGATGTTCGACATCCGCAGGAATGCCACCGGGATCGCCAGGATCATACTCAGCGCGATGACGATGACTGCGATCTCCAGGGTGAGCACAAGCCCCTCGAGCAGCCGAGGGAAGTTGTTGGTGACGACAGACCAGTCGAATTGATAGTTCATTGTGACTCCTCGTCGAACCTCTTCATCACTTCATCTCGAGATCGCCGAGTTCGTTGGGGTCCACAACGCCGGCCTTGTCGAGAGCGGCTTGGAAGGAGCCGTCGTTCTTCGCATTCTGGATCGCAATGTTGATCACCTGCAGCGATCGGCTGTCGATGTCAGGGCTGACCCCGTAGTTCGAGTCGCTCTTGAAGATGACCGGCTTGGGACGCACGATCTTCAGGGACTTGTTCTTCTGGGCGGCGTCGGCGAGAGTCGGGAGATCGCCGAATGCCGCAACCGCACGCCCGGCCTCCATCGCGCTGATCGACTGCGGGATCGCCTCGGCATTGACGATGTCGACCTTGAGGTCCTCGACCCGTCGCTCGTACGAGGTGCCGGTGGCCACGGCGACGCCCTTGCCCGAATCCACGATGTCTTCGGTGGATTTGAGACCGGAGTCGGCCTTGACGATCCACACCCCCTCATAGGTGTAGACCGGATCGGTGAACTGAATGGCCAGCGACCTCTCCGAGGTGGCGTCGAGGTAGGCGCCGACGTCGAAGCGATCGGCTTGGAGACCAGAGACCATCTTCGACCACTCGGCTGCCACCGGAGTGAATTTCACACCCATCTCCTTGGCGAGATTCTGCAGCGGCAGGACGTTGGGACCGCCCATCTTCCCGTCTTTCTGCTCACCGGTCATCGGCGGTGCCGAGGCGATGCCGACCCGCAGCTCGCCCTGGTCTTTGATCTTCTGGATCCACGCACCGTTTTCGGTGCCACCGGCTCCGGAACCGGAGCGGAAGCCGGCTCCGAAGTAGCCACCGGCGAGCGCGAGGACTATAACCCCGACGATGGCGATGATGATCTGACTGGTTTTGGACATCGTTGTCTCTCTTTGTCATGCCCCGGTACGGTCATCGGACCAGGGTGCCGGATGTATCGACGGGACTTCGCGTCGGTGCGAAGCGACACCTCTGACCGTCAAGTGTCATACAATTCACTCTATAGCGGCTGTTCGTGATTTGCGACACATGTGGGACAATTTGACGCAGAACAGTTACATTGAGGGTGCCGCTCTCAATATGGCGGTAATTTGTCAGACAATCAACGTCACGTGTGGTGACGTGGGAGGGGCGCTTGAATGAATGCGAGCGCAGTGGACGGCTCGGCCAGGGGAGTCTCGGGCGATGACCGGATCTCGTTTGACGACCTCGTCGCGGCCATCGAATCCAGACTCACCGCCGCGGGCGCCTCGCCGTCGGTCGCGAAGGTGCTGGCAGCCAACTGCGCCACCTGCGAACGAGACGGCACTCTCAGCCACGGAGTCTTCCGGGTGGCCGGCTACCTCGACTCGCTGACGCGCGGCTGGGCGGATGGCGTCGCGGAGGCGAGCGTCGACGTCGCCGGTCCCTCCTATATCCGCATCGATGGGCGCAACGGCTTCGCCCAGCCCGCCCTGGCCCAGGCGCGGCCGGAGATCGACCAGGCGCTGGGCGATACCGGCGTTGCGGTCATCGCCCTGCGCAACTCCCACCACTTCAGCGCCCTGTGGCCCGATCTGGAGTCCTTCGCCCGCGAGGGGCGGGTGGCGATGGGGATGATCGCCAGCGGCAAGCTCGCCGTCGTCCCCGAGGGAGCGACACGGCCGGTCTTCAGCACGAACCCCTTCGGCTTCGCGACCCCCGTCGCCGATGCGGATCCAGTGGTCTTCGACTTCTCCACCTCGTCGATGTCCCATGGGGACCTGCAGCTGCTGCGCGCGGAAGGCAAAGAGGTTCCCGTCGGCACCGGGGTCGACTCGACCGGTGCGGATACCACGGATCCGAACGCCATCCTCGACGGCGGCGGCATCCGCCCCATCGGCGGACATAAGGGCGCGCTGCTGTCATTCATGATCGAAACGCTGGCGGCCGGCCTGACCGGCGGTGCCTTCACCTATGAGATCGACGCCGAGGCCCCCGAGGGTGCGCACACATTCCGCACCGGCCAGCTCTTCATCGTCATCGATCCCGAACGCGGCGGAAACGACGCCTATCTGGGGCGGGTTCGCGAATTCGTTGATATGCTCCGCGACGCCGGCATGGATCGTCAGCCCGGCGATCGTCGCTATGCCAACCGCGCCGAGGCGGCCGAACGCGGCATCCCCATCACCGACACGATCCGCTCCCTCCTCGACTGAACTGCGCCGCGGCCGCGCTCGCGCTGCATGTTCTCGGCGCGTCATGTGCCGCGGCGGTACTTGCGCTGCAGGCTCGTGTTTCGGCCTGCGCTGCGGCCGAAGTCGAGTCGAGTTCGCGGGGTCGCAGGATGCCTGCTCTGTCTGTGCCTGCAGTGCCCGACTCCTGCTCTGAAGCCGCAGTATCCGCTTCACATGGCTGATTGATCCAGCCAATCGTTGTCGGACAATCGAGAGGCGTCTGACAGTGCAGAGATCTGGCTGCGCTTCCTGTCACCTGGCCCCTCCTGTCTGGATGCCTGGTCGTGTCATGCCTGTATTTCTCTGAGTTCCCGTGTGTCTTGGTGAATCTCGGGCGGACGCTGGGTGATTCCTCCATTTCGCTTCATCCTCTGGTCACTCCATTGATTGTATGACAAACTGTCTATCGGTTCCTTGACCTGGACGCCGGGGCGAAGCTGCTCGGCGTCGGTGTTCGACGAAGAGACAGGGAGTGAGCATGGAATCGCTATTGGTCGGCATCGACCACAGTCAGGATTCAGTCAGAGCGGCGAGGTTCGCCATCGAGCGTGCAGCACTGACCGGAGGCAGAGTCGCCATCGCCCATGTCGTCTACTGGTCGAAGTTCGCCTTCCCGACCACTGTCGAGAACGAATCACGCGCCGGGCAGGTGGTCCTCGAACGAGACCGTGCCAAGGCCGAGACCCTCGACCCGATCACCGACTGGGCCGAGTCCGAGGGGCACCTGGACAAGATCGAACTCGTCTCCAAGGTCCTGCACGGGCGACCGTCAGAGGTGCTCGCGGACCTGGGGCAGAGCGGGGACTACGACATGATCGTCGTCGCTCGCACGGGCGAATCCCACCTGCGCAATGCGATCTTCGGATCAACGGTCGACCGCCTCGTGCGCCACGCTCCCGTGCCGGTGGTGGTTGTCCCATGAGCATCCAGGCATCCGCCGCCCCCGGTGCGGGGATCGACGCTTTCCTCGAATAGCATTTCCAGCCCTTCGCCGAGGCGGTCGAATCCGTCGTGTTCTTCCCGCTGCCGATCTTCGGCACCGAAGTCCCCATCATCGTGCTGTGGCTCGTGACGCTCGGCGTCTTCTTCACCCTGTGGCTGAAGTTCCTCAACGTCCGCGGGATGAAGCACGCCATCGATCTTGTCCGCGGGCGCTTCACCACTGCCGACGCCGTCGGCGAAGTCAGCCACTTCCAGGCCCTGGCCACCGCCCTGTCCTCGACCGTGGGGCTGGGCAACATCGCCGGAGTCGCTGTGGCAATCAGCATCGGCGGACCCGGCGCCGCCTTCTGGCTCATCGTCGCAGGCTTCTTCGCTATGTCGACGAAGATGGCCGAATGCTTTCTGGCGGTCAAGTACCGTCGCGTCCATGCCGATGGAACGACCTCGGGCGGGCCGATGTACTACCTGCGCGACGGCTTGGCTGAAATCGGCAAGGCCAGACTGGGTAAGGTCCTCGCCGCGTTGTGGGCGTTCTTCATGATGCTTGCGGCGCTGGGCACCAACGCCTTCCAGACGAATCAGGCCGTTGCCCAACTCGTCGAGGTCTCTGGTGACGGAAGTTTCGGCACGTGGCTGTCGGACAACCGCTGGCTGCTCGGGGTGATCCTAGCCGTCATCACGGGACTCGTCATCATCGGCGGCATCCAGTCTCTGGCCAAGGTCACAGGCGTCCTCGTCCCCGCGATGGCGATCCTCTACATCGTCGGCTGCCTCATCGTCCTCGCCGCGAACTTCACCGCGATCCCGCAGGCCATCGGCGAGATCCTCAGCGGAGCCTTCAACCCGCAGGGCGTTGCCGGCGGCGTCATCGGGTCTCTCATCGTCGGCTTCCAGCGCGCGGCGTACTCGAATTCTGCCGGTGTCGGCGATGCTCCTATCGCACACTCGACCGTGCGGACGAACCGACCGCAGACCGAAGGCTTCGTCGCCTCGCTCGAACCCTTCGTCGACACCGTGATCGTGTGCACGATGACCTCACTCGTCGTCGTCATCACCGGAGTCTGGAAGGTCTCCGACCCCGACACCGTCAGCGGCGTGACTCTGACTTCTCAGTCGTTCGCCACCGTTGCCGACTGGTTCCCGTACGTGTTGGCCGTCGCCGTGGTCCTCTTCGCCTTCTCCACGGTGCTCAGCAACACCTTCTACGGCATGAAGGGCTTCGGCTACCTCTTCGGCGACCGGAAGTCCGCAGAGAACGTCTACAAGATCGTCTTCCTCTGCTTCACCGTCATCGGAGCATCGGTGTCATTGGGACCGGTCATCATCTTCACCGATTCGGTGTTCTTCCTGCCTGCCATCTGCAACGGCATCGGACTCTACCTTCTCGCGAAGGTCATCCGCGGAGACTTCGACGACTACTGGCAGAAGCTGCGGGCAGGGGAGTATGCGCGAGTCGCCTGAGCATCCGACTGAGCCGGCGGGTGCAGTTCGGGGTCGTCGATCCGGCAGAACGGCTCGGACCTCAGCCGTGCATCCGCCACCACAGCAGCGCCACATGCAGAGCCGTGCGCGACTCCGCATCATCGAGTGAGACGCCGAGGCGGTCCTGCAGCCGCGTGATCCGTGCGTAGAGCGCGGGCCGGGACAGATGTCCGGCCCGCGCCATCGCCGATTTGTTCCCTCCGTGGGCCAGGTAGAGCTCGAGGAACTCGAGCAGTTCCCCGTCTGCGGACTCCGAGGGGGAATTCGGGACCCCGTCCCGGCGCCCGACACCACTGCTCGTGTCACCGAGCAACGGTCCGAGCTCGCCCTCCGCGAAGGCGCGGAGCCGCGAGTCCTCGGCGAGCAGAGACAGCAGCCCGCGGATGCGGACGTTCGACGATCGATAGAACGAGCGCTCACGGACATCGAGAGTCGACGCGACCTCGGCGACATGGGAGGCGGACTCAAGGCCCGCGACTGCGCGCAGCAGCGAGGTGCTGCTCCGTCCGACCCCGACGACCCAGCTCGCCGCATATCCCTCGAGTTCGCCGAGTATCCGGCTGAGACGGTCATCGGCGTCGTCGCTGCGGGGCACTCGTCGGCTGCTCCCATGAGCCGGCGCCAGGACGAACCCGAACGAACCCGACTGCAGGCTCGTCATGAGCAGGCACTGGTTCAGACGCGCTGCGACAGAGGCGATCTCCTGCGTCAGGCCGCGCTCCTGCAGCTGCACTCGAGTCGGATCGGTGTCGGGCTCCCGGTCGATCCGGACGACGACCGGTAACAGCTCGGCGCCCGCAGCGGGTGCGAACCCGAGAGACCTGGCGCGTTCCAGCGCCGCACGCTCATCAAGCCCTTCGGAGTCCGTGATCTCCCTGATCAGACCGCTCTGAGCCTGCAGCAGCAGGTCCTGTTCGTCACGGTCGGCCATACGGGTCAGGGTCAGCGCCTCTCCGGCGCGTTCGATGATCTGATCGAGTGCGGCGACCGACTCGGCGGCTCCCGGCACAACGAGGCGCCCCCACCTGCGGGTGCGCAGACCGACCGGGGTCTGCCGCCACTTCGCCGAATTCTCGACACCGGGTGCCGTGGCCGCTCCGGTGACAAGGTCCATCCACTTCTGCGCCAACGCCTGCGATCCGCTGCCGGAGTGCGCGAGAACTCGATGCGCAACGTCCTCGAGGACAACGGCCGTTCCCAGCAGCTCTGCCGTGCGGTCGACGATCGTCTGTGCTCCCGCCCGATCGAGGCTCAGCTGCGTGTACGTCTCATGGATCTCCTGCGCGTGTTCGAGCTGAGAGATCTGCTGTGCCAGAAGATGCCGGTGAGCGAGCTCTGTGATCCTGACGAATTTGACCCGCTGTGCAAGGACGACGACGGGCAGGCTGCGCCCCGCGGCGGCCGCCCGGACGACAGCTTCGGCCTCCGCATCGGGGGCGGAATCGGCATCGACGAGCTCGACGATCGTTCCGGCCGCGCCGGCCCGCTCCAACTGGTCGAAGAACTCAGCCATCGCCTCCGGCGAGCGACGGAAGGTCGTGGCCGTTGTGAGCACGAGCTCCCCGCCTTCGAGGAAGCGTTCGACGTGCTCGGAATCGGCGATGTGGACCCAGCGGATGGTCCGTGCCAGCTCCTCGGCACCGGCGAGGACCGTCGGTGCCGCGCGGGAGATCTCCGCGAATTCGAGCAGCCCGGCGATGCTCAGCGATCCCGTGCCTGACTGAGTCGATGAGTTCATTGACACAGTGTAAATCGACAGCGGAAATTCTTGACAGTTTGCTACTTCCAGGATCGGGTGGGCGGGGCTGAGGATGGAACCAGCAGAACCATCGACGACGAAGGACATTCAATGCCCACCATCTCCCACTGGATCAACGGACGCGACGTTCCCGCCGAGGCCGACGGCCGCCTCGGCGACATCACGAATCCCGCCACCGGAAAGGTCACAGGTCAGGTTCCGCTGGCTTCGCAGGCCACCGTCGAATCCGCCATCGCAGCCGCCGCCGAGGCGTTCCCCGCCTGGCGCGACACCTCGCTGGCTCGCCGGACTTCCGTCATGTTCGCCTTCCGCGAGCTGCTCAATGCGCGCAAGCAGGAGCTGGCCGAGATCATCACCGCCGAGCACGGCAAGGTCGTCTCTGACGCCCTCGGCGAAGTCGCCCGCGGTCAGGAGGTCGTGGAATTCGCCTGCGGCATCGCCGGCCACCTCCGCGGCGGCCATACCGAGAACGCCTCGACGAAGATCGACGTCCACTCGCTGCGTCAGCCGCTCGGTGTCTCCGCGATCATCTCGCCCTTCAACTTCCCCGCCATGGTGCCGATGTGGTTCTTCCCCGTCGCCATCGCCGCCGGTAACACCGTCGTGCTCAAGCCTTCGGAGAAGGATC
The DNA here is from genome assembly GCF_026168515.1 of Brevibacterium spongiae. Lineage (NCBI taxonomy): Bacteria > Bacillati > Actinomycetota > Actinomycetes > Micrococcales > Brevibacteriaceae > Brevibacterium > Brevibacterium spongiae. The sequence goes on along the minus strand of NZ_CP093443.1, from coordinate 3,587,276 downwards.
CGACGGCGGCGAACTGGATCGCCGAACTGTGGAAGGAAGCGGGGTTGCCCGACGGCGTCTTCAACGTCGTCCACGGTGACAAGGAAGCAGTCGACACGATCCTTGAGAGCCCCCAGGTCGCCTCGGTGTCCTTCGTCGGATCGACCCCGATCGCGAAGTACGTCTACGAGAACGGCACCGCCGCCGGCAAGCGCGTCCAGGCGCTCGGCGGGGCGAAGAACCACATGCTGGTCCTGCCCGATGCCGATCTCGACCTCGCCGCCGATGCCGCGGTCAACGCCGGATACGGTGCCGCCGGTGAACGGTGCATGGCGATCTCCGTGGTCGTCGCCGTCGAATCGATCGCCGATGAGCTCGTTGCGAAGATCGCCGAGCGCACCCGCACCCTGCGCGTCGGGGACGGCGCGACCGAACCCGATATGGGGCCGCTCGTCACCGCCGCCCACCGTGACAAGGTCGCAGGCTACATCGATGCCGGCGCCGAGGCGGGGGCCGCCGTCGTCCTCGACGGCCGCGAAGGCACCCCGGCTGAGGGATTCTTCCTCAACCCGACCCTCTTCGACCACGTCACACCCGAGATGTCGATCTACACCGACGAGATCTTCGGACCCGTGCTCGCCGTCGTCCGCGTCCCCGGCTACGACGAAGGACTCGACCTCATCAACGCCAACCCGTACGGCAACGGCACCGCGATCTTCACCAATGACGGAGGCGCCGCCCGCCGATATGAGAACGAGGTGGAAGTCGGCTTGGTCGGCATCAACGTGCCGATCCCCGTGCCCGTCGGCTACTACTCCTTCGGCGGGTGGAAGAACTCGCTGTTCGGCGACACCCACGCCTACGGAGACGAAGGAGTCCACTTCTTCACCCGCGGCAAGGTCGTGACCTCCCGCTGGCTCGACCCCAGCCACGGCGGACTCAACCTCGGCTTCCCGACCAACGACTGAATCGGTCCGGTCGGAGCCCCTGATCAGGACACATGAGCACACAACGACGAACCACCTCGGCGAAGGAGCAGCCATGACCACCACCGCGGATTCCCCGCTCACGCAATCGCACCTCGACGCTGACGGCGCGGGCACCGAACGCACCGACTCGCAGCGGATCGCTGCGGGCGGGATCGACGCCGACCGGATCGAGGCCGGCAGGCGTGCCTATGAACTCGACCGCGCCCATGTCTTCCATTCCTGGCAGGCGCAGGGTCCGTTCGACCCGATGACGATCGTCGACGCCGCCGGCCCCTATGTCTGGGACGGTGAGGGCCGGAAGCTGCTCGATATGTCGTCGCAGCTGGTGAACACGAATATCGGACACCAGCATCCGGGCGTCGTCGCGGCCATCCAGGAGCAGGCGGGCAAGCTGTGCACGATCGCTCCGCAGCACGTCAACGACGCTCGTTCCGAGGCGGCCAGGCTCATCGCCGAACGTACGCCGGGCGACCTCGACCACGTGTTCTTCACCAACGGCGGAGCCGACGCCAATGAGCACGCAATCCGGATGGCCCGCCTGCATACGGGGCGGACGAAGGTGCTCTCGGCCTATCGCAGCTACCACGGCGGCACTCAGCTGGCCGTCAACGTCACCGGTGACCCGCGCAGGTTCGCCAACGACTACTCCGCTGAGGGCATCGTCCACTTCATGCCCGCCTATCCCTACCGGTCGTACTTCAATTCGACGTCCGAGGATGAGGAGACGCAGCGGGCGCTGGCCCACCTCGAGGACATGATCACGCTCGAAGGCCCTGGCAACATCGCGGCGCTCATCCTCGAGACCGTGCCGGGCACCGCGGGGATCTACGCCCCGCCGGCCGGGTACCTCGCCGGTGTGCGCGAGCTGACGGCGAAGTATGGGATCGTCTTCATCGCCGATGAGGTGATGGCCGGTTTCGGTCGCACCGGTGCCTGGTTCGCCGGCGACCACTGGGACGTGACCCCTGACCTCATCACCTTCGCCAAGGGGGTGAACTCCGGATACGTTCCGCTCGGCGGAGTCGCGATCTCCGAAGCGATCTTCGAGACCTTCCGCGACCGGGCCTACCCGGGCGGACTGACCTATTCGGGGCATCCGCTCGCCTGCGCGGCAGCGGTTGCGACGATCACCGCGATGGAGACCGAAGGAATGGTGGCCAATGCCGACCGCCTCGGCGAGGACATCATCGGACCGGGGCTGCGCGAGATCGCAGAGCGTCACCCTTCGGTCGGAGATGTGCGCGGAATGGGCTGCTTCTGGGCCGTCGAACTCGTGAAGAACCGGACGACGAAGGAGCCGCTGGCCGCCTACGGAGGCAGCTCGCCGGAGATGAACGAGGTCATCGCAGCGCTCAAGGCCGAAGGCGTGCTGCCGTTCGCGAACTTCAACCGGATCCACGTCGTGCCGCCGCTCAACACCCCTGACGACGACGTCCGCTTCGGGCTCGCCGCCCTGGATCGGGCGCTCGAGGTCGCGGATCGGTACGTCGAAGAGTAGATTCGACGCGTTTGAAGGAGGCGCTGCCTCGGCGAGGTCACGCCGCGGTTTCCGCGGATCGATCGGCCGCGGTTTCCGCGGATGACTGCGGGAGGTGGAGCGCCGCCTCGGCGAGGGGATTGCTGTGTTCGGGCCCCGTTCGGAATGTGAGTGCTATTGCATTCATTCCCGGGCGGGGCCCGTTTGCGCACGTCAAAAGTGAACAAAAGGTGAATGAGGTGGAGTAGGGTCGAATTGCGGGTGAAGAGCAGTTGAATCTGTGGGTAGACTTCTGCGGGATAGTGATGGCTGGCCGTCAGCTGCATCATCCACGGTCCGAATAGTGTCTACACCCAAGGTCGATTAGTGGAAATCATCTTCGTCGTCGTGCTCGTCATCGCACTGGCACTGTTCTTCGACTTCACCAATGGCTTTCACGATACGGCCAATGCCATGGCCACCCCGATCGCGACCGGGGCCATCAAACCGAAGACGGCGGTCACGCTCGCCGCGATCCTCAACCTCGTCGGCGCCTTCCTCTCCACCGAGGTGGCCAAGACCATCTCCGGCGGCATCATCAAAGAAGGCGGCGGGGGAGTGCAGATCACTCCCGACTTCATCCTCGCCGGCCTCATCGGCGCCATCATCTGGAACATGGCGACCTGGCGCTTCGGCCTTCCATCGTCTTCGTCCCACGCACTCTTCGGCGGCCTCATCGGTGCGGCAATCGTCGGTGAGGGACTCAACTCCGTCGACTTCGGAGTCTTCCTCTCCAAGGTCGTCCTCCCGGCGCTGGCTGCCCCGATCATCGCGGGCGTCAGCGCCTATCTGTGCACGAAGTTGGCGTATTCGATCACCCGACGCAATGACGACGGCAAGACCGCGCACCGTGCCCCGTTCAAGTACGGGCAGATCTTCTCATCGTCCCTCGTGGCTCTGGCGCACGGCACGAACGATGCGCAGAAGACGATGGGCGTGATCACCCTCGTTCTCGTCTCAGCGAATCTGCAGGAACACGGCACCGGCCCGCACATCTGGGTCATCACGGCCTGTGCCCTGGCGATTGCGCTGGGCACCTATGTCGGCGGCTGGCGGATCATCGACACCCTGGGCACGAAGCTCACCACCGTCAAGCCCGCCCAGGGGCTGTCCGCTGAGACCTCGACGGCCGCGGCCATCCTCGCTTCGTCCCACCTCGGCTTCGCACTCTCGACCACGCAGGTCGCCTCTGGATCGGTGCTCGGCTCCGGACTGGGCCGGAAGGGAGCCGACGTCCAGTGGTCGACGGCCGGGCGCATCGCCTCCGGCTGGCTGCTGACTATTCCGGCTGCCGCCATCGTCGGCGCCGCTGCGGCGGGCATCGCCCACTTCGGAGTGGTCGGCGTCCTCATCGATACGGCCGTCGCGGTCGTCGCGGTCCTCTGGATCTACCTCAGCTCACGACAGGTCGAAGAGACCGAGATCTCGAACTTCGACACCGTCGGCGAAGCCGTCAACATCCGCGGCCGCAAGCGCAAGCTGCGCAAGGATCGCAACCGCAAGCGCGCCGAAGCGAAGCGTGCCGCTCGTCGTGAGGCCTGGGACGAGAAGCAGCGGGCCAAGCAGGAACGTCGACCCTCGCACGAGCGGAAGGCCTCGGAATCCGATGCACGACGCTCATCCTCGGCGAGTGTGTCGGCCGGACCCGCCGGTGCCTCAGCGGGACAGGGCGATGCTTCGACAGGACAGGTCGATGGGCAGTCGGCGCGATCCGGAGAACAGGGTCTGGGATCCGGGGATCAGGCTAGAGGATCTGGGGACCAGGGTCTGGGACCCAGGGATCAGGCGACACAGTCCGGGGTCCGAGAATCCGGTGACAAGGGGGAGAACAAATGATCGAGTGGAGCTCATTCCTCATTGTCGCGGTCGCGACCTGGGTGTCGGCAGTCGTCGTCATCACTCTCTTCTCTGCGGCCGTGCGCATGCGTGCCGTGCACGTCGACCAGGCCGCTGAAGGCAACGCCAACGCTCTGCTCCGACTCGGCTACTGGGCTGTCTTCGGCGTCTGCGGGCTCGTCGTCCTCCTCGGCGTCTACCTCATCGTTCCGGCACTCCACGGCGCCTGACGCTTCCGCGGCGGCCGACGTTTCGGAGGAGGCCGGCTCTTCGGTGGCCACTGGATGGCGGGAGTTCGCATTGCGCACCCTCCGCCGCAATTCGTACCATTGCACCGGTGTGTTTTGCGGTCGCAGGGATGTTGTGCGGCTGACGGTCTGAAGCGTCGCTAAAGGTGCGGGATGCTTGGCGCTTCTAAAGGTGTGGGATGCCGGGTGCTGCTGACGGTGCGGGACACCCATGAGTCTGCGCCGGGGCGATTCGGGCAGAAGAGCCGCGCGACGCGACTGATGGGCAACCGACGGACTCGACCTAGACTCGTCCTGTGAGAACTCCACCGCACAATTCTCGGCGTTCCGCCGATCTGCAGAAGGAGATCGCCAGGGCCGATCGCCGGCGCATCGACCAATGGCATGCAGCGATGCGGCGCGATGGACGCGTCGTGCTGCGAACGAACCTGTTCAAGACGTTCATGGGCGCACTCGTCTGCTGGCTGTTCGTCGGGGCGATCATCCTCACATTCGTCGTCACCCCCGGCTCGACCTGGAACCCGCTGTCCCCTGGTTTCGGCGGATGGCTGGTCTTCGTCCTCCTTGTGGTCTTCGCCGTCGCCTTGGTGCTCTTCGGGTTCGGTGCGGTGTTGTGGACATTCGTCGTTCCCTTTGTGCGACCACAGTTCGTCGTGTCGAGGCGGGGCGTGGAATCCTCATGGTGGAAGCCGGGCGGACGCGTCAGGCGGTTCGCAGCCCCGTGGTCAGGCGTCGTCGACATCGGGGGAGAGTTCCAGTGGAGGAAATATCCGCTTCCGGACGCGCTGGTCGTGACGATCACTGCGCACGGGGCGACCGCTCATCAGAACGCGCTGATCGGCAACGTCAGGAAGCCGGAGATGGTCACCTACCGTGTCCTCAGAGAGCTCAAAGCGCGGCCGCGTGATGTGTTGGTGTTTCTGCTTGAGGTTCACGGGGCACAGACGGCGCATTGCTGAGTTCCCGCACCCTCAGCGAAATACGACAATCCCCCAACCACCTCGGCGGCGGTTGGGGGATTGTCGTTCAGCTGACGGTGCAGGCCGTCGGCAACTCAGCCGAGCAACTCAGCCAAGTGACTCAGCCGGGGGCCCCAGGCGAACGACTCAGGCGAGGCCGAGGCGCTGGCGGAGGTTGTCGACCTCAGCGCGCAGTTCGGTCGGGACCGAATCGCCGAGCTCGGCGTACCACTCTTCGATGAGACCGAGTTCGGTCTCCCACTCTTCGGGCTTGATTGCGAGAGCCTTGCGCATCTGCTCGTCGGTGAAGTCGAGGCCTTCGGTGTCCAGGCCGCCTTCGACCGGGGTGAGGCCGAGCGGGGACTCCTGAGCATCGGCGGTGCCGGTGACGCGTTCGAAGACCCACTTGAGGACGCGGGAGTTCTCGGAGAATCCGGGCCACAGGAACGAATTATCGTCGTCGCGGCGGAACCAGTTGACGTAGAAGATCTTCGGCAGCTGGGCACCCTCGGTGTTGCCGATGTCGAGCCAGTGCTGCAGGTAGTCACCGACGTTGTAGCCGATGAACGGACGCATGGCCATCGGGTCGCGGCGGACGACGCCGACGGCGCCGGTCGCGGCGGCAGTGGTCTCGGAGGAGAGCACCGAACCCATGAACACGCCGTGCGTCCAGTCCTTGGTCTCGGTCACCAGCGGCATCGTGGTCTTGCGGCGACCGCCGAAGAGGATGGCCGAGATCGGCACACCGTTCGGGTTGGTCCACTCGGGAGCCAGCGTCGGGACGTTCGCGATCGGGGTGCAGAAGCGCGAGTTCGGGTGAGCGGCAGGGGTCTCGGACTCAGGAGTCCAGTCGTTGCCCCTCCAGTCGGTGAGGTGCGCCGGCTTCTCGTCGGTCTTGCCTTCCCACCACACGTCACCGTCGTCGGTCAGAGCGACGTTGGTGAAGATGTTGCCGCCGGCCTCGATGGCGCGCATCGCGGTCGGGTTCGTGGTGTATCCGGTGCCCGGTGCCACGCCGAAGAGGCCGAACTCGGGGTTGACGGCGTAGAGCTGGCCGTCGTCGCCGAAGCGCATCCACGCGATGTCGTCACCGAGGGTCTCGGCCTTCCAACCGGGGATGGTGGGTTCGATCATGGCGAGGTTGGTCTTGCCGCAGGCCGACGGGAACGCGGCGGCCACGTACTTGACGACGCCTTCGGGGTTCGTCAGCTTGAGGATGAGCATGTGCTCGGCCAGCCAGCCTTCGTCGCGGGCGATCGCCGAGGCGATGCGCAGCGCGTAGCACTTCTTGCCGAGCAGAGCGTTGCCGCCGTAGCCGGATCCGTAGGACCAGATGGAGCGCTCTTCGGGGAAGTGGGTGATGTACTTGGTGGTGTTGCAGGGCCAGGCGACGTCGTCCTGTCCCTCTTCCAGGGGAGCGCCGACCGAGTGCACGCACTCGACGAACTTCGCGTCCTGGGCCTCGATCGCATCGAGGGCGTACTTGCCCGAGCGCGCCATGACGAGCATGGAGAGGACGACGTACGCCGAGTCGGTGACCTCGATGCCGAACATCGGCTGATTCGCTTCGGCGTGGCCCATGACGAAGGGGATGACGTACATGGTGCGTCCGCGCATGGAGCCCTCGAACAGGCCGTTCAGGGTCTCCTTCATCTCTGCAGGAGCGACCCAGTTGTTCAGCGGCCCTGCGTCCTTCTCCTCTTCGGAGCAGATGTAGGTGCGACCCTCGACGCGGGCGACGTCCTCGGGGTCGGATGCCGCATAGTAGGAGTCCTTGGTGCCGTTGACTCGCCTGATGGTGCCGGCTTCGACGAGCTGCTCGGCGATCTGGTTCTTCTGCTCCTCTGAACCATCGACCCAGACGATCTCGTCCGGGGTGGTGAGGGAGGCGATCCGGCCGACGAACGAGAGCACCGATTCGTTATCGGTCGGTGCGTTCTTCAGCTGGTCAGCGACGACATCATGGTCGAGGACAGTCATGAGTGGTCTCCTGGTCATTCGGTTGCGGGGGTTTGTCTCAAGCGGCTGCTGGTTCCGTCGAGCGGGTGGTACACATCCACCGTAGGATGGGGGCAAGCGCTGAAAACCCTGGTTTCGGTCACTCGAAGATGTGCATTGGGTCACAAGAAGATGACCATTGACGTGAATGAAACTTTCGTATGACGTGTTGTTGCGTAGTTTAGACGTATTGTTTCAGTCGGAATCTGCACTGAAATCTGCGATTTCATCCCCTGTTCGCCGAGGCGGCTTCCCGCCTTCACGTGAATGTGGCGAAGCGCACGTGGGTGCGATTTGAGCTTGGGTGAAACTGGTGTGTATAGTTGTTCGAGTTGCAGGGCGAGAGTCCGGGCGACATGCGCCACTAGCTCAACGGATAGAGCATCTGACTACGGATCAGAAGGTTGGGGGTTCGAATCCCTCGTGGCGCACCGAAGGAAAGTCCCTCACCTGGCAGGATAGCCGGTGAGGGACTTTTTGCGTGCCTCGAGTGAGACTTCTCTGATTGCTGATCCGAAGGTTGGGTTCTGTTGAGTTCTGCGATGAGAAAGGCCCGTCGTCACCGTGAGGAGCTCGGCGAGGTCATCGACGTCTTCGCCGATCGCCCGGGGCCGAAGACCGTGACAGCATTCGTCCTCGGCTGGGTGCTCTTTACTGGTCTGACGTTCATCAACCCGGGGGAGACGCTCGTCCTCGCGATTGCTCCGGGCATCATCTTCGCAGCGATGTTCGCGTTGATCCTTCTCTATCTCTCGGGTGAGCGGCTCATCGTCTGTGAACTCGGGATCCTCGTAGGCTCCATTGCTCCGGGCATTCGTCCCTACGTCATCCCCTTTCAGCAGATCACGCCCGGCAGCATTGCCGGGGTCACCGGGGCGAACAGGTATCTCAAGGAGGTCGGACTGCAGGGGCAGATAGCGCAGTCGACTCTGCGGGCATCGTGGTGGACGAAGAACGGTGTCCACTTCGTTGCCTGTTCGGCCGAGGACGCCCGGCGCGGGCGCAGACGATTCACACTGGCGCTCGACCCGATCCCGCGGTCGATCGACGCTCGGTGGATCTGGTTTGCGGGAACGGGGACGGAACCCCCGCAGCGAGCGATCGAGGCCATCGCTCGGGCCGCCTCGGCGACGGGGCACCCACAGGTGGCGCAGGCGGCACTTGACCGCGGAGTCGTCGAACTGACGGGCAACCCCGAGGATGCTGCCCGCCAGCTGCCCGGCCACCCGCCCGTCCGTCGAGGCGGGGTCAGGTAGCCGGACAGCCTGGGGCGACGATGCGTCGCCGCGATTCGGCGGAAACGGAGGCAGCCGCCGGGCAGAACGAAGGCCGGAGTGACCTCAGTCTTTGACGGCGAGGACCGGGACCGGGGAGTCGAGGAGCAGCCTCTGACTCACCGAGCCGATGAGCATTTTTCCGACGCGGGATCGGCGACGCATCCCGATGACGAGGCGGTCGACATCCGAGCGCTCTTCGAGTTCGTCGAGGACCGCCTCGGCGGGATCGCGATCGCCGCGTCCCTTGCGGGCGACGACGGAGTAACTGATTCCGCTCTCGTCGAGCGCGGAGGTGTCGAACGACGCGGCGATGCCGAGCGGAACAATGACGAGATCGGTGTCGAAGAGCTTGGCTTCGGCGATCGCGGCGGTGACCGCCGCTGCGCCTTCCGCGCGGTCAGTGACGGCGACGAGGATCGACATGATGGACTCCTTCACGGGAGAAGTTGAACGATGACGCTGATGCGGACGGTGAGTGTGATGCGGACGGTGGCGTGTGCGGCGGCAGCGTGACCTTGCCCGGCAGGACGGCCTGAGCCGGTGGGCCGGACTGAAACGGACTCGTCACGTCACTCACCGTACTTCGTGCGGAACTCAGCTTCGAGGTCCTCGAGAGTCTTGTTCCGGGTCTCGGGGACGAAGAAGAAGATGAACAGCAGCGCCAGCACGCCGAGCCCTGCGAAGAGGAAGAACGTGTTCGCGATGCCGAGGCCGCTGACCACACTCGGGAAGAACTGGGCGACTGCGGCATTGGCCAGCCAGAGGGCGAAGACGCAGATGCCCATCGCGAACGAGCGGATCTTCAGCGGGAAGATCTCGGCGAGCATGAGCCACACGAGCGGTCCGAGCGTTCCCTGCATCGAGAAGACGAAGAGGACGACGAACACGAGGATCGCGTAGGCCTTGAAGGTGCCCTCGGGCAGGAACACGGCGGAGAGGCCGATGAGCAGGTGGAACGAGCTGGTGAGGATGAATCCGCCGAGCAGCATGAAGCGCCGTGGCAGACGGTTGATGAGCATGATGCCGACGGTGACGCCGAGGACGGAGAAGAGTCCGTTGAAGGTGTTCGCGACGATCGCGGCGTCGGCGGAGAAGCCGGCGTCGGTGAGCAGCTGAGTGCCGTAGTACATCACCGAGTTGATTCCGGTCAGCTGTTGGGCGACTCCGAGGCCGACGCCGATGAGGACGAGCCGCAGGACCCATTTCGACGCCAGATCGGAGACGCCGCCGGTTTTGGCGACTTCTTCCTGCTCGGCCAGCAGCTCGACCTCTCTCATCTCGGCTTCGGCGCGTTCGTCGGAGCGGACCTGCTTGAGGACTTCGAGCGCCTGGCCGTCGCGGTTCTTCGAGATCAGCCAGCGGGGGCTCTCGGGCAGGAAGATCATGCCGACGAGCAGCGCGATGGCCGGCAGCACAGCAACGGCGAGCATGTAGCGCCACACGCCGTCGTGCTCGCCCCAGACGTTGAAGATGATCGCATTGATGACGAACGCCGCGAACTGGCCGACGACGATCATCACCTCATTGCGGGTGACGAGCGAGCCGCGCTTCTCAAACGGAGCGAGTTCGGCCAGGTAGACCGGCACCGTCGTCGAAGCCGCACCGACGGCGAGTCCGAGGAAGAATCGGGCCCCGGCCAGGAACTGCCAGTTCGGCGCCAGGGAGCACGCAAGAGTGCCGACGATGAAGAAGCAGGCGAGCAGGATGATGTTCGAGCGTCGCCCGAAGGCGTCGGAGAGCCGCCCGCCGACGACTGCGCCGAAGGCGGCACCGATCGTGAGGAAGCTGACGACGAGGCCTTCCGTCCGCGGGGTCAGCCCGAAGTCGTGCGTCAGCGGTTCGAGGGCGCCGTTGACGACTCCGGTGTCGTAGCCGAACAGCAGGCCGCCGAACGTGGCGACGACGGCGATGATGCCCAGACGTGAGGTGTGCGGACCCTTGGTGTCGGGCGGAAGATCCACCAGCGATTTCACTTGACCGCTCATGGCTTTCACTCTCCTTTGAATGATTCTCAATCGGTGCGTCGCTGCCGCTGAAATGCGGCGCGACGGGGCAGCCGAACCACCTGGCGGCGGTGCGGTTGAGGAAGGCTATTCAGTAGTGGTGCAGGTGGTGCGCTCAGGCTGGGTTCTCAGCCGCTCCGACCTCCCTGTTCGCTGATGAGTTCGTCGATCCGCTTCTTCTGAAAGCGGCTGACGGACTCGTTGTTCTCGTTCTCGGCGAAGACGTTGGACACGATGAGGCTGTCCTCACGGTCGAGGAATCCCGTCCGCGCCACAGTGGCGAAGAGCGCGTCGAAGTCGACGTCGCCGTCTCCTGCCTTGAGGTGCTGGTGCACCCTCGCCGAGGTGGTCGGCGGGTTCGCGATGTACCGCAGCCCGTGTGAGGCCCGGTGATCGAAGGCATCGGAGATATAGACCGCACGGAGACGCTCGCCGAGTTCGTCGGCGAGGGTCTCGAGGCAGTCACCGTAGTGGAAGGTGTGCGAGGCGACGTAGACGAAGCCGATCGCCTCGGAATCGAGGCCGCGCAGCCCCCGCCACGCCTCGTGCCCGTCCTCGACGAAGTCGTCGGGATGCGGATCGAAGTTCAGCGCCAGTCCCTCCTTCTCGATGACCGGCAGCAGCTCGTCCATCGATCGGTAGAACGACTCCTCGGAGTCTTCGAACGCCTCGGGTCGCCCGCTGAACTCGGTGTTGATAGTGCGCACGTCGAGGTCGACGGCGATCTCGATGACACGGCGGAAGTTCTTCACCGCCGCCACCCGCTTGGCCTCATCGGGCCAAGCGATCCGCTGCACCGGCAGCAGCGCCGGGATCGTGATGCCTGCCGCCTCGACAGCCTGTTTGAACCGCCGGATGAGGTCGCGATCCATCTTCGGATACCGGAAATGGGTGGCGAAGTCCGGGTGCGGGGTCAGCTGCAGGTGGTCGAAGCCGAGGTCCGCGGTGGCGGCCGGGAAGTCGAGGAGCCGGTGCGTATGGTGCAGCGGCGTGGGATCGTAGGCGATCTTCATGAATGCTCCAGATGATCCAGTGAGGTGGGCGGTCGGTCAGCGGTGAACGTGAGAGCCGATGCCGTCGGGGGCGGCGGCGGTCAGGCGTAGAAAGCCGGGGTGTCGGGAATGTCGAGGGTGCGGGGTTTGCCGTCGAACAGTGAGGCGACACCCTCCTTGCAGGCCACGGCCACCTTGTACCCGTCCCACGCGGAGGGCCCGGCGATGGTTCCCGCGCGGGCGGCGTCGACCCAGGCTTGCACCTGGGTGTCGTAAGCGGTGGCGAAGCGGGTGGTGAAGTCAGCGTGCTCGGCCAACCCGGAACGTCCCTGATGCCACAGCTGCAGGCCGTGGGACTCCCCGATCCGGGCGATGCCGGAGTCGAAGACCGCCTCGGTGGTCACCTGGTAGCCGAACTGGATGCTCACGTTCATCTCGAGGTCGACGAGCGTTCCGTTCTCGAGCTCCATGAGTACGAGGATCGGCTCCTTGAGGCGTTCGGGGGTCAGCCGATTGCGGCGGGCGTGCTTGACCTCGAGGCCGACGATGGGGGATCCGGCCAGCCACGGTACGACATCGAATTCGTGGACGACGGAGTCATTGATGAGCGACTCCTGCTGGTAGGAATCAGGCACCGCCGGATTGCGGTGGGCGCAGCGGAGCATGAGCAGCTCACCGGCCTGCTCGGAGGCGACGAGGTCGCGCAGCTGCCGGTATTCGGGGTCGAAGCGGCGCATGAATCCCACCTGGATGAGCTGCTTCCCGGTGGCCTGTTCGGCCTCGAGGACCCGCCAGGAGGACTCGGGGTCCGTTGTCAGCGGCTTCTCGCAGAGGATCGGCAGACCTGCGGAGAGGCAGGGCAGGAGCACCTGTTCGTGGAGGAATCCGGGAGTGGCGATGAGGACGCCGTCGACCGCGCCTGCGTCGAGGGCGTCTTCGATGCGTGCGTATCCCGTGGCTCCGGGGGCGTTCTCCAGCGCCGAGGCGCGCCTGGCCTCATCGGGGTCGACGATCGCTGAGACCCTGGCTCCGCTGATCGTCGAGGTGATGCGCTTGACGTGGTCGGCGCCCATCATGCCGGCGCCGACGATTCCGACTCTGAAGTCTCGCGGCTGGTCCGTGTCTGTCATTCTCACTCCTGCATGTCTGAAAGTCTGTGTACCTGAAAGTCTGTGTGTCTGGGGTTCGCAGTGGCTGCGCCCGAGGTGCGGTCTGCGCTGAGCTGGCTGCGTTCAGCGGTCGACGACCGCGGCCTCGGTGGTGCCGAGGATGGTCGCAAGCGTGCGCTGAGCGATCGGGAAGGGAGCGTCGACGCTGCAGCCGAACATGTCCTGTTCGACGATCGCGAAGATGTTCGGGTCGAGGGCCGCGACGGCTTCGATGATCGGGTCGAGGGGCGGAATCCCCTGATCGGGTTCGACCATGATCCCGTCCGCCACCGCGTCACCGAACGGGGTGTCGGATTTGAGGACGTCGAAGATCTTCACCGGGTCGACCTGCTTGAGGTGGAGGTAGCCGATCCGGGACGGGTGGTCCTGGATGAGCTTGAGGTTGTCCCCGCCGTAGTAGGAGAAGTGTCCGGTGTCGAGGCAGAGGTTCGTGAAGCGCTCATCGGTGAGTTCGAGGAACCGTTCGACCTCCGAATGCGTCCCCACATGGGAGTCGGCGTGGGAGTGGAACTGCTGGTGCAGGCCGAACTCCTCAAACAGTGCCTTGCCGAGGGCGTCGTGGCCGGCGGCCATGCGCGTCCACTGATCGGAATCGAGCGTGCGGGACTCGAGAGCCTCACCGGTCGTGTCCGAACGCCACAGGTCGGGGATGACGACGATGTGCTCACCGCCGAGCTCTGCGGTCAGAGACGCGACTGCCTCGGCCTGCTTCCATGCTCGGTCGAACTGGTCATCGGTCTTGTGGAAGCCGGTGAAGACCGTTCCGCCGGAGAGTTTGAGGCCGCGGCTGCCGAGCTCTTCCCGCAGCTGGTTCGCCTCCGTGGGCAGGTAGCCGTACGGGCCGAGTTCGATCCAGGTGTATCCGGCTTCGACCACCTCGTCGAGGAAGCGCTGCCAGGGAACCTGGCCGGGGTGGTCGGGCAGCCACACACCCCAGGAGTCGGGTGCGGTGCCGATGCGAAGTGACTGCGTTGTCATGAGCGGAATCCTCAGAGTTGTTCGGGTGTTGCGTTGTTCGTCTGTCAGGGGCGTCTGCGGTGGCCGGTCGGACCCGGCAGGTGGGCCGTCTCCAGTCGGTCCTGACCGTTCAGAGCAGCGGGCGTTGGGTGCTGCGTTCCTCTTCGTAGGCGGTGCGGGCATCCTGGGTCTCGGCCATCGTCGAGGCGGCGGCGACGGGCACGTCCCACCAGCCCTCGCCGTCGGGGGCGTAGACCAAGGGATCGGAATTGATGTGGATGAGCGTCGAGGTCTCGGCGGCGCGGGCCGCTTCGACCGCCTCGGCGAGGTGGGTGCTCGCCGAAGGCCCGGGTTCGATCTCGACGACATCGATGCCGTAGGACCGGGCGTTCGCGGCGAGGTCGACCGGCAGGATCTCGTCGGTGCGGAACTCGGGCGAATCGCCGTCGTACTTCCGGTACCAGGTGCCGAATCGCGGTGCCCCGACGGTTTCGGACAGGTGCCCGATCGAGGCGTAGCCGTGGTTCTGGACGAGGACGACGATGAGCTTGAGGCCCTCGGCGACCGCGGTGACGAGCTCCGTGTGGAGCATGAGGTAGGACCCGTCGCCGACCATGACGACGACGTCACGGTCATCGCCGGCGGCGTCGATGGCCCGCCGAACCCCGAGCCCGCCGGCGATCTCGTAGCCCATGCAGGAGAACGCGTATTCGACGTGGTAGCCCAGCGCATCACGGGTCCGCCAGAGTTTCTGCAGGTCACCGGGCAGTGATCCGGCGGCCTGGACGACGACGTCGCGGGCACCGGTGGCACGGTTGACGGCACCGATGATTTCGGGCTGGCCCGGCAGCTCGGCGTCGGTGGCCGCGGTGGAGGCGTCCACCTCGGCGGTCCAATTCTGCTTTTCGGTCTCGACCTTCCGGGTGTGGTCGGCGTCGACCCGGAACCCGCCGAGGCGCTCTCCCAGGTCCAGCAGGCCGGCGCGGGCATCGGCGATGATCGGGTACCGGCTGCCGTGCTTGTACGCGTCGAAGCCGGCGACGTTGAGGTTGACGAAGATCGCCTCGGGGTGGGCGAATGCCGTGCGGCTCGAGGTCGTGAAATCGCTGTAGCGGGTGCCCACACCGATGATCACGTCCGCCGAGGCGGCGATGCGGTTGGCCGCGGATGATCCCGTGGCACCGACCCCGCCGAGGTTGAGCGGATGATCGTGATCGAGCACCCCGCCGCCGGCCTGGGTGGTGGCCACGGGAATCCCGGTCGCCTCGGCGAAGGACTTCAGCTCCTCCTCGGCGTCGGAGTAGAGGACTCCGCCGCCGGCGATGATGAGCGGTGCCTTCGCGGTCCTGATCGCGCGGACAGCACGGTCGAGAGGGCCGGGTTCGGGCAGCGGGCGGCGGATGTGCCAATCGCGTTCGGTGAGGAATTCGTCCGGGACGTCGATGGTCTCGGTCTGCACGTCCTCGGGCAAGGCGATCGTCACGGCCCCGGTCTCGGCGGGGTCTGTGAGCACGCGCATCGCAGCCAGGGCGATCGAGAAGAGCTGTTCGGGACGGTCGACCCGGTCGAAGAAGCGCGAGAGCGGCCGGAACGCGTCCGTGACCTGCAGCGACGTGTCGTGCGGGTGCTCGAGCTGCTGGAGGACGGGATCGGACACGCGGGTGGCGAAGGTGTCCGAGGGCAGGAGGAGGACCGGCATGCGGTTGGCCGTGGCCAGGGCCGCACCGGTGAGCATGTTCGCGGCACCGGGCCCCACCGAGGCGGCCGCGGCGAAAGTCGACCGGCGGCGATTCATCCGGGCGAAGCCGACGGCCTGGTGGACCATGGCCTGTTCGTTCCGACCCTGGTGGTAGGGCATAGCGGCGGGGTCCTCGTGTCCGAGCTGACGCAGGGCCTGGCCGATGCCCGCGACGTTGCCGTGGCCGAAGATGCCGAACGTGCCGGCGATGGCCCGCTGTCGGATGTCGCCGTCGACGGTGTACTGGCGGGACAGGAACGTGATGAGCGCCTGGGCGACCGTCATCGTGGTCATGTCACTTCTCCTTCGAAGTCTCGGATGCGGTATAGGGCAGGCGGGAGTCGAACTCGAGGTTCTCCCATTCCTCGCGCACCCACCCGTGGGCGGGATCATCGCTGATCAGCCAGACGCGTTCCTCGTCGGGCCCGGCCATGACGTTGAGGTAGTAGTTGTCGTAGCCCGGCGCGGCGGCCAGGGGGCCGTGGTAGCCGAAGGGGACGAGCGCGATGTCGCCGGTGCGCACCGTCGCCGAGGTGGTGATCTCTCCCGCAGCCGACGAATACGTCGAGAACAGGGAGAACGGATCGGCCGCCTCGGGGACCTGGGATCCGCGGGAGACCGCGGTCTCGAAGTAGTAGATCTCTTCGAGGCGGGACTCGGAGCCGGGAATCGCCTCGTCGTGCTTGTGCGGGGGATAGGACGACCAGTTGCCGCCGGGGGTGATGACCTCGCAGGCGATGATCTTCACGCAGTCGAGCCCGGCCGGGGTCGCGAAGTTGTGGACCTGACGGCTCGAGATCCCCGAACCGCGCAGTTCGACGGGGACCTCGGCGGCGGGCAGGAACTGGACAGGGCGGGATTCGGTGGTGGGCGCCTCGGCGACGGCGATCCGCCCGGCCGGGGAGCTCACGGTGGCGCTCGTCCCGGTGGGCAGGTAGAGGCAATCGGCAGGGCCGTGGAAGACCGAGGCCCGGCCCGTCAGGTTCTGTGTTCCGGTGCTGCCGTCGGACAGGGTGAAGGCGACGGTGAAGGACTCGCCGGCAAGCGGGACGAGGACCCGTTCGACCGGTGCGGCCGACAGGTCAATGCTGGTGGGCCGGGTGTCACTCGCCGAGGCGGTCGTGGCCGTGGATGGGCCCGTAGACGTGGCGAGTGCCGAGGCATCGCCCAAGGTCACGGACCTGAATCCGGTGTGGGCCCAGCCGTCGATCTGGGCGTCGACGACGGAGTCGAAACCAACGCGAGCGAGGCTTCCTGCGGGGTGGAACCATTCGTTGACCATGGCTCAGATCCTCTCCTTTCCGTGGACGAGTCCGGCGGCGCGGTCGACGGCCGAGACGACGTCGCCGTCGGCGGGGTAGATGATGGAGCGGCCGATGACGAGTCCGCGCACACCGGGCAGCGCGAGCGCTTTCTCCCAGCTGCGGAACGTCGCCTCGGGATCGTCCGAGCGCTCGCCGCCGAGGAGGAGCGTGGGCAGCGTGGTCGCGGCCATGACGCGTTCCATATCGTCGACGACGGGGATCTTCAGCCACGTGTGGGTCGAGGTTGCGCCGAGTCCCTGGGCGATGCCGATGGAGTTGATGACCGCCTCGGGGGTCAGCAGGTTGCGCACCTTGCCGTCGACCCACTCGTTCATGAAGGGTTCGAGCATGACGGGGATCTTCGCCTCGGCGCAGGCATCGACGGCGCGGGCGTTCGCCTCGAGCGCCGAGGGGGTCGCCGGGTCATCGAGGTTGATCCGCAGCAGCGTCTTGGCCAGGTCGATGCCGTCGCGGGCCATCTGCTCCACGGAGTGGCCGGTGAAGCGGTCGTCGATTTCGAAGGATGACCCGGCCAGGCCGCCGCGGTTCATCGAACCGACGGCGAGTTTGCCCTCGAGATGGCCGAGGAAGGCGAGATCGTCGAGGATCTCCGCAGTGGCGAGCACCCCATCGACGCCGGGGCGGGACAGGGCTGTGGCCAGGCGTGTGACGAGGTCGGCGCGGTCGGCCATGGCGAGGGCATCGTCGCCGACCTTCATCGCGCCGCGGGCCGGGTGGTCGGCGGCGACGATGAACAGGCGGGAATCATCCCCGGCGATCGAGCGGCGCGAGCGGTTGTTCCAGGCGCGGGTGATGGCACCGGGGTCGGTGAAGCGGGCCTGGCGGAGTTCGGCGAAGGCCTCGGGGGCGATGACCGGTGAGGTTGGGGTCGGGTTCGCCGAGGTGGTGAGCTCGGCCTGCGTCGTCGCGGCGTCTGGCTGCGTGGTGGCGTCGGTGCTCACTGGCGGACTCCGTTCGTGCCGGCCGCGACAGCGGGGGAGACGGGAGCGTGACCGATGACGGAGGTGATCTCCTCGGTGGTCGGCATCGCGGTCGAGCATTCGCGTCGAGTGGCGACGATGGCGCCGGCGACGTTCGCGAACTTGAGGAGGTACTCGAGGTCCCAGCCGGCGAGCAGTCCGCGGCACAGGGCTCCACCGAATCCGTCTCCGGCGCCGAGGCCGTTGACGACGTCGACCGGATAGGGCGGGATCTCGACGCGTTCGTCGGCGGTCTTCGCGAGCACGCCCTTGGGTCCCTGCTTGACGATGGCGAGTTCGACTCCGCGGTCGAGCAGAGCATCGGCGGCGCGCTCGGGTTCGGTCTCACCGACGGCGATCTCGCACTCCTCCTTATTGCCCACGGCCACGGTGACGTGCTCGAGTGCACGGGCCACCTCGGTGTGGGCGATCTCCGGGGATTCCCAGAACATCGGGCGGTAGTCGAGGTCGAGGATGGTGTGCTCGGCACGTCCGCGCGCGGCGAAGGCGGCGTGATGGGTGCCGCGGCTGGGTTCGACGCTCAGCCCGGTGACGGTGGCCCAGAAGATCTTCGCCGAGGCGATCTGCTCCCGGTCGAGGTCAGCCTCGGTGAGGTCGAGGTCCGGGGCCTTCGGGTCACGGTAGAAGTAGAGCGGGAAATCATCGGGCGGGAAGATCTCGCAGAAGGTCACGGAGGTGTTGAAATTCTGGTTCGTGGCCACCCAGCGGTTGTCGACGCCGAGGCGGGCGACCTCATTGTGCAGGTACCGACCGAAGGGATCGTCCCCGGTGGCGGTGATGACGGCCGAGTCGACCCCGTGCTTGGCGGCGGCGACCGCGACGTTCGTTGCCGAACCGCCGAGGTACTTCCCGAAGGTCTCAACCTCCTCGAGACCGACCGAGTCCTGGAGCGGGTAGATGTCGACGCCGATGCGCCCGATGGTGATGAGGTCGAACGGTTCGGTGCGAGGAGCCGGAGTCGGCGAGGAGGTCATTGTGAGCCATCCTTCTCTACGGCGGCGATGCCGTGACGAATATTTGTTAGGACAAAGTATTTGTCATGACAATAGCACCGTTCGAGTGCTCCGTCACCCCCTGTTCCGAAAAATCTCGGGAGGTGACGATGTCGATGACAAGGGTCGCGGTGGCGTCGTCGATCGCAGTGCGGATCGGCACCCGCGAGGAGCGCGAACGGGCGCGGGCATCCGCGATCGGGACGTGAAGAGACGCGCTCAGCGTGAGATGAGTGTGGTCTCGAAGGAGTAGAGATCGGGGCGGTAGCAGTGATCGCCCCATTCGACGATGTCGCCGGAATGGTCGAGTGCCGTGCGATTCATCGTCAGCAGCGGGGACCCGGGATCGATGTTGAGCAGCTCGGCTTCGGAGTCCTCTGCGGCCTTCGCGCCGATGCGCTGCTGCGCGATCGAGAAGACGACTCCGCGTGAGCGCAGGGTCGCGTAGAGTCCAGTGCTCACGAGCTCGTCGGCGGTGATGTCGGTGAAGGGAGCCGGCAGCACATTGTGCAGAAGCGCCAGCGGGGTCGAACCGACCAGTCGCAGGCGTCTCAGGTGGAGGCTGGGGGTGCCTACCGGCACGCCGAGTCGCTCGGCCGTCTCGGCATCGGCGGCTTCGACACGGTGGGACAGAACGACGGTCGAAGGCGGATTGCCGGACTTCTCGAGGTCTTCGTAGAGGCTCGTGAGGTCGACGGGCCGGGCCACCGGTCGCTGGATGACCTGAGTGCCGATACCGCGCCGACGCACAAGCAGGCCCTTATCGACGAGGTCCTGGATGGCTTGGCGCACGGTGGGCCGCGACAGGCCGATGCGTTTGGCCATCGCGACCTCGTTCTCAAGCCGAGTTCCGGCCACGAGAGTCCCGGTCGCGATCGCGGCCTCGAGCTTGCGCGCGATCTGAACGTAGAGAGGCACGGCTCCGGGGGAGCGGTCAAGAGGACCGAAGAACTCCGCAGGGAGTTCGGTCTCGGGTTCGCGTGCCATGGGCTCCTGCCTCGTCGGGGGATCTGTCTCGAGCTTACTCGGGGATGCGCCGCCCGGGGACGGTGACCCGCGCAGGTCAGCGTCCCCGGGCAACGTACGGACTCACACGCCGCGTGCGGCTGTGAGCAGCACCTCGGCGGCGGTCTGCAGTCCTTCGATCCGGCCGAGGGATTCGTCCTCGTGCTCGATGTGCACGGCCATATCGGGATCGACCCTGGCCAAGGCGGCGACGAATCGGTTCCAGAAGTCCTGATCGTGGCCCTTGCCGAGCGCCACGAAGTCCCAGGAGGAGCCGGCGGGCCAGGCGCTGATGGCCGCCCCGCCGCGGATGTTCGTGATCCGGTCCCCGGTGAAGCGGGTGTGGCGGTCGTCGAGGACGCCGTGGATCGATGCCGCCTCGTTGATGCGCACGTCCTTGGCCGCGGCATGGACGACGAGTTCGCCGAGGTGGTCGATCGCGGCGACCGGATCGATGCCCTGCCAGAAGAGATGGGAGGGATCCATCTCCGCGCCGACGTTGGTCGCGCCGATGGTTTCGACGAGGCGTTCGAGCGTGGCCGGGTTGAAGACGAGGTTGTGCGGGTGCATTTCGATGGCGATCTGCACGCCGTTGTCGGCGGCGAGGCGGTCGAGCTCGCGCCAGACCGGGGTCGCGACCTCCCACTGGGCGTCGCGGGTGTCGAGGAGGGACGACTCCCACGGGTTGACGATCCAGGAGGGCTTCGTCGCGGCGGCGTCGGCCCCGGGCAGGCCTGACATCGTCACCACGCGGGTCTGCCCGAGCCGGTTCGCGACCTTGATGGCCCGCTCGATGTCGGACAAGGTCGGGGGACCGATCTCCGGGTCGGGGTGGAGGGGATTGCCATTGGCGTTGAGGCCTGCCAACTCGACCCCCGCCTCGGCGAAGGTCCCGAGGTAGTCGTCTCGGGCATCGTCGGAGGTGAGGATGTCGTCGATCGTGGGCATGTGGATGGGCGGGAGGAATCCGCCGACGTTGATCTCGGCCGCGTCGAGTCCGAGATCCTTGATCACGGCGAGTGCTTCGGGCAGCGGGCGGTCGTGGAGGATAGCCGTGTAGACGCCGTACTTCATGCTGCGACCTCCTTCGCAGATCCGTTGTCAGTGGCCGAAGCGATGACGGCGTCGCGGACCTCGAGGGCGTGGAGGCCCTCGGAGAACTGGGCGCAGCGCGGCAGCGATTCGGCCTCGGGGCGGCCGGCGACTTCGTCGAGGAAAGCGCGGGCCTGGAAGGTGAAGCCGTCGTTCTGTCCGACTCCGACGCCGGGGGCGGCCATCGCGAGACCGTCGGCGATATAGGGGTGTTCAGGGCCGAGCTGGATCGTCGTCAGCCCGGTGGCGGCGTGGCCGTCGATGCTCTGGTTGAGCACGATCTGGCCGGGGAAGCGGAAGTCGAAGCTGGCCGAGCCATTGGCGCAGAAGACTTCGACGCCGAGGCTGTTGGGATGGCCTGCAGCGATGCGGGAGACCTGGAGGATGCCGGATCCCGTGGGGAATTCGACGCCGAAGCCGGCGTAGTCGTCGTTGCCGACGGGCTCGAATTCGTCGCTGACTTCGACGTGGTCGTGACCGACGACGTGGCCCAGCGGCAGCGGGCGTTCAGTGATTGCGGTGTGGAAGCGGCCGCCGGAGACGGAGCTGATGGGGCCGGCGAGGAATTCGACGGTGTCGGTGAGGTGGCTGCCGACATCGGCGAGTGCTCCGCTGCCGAGCTCGCCCTTGTAGCGCCAGCTCATCGGCGCGGTGGGGGAGCAGGCGTAGTCGGTCCAGTACCAGGCGTTGACGTGGTGAACCTCTCCGAGGGTGCCGTCTTGGATGAAGTCGCGAATGGCGGCCAGCCCGGGAGCGCGGCGGTAGGTGAAGCCGAGGCGGGCGATCGAGTCGGACTTCTCGGCGGCGGCGACCATGGCGCGGGCGTCGTCGACGGTGTCGGTCAGCGGCTTCTCGCACAGGACGTGCTTGCCGGCCGCGAGCAGGGCCTCGACGATTTCCTTGTGCAGTGAATTGGCGACGACGACGCTGACGATGTCGATGTCAGGGGCGTCGACGATGTCCTGCCAATCCGTGTCGTGGCGGGAGAAGCCGTACCGGGCGGCGGTTGCGGCGGCGAGGTCGCCGGCGAGGTCGCAGATGGAGACGAGTTCGAGATCCGGCAGTTCGCCGGAGCCGACGGTGGGGGCGGCGCGCCAGGCCGAGGCGTGGGCTCGACCGGCCATTCCGGCTCCGATGACGGCGATTCCGAGGCGCTGCGGCATGGTGATTCTCCTTTGAATGCATGAGTGTTCTGCTTGGGGCGTCGGTTTGTGAAGCACCCGAGGCAGGGATCGTTAACGGTTGGTGCGCTGTGAAGCGCTCACCACATTACACTCATATTTGTCATGTCAAAAGAGATTTCAAGAGTGAATTTGTAATGACATGAAAATCGGCTGCCGGAGCGGCATCATCTGGCGGCGAGCACGGCCTCCCGCTGTTCGGGGGAGAGCCGTTTGACTGCCTCGCGGATCGTGACTCCCGACGCCCGGTGGGCGCGCGGAAGGATCCAGTCGAAGACGAGTTCGGGGCGTTTGCGGGAGGTGTCGCGCAGCACCCAGCCGATGGCTTTGCGGATGAGGAACTCCTTCTCCTCGAGCATCTCATCGGCGAAGCGGGAGAACCGCTCGAAGTCACCACGGCCCTGCCGCAGGGGCACGAGATGTGCCAGCAGTGCCGAGCGGCGGATCCAGAAGTCAGCGTCCTCGGCCCAGCGTTCGAGCACCGGGTCGAAGCCCGAATCCTGTTCGCTCAATGGTCCGACGAGATCTCCGGCCAGAGGGTCGACGAGGGCCCAGGTCTTCGCCTCACGCAGAAGGCTTTCGATGACATCGGCATCACCGGCACCGAGGTGGTCCTTCGATTGGATGAGCACCATTGTGGCCGCGGTGCGGCGTTCGTGGATGGGCTCTGCCCCGCCTGCCGGTGCCGCCCACAATTGCTGAGCCAGTTCAATGACCTCGTCATGCCCCAGGCCCTGGCCGCGGATGGCTGCCCGGACGACAGCCCGGGTGTCTGGCACGCTCACCCCGTAATGAGCGAGTTCGCTCTTGAGGTAGGCCTTCTCCTTCTCGGCGCGCTCAGCGTTGCCGCGGTCGCGCAGCTGACGATCGACCACCTCGGCGAGGGCGGCTGCGGTGTGCGAGGAATCGGACGTCATGGCGATCATCATTCCACGCGAGGGTGGGGATGCGCTGCTTGTGCGACGGTGGGCGCGGTCTGCTGTCCGGACGAATGCATCGAAAGGTGCGTCGGCCTGACGCCCGTGCAAACTGCGTCGCCCATGCTGCCGGTGAATAGGGAAACGGCCGGCAGGTGAGCCCCGCGATCTGATCAGATCGGGAAGCGCACCTGCCGGCCGTTCTCTGTTCTCAACCGGAGTCCGCGAGTCTCATGCAGCGCAGTGTCTCCGGAAGTCTTTCACCACCGAGCTCGGGCCTCAGCTCTGTCGGGCCTCAGCCCACTTGCCGTGATACCCGTGATACCGGGTCCGCTCGGTCCGGACCTCAGTCCGTGCCGGCGTCGAAGGCCGAGGACAGGTTGGCGAGGTCGCTGGCCTCATCCACCTCGGCACCGGAGTTCGCGATCTCCTCGGCGCCTCCGGCTTCCAGGGAGCCCACGAGCTCTGAGGTCGGGCCGGAGACGATGCCCATGGCCGCGTACTGCTCAAGGCGGGCACGCGAGTCGGCGATGTCGAGGTTGCGCATGGTCATCTGACCGATGCGGTCCTCGGGGCCGAAGGCGGCGTCGCCGACGCGCTCCATCGACAGCTTCTCCGGGTGGTAGGACAGGTTCGGGCCCTCGGTGTTGACGATCGTGTAGTCGTCGCCGCGGCGCAGGCGCAGGGTGACCTCGCCGGTGATCGCCGAGGCGACCCACCGCTGCATGGACTCGCGCAGCATGAGCGACTGCGGGTCGAGCCAGCGTCCCTCGTACATCCGGCGACCGAGGCGGCGGCCCTCTTCGTGGTAGAGGGCGATGGTGTCCTCGTTGTGGATGGCGTTGAGCAGGCGTTCGTAGGTCACGTGCAGCAGCGCCATGCCTGGGGCCTCGTAGATGCCGCGGGACTTCGCCTCGATGATGCGGTTCTCGATCTGGTCGGACACGCCCAGGCCGTGGCGTCCGCCGATCTCGTTGGCCTTGAAGACCAGGGCAACGGGATCGTCGAATTCTTCGCCGTTGATGGCGACCGGTCGGCCGGCTTCGAAGCGGACCGAGACCTCTTCGGACTTGACCTCGACGTCGTCGCGCCAGGCGGCGACGCCCATGATCGGTTCGACGATGTCGAGTCCTGCATCGAGGAACTCGAGGGTCTTCGCCTCGTGGGTGGCGCCCCAGATGTTCGCATCCGTGGAGTAGGCCTTCTCGGCCGAGTCGCGGTACGGATAGCCGTGCTCGACGAGCCATTCGCTCATCTCCTGGCGGCCGCCGAGCTCCTCGACGAAGTCCGAGTCCAGCCAGGGCTTGTAGATGCGCAGCTTCGGGTTGGCCATGAGGCCGTAGCGGTAGAACCGCTCGATGTCGTTGCCCTTGTAGGTCGAGCCGTCGCCCCAGATGTCGACGCCGTCTTCCTTCATGGCCCGCACGAGCATGGTGCCGGTGACGGCGCGGCCCAGGGGAGTGGTGTTGAAGTAAGTCTTGCCGCCGGAGCGGACGTTGAACGCGCCGCACTGCAGGGCGACGAAGCCCTCCTCGACGAGCAGGCGCTTGGCGTCGACGAAGCGGGCGATCTCGGCGCCGTATTCCTTGGCGCGATCGGTCACTGATTCGAGGTCGGGCTCGTCGTACTGGCCGATGTCGGCCGTGTACGTGCAGGGGATGGCACCCTTGTGGCGCATCCATGCGACTGCGCAGGAGGTGTCCAGTCCGCCGGAGAAGGCGATTCCAACGTGCTCACCGACTGGGAGCGAAGACAGTACTTTCGACATGACACCAGCGTAACGTCACTCCCTCCGTTCTGTCGAATTGTTATTCATGGGTCCGTATTTTTATGTGAATGTGGTGGGTGCAGACAGCCGATCCCTCGCCGAGGCGGTCCTGCCGGTTGCTATCGTGAGACCGTGACGATTCCTCCCGCACCCGCGCTCACGATCCGCCCCGAGAACTCCGGCGATATCAATGCGATTCGCGCGCTGACGACCGCCGCCTTCGATCGGCCGGATGAGGCGGGGACCGTCGACGCCCTCCGCGAGTCCGACAGCGGGATCGAGGGGCTCTCGTTCGTCGGTGTGCTCGACGGTGAGGTCATCGCTCACGCCATGCTCTCTCGCTGCTTCGCCGGCGAAGCTCCAGGAGTCTGCCTTGCCCCGTGCTCGGTTCTGCCGAAGCATCAGCGCACCGGTGCCGGCACCGCAGTCATCGAGGCGCTGCTGGCCGAGGCGACCCGATGCGGCGAGGCCTTCGCCGTTGTCCTCGGGCATCCCGAGTACTATCCGCGCTTCGGGTTCACCCCAGCTTCCGGGTATGGCATCACTCTGCACATCGACGTGCCTGATGAGGCGCTCATGGCGATGCCACTGGCCGGCGAGGCGCCTGCCGGGGCATTGGTCTTCGCCCCCGAATTCGGAGTCTGAAGCTCGCCTGCGGGCAACGCGGCCACCCGCTGCCTGCCCGCCGCATGCGGTGACCCGCGGCTGGCGGCCGGCTACTTTCTCGCCCGGCTCCTGCAGCTGCCCGGCGCAGTCGCGCGAGTATTGGTCACTTTCGGATATTCCGCCCGAAACATAGGTCGCTACCGGATATTTCTCGGCGCCAGAAATGTCCGATAGCGACCTACGATTTCACTGCAAGTCGAGATGCTTGCGGATGTCACGCTCGAGTTGGTGGCGGTTGGTCGATTTCGTCACTCGGATAACTGTCCAACCAGCGGCTCTCAGTGCGTTGACTCGGTCGATGTCGGCTGCCCATTGGTCTTCGGAGATCCGGTGTTGGTCTCCCTCATACTCCAAAGCGAGCCTTTCCTTCGGGTAGCCGAGGTCAGGATGCAGCGTGCGGTCGATCGTCGGGCAGTAGACAGCAGGGTGGACTGCAGGTTCGGGAAGTTTCCGGGAGAGCGCCCATAGGCGGAGGTCGGTCTCCATCGGCGAGTCGACGTCTTCTCGGATGAGTCCAACGGCAGTCTCGAGTTTCGACCTGTCTCTGAGGTGTTTCGTTTCGGAGATGTGCTTGGCCAGCGTTTCCAACGCGAATTGGGGTGGACTCTTCCAGTCGCCGATCGCCGCGTCTCCGATCTTCACCAATGACTCCACCGAACAGACAGACGCCAGTTGGCTGAAGACCTGGAGTGGGCTCAAAACCGGCAATTTCAACCACTCGATTGGTCGCAGCATTCTCATTCGGTGCAGGACTAT
This sequence comes from Brevibacterium spongiae, assembly GCF_026168515.1. Classification (NCBI taxonomy): domain Bacteria; kingdom Bacillati; phylum Actinomycetota; class Actinomycetes; order Micrococcales; family Brevibacteriaceae; genus Brevibacterium; species Brevibacterium spongiae. The sequence goes on along the minus strand of NZ_CP093443.1, from coordinate 3,560,933 downwards.
GCCACTTCTGCGTATGCGCTTATTGGTATCCGAAGTTCCCAGATGCAGAATGTCCGTTCCAAGAGAGTGCGGCAGCGGCCACCCGAACAATCGCGCCGCAGTTTCTCTGCAGGCGACGATTCCCGGATGTTTGAAGGCCATGGCCGTCAGCAGCTTCGCCTCATCGACCCACGCATCATCTGCCCACGTCGGCACTGGAAACTCTTCGGACGCGGAGGAGTCAAAGCGGAGCCCCCAGGAGGCCAGGGGAAAGCCGCGCCCGGACCGGATGTCGTAGTCGGATGCTCCCCGTGCTCGTGCTTCCGAGACCGAGAGCACTGCCGGGTAGCGTGCATAGTTCAGAGGATGCTTCATGCACAGATCGTTCACTCCGACTCGGAATAGGGGAAGACCTGCCCGAGGCGACTGTGGTCGGCAGCTGCAGATCCACAAGCCAAAAGTGCTCGAGTCAACGCGGTATCCACAGCCGAATGTCGGCGAGATGGGCGGCCGTCCGCACAAGCCGCCGATCGTTCTCACGCAGACATTGGATGGTTCAAGGCAGCTGTCCTGCCCAAACCGTAAGCCAGTGAATTGCCTCGGGGGTGCACCCCAATGGCCTCTGGTCGGATTCGCATCAAGCGCAGAGTGGTGGCTCTCGGGTGGTTTCGGACGCGCAAAACATTCTGTGGCGGTCTATCTGCGCGGACCGCAGTAGAGAACTTCGCCGTGACTGCGCGAGTCACGGCGAAGTTCTGCACAGGCAAGAGTGTGTGAGTGGGTACAGCGCAGAGCGCCATCACGGCGACGTGAGTCGTTCTGCGAAGGGAGCCGCTATCGGGTGCAGATTGCAAAGTAGTGGTCGCAAACGGAGATTCGAGCCAAAATCTGGGTCGCTATCGGACACTTCTGAGCTCAGGAAATGTCCGATTGCGACCTACTTTCGGAATGCACTGTCCATTGGCGACCACTATTCGGAGAAGCCGGCCGGCTACCGCCTTGCCCGATGCGTCCGGATCGCCTCGGCCACGGAGATGGCGTCGCCTTCCGGGGCGTCGGACTTCCGGTCCGGACGTGCCGTGAAGAGATAGATGAACCCGACAGCCAGCACAACGACGAGGCCGATGAGCACGATCCAGTCGGCGAAGAACGACCCGGAGTCACCGGGCAGCGACAACAGGATCATCGCGAAAACTCCGTAAGCAAGCGCCGCGATGTTGACGACGATGCCCCAGCCGCCCAACGACCACGGTCCTGCTGGTTTCCAACCCTTGACCCTCTGCCGCAGCGCGCCGAGCACGACCATCTGGAAGGCCAGATAGATGCCGAGGATCGCGAACGAGGTCACGGCCACGAGGATGCCGTCGTTGAACCAGATGAGCACGCAGATCAGGGCCGGTGCCGTGCAGGCGACGATGAGCGCATTGTGCGGGATCTTCGTCCCGTCGGTGACCTTCGACAGCCACCGGTGCCCGGGCATCATGCCGTCACGGGCGAAGCTGAAGATCAGCCTCGACGCGGCGGCCTGCAGGCTGAGCACGCAGGAGATGAACGCGAGGATCGCAACGAGCAGGAAGATCTTCGCACCGACATCGCCGAGGCTGCCGGCGAGGATCGCAGGGATCGGGTCGGCGACTTCACCGGCGACGATCTCATCGAGGTTCGGTGCCGCCAGCACATACCCGCCGAAGGAGAACAGGGCCGAGATCGCGCCGACGAAGATCGTCATGAGCATGGCCTTCGGGATTCCGCGAGCCGGGTTCGAAACTTCCTCGGCGACGTCGCCGCAGGCTTCGAAGCCGTAGAAGAGGAAGAGCCCAGCGACGGCGGCACCCAGGAACACGGGCAGATAGCTGCCGTCGCCGGCGGTGCCCATGGTGTCGAAGAAGACGGAAAAGCTGTGCTTGCGTTCGAAGATGAGCAGGAACAGGCCGAGACCGATGACGCCGATGAGCTCGGCGAAGAGTCCGATGCGGGCGATTCGGGCCAACCACTTCGTGCCCGAGAAATTGATCGCCAGTGCCAGCACGAGCAGAACCAGAGCGAGGACGAGGGTGGTGGTGCGGTTGAGCTCGAACCCGAACAGGCTCGCGAGGAATCCGGCCCCGAACTCCGACACCGAGGTGATCGTGACGATGAGTGCGCAGATGTAGACCCAGGCTGCCATCCACGCGTAGCGCTTGCTCCACAGACGTCGGGCCCAGGGGTAGATGCCGCCGGCGATGGGGAACTGGGAGACGACCTCGCCGAAGACGAGGGCGACGAGCAGCTGACCGCAGGCGACGATGACGATCCACCAGATCGACGGTGGGCCTCCCGTGGACAGTGCCACGGCCAGCAGGGAATAGACGCCGACGAGAGGGGAGAGGTAGGTGAAGCCGAGGGCGAAGTTCGCCCACGGGCTCATCGACCGCTCGAACGAGTCACCGTAGCCGAGGACAGCAAGGTGGTCGGAGTCGGAGAGGTGGTCCCCGGTGCCGGGGCGGCCCGGGGAATTGCCGGCGCCCGAAGAGTGATGGGCGTCGGAGAGATGGTCGGACATGGTGATGTTCCTTCATTCGAATCGTCGTTGATTCCGTTTCCGTTCGTCATCGTAACCCCGATTCCCCGCCTCACGGCTGACTGCGATTTCATCCTCGCGGCGGAGGTGCCGGGCGACGCCCCGTCATAGCGTGGAATCACAGGCACGGACCACCGACGAACCGGCGCCCCGTGCAGGAGCAAGGAGGAACCGTGAACACGCAGACGCAGAGCCAGGCAGGATTCGCCGAGGCGACCGGACCGACCGGGACAACGCCGACATCCGACCCAGCACCCCACCCGCCCGGAGAGGCGGACCCCATCGCTGAGGCCCGCCCCACCACCGAGGCGGTCGATGCGAAGGGCCGTCCGCTCGCCGTCGTACCTGCCCGGGTCCCTTGGCTCGAGCTCGGGATCTTCGCCGTGCTCGCCTTCGGCCTCGCGTGGCTGGCCTGCCTGCCGCTGTGGTTCTCTGAGAAAGGGATCGGTGACCCGGTGCTGCTGTTGGCCTGCGGCAGTGCCATGATGTTCACCCCGCTCATCGCGAGCATCGTCGCCTCGATCGTCCAGCGCCGACGTGCCCGCACCAGGGGAGAGACCCTGGCCAGTGCACCCCGCTACTTCGGCTTCTGGCCGCTGCGTCCTTTCGGGCGGGTCATCTGGATGACGGTGGCCGCCTTCTTCGGGATCATGGTGCTCGTCATCCTCGGCTACCTCCTCAGTGCGGCTTTCGGGTGGCTGAGCCTTGATCTCACCGGGTTGTCCGGGTTCAAGGCACAGGCAGCTACGTTGCCCGGCATGGACTCGGTGCCGACCGCGGCCGCCATCGCCGTCTATCTGGGGCTGATGCTCGTCAGTTCGTTGACCAACATCTTCGTCACCATCGGTGAGGAGTTCGGCTGGAGGGGCTGGCTGCTCACCAGCCTGCGGCCTTTGGGAACCTGGCCGGCGCTGCTCATCATCGGTGTCGTCTGGGGACTGTGGCACTCGCCGCTCATCCTGCTCGGCTATAACTTCGGCCGCCCCGACATCACCGGCGTGGGCTTCATGGTCGGCGGATGCATCGCAGTCGGTATCCTCTTCGGCTGGCTGCGCCTGCGCACGGGTTCGGTCTGGCCGGCGGTCTTCGCTCACGCCGCACTCAACGGATGCGGGGCCATGCTGCTCGGGTTGTTCGTCGACGCCGGGGCGCAGACGCCGGACCCTGCCCTCGTCGCCTTCCTCGGGGTGGCCGGGTGGATCGTCTCTGCCGTTGTCATCGTCGTGCTCGTCCTCACCGGCCAGTTCCGCAAGCAGCCGGAACTGGGAATCAAGAAGCCGAAGACCGGCACCGCGGCCGGCCTCTGAAATTGAGGCTCGGCCCCGGCGTCCGTTAGGCTCAAAACCCGATCGACGGGAACCCTCACACCTCTTAGGAGCATAATGACTTTCGGACCATCGCTGCTGCAGACTGCAGGACGCATGCTCACCGCCCCGATCTTCATCAGCGGAGGACTCTCCGCCGTGAAGGACCCGGCAGGAAAGGCGGCGATGGCCGAGTCGACGCTCGACACGATGCGCGAATACGTGCCGGGCCTCCCCGATGACAACGAACTGCTCGTGCGCATCAACGGCGGAGTGCAGATCCTCGCCGGTGCCACCCTGTTCTTCGGCATCAAGCCGCGGCTGTCCGCGCTGGCGCTCGCCGGATCCCTCATCCCGACCACTCTCGCCGGACACTCGTTCTGGGAGATGGAAGGCGGAGAGGCGAAGGCCCATCAGACGCAGTTCTCGAAGAACCTTGCCGCTCTCGGCGGTCTGATGCTCATCGCCGGATCCGGTGACAACAGCAAGGCGATCGAGAAGGCGGCGAACAAGGCTGCCAAAAAGGCTGCGAAGAAGGCCGAGAAGCGCGCCCTCAAACAGGCCTGAGAACCTGCACCGTCTCGGGAAGCCCCTGGAATTCGGCGCAGAAACGCCTATGCTCGAAGCATGGCCAAGGCACTTCTCATCGTCGACGTCCAGAATGATTTCACCGAAGGCGGCGCGCTCGGCGTCACCGGCGGCGACCGCGTGGCCACGGGCATCACGCGCCACCTTGCCGCACACGCCGGCGACTACGATGCGATCATCGCCTCCCGCGACTGGCATGACGCCGACAGCGACAACGGCGGTCACTTCAGTGACAGCCCGGACTTCGTCGACAGCTGGCCGATCCACTGTGTCGCCGGCACGGCTGGTGCCGAATTCGACCCCCTGCTCGACACCGCTCCCATCACCCACGAGGTCCGCAAAGGTCAGGGCCGACCCGACTATTCGGCTTTCCAAGGAACCACGGGAACGGGGAGCCGCCTCGGCGAGCTTCTCACCGATCTCACCATCACCGAGGTGGACGTCGTCGGCCTCGCCACCGACCATTGCGTCCGCGCCTCCGCCCTCGACGCACTGACCGCGGGAGTGGCCGTCCGAGTCCTCGCCGACCTCGTCGCAGGCGTCGGGGAGGACTCGAGCGCGGCGGCCCTGACAGAGGTGGAACAGGCGGGCGCCACCCTCGCATGAACGGCTGATCAATCGCTGCCCCCACCACTGACTCTCCACCCTGAGAAAAATCATCGTCCCAGGTCACAGCGTTTTCTCCATCGAAAGTTGCAGATGGAGTCTGAACTCTTTTGCGATGTTCTCCAGCCCATAGATTGATGGACTGGAGTCATGAACTCACCACTGGCGAAAACCGCACACACGCTGACATCGAAGCGCGGTTCGTGGCTGGTCCTCGGCGGGGTCGTCGTCCTCGTCGTCCTGCTCTTCGGGCTCCTGTCCGGGGCAGGGGAGGACCGGCCCAACGAAACCGCTCCGGCCGACTCCGAATCCACTCAGGCCCAGCAGACCCTCGACAAGTTCCCCGAGGCGGACAAGCAGTCCGTCATGGTCGTGGCCTCGAACAAGGACGGCTCCGAACTGTCCGCCGACGATCAGGCCGAACTGAAGAAGCTCGGCACCTCGCTCGGCGACTCCGTCGGAGACGAATCCACGGACCCCGTCACCGGGCCGATCCTCAGCGACGACAAACAGGCGGCGCTGCTCATGGTCCCCATCACGGTGGGCATGACGAACTCGGACACCGCCGAGACCGTCGATGACCTGCGCACTGCCATCACCGACGATCCGACCGCCTCAGGACTCACCGACGCGGGCATGTCCCTGCTGGTCACCGGCGGTCCCGCGATCGGCGCCGACATCGCCTCAGCGTTCAACGGCGCGGACTTCACGCTGCTCATCGTCACCATCGTCATCGTGGCGCTGCTGCTCATCATCACCTACCGATCACCGATCCTGTGGCTGCTGCCGCTCATCGTCATCGGCACCGCCGACGGGCTCGCCTCGACCGTGACCGCGGCCGTCGGCGACTGGCTCGACCTGCAGTTCGACGCGGGCATCATCAGCGTCCTCGTCTTCGGCGCCGGCGCGAACTACGCACTGCTCTTCATCTCCCGCTACCGCGAGGAGCTGCGCCGGATCGCCGACCACCGCATCGCGCTCGCCGAAGCCTGGACGCACACCGCGACGACGATCCTCGCCTCGAACCTCACCGTCGTCCTGTCCCTGCTCAGCCTCGTCTTCGCGATCATCCCCGGCACCCGCGGCCTGGGCATCACCGCCGCAGTCGGCCTCCTCATCGCTGCCGCCGCGGTCCTGTTCGCCCTGCCTCCCGTGCTCGCGATCTGCGGGAAGAAGATGTTCTGGCCCTTCATCCCGAAGGCCGAGGAGAACACGGATACCCACGCCGAGGCGGCCAAGCCTTCGATCTGGCGCACCATCGCCACCCGCGTGGTCCGCAAACCCGGGCTCCACCTCGGTGCCGGAATCGTCATCCTCGGTGTCATGGCCACCGGTTTCATCGGGTCCTCGATCGGACTCGACCAGACCGAGAAGTTCCGGGTCCAATCCGAATCGGCGCAGGGCCTCGACGTTCTGTCCGACCACTTCCCGCCCGGCGAATCGCAGCCGATCTGGATCGTCGCCGATACTGACCACGCGGACCAGGTCGTCGACTCGGTCAGCGACATGGACGGCATCGTGCGCGCCTCGGCGATCGAAGACACGAACGTCGACGGCACCTCGGTCACGAAGATCATGGCCACCGGCGAATTCGAGCCCGACAGCGCGAAGGGACTCGACCTCGTCAAGGACATCCGCACTGACGTCCACGCCATCGACGGAGCGAACGCCCAGGTCGGTGGGGCTGCGGCCACGGAACTCGATGCCCGTGACGGCAACCAGGCGGACTTCTTCACGATCGTGCCGATGATCCTGGCGATCAGCTTCATCATCCTGCTCGGCATCCTCCGAGCCCCGATCGCGGCGTTCACCCTGCTGCTGGTCAACGTCGTGTCCTCGGGAGCGGCGATCGGACTCGGCGCCTTCCTGTCGCGGTTGATCTTCGACCAGTCCGCCCTCGATGCGCAGGTGCCGATCCTCGCGTTCCTCTTCCTCGTAGCACTGGGCATCGACTACTCGATCTTCCTCGCCCACCGTGCGAAGAAGGAGTCGGTGATCCACGGCGGACGCCAGGGAATGATCGAGGCCGTCGCCCACACCGGCGGTGTCATCACCAGCGCTGGCATCGTCCTGGCCGGAGTGTTCGCGGCCCTGGGCATGCTGCCGCTGATGGTGCTCGGTCAGCTCGGACTCATCGTGGGAGTCGGCGTCCTCGTCGACACGCTCATCGTGCGCACCGTCATCGTGCCCTCGATCTTCGGACTCGTCGGCAACCGGATCTGGTGGCCGAACAAGGCGATCACCCACTTCGATGAGACCGCGAATTCGGGTGCTGGTGCGGCTGCGGGTGCTGGCGCGGCTGCGTCGGCCGGCACAGGGCGCGACGGGGACTCCACCCATCTGCTCGCCGCAGAGGAATACGCGCACTCGGGTTCGGGATCGCACAGCGGTTCCGGATCCCACCACGGCAAGCACTGAGTCTGTGCGCACTGAGCCGGCAAGCTTCGAGTCTGTGAGCTGAGTCAGCGAGCCGGTGTGAGCAGAGAAGGCCCGGGCCACGATCGCCCGGGCCTTCTTCTGCGTCCACATCGGCGTCACGCGTCTTGCGCCCCACTTCCGTTCCGGAGTCGCGCATATTTCACCGCACCAGGGGCTCGGATGTGGTTGAGTTGGCGGGGAGGATCATGACAGAACACGATCACCGCTTCGGCACCTTCGCCGCCGAGGCGGAACTGGAGGAAGGCGGACGAGTGGGCGCTCGCAAGTGGACGGAACGCACGATGGAGTTCGGTCAGCACGCCATCGCGCTCGTCCTCATGCTCATTTCCGGTATCCGCGCGGTCTCCGGCGGCGCTCCGCTGCTGCCCACCGTCGCTGTGAGCGTGGTGTTCCTCGCCTGGTACGCACTCGGTGCCGTCCGCGCGGCTCGTACGGGAGCACTGGTGCTGGCGAAATGGTGGCTCATCGTCCTCGCCGCTGCGTGGCTGTGCACCCTGCTCGTGTCCGCCGAGTTCATCTGGGTCGCCTTCCTCCTCTGGCTGCTCGCCGGCCACCTGTTCTCCCTGCGCATCGCCGTCGTCTTCACCGCGCTGACCTATATCGCGACGATCGTCGCCCCGCTCGCGCACTATGGTCAGGTGCCCACGCCGAGCATCATCGGCTCCCTCATCGGCGCCGTCTTCGCACTCGGGCTCTCCCGCGGCTACATCGAACTCCTTCGTGAGGGCCGTCGCCGCGAGGAGCTGCTGCGCTCCCTTGAGCTCGCCCACCAGAATCTGCTCGACCTCCAGGACGAGCTCGCCCTGACTCAGCGTCATGCCGGCGAGATCCAGGAACGCACCCGCGTCTCCCGGGACATCCACGACACGATCGCGCAGTCGATCTCTTCGATCCGTCTCATCGCCCACGCCGAGGCGGAGCGCACTACCGATGACCATGCCGGGGAGGTCCTCGCCCAGGTCGAGGACCTCGCTGCGCAGAGTTCCCGCGATGTCCGCCGCATCATCGCCGCTCTTGCCCCGGCCGAACTCGAGGATGGGGCGCTGACCGCCGCGATCCGCCGACTGCTCGCCCGGCTGGAAGAGGACAGTTCGATCAGCGGTCGTCTCGACATCGACGAGACCCTGCCGACCCTGTCCGCCGAGGCGGAGGTGGCACTGCTGCGAACCGCACAGTCGGCGCTGGCCAATGTCCGCCAGCACTCGCAGGCCAGCCGGGTGCTGGTCAGTCTCATGGACCTCGACGGGGCGATCAGGATGGACATCGTCGATGATGGGGTGGGCATGGCCGACCCCGAGAAACGACAGCGGAACCCGGAGTCGGGTTTCGGCCTCGGCTTCATCGCCTCGAGGATGCGCGAACTCGGCGGGGAGCTCGTCATCGAATCGACCCCGGGGTCCGGTTTCGCAATCTCCGCGACACTGCCCAGCCAATCCCAGCTGCACACTCGGGGTGAAGGGCTCAGCACCCCTGTCGGGGACACGGTCGCGGACACGGCTGGCCGCCTCGGCGAGGGTGACCACAGCCCGCGCAAGACCACGGACACAGGAGAGAACGCATGAGCATTCGAGTGATCCTCGTCGACGACCATCCGGTCGTGCGGGCGGGTCTGAAGTCCGTCATCGATGCCCCGGACAACATCGCCGTCGTCGGTGAGGCCGGCAGCGGCGAGGAGGCGCTGACGATCGTCGACGACCTTGCCCCCGATGTCGTCCTGTGCGACTTGCGGCTGGGGGAGGGGATCGACGGCATCGAGGTGACGAAGCGGCTGCGGGCGAAGGAGAATCCGCCGGCGGTGCTCATCCTCACCACCTTCGACCTCGATTCGGAGATCATCGCGGCAATCAATGCTGGTGCTTCGGGGTACCTGCTCAAGGACATCGACCCGGGCGATATTTCGATGGCGATCGAGAAGGCGGCGAAGGGTGAGACGTATATGCCGCCGGAGATCTCGTCGAAGGTCTTCGCCGCGATGCGCAATCCCGGCCCGAAACTGACCCGCAGGGAACGCGATGTCGTCAAGCTGCTGGCCACCGGCGCCTCGAACGCGCAGATCGCTCAGGAGCTCTTCGTCACCGAGGCGACCGTGAAGAGCCACCTCGTCAACGTGTTCACAAAGCTCGGCGTGGACTCGCGGGCCCGCGCCATCCGCGTCGCTGAGGACCAGGGGCTCGTGTAGGGCTGGTGCTGCAGTCGGATCGATCGGGGCAGCAGCTGTCTCAGTCGTCGACTTCAGGTCGCAATCGGACATCGGGCGGCAAATATAGGTCGGTATCGGATACTTTCTGAGCTCAGTAGTATCTGGTAGCGACCTATATCTGCGGGAGCACGCCGCTGGCCGATGAGCCGGGAATGGATGAGTGGACTACCCATGGAGTGAGGCGAAGAGGTTGCCGCATATGATCGAGCTATGAATCGGGGTATGAGCAGGAGAAACGCATCATGAAGCGGATGTGGGCAGGTATCGCAGCGGCAGGCCTGATGGCCCTGAGCGGGTGCAGCGACAGCACCGAGAAAGCAGAGGGAACACCGTCGCCGACGACCACCCCGACCCTGGCTGAGCCAGTCGAACTCGACTACTACGCGTCGGTGATCACCGACAACGGATCAGATCTGGCGCTCGTCGGGGATTGGATGAGTCAGAAGCTGCGAGTCGTCGACGCCCAGGGCGAAGAGAAGTGGAGCATCGACTCCAATGTCAACGAGGACGACGGCGGCACCGAAGCCTACTCGGCAGGCGAGAACGTCATCGTCCACGACTTCTCGGGTACGACGACGGCCTATTCGTGGGCTGACGGCCAGGAAGTCTGGTCCTTCGATCTTCCCGACGCTGAGAGCTCCTGCCGCCCCGCACATTCCTTCGGATCGCAGTCGACAAGCGGCGGAGACCGCCTCGGCGAGGGGGACCTCATCCTGCTCGAGAACAACTGGATGGACCCCGAGGGAAACTGCGCTTCCTCCGCCGAAGAAGACGCCGTCGTCTACGCACTCGATCCGAAGACGGGGAAGGAAGCCTGGCCGGCGCTGTCGCTGGGTGAGGGCGGGGAGACCTTCGGCGGTCGCCTCATCGAACTGGCACCCGACCGCAAGTCCGGGGTCATGTCGTGGATGGACGGGGACGAGTCGATGGTCACGCGGGTGAATTTCGACGACGGCTCACACACGTCCATTCCCATCACCGAGGCGCGCAAGATCGATGACACCGGAGCCGACTACTTCACCGTCTACCCGACAGCCGATCCCAGCAACCTGACGTACGTGTACGGGGCGATGGACGGAGACGATCCGATGAGCTCAGCAATGACACGAGCGGCGACATTGAGCGTCCCGACGGATCTCAAGGCATCGGATTCTGCCACGCTGCAAGCGCCCGATCAGTCCGTGGACGTGAGCATGGACAACACCTTCGACGCCGTGTGCAGCACCGAACTGGCCTTCACCGCCGAAGGAAAGCCAGCGTGCCTGCAGACTCAGCTGTTCGCCTCGGCGGTGAAGTACCAAGGATCGGACGGCTCAGCCGAGGGTTGGTACGACGACGCTCCTGAGGCGGCGGTTGCTGTTATCGGCAGTCGTGGCGGTCCGCAGTGGGAGCCAGTCGACAATGGCGATCAGGCTCTTCTCATCGTTCCGGCCCCACAAGACGGGATCGCGGCACTCGATGCCGCAACCGGCAAGTCAGTGTGGACGACCGACGGACCGCGCCTGCGAGACGAAGGCGAACCGGGCTACTGGGGCGGGCAGGGAGTGCTGCCTGACCTCGGGCTGATCGTCGTCACCGACAACAAGAAGACAACGTTCTTCGAGGCGAAGACAGGCAAGCCGGTCAGCGACCATCCGGCCGGGGACTATGCCGACCTGAGCACGAGCGGGCGTTTTGCGATCGCGACCAACGAGGACACGAGCACGATGTGGGCTGTGATCGAAGCCTGACCACCGGCTGCCGACGCCGGAGTAAGGTGAATAACTGATTGGTAATGATCTGTGGCGTCACGCCTGGTGAGGGGCCCGGGCGTACCAGCAGAAGCGGAGGTCCGCGCTCAGATCGGGCGAGTTCGGCTACGGGGTTTCATCTCCTCCGGGTAGTCTGTTCCCTGCACATCGGACGGCTGTGCCCATGCGCATAGCCGTTCCGGACGAGACACACGACGCCAGTGAGACAGTGGAGGTGACATGGCAGGCGAAGACGAGATTCTCCCGCCCCGGCCGGTGACCCCACCGAACCGTCGCATCGGAGCTCTGTCCGGCAATACGAAGGGCATCAGCAACGCCGTCAACGCACCTGCTGTCGACGCACCCTCCGAGGCGGCCCCGGACGAACCAGAGGCCCCGGACGAACCCACGGACGCGGACTCCCAGCAGCTCCCAGAGCCGCAGGGTCCCGCAATCGGGCATTCCCCGACGTCGCCCGCCGCAGCCGATGAGACAGACGAGGACGACGATGCCGCCTCGGTGCCGGACATCACTCTCCCGCACGTCGGAGAACTCGCCTCGGCGAGCGAAGACGCCATCGTCGACCCCTCCGAAGCGGTGCTCGAAAGCATCGACCTCGACACCTGGAAGTGGCCGGAGTTCTTTGCCTTCGCGCTCACGCGGATGCAGGAGATCTTCCCGACCGGCGGGATCCCGCGCGGCATCGGACCGGTGCGCGAATACGTCACCGAGGACAACGACTTCCGCCCGCTGACCATCGACCGCGAGCGGTGGCCGGCGATCGATGAGGACTGGACCACCGTCGGCGACGTCCTCGCCAACACCCACACCGACGCCTGGCTCGTCACCCGCAACGGGATCGCCCTGGCCGAGGAATACGCGTGGCCGATGAAGCCCGCCCGCCAGCACATGCTGTTCTCCGTGAGCAAGTCCATCGTCGCCGCCGTCATCGGCGCGCTCGCGGATGCCGGGCTGCTCAGTCCCGCCGACCTCGTCACCACTCATGTGCCGGCCCTGGCGAAGAGCGGATACGCGGGAGCCACCATCCGCGACCTGCTCGACATGCGTTCGGGCATCAAGTTCTCCGAAGAGTACCTTGAGAAGGGGTCGGAGATCCGGGCGCTGTTCGAAGCGGTCGATTTCGCGCCCCGGTCGGCCACCTCGGCGAAGGGAATCAAGAACTTCCTCACCGGGCTGACCAGCGATCGCGAACACGGATCGGCCTTCGTCTACCGCAGCTGCGAGACCGACGTGCTCGCCTGGATCGCCGAGGCGGTCACCGGCCAGCCGTTCTCCATCGTCGCCAGCGAATACGTCTGGTCGCGGATCGGCGCCGCGCACGCCGCCCAGGTCTGCCAGGACCGGTGGGGCGGATCGATCGCCGACGGCGCCATCAGCGCGACGATCCGCGATCTGGCCCGCTTCGGCGAGATGATCGCGCGCGGCGGCACGACTGCCAACGGCGAACGGGTGCTCTCGGCCGAGTGGGTCGAGGACATCTTCACCGGTGCCGCGGATTCGGCGAAGGTGTTCGCGGCGTCCCCGTCGGGGCGGTCGTATCCGGGCGGCATGTACCGCAGCCAGTTCTGGCTGCCCTCGGCCAGCCGCGACGTCGTCATCGGCATCGGCATCCACGGTCAGATGCTCTACATCGACCGCGCCACCCAGACCGTCGGCGTCAAGCTCTCAAGCGATCCCGAACCGGTGAGCCTGGCCGCCCAGCACGGAACCTTGGCCATGTTCGAGGCCATCACCGAGGCGGTTGCCCCGGAGGCGAGCGACACCATGCAGCCGGCCTCCACCGAGCCAGCCCCCACCGAGGCGGTCGCCCCGGTCGCGGCGGCTGCCCCCGCCGAAGCGGCACCAATCGATACGGCCAAAACGGTCGCACCCGAGGCGGCACCGGTCGATCCGAGCATCGGCACTCCGGAAGCCGAAGCACCCGAGGCCATGGCTGCCGAAGTCGGGCCCGCGGCTGCGGCAGTCCCCGCCGAAACGCAGGCGCCGCCCGTACCCGGTATCGGCGTCGCCCCGCTCATCGGCCAGAGCACGCTCTACTGAGCCGTCGGCCAATCGATGGCCGCCCCTGTCGCCTCAGGCGTGTCTACTCACTGAACGGTGAAGCTCGCAGTGTGAATTCGCAGACGCTGCGCTGCTGCGAGCAACGCGGACTGACTGAGGAACCGTTCGCGGCGGTATCTATACGAGGGTTGTCCAGTAGTCCCAAAAGCGGTGGGCAATGAGACCTGCGATGAGGAGGAACCAGCCCGTCAGAATCGGCCCCCGGTACTCGCACAGCTCAGTGATCCAAGGCTGATCTCCCCCGACCGCACGGAGATTTCGGACCGTGGTGCAGACGAACAGCGGAATCGTCACAGCCCAGACCACCATGCAGTAGGGGCACAGCGCACTGATAGTGTAGAGGCTCTGATAGATCAGCCAATGCACGAAAACGACCGCGAACGTCATGCCAGCCTGCACTCCGGCCCAATACCATCGCGAGTACCGGCCACCGGCGAGAACCCCGGCACCGATCGCGAAGACGATCGCGAAACCTGCAATACCGATGATCGGATTCGGAATGCCGAATGCCTCGGCCTGCTCAGTTGCCATCACCGACCCGCAGGACAGGACTGGATTGACGTCACAGCTGGGAATGTAGTCCGGATCGGCTGCCAACGACAGCTTCTCCACCAGCAAAATGACAGCTGCGACGAGGCCGACGAGGCCGCCGACAACGAGGAGGACCCCCAAGCCGCGTGTGGACGCGATTTGTGTTCGCGCGACTGAGGTCGGATCGTCGGGTTCAGCCTTGGAGAGCGTCATCGAAGGCTTCCTCCAGGTCGCTGACGCTCTGCGGCTGCAGCCTCTCACCGTCCAGGAAGAACGTCGGTGTCCCGGTGATCCCGAGGGCCTGCCCGTCTTTCCGGCTCTGCTCGATGCGCTCAAGCGTCGTTGGATCATCGTAGGCTGCGGTGAATGCGTCCATGTCCAGACCGAGCTCTTTCGCATAGCCGAAGAACACATTGCGCTGTGACGATTCCTGGTGCCCCCATTCTTCGGCCGTGTCGAACAGGCGTTGGTACATTGCCTCGAATTCGCCCTGTTCGGCAGCGGCCTCAGCTGCTAGAGCGGCGTTGAGGGAATTGCCATGCAGGGGCATGTAGCGGACGACGAACGTCACTCGGCCATCATATTCTTCACGCAGGTTTTCGATGACCGGGTAAAGGGACAAGCACGCTTCGCACTCGAAGTCGAGGAACTCCACGAACACCGCCTCTTCACCCTCGGCCAAGCGAGGGCTGTCATCCCGAACCAGCAGATCCGCGCTTTCGCTTTCAGAGGGGACGGCCTGCTCGGGCGTCTCATCGCTGCGCCCGTTGAATGCCAGAAGAACAACAAGGACAAGAGCGGCAACGCCGATCATGGACAACGAGATCTTCACACTTCGACTCAACGCTGACTTGCTTCCACTCGGGTTACGGAATCTGGCCTGCTCGTGTCACCCTTGGGCTGAGAAGAGCCGTGGCGCTTCGATCGAGCGGCTCGGATGCCGTTGAGGATGACGACCACTTCGGCGACCTCATGGACGAGCACAACTGCTGTGAGACCGAGCACTCCGAAGAGCGCAAGCGGGAAGAGCACCACGATGATCGACAGAGCCAACGCAATATTGCCGGTCATGATCGCTCGCCCCTTCCTGGCATGGGCCAGTGCGTCGGGGATCAGTCTGAGATCGGTGCCGGTGAATGCGATGTCGGCGGATTCCACCGCTGCTGCCGTTCCGGTCGCTCCCATTGCGATACCGACGCTTGCCGAGGCAAGAGCAGGTGCGTCGTTGATGCCGTCACCGACCATCGCCGTGGGCACCCCGGAGGCACGGATTTGTTCCGCCTTGTTCTCCGGCAGCTGTTCGGCGTGGACTTCGTCGATGCCGGCCTGGGTCGCAATCGCCTCTGCGGTGCGTGTGTTGTCGCCGGTGAGCATCACCGTCGAGATGCCCTGGGTGCGCAGAGTCGCGATCGTCTCGGCTGCTTCGGGGCGCAGCTCATCACGGATGCCGATCAATCCGGCGACCCGATCATCGATCTCAACGACGACGATGCTCATGCCCTGATCGGCAAGAGCCGCTGCCTGATTTTCCATACCGTGCGGAGTGATCCACCGGGGACTGCCGACTCTCACGTGGCGCTCCTCGACGGTGCCGGTCAGACCGTGCCCCGGCAGCTCCTGCACATCCGTGGCATCGGATCGCGTCGGAGAGGCGATTCTGATCGCTTCGGCCAATGGGTGGGAGCTCGTCGATTCAATCGCCGCAGCGAAGCTCACGACCTGTGCTTCGTTGTAGTTGCCGTTGGTGCGTGTGGTCACGACGCGTGGTTCATTGCGAGTGAGAGTACCGGTCTTGTCGAATGCCACTCGGCGGATCGTGCCGAACTGCTCGAACGCGGCACCCGATTTGATGATCACACCCAGTTTGCTTGCCGATCCGATCGCGGAGATCACCGTGACCGGAACGGCGATCGCCAGCGCGCATGGTGATGCGGCCACGAGCACCACCAGAGCCCGTTCAATCCACGTTCCCGGATCACCGACGATGAACCCGAAGGCGGCGATGAGCACTGCGGCGATGAGGACGAGTGGCACGAGCGGGCGAGCGATGCGGTCAGCCATGCGTGCGCGTTCGCCCTTGTTCGCGTGAGCCTGCTCAACCAGGCGCACGATATTCGTCAGGGAGTTGTCGCGTCCATTGGCGGTGGCTTTGACGGTGAGTGCGCCCGAGCCGTTGACGGAGCCGGCAAGAACCGCGTCTCCGGGGGCGACTTCGACCGGAATCGACTCGCCCGTGATCGCCGAGGTGTCCACCCAGGACCGGCCCGAGGCCACCACTCCGTCGGTAGCGACCCGATCTCCGGCGCCGACGACGAGAACATCGAGTTCGCGCACATTAGCTGCGGGAATCGTCTCCTCGCCCGACTTGCGGGAGATTCGAGCGGTCTCCGGGATGAGTGACAGCAGCGCCCGCAGCCCCTGTCGGGCGCGGTCCATCGCGCGATCCTCAAGCGTCTCTGCGACAGAGAACAGGAAAGCCAATGCCGCCGCCTCCCCGACGTGGTCGAGGAGGACGGCACCGATCGCGGCGATCGTCATCAGCAGCCCGACGCCCAACTTCCCACGTCCTTTGGCGGTGAAGAGGCGTTTGATGGTGCCTGGCACGAACGTCCACGCGCCGGCGATCAGTCCCAGCGCGAAAGCGATCATTGCCGGAAGTTCCAGATCCGTCCAATCCAGCACCAGGCCGGTCGCCCACAGCAGACCTGAGGCGACCGGCAGTGCCAGAGCCGGATCCCTCCACCATGGCGGGATCTCCTCGTGTTCGTCGCCGCCGGGCGCCGCAGGGCCGCAGCACGCATCGACCGGCTCGGCCACGACCGGTTCGTCGGGACCGCAGCATTCCCGGCTCATCGGACCCTCGCCGATCCGGCTCCGGCCATCGACACGTCGTCGGCAAGACAGCAGCCCGGGATCGAACACCCCGGATCGGCGCACGGCTGATGCTCGTCGACTGCCAATGTGACATCGACCAGTGCCGTCAGGGCAGCAGCGAGGTGAGGATCGGCGATTTCATATCGGGTCTGCCGTCCCTCCGGTTCGGCGACGACGATTCCGCATCCACGCAGGCACGCCAAGTGATTCGAGACGTTCGTCCGGGTCAGGTCCAGGTCGCGGGCCAACTGCGCCGGGTAGCCCGGCTTGTCCAGGAGCGAGAGCAGGATCCGCGACCGCGTGCCATCTGCCATCGCTCGACCCAGGCGGTTCATGACGTTGATACGAGAGGCTATAGTCAGCATATAGTGACTATACATCAGCGACTGACCTAAAAGGGCGGCTCGCTGCCGAATATCCATTGACCGGCCTGATCGAGCAAGCGGGCCCGACTATAATTCTACCGTATGTAGAATGATGGTGACCGCCTCAATGCAGCACAAGGAGTCTCCGTGCGACACGCACATCCGTCGCGATCCCGAACTCACTCTTTCGTCCGCATCACCTACTTCAGTACCGTGCTTGCGACGCTGGGCGGGTGCACCCCGGCAAAGCCAGCAGAGAAGGGAATCGAGGACAACTTCGCAGCCAACGACCAAGGATACCTCTCCGGCGCAGGAGTCATCACCCAGGTGCCCGAGGCCGACCGAGCAGGCGCTGTGGAACTGTCCGGGGAGACGACGAACGGGCAGAGCTTTGACCTTGAGGACTGGCGGGGCAGTCCAGTTGTCTTGAACCTTTGGTACGCGGCATGCCCATCATGCCGCGAAGAAGCATCGGACCTGCAGGACAGCTTCACGTCATTCAGTGATGAAGGCGTGCGTTTCCTTGGCATCAACGTCCGAGACGAAGCCGCTGCCGCCAACGCTTTCGCCCGACAGTTCGGCATCACCTACCCCCTCGACGCTGGCAAAGAAGGCAAGGCAGTGGCGGCACTGAGCGGACTGCTACCTCCACGGGCCGTCCCTTCCACCGTGGTTCTGGGTTCCACTGGCGCAGCCGCCGCCCGCGTGGTCGGCGCCGTCGATCGCTCGACCCTTAACGCCCTCATCTCCGACGTTCTCGACGAAGAGGCATCAACACTGTGACCTCGATCGGGGAGCAGTTCTCACAGATCGCCGGCTCCGGGCCGATGCTGCTGGCAGTTCCGATCGCTGTGATCGCCGGTGTCATCTCCTTCCTCTCGCCGTGCGTCCTGCCTCTCGTGCCCGGGTACATCGGCTACGTGACCGGCCTGACCGGCACATCACTCGAGGATCAGAAACCCGCTCGGGTCGTCCTTGGTGTGTTTCTGTTCATGATCGGCTTCTCGGTCGTGTTCGTCGCGATCGGACTCGTCTTCTCGCTCACCGGGGTACTCCTCAGTGCCTGGGCAGACGTGATCAATCGGATCATGGGCGCCATCGTCATCATTGCGGGAATAGTCTTCATGGGCGGTTTCTCGCTCCTCCAGCGCTCGTGGAAGATATCCCACCGCCCTCGAGCCGGACTATGGGGTGCCCCTGTGCTCGGTGGTACCTTCGCCTTCAGCTGGGCACCGTGCATGGGCCCGACCTTGGCTGCGGTTCTCGCATTGACCACAAGCTTCGGGCCGACAGGAACCGACGCCATGGTCCGGGGCGCTGTCCTGACGCTGAGTTACTGCCTCGGTCTCGGGATACCGTTCATGCTCGTCGCTCTGCTCATCATCAGGGGCGGAGGTCGCATGAAGTGGGTCAAAGAGCACCATGCCGTCATCACCCGGTTCGGCGGGGCAGTTCTCGTTGGTGTGGGACTGCTGCTGGTGACTGGCGTGTGGACGCAATGGGTCAACGGACTGCAGGGGTATATCGGCGGCTTCTCCACAGTGGTGTGAGGCGTTTTCCCATGCACTTCGACATCATGCCTGGTGGGGACCTGCCACCCGGCGCTCTGAATTGACTATCCAACGGACTCACCCTGTCACCCGGCGGGCTGCGGCTGCCCGGCGTTGGGCCGGCACCACGTGTGGCACCCTCCTGTCGACGTCGAATGACGAAACCGTAGCGGTCGGCGCGGTGACTCGGTAGCGTGAGGATCGGAACCCGACACCGATCACAGGAGGCACCGCGATGACCGACTTCTTCGACCGCGAGAACGACCGCAAATACGACAAGGCCTACAAGGAGACGACCCCCGACATCCTCAAGGCGTTCGGCGAATTCAACAATGCCGTGTTCGCCGAAGAGGGCCGCGAGATCCCGTTGAAGTACCGCGAACTCATCGCCTACGCCGTCGGCCTGACCACCCAGTGCGCCTACTGCATCGATGCGCACTCGAACGCCGCAGTCAAGGCCGGAGCCACGGAGACCGAACTGGCCGAGACCGCCTGGACCGCCTCGGCGCTGCGAGCCGGAGGAGCGTTCGCCCACGGCCGCCTCGGCTTCAAGCTCACCGGCACCCACGAACACTGAGCTCTGAGCTCCGCCTCGGTGCGGGCGGGCAGTCACGACTCAGGCCCGCGACGACCGGTCAGTCACCGACGCACACGCGCATCGATTGCCTAGACTGAGAGGCGATCATGAGCGACGAACCCCGCACCACCTCACGCAGAACACCCCGTTCGCGTCCGCACCGCATCCTGGTGTTGGCTCTGGACGGGGTGTCTGCCATGGACCTCGGCGTCCCCGTCCAGGTCTTCGGCCCCGAATCGAATGCCGCGACAGGCACCACCGGGATCTGGCCCTACCGGGTCGAGGTCTGCGGAATCTCCGCTGGCACGGTCACCGGATCGGACGGGCTCGACTATTCCGTCGATCATGGACTCGAGGCGCTGCAGACGGCGGATACGATCATCCTCCCGGGTGCCACCTCGGCGGTCGTCGAAGAACCACCCGCGTCAGTCATCGGGGCTCTGCTCTCCGCGTTTGAGCGGGGCGCGCGAGTCGCCGCGATCTCCACCGGAACCTTCGTCCTCGCTCGCACGGGACTGCTCGTGGGACGTCGGGCCACAACCCACTGGTCGACGGCGAAGGAGCTCGCCCGACGGTTCCCCTCGATCAAGGTCGACGAGAACGTCCTCTTCATCGACGAAGGACAGCTGCTCACCTCGGCGGGAGCCGCCTCGGCGGTCGATCTCTGTCTCCACCTTATCCGCAGCGATCACGGCGTCGGTCTGTCCAACCAGGTCGCACGTCGCCTCGTCGCCGCCGCCTACCGCAGCGCCGGTCAGGCGCAGTACGTGCCGCGCAGCGTGCCCGACCCGCTCGGCGACGACTTCGCCGACACCCGCGAATGGGCACTGCAGCACATCGGGGAGAAGCTGACACTCGACGAGCTCGCCGCCAACGCCGGAGTCTCCGTGCGCACCTTCTCTCGCCGCTTCGTCGAAGACACCGGCTACACGCCCATGCAATGGGTGCTCCGGGCCCGCGTCGATCTGGCCCGGGAACTGCTGGAGAACTCCGACCTGGGCATCGAACAGATCGCTGACCAGGTGGGACTCGGCACAGGTGCGAACCTGCGGATGCACTTCCAGCGCATCCTCTCGACCTCGCCGAACGACTACCGCCACTCCTTCCAAGGCTGAGGTCAGTTCCCCGCGTCGCACCGCTCTGTGTGTCAGACTGACGGTGCCAGGGCAGCACCTTCCCTTCTTCAACAGATTCGCAAAGGCGGTCCGTTTGATCTCTCCTGCAGCGGCCATGGGCATCGCCCTCGTAGAACTCGGCCTCGCACTGACACCGGGCCCCAACATGATGTACCTCGTCTCACGCAGCATCAGTCAGGGATGGCGCGCTGGCATGATGTCACTCACCGGCACTGCTGTCGGCTTCGTCGTCTACTTGGTAATGGCCAACCTGGGCCTCGCAATGGTGTTTCTCGCCGTCCCATGGCTCTTCATCGCGCTGAAGGTTCTCGGTGCACTGTATCTTCTGTGGCTGGCCTACCAGACGCTCCGGCCCGGTGGTCGTTCACTCTTCGAGGCGACCGACCTCCCAGCCGATTCGTTCGGCCGTCTCTTCCGTATGGGCCTCCTGACCAACCTGCTGAATCCCAAAGTAGCGATCCTCTATCTCGCTCTCATCCCGCAGTTCATCGATCCGTCGGCCGGCAGCGTCGTGCTCCAGGGGTTCCTGCTCGGGGCAATTCAGATTCTTGTGGGAGTGGCGGTCAACGGCGCCGTGATCCTCGCGGCAGGCTCTGTTGCGGCTGGCCTGCGGCGCCGTCCTGCCTGGGTGAAGTGGCAGAAATGGGTCACTGGAACCCTGCTCGGGGCGGTCGGGGTGAAATTGGCGATCGACGCCCCAGCACCGGCCGCCGTGGCATAACGACATCACTGGACGCCTGATGCGGACAGTGAAACACCCGCCCGTCCCGGCTGAGATTCCCCACCTCTTTCGCCCTGTATCGGTGGCCCCGATCACCCTGGCGTAAAACTTGCGACATCTGGCAATAAGTCTGGCTAAAACCTTACGTAGATTGTCTTGCTGGCCACTGTTGCAGGGTGCTGAGATCGCCCATGATGGAGATATCAAGACGAATCCCCGTGATCAAGGAGTGACATTGACTCGCATCGCCATCAATGGTTTCGGTCGCATCGGACGCAGCACCCTGCGCGCGCTGATCGAGCGCGGCAGCGAGCTCGAGGTCGTGGCCATCAACGACCTGGGCCCTGTGGAAGACCTCGCTCGGCTGCTGAAGTTCGACACCACCCTCGGGCGCTTCAACCATGACGTCGAGGCCACGGATGATGAGATCGTCATCGACGGCAAGGCCATCAAGGTCTTCGCCGAGAAGGACCCGGCCAAGCTGCCCTGGGGCGAGCTCGACATCGACATCGCGCTCGAATCCACCGGCCGCTTCACCAAGGCCGACAAGGCTCGCGCCCACCTCACCGCCGGCGCGAAGAAGGTCCTCGTCTCCGCTCCTTCGAAGGGTGCCGACGTCACCCTCGCCTTCGGTGTGAACAACGAGGCCTACAAGCCCGAGCACACCGTCATCTCCAACGCCTCGTGCACGACGAACGCCCTGGCCCCGCTGGCCAAGGTCCTCGACGACCTCGCCGGCATCGAGCAGGGCTTCATGACCACCGTCCATGCCTACACCGGCGACCAGATGGTCCAGGACGGTCCCCACAAGGATCCCCGCCGTTCCCGCGCCGCAGCCGAGAATATGATCCCCACGTCCACGGGTGCGGCCAAGGCCATCGGCCTCGTCCTCCCGCAGCTCGACGGCAAGCTCAGCGGCGACGCCATCCGCGTGCCCGTGCCGGTCGGCTCGATCGTCGAGATCAACACGACCGTGTCCCGCGAGGTCACGCGCGACGATGTGCTCGCCGCCTATGAGAAAGCCTCTGAAGGCGAACTCAAGGGCATCCTCGACTATGAGACCGAGCCCGTCGTCTCCTCCGACATCGTCGGTCAGGCCGCCTCGTCGATCTTCGACGCCGCACTCACTCGCGTCGAAGGCAAGCGCGTGAAGGTCGTGGCCTGGTACGACAACGAATGGGGCTTCTCCAACCGCGTCGTCGACAACCTCGAGTTCATCGGCAAGAACTGAACTCCACCGACGACGCCTGACTGATCTTCATCGGCGATATCCGCCGGTGACTTCGAACGTCGCCGAGGTGGTTGCTCGGTGCCGACGGATGCACCTGTGGCCTCGAACCCGCTCCGCGCGGGTTCGAGGCCACAGTCGTCACATCGGAATTCCGAGACGTCACATCAGGATTTCCGGACGTCACATCAAGATTCCCAGACAGGGATTCCCCTCGCCGAGGAGGCCCTTCGTCTGCGCTCGACGCTCAGACGTCGTCGGCGCCGGGTGTGCCGCCTTCGTCCTCCCAGCGCTCGATGGCGCGGACCTTCGCGCGGCCGAACTTCAGACGCACGCCGTATCCGCCCTCGGGGCCGTCGGGAATGAACCGTGCGCCGTACTGTTCGAGTGCAAGAATGAGGCGGCGCTCCTGTTCGGCAGTGAGGTCCGTGACTCCCTTTTCGTAGTCCTTGAGTTCGGACTTCTCGATTTCGGCCTTGTCTGCCACATGCTTGGCCGAGACCTGGCAGAGGATCCGCGTTGCGCGTGCCAGGGGGCCGTCGATGATGATCTCTTCTGTGCTCATGGCTCCACCTTGCCAGAGCCCACCAGGTGTGCCAAGACAGAGAGTCCCCTGATGAGACGGGTCATGATCGCATCACGAGAGACAAATGTGGACGTGAGTGAATCCATATCGGCAGTCAGTTCGATTTGCCTCCGAGCATTTCATGTCAGTGCCTGCAGATAGTGTTTCGGTCATGCTTCCGACAGTGGAGTCGGAGGCGAGCATCGCAGGGTGCGGTGCATGACGGAAGGTCAGAACAATGGAGATCACGACCAGAAGCATCCGCAGCTTGGCATGGAGCTGCAAAGAGTTCCTCGACGACCACGGGAAGCCGCTGTCGATCAGCTATCCAGGCAGCCTCGCGCTGTGCATTCTCGACGCGCTCTATTCGACAGGGTCCCACCCGACCGCGGTCGACAACCTCGTCAGGCGGTACATCGACCGGCACGGTGCGGCAGATGGAGCCAAGTCGCTGCGCTATTCGATCGCCGCGACGGGCGGACCGGATGCGTGGGCACGGGAGGTGATTCACAATCTCAGACCCGTCAACGTTCAGCCTGGTGCAATGCTCAGGGCTGAGGTGGTCGACCGTGCGACCCGCGTCATGGCCGACCACGGTATCGACACTGTTGACGACCTTCTGGCTGCGGTCGGAGACGAACCCTGCATCGGCCCGCGAATCAATGCGGTGGCACGGGACTGGAGGGCGCTTCCCAGCCAGAGGTCGGGGCTGTCGTGGCGGAATCTGCTCATGCTCGCTGGGTCGCCGCACTTCGACATCGACTACACGGTGAAGGGCTCCATCGACCGGGCCGCAGGGTGGTACCCGTTCGCGACCGACGACTATGTCCATGAGCTCATCGCGGCGACTGCGGACTTTCTCGATGTCGAAGGGCAGGAGATCCGACGTATCGTCTGGCAGGTCTCACGCCGTCGCCTCCTGCAGAATCCGAAACGCGAGATATGTCCTTGGCCATATGGCCTCGAACTCGAAGCGGGGGAGGGGGCCGACGCTGAGGAATGGGCATCGCAGTTCGAGCCTGAGCAACCGCAGCCGCGCCCGGGCCCCTGGGATGAGATATGGGGCGCTGCTCCGCGTGTGAGCGCCGCACCCTTCTGATACCGGATCCAATCACGGCTGAGCGGTGGGCAGATGTGAAAGCGCCCGGGGAACTCCAGCACACGTCGCCAGACACTTCGGGTCCGACGACGTGTGCCGACTCAGTGTCCTGCGTTGCGTCGGTGCTGTGCTGCCAGCCGCACCGGCGCATTCGGGGCACCGTAGCCCTGGTAGTCGCCCCGACGTTCGACCATCTCGAAGAACACCGAGCCGATCGTCGAGGTGTAGAAGTGGAGGAATTCGCCGACGTCGTCTCTGTCGTAGAGGATATTGTTCTCTCGCAGCCGCTGAAGAAGCTCGGGGGCGAGATCGAAACGGGCCTCGAGGTCTTCGTAGTAGTTCTCGGGAACGGGCAGGAAGTCCAGCCCCCGTGAGACTGCGGTCGCGGCTGCCGTGAAGATGTCGTCGCAGGCGATGGCGACATGTTCGGGGTAGCTGCCCGTCTCCGGTGATTCGGCCGAGCGCGGGGCCAGGTTGAGCGGCATCCGGATCGCCCCGTCGGAGCTCGCCATCACCTGGGAACGGATCAGGCCCGAGGGGCTGGGCACATCGTTCGAGACCTGCGCGTGGAGGGCGAGGAGGGAGGTGTAGAAGAGGACCGCCTCGTCATAGTGGTGCGCGGGCTGTGCGAGGTTGACGTGGTCGATCGCCGACCGGCGGTCATCGGGAACAGTGCCGAACTCATCGGTCCACGTCGGATCGACGCCGGTCCCGCTGCCGAAGAAGACTTCCGAGCCGTCCGGGGCGAAGACTCCGCGCAGCACTTCCTCGTCATGGGCCTGGTCGCGGGGAACCTCGGTTGCCTGGAGCAGAGTTGCCCGCTCCATAGCGGAATCGGCATCGGCCACTGCGAAGCCGATGCCGCGCAGATGAGTTCCCGAGCTGACGGGGGCGGGGGCAACTGCGGACGCGGGCGCGGGAGCGGCCGTAGCGTCTGCGGGCACAGCGCTGTCTGGATCGACGCTCACCGGGTCGATGTCGGCAGATTCGGTGACGACGATGCGAGCCTGACCGCGTCGCCACAGCTGCACATGCGGTTTCGTGCGATGGAAACCGACGAACCGAAAACCGAGCTGATGGATCTGGCGAGTCAGCGCGCCCAGATCATCGGTGTCCAGCTCGATGTAGTCGACACCGCGAGGCTCCGCGACCTGCGGCAGAGTCTGCAGATCGAGTCGCACTTGATCGCTGTCAACATGAGCGGCGGCCACATTGGCTTCGAGCCATCGCAGTGAGCGCAGACCGTCGACGGCCGTGCGCTGGGTATCGGCCTGCCTGAACGAGTCGTTGAAGACCTCGAGAGAGACCGGCCCCGCATATCCGGTGGCGGTGACGCGAGCGAGGAAGTCTGTGAGATCCCACGAACCCTCACCGGGGAAGACCCGGTGGTGACGGGACCAGCTGAGGACATCCATCGAGAGGGCGGGGGCATCGGCGAGCTGGAGGAAGAAGATCTTCTCGCCCGGGATCTCGGCGATGCGGGACAGATCCGTGCCGCGGGAGAGGATGTGGAAGCTGTCGAGACAGGTGCCGATGCGCGGATGGTCGGCGGCCCGGACGAGGTCCCAGGCCCGATCGTATTCCGAGACGTACCGGCCCCAGGCCAGCGCCTCATACGCGACATCGATGTCGTAGCGCTCGGCCAGATCGCCGAGGCGGCGCAGCTGTTCGACGACGACCTCGTCGTCATCGATGGTGGCGGTGCCGACGTTCGAACACAGCAGGATCGTATCCATGCCGAGTCGACCCATCAGCCGGAACTTCGCCTCGGCGCGCCGCAGATTGGCTTCGAACTGTGCCTCGTCGACGCCTTCGAAATCGCGGAAGGGCTGAAAGAGGTCGAGGCTCAGCCCGAGATCTGCCGCCCTGGCGGCGATCACCTCGGGGGAGTCGGGGGAGACGGTGAGGTCCTGCTCGAAGATCTCGACACCGTCGAAGCCGGCCTGAGCCGCAGCCTGCAGTTTCTCATCGAGCGTGCCGGACAGGCACACCGTGGCGATCGATGTTCTCATCGTGACCTCTCTTCGTGGATGTCGTCGATCTCTTCCAAGCTCAGACCCTTCGTCTCCTTCGCCGTCATCGCGACCAGGCCGACGACGATGCAGACTCCGGCGGTGAACGCGGCCACGGACAGCCAATTCGCACCGTCCGAACCGGCGACTGCGGAAGCGAGCACAGGGGCGAGCCCTCCGGAGACGGCGAAGCCGATCTGGGTGCCCAGGGCCAGACCCGTGACCCGGGCAGTGGTCGGGAACATCTCAGCATAGAACGACGGCCAGATCGAGTTCGCCAGGGAGTAGGCGCAGCCGGACATGATGGCACCGAAGAGGAAGATGAGCGTCCAGTTGCCGCTCTCGACCGCACCCAGGTACGGGAACATCATGAGCCCCGCACCCACGGCGCCGGTGATGAAGACGGGTTTGCGGCCGAAACGGTCAGACAGCACTGCTGCGGCCGGGATCGCAAACAGCGCGACGCCATTCGCGATGACCGAGACGAGCAGCATGGTCGAGCGTTCGAGGCCGACGATCGAGGTGGCAAACGACAGCGACCAGACGGTGAAGACCATGTTCACGGTGTTGACCATGGCGCATGTGGCCACGCGCAGCACTGCGGCCTTGTGCCAGCGGAAGACCTGCATGAGAGGCGGATTGGCGGTGCGGGCCTCCTTGAACGCAGGCGGCTCCTCGAGGCCGCGGCGGATGAGCCAGGCGGTGAGCACGACGACTGCTGAGAGCCAGAACGGCACTCGCCAGCCCCAGCTGAACAGGGCCTCATCGGGCAGGAACGCGGTGAAGGGGATGAAGACCGCGGTGGCCAGCAGGGTTCCCGCCTGAGTGCCGTGCAGCGTCCAGCTCGTCGTCCACGACCGCTTCTTCTCCTCCGAGTGCTCGAGGGAGACGGAGATCGCGCTCGCCTGCTCGCCGGAGGCCGAAAGCCCCTGGATGATGCGGCAGAGCACGAGCAGGATCGGGGCGAGCATGCCGACCTGCTCATAGGTCGGCAGGCAGCCGACGATGAAGGTCGAGATGCCCATCATGAACAGGGTGAGCAAGAGGACGAATTTGCGTCCGAAGCGGTCGCCGAGCGGGCCCATGATGAGCGCACCCAGCGGGCGGACGACGTAGGCGACGCCGACGGTGCCCATGGCCAGGAGGATCGAGATTCCCGGAGCAGTCGTCTCGGGGAAGAACAGGGTGTTGAGCACCAGTGCCGCCGCGGTCCCGTAGACCGCGAAGTCGTAGTACTCGAGGGCAGAGCCGGTCCAACTCGACAGTGCCGCGCGCAGCGGCGTCTTCGTCGGGCGGGCTTCCTTGATCGCTTCGCTCATGCGTCCTCGCATCTCTCATTCTCGTGGTCCGTCGGTGGGCCAGCGATACGGATCGTGTGTTGCCACAGTATGGCAATCATTGTTACATTGTGGTTTACAGTGTGATCGACATGACATAGCCTGTCAACGTGGGCAGGCGAAGAACTGCGTCGATGCCCGACCATGCGACACGACGACGCGATACGACCACGCGAGACCAGGACGCGGGCAGCCGCCCGCAGCCGACCAGCCATCATCAGCAGCAACGCAAGGAGGCGAGATATGCCGCCCAAGGGCTCGAACTCGGTGACGAAGACCTTCGAGATGCTCGCGCTGCTCGGCGAGAACCCCGACGGAATCAGTGCCGCGCAAGCGGCAGAGACCACCGGCTACCCGTTCTCGACGGCCTACCGACTCCTCGGCGGTCTCGTCGAATCCGGGTATGCCAGCTTCGATGCACGCACGAAGATCTACACGCTCGGCATGGAGGTCTTCCGGCTGGCGCAGAAGGTCGCCCACCGGCGCGGACTCGCAGGGGCGACGAAAGACCTCCTCGAGGACCTCACCGCGACGACGGGGGAGTCGAGCATCCTCGCGATTCGCCGGGGAAACTCCGCCCTGACCGTGCTCACGGTCGACGGACCGCAGTTCCGCACGACCACGGATCCCGGCGACGAATCGCCGCTGCACACCTCGGCGATCGGCCAGGCGCTGCTCGCTCACGACCCCGATGCCGACGCCACGATCAAGGCCCTCGACCTCGAAGCGCGGACCCCGTACTCGATCACCGACCCCGGGCAGATGCGACGCAAGCTCGCACAGATCCGCGAAACCGGATGGGCAGGTCAGTCCGAGGAGAATGACATCGGCATGAACGCGCTGGCCGTACCCGTCTTCGACCTCGACGGCAGTCTGCTGGCCTCATTGGCGCTGGCAGCCCCTGTCTTCCGTCGCAGTCTCGACGAGCTCGTCGCGCTCGTTCCCCAACTGACCGAAACCGCCGCGGCCGTCGCCGCCCGATTCCCGAGGTGATCATGTCCCATCCCGCCGAGTCCCATCCCGCCGAGTCCGATCCCGACGCGACCGAGCCCGAGACGACCGAGCCCAGTCCGACCGAACCCGATCAGACCGTGCCCGAGATCCTCATTCTCAACGGCCCCAACCTCAACCTGCTCGGCGAACGCGAACCCGAGATCTACGGCCGCACCACCTTGGCCGACATCGAGGCGATGTGTTCGGAAACCGCCGCCGAGGCGGGACTGGCCGTCCGCTGCATCCAGAGCAACCATGAGGGCGGGCTCATCGACGCCGTGCACGAGGCCCGGCACTCCACAGTCGGAGCGATCATCAACGCCGGAGCCTACACGCACACCTCCCTGGCCCTCCACGATGCGCTGAAATCCTACGACCACCCGATCATCGAAGTGCACCTGAGCAACCCGCATGCGCGCGAAGCCGTGCGCCACCACTCCTATCTCTCACCCGTGGCCGCCGCCGTCATCGCCGGAGCCGGCGCGAAAGGCTACGTCCACGCGATGGAGATTCTCATCGACCTGCTCCCGACCGCGAAAGCGAGACCATGACCTCTTCCCTCCTCCTCGGACTCATCGGCGACGGCATCTCCGCCTCCCGCACCCCGCGCATGCACGAGAACGAAGGCGCCGCCCACTCCATCCCCACGATCTACCGCACGATCGACATCGCCGAACCGCGACTGGCGGGCGTCGGCCTCGAGGAGCTGCTGAGCGCGGCGATCCGGCTCGGATTCGACGGACTCAACATCACCCACCCGTTCAAGCAGCAGGTCATCGATCTCCTCGACGCCGTCGACCCGGTGGCCGCGCGCATCGGTTCGGTCAACACCGTCGTCATCGACGCTGCGGGGAAGACGACCGGTCACAACACCGACGTCACCGGATTCGCCGCCGGGTTCCGTGCCGGATTGGACGGTGCCGCCGCCGAGGCGGTCGTGCAGATCGGCGCGGGCGGGGCCGGCCGTGCGGTCGGGTTCGCCCTGGCCGAACTCGGAGTCGGCGAACTCATCATCGCCGATACCGATGTCGATCGGGCCGCCGGTCTGGCGGCGGATATCGGGACAGTCACGGACTCGCAGGTCCGGGCGCGGGCGATCGGACTCGATGAGCTGGAGGCGGCGGCCGCCTCGGCGAACGGGATCGTCAACGCCACCCCGATGGGAATGAAAGCCTACCCGGGAACCCCGGTCGACACTTCGGTGTTCGATGCCGACACCTGGGTGGCCGACGTCGTGTACTTCCCGCTCGAGACGCAGCTGCTCGCCGAAGCCAGGGCGAAGGGATGCCGCACGCTCGACGGTTCGGGAATGGCGGTTAATCAGGCCATCGACGCGTTCGAACTCTTCAGCGGACAGAAGGCGGACCCGCAGCGGATGCGGGATACGTTCCTGTCCTTCGGGACCTGACGTCCTCGGGGACCTGAGGCTCAGTCCTCGGCGGTCTCTCCGGCCGCTTCCGCTTTCTTCTGCTTCCGGTATTCGTTGAAGAAGCTGACGGCGAAGATGCCGACGATGAGCGCCAAAGTCAGCCACAGCGCGTACTTATCGATGACCTTGAGGACGTCGACGGCGGTCTCGCCGAGCTGGTAGCCCAGAACCGTCCAGATGAGGGTGAAGATGAGGCAGCCGATGAGGTCGGCTGCGAGGAACAGCGACAGCCGCATCCGCGTCCACCCGGCGACGAGGTAGACGAGGGTGCCGGGGATGCCCGGGCAGCGGGAGATCACGGTCATGAGGAACAGCGCCCAGTTCGGGATCTTCTTCAGCTGGTTGATGCGTTTGAGCTGCCGTTCGTTCTGGGCGAAGAGCCGCAGCACACCGTCGCCCCAACGGCGTCCGGCCAGCCAGAACGCCCAGTCGAGTTTGGCCATGCCGACGAAGCCGGCGACGATGACCAGCCACAGCGGGATCTCACCGACGCGGGCATAGGCGGCGGCCGCGACGATCGAGGTCTTTGCGCCGTTGATGAACTCCTGAACGACCGGGGCGTTGACGAGCATCCACGGTCGCAGCGGCATGAGGCCCAGATAGATGAGCGGGACGCCGATGATGATGAACAGGAGCAGTTTGTCCAGGCCCGCGGCCTTGCCCTGCCAGGGTTTGAGCGCCGCCCACGGATTCTCCTTGGCAGCCGCCTCGGTGCCGGGGGACTGTGACGCGGACTCGGCCTGGTCGGGGGCGTTCGATGAGGACTCTGACGCAGAGCCGACGGTCTCAGCCTCGTCGCGGTCCGCGCGATCGTCGCTCATCGGTGGGCTCCTGCCGGTCGTCGGGGCGGTCGGCGCTTACGGTATCACAGGCGTCCGAACGGCCCACTTAAGAAGACTCTCATCGCCTGCGGCTCGACTTTGCCGTCTGCCATGGGCAATGTGGTGATTGTGAGCGGACGATCGAAGATTCTCGGCTGGATTGTGGCCGGTCTCGTCATCATGCTCGCAATTCTCACCGTCCTCATCGTGCGCGGCACCTCCCAACCGGACCAGCCGGATCTCAGCCCCGTCGAGGTGACCCCCGAACCGACGGGAACCTCCGAACCGGGCAAGACCGCCGAAGCCGACAACGACGGCACCGCCGGCACAGACTCCAGCGGCCGCCCCTCCGACGGAGGCGACGCGTCGGGCGCGGAGTCGAAAGAGCCGCAGGAACTCGAGCATTCCTACGAACCGGTGCCGAACCCGCCTCGTGAAGTCCCCGACGACGGCGATGACGATGACGGCGACGACGGCGATGATGACGATGACGGCGGCGACGACGGTGACGATGATGACGACTGAACGCCGCGTCGGGTTGTCCGTCCAGAACCGTCTGACGCTGGCCGTCGCAGCGCTGTCAGTGCTCACCCTCTCCGTCGTCGGCGTCATCCTCTATACGGTCGAGTCGAGCAACGTCTCCAGCCGGATCACCGCGTCCATGTCCCAGGAGATCGGGGAGATGCGGACCTTCTCCGAGAACGGGATCGATCCTCAGACCGGCAGACCATTCAGCTCGGTTGATGAGATCCTCAGCCAGTTCCTCGGCCAGAACCGACCCGATGAGGATGAGACGCTCTTCGCGTTCCTCACCGACGGTCGCGTGCTCTACCAAGGCGAACCGGAAGGTCTGCTCGGCAGTTCCGGCGATTTCGAGGCCGCTGTGGCCAGGTCGGCCGAGAGCGGAGGGGAGATCCGCCTGAGCGTCGACGGCGTCGACTACGAAGGCTTCGTCCTCCCGATCACCGGCACCGAGGCGGGGCAAGACGCGAATGCGGACTCTCGAACCGATTCCACCGAGTCGACGACCCGGACGAAGGGCGTCGGTGAAGTCGCCGGCGGGGCGGGTGCGTCGAACGGGCTCGGAGCCTTCGTTGTCGTCCACAATGTCTCGGCCAGCCAGGGCGACCTCGTGCAGATCATGCAGATCTACGTCGTGGTGGCGCTCGCGGCAGCCCTCCTCATCTCCGGGATCTCCGCACTGCTGGCTCGTCGACTGCTGTCACCGGTGACCGAGCTGCGGCGAACCGCTCAGTCGATCTCCGGTGGTGATCTCAGCAGTCGTCTGGCGACGAAGGGACATGACGACATCGCTGAGCTCGGCCATACCTTCAACGACATGCTCGACCGACTCGAGGCCGCATTCGAGGCGCAGCGACGCTTCCTCGACGATGTCGGCCACGAGCTGCGCACCCCGCTGACCATCCTCGGCGGCCACCTCGAGACGATGAACGCAGAGGATGTCGACGATGTCGAGGAGACCCGGACGATGCTGCTCGATGAGACGGATCGGATGGGCCGCCTCGTCGAGGAGCTGCTTCTGCTCGCTCGGGCCCGGCCCTGATTTCGTCCGCCTCGCCGAGGTGGATCTCAGGGAGCTGGTGTCCGCATCCTTGGCGAAGGCGAAGGGGCTCGGAGACCGGGAATGGAAGCTCGATGTGCCCGAATCGTTGAGTTTCCGCGGGGATCGGCAGCGTCTGACGCAGGCGCTTCTGCAGCTGGCGGCCAATGCCGTCGAACATACCGAGGACGGCCAGGCGATCGTCTTCGGCGCCCTGGAAGAAGCCGAATCCGTCCACATCTGGGTCCGTGATGAGGGAGAGGGTGTGCCCGCGGAGATCGCCGAGGACATCTTCGACCGCTTCTGCCGCGGGTCGACCGACGGGTCCGGCTTCGGTCTGGGACTGTCGATCATTACCGCCATCGCCGAGGCGCATGGAGGCACAGTCGTGCTCGACCAGACCTCCATCGGCGCACAGTTCCGCATGATCCTGCCGAAAGGGGCACAGTGAAGAGCATTCTGGTGATCGAGGACGAGCAGCGGATCTCCGCCTTCATCTCGAAGGGGCTGACCGCTGCCGGATTCAGTCCGCAGACCGCCGCCGACGGCATCACCGGGCGGGACCTGGCATTGACGGGAGACTTCGCGCTCGTCATCCTCGACATCGGCCTGCCCGGTCTCGACGGCTTCACCGTGCTGGGGCAGCTGCGAGAGCAGCGACCCGAACTGCCGGTGCTCGTGCTCACCGCCCGGGACAACCCGGACGACACGATCTACGCACTCGAGTCCGGGGCAGTCGACTACATGATCAAACCCTTCCGGTTCGCCGAACTCCTCGCCCGGGTGCGCCTGCGGCTCAAGGAGACCCCGCAGGAACAGGCGGTCACGGAGCTCGTCCGCGGTGAGGTGCGCATCGACCTGCTCAAACGGCAGGTGTGGGTCAAGGACAGCCTCGTCGAGCTCTCGGCTCGAGAACTGACTCTGGCGGAGATCCTGCTGCGCAACCGCGGCAACGTCCTCTCCCGCGAACAGCTGCTCTCCCACGTGTGGGGATTCGACTTCGACCCCGGCTCGAACGTCGTCGACGTCTATATCGGGTATCTGCGCAAGAAGCTCGGCACCGACTTCGTCACCACGGTGCGCGGCTTCGGATACCGAGTGGACTGAGCTCAAGAGCACCGTGGACTGAACCTAAGACCATTCTCATCCGCGTCTTAATTTCATCTTAATCGCAGCCGACAAGCTGAGATGTATGAGAAGACGATTGAGAATCGCACTGTTCTCCCACGATTCGCTGGGACTGGGCCACATCCGCCGCAACCGGGCTCTGGCCTTCGCCCTGGACCGGGACCTGCCGAGCCTGACCGGGCGAGAGGTCTCCGGCCTGCTCATCGCCAGCAGCCCCGAAGCCGCGCGATTCGACCTGCCGGACGGCTGGGACTGGGTGATCCTGCCCGGCGTCACCCCCGCAGCCGGCGGTTACGCCCCGCGGGCGCTCGCCTCCTCGATGGCGGGGCTGAGCGCACTGCGGACGGCGGCGATCTCTGCGATCCTCGACCAGCAGCGACCTGAGCTCTTCATCGTCGACCGCCACCCCTTCGGCATCGGCGGAGAACTGGCCACAGCCATCGACCAGGTGCGCAACCACGGCTGCCGCACTGTCCTCGGTCTGCGCGAGGTCCTCGACACCCCGTCCGTCATCGATGCCGAATGGGAGAAGGTCGGCGGACCGGCCCGTGTCGCCGACTCCTTCGACGCAGTCTGGATCTACGGCGACGCAGACGTCTACGACCCGCGAGCGACCGGTGAAGTTCCCGCAGCGCTCGCCGCCAAGGCCGTCACCACCGGCTACCTCTCCCACCACCGCCCCGACGACGGCGGTTCCACACCGGCTGCGCGCGGGACCGGCCGCTTCGTCCTCACCTGCCTCGGCGGCGGCTCCGACGGAGGCAGCCTCGCCTCCATCGCCGTCGAAGCCGAACCGCCCGACGGGCACCGCCACCTCATCGTCACCGGACCGCAGATGGATACCGAGGAGTTCGACCGAGTGCGGGCCCGCGCCGGCACGGCCACCACCGTCATCCGCCACAGTGACGACATCCCCGGACTCGTCGCCTCCGCGAGAGCAGTCGTGTGCATGGGCGGCTACAACACTCTGGCCGAGCTGATGTCCACCGACACCCCCGCACTCGTCGTCCCGCGCAAGGGCCACCGCGCCGAACAGCCCCGGCGCGCGTTCGCACTCGCCGCAGCCGGAGCCGTCGACGCACACACGATCGACAACCTCAGCGCAGACGTGCTCAGCGACTGGTTCGCAGACGTGGTGGGGCAGCGGGCCGACCGCTCCCACATCGACCTGACGGGACTGACCACGGTTCCCCGTCTGGCGGGCGAACTCATCGCCGACGCCCGCTCGGTCCGCGCAGCCGCACCGGCACCTCTATCCGATTCCGCACCGACACAAAAGCCGACACCGGCACCGCTGTCCGATTCCACACCGGCGACGGCAGCCGCGATGCCCAGCCGTCTGCCCATCACACTCGAGGAGACCAGCCATGCTGTCTGAGACGACATCATCCACTCCGACACCGACACTGACACCGACGATGTCCTCGCAGGCGGCCCCGACGCCCGACGCACGTCCGACCAGCCGCCGCGCGTATGTGCTCAAGATGTACCCGCGCTTCTCCGAGACCTTCATCGTCTCGGAGATCCTCGCCCGCGAGGCCGCCGGCGAAGACCTCGTGATCTTCTCCCTGCGTCCGAGCACGGACACCCGGTTCCATCCCGAACTCGCCCGTGTCCGTGCCGAGGTCATCCACATCGACCGGCCGTCGAGTGCTCGCAGCTTCTGGCAGACCTTCGCCGAAGCCGCAGCGGATCCGCGGCTGACCACGGCCCTGTCGGGCCACCTCGGCGAGTTGGCGGAACTGGGCCACGACGATGCGATCCAAGCCATCACCCTCGCCCGACTGGCACTCGACCACGAGGTGACGCACCTGCATGCGCACTTCGCCTCGGTAGCGACGACCGCGGCCAGGGCGGCCGCGGCGCTGACGGGGATCCCGTACTCGTTCACGACCCATGCGAAGGACATCTTCCACGAGGATGTCGTGCTCACCGACCTGGCCCGCAAGACCGCCGACGCCGACCACGTCATCGCCATCAGCGAATTCAACCGGCGGTATCTTGAGACGGTGCTCGGACCCGAGCTGTCCGACCGGATCGTCGTCGTGCGCAACGGCCTCGAACTCGACCGCTTCCCCTACCGTCCGCGGCCGGGTGCAATGGGCGACGTCCCGCGCACGGGAGGTCTCCCCTCCCTGCTGGCAGTCGGCCGCCTCGTCGAGAAGAAGGGGTTCGCTCACCTCCTCGACGCACTGGCTCGCCTGCGCGCAGACGGGAAGGATTGCCGCCTCGACCTTGTCGGCACCGGTCCGCTGGAGGAGGAGCTGCGGGCACAATCCCGCACGCTCGGACTCGACGACCTCGTCACCTTCCACGGCGCACTGACCCAGGCCGAGGTCCGGCAGATGCTCACCGACCACGACATCCTCGTCGCCCCGTTCGTCATCGGCTCCGACGGCAACGCCGATGGCCTGCCCACCGTGCTCCTCGAGGGCATGGCCACAGGCATCCCGTGCATCGCCGGCGCCGTCACCGCCGTGCCCGAAGTCATCGACCACGACCGCACCGGGTGGCTCGTCGACGGGGCCGATGAGCAGAACATCGCCTCCACCATCGCCGAGGTGGCCGCCGCCCTGCAGACGAACCCCGCCGTCATCCGTGCCGTCACCGATGCCGCGCGTGACCGTGTGCGCGACATGCACGACTCGGCCGTCTAGGCACGTGAACTCGCGCGCCTGGCCGATCGTGCGGCGATCGCCGCGGACACAGTTCCCGCAGCCCCCACCGTCCGCGAGATGGAGTCAGTGTCATGAGAATCGCCTATGTCCTCCTCGACCCCGGCATCGGGGTCTTCGGCACGAAAGGTGCCAGCGTCCACGTCCAGGAGGTCGTGCGCACCTTCCGCGCCCTCGGCCACGAGGTCAGCGTGTTCTGCACCCGCACCGATGACGACATCCCCGCCGATCTCGCGGACCTCGACGTCACTCGACTCGAGGTGCCGCGAGGCCTCGACCGGGGCCAGCGTGAGATCGCGCTGCTGCGACTATCCGATATGCTCGCCGATCTCGTCACGGAGACCACGGCCGCCTCGGGGCAGGGATTCGACCTCGTCTACGAACGCTATTCCCTGTTCTCCACCGCCGGCGCCCGCATCAGCGACCGCCTCGATGTGCCGCTCATCATGGAGGTCAACGCGCCGCTGCTCGAAGAACAGCGGACCCACCGCGGACTCGTCCACGCCGAACACGCCGCCCGGGCCACCGCGGCGAGCTTCGCCGGAGCCGACCGCATCGTCTGCGTGAGCGAACTCGTCGCCGACTGGGTCCGCACCGACTATCCGGGACTCGACGACGTCAGCGTCGTCCCCAACGGAGTGAATACGGAACGGATCACCCCACGCAGCGGCCACGGCCGCCTCGGCGAGGGCGACCGGCGTGCGCACGGGCCGGTACGGATCGGATTCGTCGGCACGCTCAAACCCTGGCACGGCACAGATCGGCTCATCGCCGCCTGCGCCGGACTGGTCGGGGACTTCCGCGTCGACATCGTCGGCCACGGTCCCGAAGCCGATGCCCTGGAAGAGCAGGTCCGGGCGCTCGGACTCGGTGGGCGCGTGCGCTTCCATGGGGCGCTCGGCCCCGAATCCGTGCCTGAAGCGCTGCGCGAATTCGATATCGCGGTCGCTCCATACCCGGCCGGGGAGAACTACTTCTCACCGCTGAAGGTCTACGAATATCTGGCGGCAGGGCTGCCCGTCGTCGCCTCCAGGGTCGGGGCCATCCCCGGCGTGCTCTCTGGAAGCGGAGCCGCGATCCTCACCGACCCTGCCGACACCGCGGATCTCACCCGCGCCCTGCAGCAGCTCATCGACGACGCCGAACTGCGCGCGGAGATGGGTGCTCGGGCCCGGGCGGATGCCCTGGCCAGCCATTCCTGGACCAGGCGTTGCCGGCAGATCCTCGCGCCGGTGACCGACGCCGATCCGGCCCGGGCGAGGGCTGCTCCCGTCGATACCGCTACTGCTCCCGTCGACAGGGGATCGTTTGTGTCGGGACGGCGTCCCGCCTCGGCGGTGAGAGCATGAGCGCGAAGAAGCTCACGGCCTCGGCCCTGCGGCGGACACTGCGGATCATCCGCCCGCACCTGGGCCGGCACACGTGGCTGATCATCGGCGGTATGGCGGCGCTGCTGGCCGACGTCGTCTTCCGCATCCTCGAGCCCTGGCCGATCAAGATCGCCGTCGATGCGGTCACCGCGGCGCTGGGGGCACAGATCGCGCCGACGTTCGGCCTCGACGCCGGGGTCGGCACGACGCTTGCGGTCGTGGCCATCGGCCTGGCCGTCATCGTCGGCGGACGCGCGGCGGCGAACTACGCCTCGACGATCTGCTTCGCTCTCGTCGGTGCCCGAGTGGCCACCCAGCTGCGCTCCCGCGTGTTCGACCATGTCCAGTCACTGTCGCTGCGATACCACTCGAAGGCCTCGATCGGGGATACCTCGCAACGTCTCGTCGGCGATATCGGACGGCTGCAGGAGGTCGCTGTGACCGCGGGGCTGCCCCTGGTCGGCAACCTCATCACCCTCGCCGTCCTGCTCGTCGTCATGGTCGTCCTCGACCCGGTGCTCAGCGCCATCGTGCTCGTCACCGCGGCGGTCTACGGACTCCTGTCGAAGGTCGCGACCCCGAAGATCACGAAGGCCTCCCGGTCCACCCGCAAGGGCGAGGGCCGTCTGGTCGGATCCGCCGCCGAGGCGCTCGGTGCCATCCGCGTCGTCCAGGCCTACGGACTCGAGAAGACCGTGGCCCGCGACTTCGCCGACGGCAACGAACGCGCGCTCAAGGCCGGTGTTCGAGCACGCCGCCTGGCCGCCGGACTCGAGAGGTCCACCGATGTCCTCGTCGGCATCTCGCAGGCGCTCGTGCTCGCATTCGGCGGGTGGCAGGTGCTGCGCGGGGCGATGTCCCCGGGCGACCTCGTCCTCTTCCTCCTCTACCTCAAGATCGCGATGAAACCGCTGCGGGACATGGCCAAGTACACCGGCCGCATCGCCCGCGCAGCCGCCTCGGGGGAGCGGATCGCCGATCTGCTCGACGAACCCGTCGAGATCGCCGACGCCCCGAACGCCGTGACCATGGGACCGGTCTCCGGCGATGTCGTCTTCAACAGCATCACCTCGGCCGACGGGCACGGCCGACCGCTGTTCGACGGGCTCGACCTGCTCATCCCCTCGGGTGAGAAGATCGGCATCCTCGGGGCCTCCGGGGCCGGCAAATCGACCCTGATGAGCTACCTGCTGCGACTGTCCCAGCCGGATTCCGGGGCGATCTACCTCGACGGCTACGACACCCACAACGTCACCCGCGCCTCACTGCGCCAGAATGTGTCCGTCCTCCTCCAGGAATCCGTGCTCTTCGCCGCCAGCGTGCGTGAGAACATCCGCTACGGCCGCCTCGACGCCACCGACGCCGAGGTGGTCGCCGCTGCCCGTGCCGCCCGCGCCGATGAGTTCATCCGCTCCCTGCCCGACGGTTACGACACCGAGCTCGGCAACCGCGGGGACACGCTCTCGGGCGGGCAGCGGCAGCGGCTGGCCATCGCGCGTGCCCTCATCCGCGACGCCCCGGTCGTCGTCTTCGACGAAGCGACGACGGGACTGGACCCGCAGACCCGCGCCGAGGTGGCTGACTCAGTCTCCGCGCTGACAACGGGACGTACGAGCATCGTCATCAGCCATGATGTGGCGATGATCCGCGGACTCGACCGGGTGGTGTGGCTCGAGGACGGGCGGATCGTCGAGGACGGAGCACCGAGCGAACTCGCCGCGGACGAAGGCAGCCGGTTCGCGCGGTGGATCAGATCGCAGGCCGACGAAGCCAAGAGCGTGCCGGAGCCAACACAGGCCGTGGTGTCGGCGGACACTGCGCCGGAGGAGGACACCCTGCCGAACGGTGCGGCGCCGAGGTCGTCCGCACCGGCGGCGGGCCCGGTGCCGGCGGCCGCGGGCCCCCGTCCGACCGCGCCGCCCACCGTCGGCAACGCACCCGTCTACGTAGGAGCCTCATCATGACCGTACCGTCAGTCGCACCCGCGGACACGCGATTTGCACAGCTGCCCTTTGTCGACGAGCTGCGATCGGCCGAAGGGCTCTCCCGACGTCTGGGATTCGCGGTCCGGCCCCACCGGATCCGCGTGAAACCGGGCAGCAGCGCCATCGTCGCGTGGCAGCGCGAGGAACCGAGCAGCCTCGGTGATTTCGCCGATCACGGGTTCACCGCAGTGATGACGAGCCCCGACAAACTCGCCAATGCACAGCGGCGGGCAGCCCGGCACGGGCAGGACCTGACCATCCACGAGGCTGCCGATCCTCGCTCGGCAGGCGCGAGCGGAGCCGTGCTGGTCAGCGGCGGGGTGCTTGCCGACCCGAAGATCGGCAAGCAGGTCGCCCGCACGCTCGACCACCTCGGCGGCGATATCGAAATCATCGGATACAACCCCGCCAGGCGGCTGCTGCTCAAGCACACCCCGATGGACGGGGCACCGGAATTCGTGCGGATCAGTGCGGATTCCCAGCGCCACCTCGCCGAGGCGGCCCACCGCTGGCAGCAGAGACGGCTGCCGAGCCTGCCGGTCGAGTTCATCGGCGGGTGTGAGACCGCCACCCGTTCGCCGTGGTGGGGGATCGGCGATCTGCGCGACCATCCGGATCCGAACGCGGCCGACGAGGTCGGGGTGATCATCGCCGAACTGCACCGTGGCGACCCGACCGAGACGAACGGACGGGACTGGGCTGCTGACAGGGACCCGATCAACCAGGTCGAGACTGCCGGCCGCTCGCTGTCGCGTCTGCTGCCGGAACGGGAAGCGGACGTCGACGAGCTGATCGCCGAACTCCGTCCGCGCATCGCAGCGACGCAGACCCTGCGGGAGATCCACGGAGACCTCAGCCCCGACCAGGTGCTTCTCGGCCGTGACGAATGCCGGATCATCGACCTCGACCGATCCGGCAGAGGTCCGATCGGGGCGGACTTGGGCCGGTGGATCGCCTCCTGCCGCACCAATGCCGGGCTGCACGCACTCGAACAGCCCTTCCTCGACGGCTACCGTTCGGCCGGCGGCGAGGACACCGACCTCGGCGCATGGACGGCCTGGGCGATGCTCGTGGCAGCACTCGAACCATGGCGCAGCTGCTCCACGACATGGAGGGACGAGACGATGCGGATCATCGACGCCGCGATCGACGCGATCGAGGACCGGCCGGACGGATTGGAGGACCGGTCAGGCGGGCTGGAGGACGGGACGGACGGCGTGGAGGGCGGACCGGACGGCATGGAGGGCGGACCGCGCAATCTGGACGGCGGCGCCCGCGTGAAAGGAGCGACGGTATGAGCACAGTGATCGAGGACATCGCCCTCCGCATCCCTGGCACTGTCACCATCGATGAGCTCGACTGGCAGGTGCGGCGCGCTTGGCCCGCCTCCCAAGGCCGCATTGCGTGGGAAGCGGTGCACCCCAGTCACGGGATTCGGGTCGGCTACCTCGGCGAACACGGAGTGAAGGTCCTCGACGCCGACCACGACCCGAAGCTTCCCGGACTCGCAGAGCTGCTCAAGGAGGGAGGCCGACTGGTCTCGCACCGACCGGGCAAACGTGCTGTCGTCCGTCTGGCCGACGGCAGCTTCGCCAAATGCGTTCGCGATGGCCGGGCCGCCGATGTCCTCGTCGGGCAGCGGAGGGCGGCGGGGTTCCTTCCCGGTTTCTCGCTCCCGCAGGTTCTGCGAGCCGATGCCTCGACCGTTGTGCTCAGTGTGGTGCCCGGAGTCGAACTCCACGAACCTGCTGAGCTTGGCACTGACTGGGCGCGAGCCTGGGCCGAGTCTCTCGACGCCTGGGCGAAGGTGCCGCTCACATCGACGGCGATGCCGATCCATGACGCTGCGGCAGAGGTTGATGTCCTCCGCACTTGGCGCGACCGTGCCCTGCCTGTGCTCACCGCAGCCTCCGGTAACCAAGCGAGCATTCGGCCGGATGACCTCGACGCTCTCATCGCGAAGGTCACGGGCGAACTCACCGGCGGGGCCATATCGGATCCGAGGGCGGATCCGAATGCCGAGGCCACGGGCGAACCCACCGGCGGGACCGCCTCGGCGAGGGGCGAACCGTTCGGCCTCATCCACCGGGACCTGCACGACAAGCAGATCATGTGGGATCCGGTCGCCGGTCCCGGGCTGCTCGACGTCGATACGGCGTGTTTGGGTGAGCGCGCCCTCGACCTCGGCAATCTGCGCGCGCACGCCCGGTGGCGCACCGAGCAAGGTCTGTGGACTACAACCGAGGCGGCCGTGGTCATCGATGAAATCGACAGAACCGCCTCGGCGGCGGGGATCGATCCGGGCCG
The DNA here is from genome assembly GCF_026168515.1 of Brevibacterium spongiae. Classification (NCBI taxonomy): domain Bacteria; kingdom Bacillati; phylum Actinomycetota; class Actinomycetes; order Micrococcales; family Brevibacteriaceae; genus Brevibacterium; species Brevibacterium spongiae. The sequence goes on along the minus strand of NZ_CP093443.1, from coordinate 3,519,181 downwards.
GGTAGGCGTGTACGAGCGGGCCACCCTCATTCGGCTCGCCTGCGTCTATGCGTTCAGGCCGGCCTGGCGCGACCGCGCGGGGGCACTGCTCGACGCTGTCGAGGCGAGCTGGTCCGGGGCGGTGAGGCGGCCGACGTCGACCCGCTAGTCTGGATGGATGTTGGTGCGTGACCGGGCCGGGTGGGTGCTGCCGGCGAATCCCCACGCGGTGGGCAGAATCTCACGGTTCTCCCGGGGCGTGGGCATCGTCTGCGCGATCATCGGTGGGTGGGCGCTGCTCTGCGGCCTCGGGTTCCTGCTGTTCGGAGGATTCATCTTCGATGCCGTCTCTTCGGCCGATCCGGGCAACAAGGGCATCGCCCGCTGGGCGATCGGCGGAGGGATCACGGTGTGCGGAATCGTCTTCACGATTGTCGCCGTCGTCATTCTCGCGCGGGTCCGAAAGCTGCGGAAGGCTCCCCAGCAGTCGGTGCTCACCGTCGATGGTCGCGGGATCTCGGTGGTCGGACTGGGCTCGGCGGACTATCCGGACCTCATCTCGGTCCATGCTCGCATCGGTCCCCGGCCAACCATGTGGTCGACGACGATGGCCAAAACTGCGGGCAATGAGCTCGCCGCCACCCTGGTCGGGCGATCTGAGATCGTCCACGAGCTCATCATCCGCCGCCGCAGCGGACCGGACATCCGGGCCGACCTTTCCATGCACACGAGTCCCGCGAGCTTCATGCAACTGGTCGATCAGCTGCGGGGACTCCTGGCTGCGTACTCGATTCCCGTCGAGTTTCGCCGCTGAGCGCGGGCGTACATCAGCACCTCACCCCGCCGGGCGCGGCCGCAGCTCAGTTCGCTGATCGCGGGCGTGCCTCACTGCTGAGTGCCGGGACGGCACTTCACTCCGCGGTGCTGCGCCGGGCATCGCCCCAGATGTCGACCCCGGAGTCGACGGCGAATTCGTCGATCGCCTTCAGCTCTTCAGCGGTCAGCGGCGCCGCGTCGAGGGCCGCGACATTGTGCTCGAGCTGCTCGACCCGGCTGGCCCCGATGACCAGCGAGGACACGCGATCGTCGCGCAGCGCCCAGGCCAGCGCCATCTGCGCCAGGGACTGACCGCGGGCGGCAGCAATGTCGTTCAATGCCCGAATGCGGGCGAGGTTGTCGTCGCTGAGGAACCCGTCCTTGAACGACGGCTTCTCTTTTCCGGCACGCGAGTCCTCGGGGACCCCATCGAGATACTTGCCGGTGAGCAGCCCCTGCGCCAGCGGCGAGAAGCAGATAACGCCGAGGCCTTCGTCAGCAGTGGTTTCGAGCAGTCCGTCGTCTTCGATCCACCGGTTGATCATCGAATAGGAAGGCTGGTGGATGAGCAGCGGGGTGCCGAGCTCGCGGGCGATCTGTGAGGCCCGGGCGGTGTCGGCAGCGGAGTAGGAGGAGATGCCGGCGTAGAGCGCTCGGCCTGAACGCACGGCGGTATCGAGCGCGCCGATGGTCTCCTCGAGCGGGGTCGACGCATCGGGGCGGTGGGAGTAGAAGATGTCGACATAGTCGAGGCCGAGTCGGCGCAGCGAGGCATCGAGGCTGGCCAGCAGGTATTTGCGGCTGCCGCCGGGTCCGCCGTAGGGGCCGGGGTGCATGTTCCAGCCGGCCTTCGTCGAAATGATGAGCTCATCGCGGTAAGGGTGGAGATCTTCACGCAGCAGACGCCCGAAGTTGATCTCCGCCGAGCCCGGGGGAGGGCCGTAGTTGTTCGCCAGGTCGAAGTGCGTGATGCCGAGGTCGAAGGCCCTCCGGACGATATCGCGCTGATTCTGGAAGGCGACGTCATCGCCGAAGTTATGCCACAGCCCGAGGGACAGGGCCGGCAGGACGAGTCCGGAACGGCCGACCGGGCGGAAGGTCATCGAGTCGTAGCGGTTCTCGGTGGCTAGGTACACAGGTTCTCCTGGCTTCGCGCGGATGGTTTGACCCCAGACTAGTACGGTCCGGGACCGCTGGAGGTTCCGTCCGCTGACGCCGTGACGTCCTGCCACCCTGACGCCGTGACGCGGTGCCGCCCTGACGCCCTGATGCCGTGACGCGGTGCCGCCCTGACGCCCTGATGCCGTGACGCGGTGCCGCCCTGACCCCCTGACCTGCCGGTCAGTCGGTGAGCAGTCGACAGTCAGCCGCAGTCAGTCGGCGTCGGGGTCCGCTTTCACCCCCGCCGAGGCGGCCAGCTCACTGATCTTTCCGGCCATGTCGAGGTCGCGTTCGGTCACGGCCCCAGCGTCGTGGCTGGTCAGCTGGATGTCGACGTGGGGGAAGGTCAGGGTGATGTCGGGATGGTGGCCGGCATCCTCGGCGGCGGCGCCGATCTTGTTGACCAGCTCCAGCCCGGTCGCGAAGTCACCGGTGAGCAGCCGGGTGCCGATCGAGTCTTTGCGGTCCTGCCAGCCGGTCAGGCCGTTGTTCTTGAGTGCGTCCGTCAGGTTCTGTCCGGTATATGCAGTCATGGCTTCATGCTAGGGACTCTTACGTCATCCGTGAACCCCTCCTGGGCTCTTCCGCCGCTCGGGCCTGTTCCTGCCTTCGGTTTCCCGGGCGCAATCGGCCTGATCTGAGGGCCGAGAACTCGGAATTCGCGAGAGCAGCGAGAGGCATAACGCCCGCCTTCCACCACAAAATAGACCAGTGGTCTTGAAATTGAGGTGTGTCCTATGCCTCAATGGTGTCGTGACGAAATTCCACGCCATCCGCGACCAGCTCCTCGACCGGCTCGAGGACATGACCGCCGGAGAGCAGTTCCCTCCGGAGCGTCAGCTCGCCGAGACCCTCGGCATCTCCCGGATGACCCTGCGCCGAGCCATCGACGAACTCGTCGCCAAGGGGATGGTCCGCCGCCGTCACGGCACCGGCGTCTTCGCCCTCGGGCCGAAACTCGACCAGCCTCTGGCCGCGAGCTCGTTCACCGAGGACATGCTCGCCCGCGGAATGCGTCCCGGTTCGCACATCCTCAGCTTCGACACCGCGCGGGCCGGCGCGCACATCGCCCGCCGCCTTCACCTCGACGAAGACGATGACGTCATCGCGGTGCTGCGTCTGCGCCTGGCCGATGACGAGCCGATCGCCCTCGAAGAACTCCACGTCCCCTCAGCCCTCGTCCCGGGCCTGAATGCCGGTGACCTCGAGAACCAGTCCTTCTATGAGCTGCTGCGCAGAAACTTCGGCATCCGCCTCAACCACAGCGTGCAGACGATCGAGCCGACCCTCCTCGACGCCGCCGAAGCTCAGCACCTCGGTGTCGAAGAACTCTCACCCGCGCTGCTGTTCGAACGCATCTCCCGCGGTGCCGACGACCGGCCCTTCGAATTCGTCCGCTCCGTCTACCGCGGCGACCGCTACAAGGTCCGCACCGAGCTCACCGTCCCCGCCGTCGACATCGCACCGACCGGACCCGCAGACGCCACCCCGGACGGCGCCGTTCCCGCGCACTCAGGAGGAGAGCAGCCATGATCATCGCCGGACTCATGACCGGAACCTCCGCCGACGGACTCGACCTCGTCATCGCGGAGTTCCTGCCCGACCCCACCGTCGGCTCGGACCTCGTCGGCGCCGACCCGACGACCTTGACCGTGCGCATCCTCGCCGAACGCGAAACCCCCTTCGATGAGGAGCTCTCCGCCGACATCCTCCGCCTCCTCGAACCCGCCGATGTTCCGCTGTCCCTGGTCAGCAGCGTCGACGCGCGCCTCGGCCGGTTCTCCGCCGAGGCACTGTCCGAACTCTGCAGTGACCATGACCTGCGCCCCGACCTCGTCGTCTCCCACGGGCAGACGGTCCGCCATGACATCAGCGACGGGCAGGTCACCTCGACCCTCCAGCTCGGGCAGCCGGCCTTCATCGCCGAGCGGCTCGGAGTTCCCGTGCTCTCCGACGTCCGCTCCCGCGACGTCGCCGCCGGCGGTCAGGGCGCACCGCTTGTCGGGCTGCTCGACTCCCTGCTTCTCTCGGATGCCGCTCAGGCCGACGCCACCCAGGCCGACGCCGCCGAGGCCGACGCCACCGAGGCCGACGCCACCGCACCCACCGCGGTGCTCAACCTCGGCGGGATCGCGAACATCACTGTCATCGCCCCTGATCAGGATCCCGTCGCCTTCGATACGGGGCCGGCGAACGCCCTCATCGACATTCTCGCCCGCCGCATCACCGACGGTTCGCAGGGATACGACCGCGACGGTGCGCTCGCCGCCGCCGGCACCGTCGACGAGGAGCTGCTCACCGAGCTGCTGACCGAACCGTACTACGAGCTCCCGGCCCCGAAATCGACGGGCAAGGAACTCTTCCACGCCGCCTACCTCGACTCATACCTCAGGTCCCACCCCCACCTCGGCGAGCATGATCAGATCGCGACGGTCACGGCACTGACCGCGCGCACCATCGCCGAGGCGGCCCGCCGTCACGACGTCACCACCGTCATCGCGTCGGGAGGTGGGACTCGCAATCCCGAACTCATGCGCCGCCTCGGCGAAGAGCTCGGCGAGAACGTCGAACTGACCAGCACCGACGAGGCCTTCGGGCTGCCGGAAGGCAGCAAGGAGGCGCTGCTCATGGCGCTCCTCGGGTGGCTGAGCTGGCACGGCCTCGACGGCACCGAACCGAGCCTGACCGGGGCACGCGGCCCGCGCATCGCCGGGCGCTTCACACCCGGTGACGGGCCGCTTCAGCTGCCCGAACCCCTCCACCGACGACCCGCCCGGCTGAGACTGGCCGACTGAACCGGCCAGCACCACCGATATCCCGGCTCAGACCCGATACCCCGACCACGACCCCACAACCCGACCCCGACCAAGACTTCATACCCCAACAAGGAGAGACCAATGCAGATCATCGACCTCCTGGTGATCATCGCCTATCTCGTCGCAACGGCGTGGCTGGGACTGGCGCTGAGCGGCAAGCAGAAGAACCTCAAGGGCTACTTCCTCGGCGGGCGCGACCTGCCGTGGTGGGCCGTCTGCCTGTCCGTCGTCGCCACCGAGACGAGCGCGCTGACCGTCATCGGCATCCCCGTGATGAGCTACCTCGGCGACCTCAACTACCTGCAGCTGGGCTTCGGCTACATCCTCGGCCGCGTCGTCGTCGCCTACTTCATGCTCCCGCGCTACTACGACGGTGAGATGATCACCGCCTACGCCTACCTGGGCAAACGCTTCGGACAGTCGACGCAGACCACGGCCGGTGTGACGTTCCTCTTCACCCGCCTGCTTGCCGACGGCATCCGCGTGCTCGCCGCAGCCATCCCGCTCAAGGTCATCCTCGACGGGCTCGGCATCCACACGAACTACTTCGTCATCATCGTCGTCCTCTCGCTGGTCACGATCGTCTACACGTTCATTGGCGGCATCAAGGCCGTGGTCTGGGTCGACGTCGCGCAGATGTTCCTCTACGTCCTCGGTGGGATCCTCGCGATCATCATCATCTCCGCATCGATCGGCGGCGGATGGTTCGCCGAGGCGGTCGAAGCCGGGAAGGCGAACATCTTCGTCTTCGAGGGCAATCCGATCTCCGCGGACACCTCGTTCATCCCGTCCGTCCTCGGCGGTGCGGTCTTCGCGATGGCCTCGCACGGCTCCGATCAGCTCATCGTTCAGCGCCTGCTCTCCTGCCGGTCGAAGCTCGAGGCGCAGAAGGCGCTCATCACCTCCGGCTTCGTCGTGGTCGTCCAGTTCGCGATCTTCCTGCTCGTCGGACTGGCCCTGTGGGCCTACTACGATCACGCGCTGCCGGCCGATCTCGGTCTGACCCGCGACGATGAGATCTTCCCGCTGTTCATCATCGAGGGCCTGCCCACTGGCGTCTCCGGGCTGCTGCTGGCCGGCATCCTCGCCGCTGCGATGTCGACGCTGTCCTCGTCGCTGTCGGCCCTGTCCTCGTCGACGGTCAACGACGTCTACGCGAAGCTCAAGCGGACCCCGATGACCGATGAGCAGGGCTTCAAGGTCGGTCGCTGGGCGACGATCGGCTGGGGCATCGCGTTCATCCTCCCGGCCACGATCTTCGAGTCCGATTCCGGCAACATCGTCATCCTCGCCCTCGGCATCGCCGGCATCACCTACGGCGGTCTGCTCGGCGCGTTCGTCTTCGGCATCGTCAACAAGCGCGCCCGGGCCGCGGATGCGAACATCGCGTTCGCCCTGGCCGTGGCCGTCAACGCCTTCTTCTTCGTCATGGAGAAGTACGTCACCGGTGAGGTGTGGGTGGCGTGGCAGTGGTACCCGCTGCTCGGCGTCATCGTCACCTTCATCGTCGGCGGGCTGCTCGGCCTGCGCCACAAGACCAAGGTCGTCGAAGAGCCCATCGCCGAGGTGGAAGGAAGCAGCCGCCCATGACCTCCTCCCAGCCCGGCTCAGCCCGACCGACCCCGTCGCCGGAAGCGACGCCGGCGGCGTCGACCGCACGTCCCCTGTCGCCGACCGAGCAGCGCAACCCGGCGAGCTCCGGTCTCGACGAACTCGACACCCTCGGGGTGCTGCGCGTCCTCAACTCTGAGGACCACGCCGTCATCGACGCGGTTTCAGCGGCCCTGCCGCAGCTGGCCCGCCTCGTCGACGCGAGCGCGACACGCATGCGCCGAGGCGGCCGCGTCCACTACTTCGGTGCGGGCACCTCGGGACGGTTGGGGGTCCTCGACGCGAGTGAGCTGCTGCCGACGTTCAACCTCGAACCCGGTCGGGTCATCGGGCATATCGCCGGCGGCCAGGCGGCCCTGGTCAACGCGGTGGAGAACGCCGAGGACTCCGCGGCCGACGGGCGTGCGACCGGATCCGAACTCGGACCCGATGATGTGGCCATCGGCATCGCCGCAAGCGGGTCGACCCCGTACGTCGGCGGGGCGCTCGACGCGGCGCGGGCGAACGGTGCGCACACCGTGCTCATCTCGAACAATCCGCACGCCCCATTGGCGGAGAAGGCCGATGATCACATCGTGCTCGATACCGGCCCCGAGGTGATCACCGGGTCGACGAGGCTCAAGGCCGGCACTGCGCAGAAACTCACCCTCAACGGGTTCTCGACCGCGCTCATGGTCGCCTTGGGCCGGACGTGGGACAACCTCATGGTCTCCGTTGTCGCCACGAATGCGAAGCTGCGCGAACGCACCGTGCGCATCCTCATGGAGGCCGCAGACCTGTCTGATGAGGATGCGAGGGACCTGCTCGAGCGCTGCGATGGCGACCTCAAGACCGCGATCGTCGTCTCCTTCACCGAGGCGGCCCCCGCCCTGGCAGCGTCGACACTGGAGACCCATGACGGTTCGGTCCGGGCCGCAATCGCCGAACTCGTCGGTGGCGCATGAGTCTGATCCTCGGCATCGACATCGGCGGGACCGGCAGCCGAGCCGCACTCGGTGCAGTCGACCTGAACGGCAGCGTCGACAGCGAGCCTCGCAGCGATTCGGAAGTGTCGTCCGACGGGGTGGGCGCCGGACCGCGCATCCTCGACCAGATGACCGGACCCCGCATCGAGATCGGACCGGGCGGCAGCACCGTCCTCGACATCGTCCGGACACTCGTGAGGACGGCCGCGAAGACCTGGGCCGACCGCTTCTCTGAGGTCACCGGCATCGGCATCGGCGCCACCGGCATCGCCTCCTTGGCGGAAGACCCGACAGAGGCACTGACCGACATCTCCACCGAATTCGGGGTGCCCGCGGTCGCTGCCATCGATGCCGTCACCGCCCACCTCGGCGCCCTCGGCGGAACCGGCGGGGCGATCACCGTGCTCGGCACCGGAGCCATCGCCATCGCCCACCCGGGCCCGGACGATGATGGCAACTGGTCGGCTGACTGGTCGCGTGCCGACGGGTGGGGCCACCTCTTCGGCGACCGCGGGGGAGGAGCATGGCTGGGCCGCCACGGACTCGAACTCGCCCTACGCACTCACGACGGAATCGACGACCACGGTCGGTCCCTGCTCGAGGCGGCCACCCGACGATTCGGACCACCCGCGACGTGGCCGGGGCAGTTCTATACGCGCAGCGACCGGGCCGGGCTGCTCGCTGAATTCGTCATCGACATCGCCGAGACCGCTCGCTCCGGAGACGCAGCCTCGGCCGAGCTGCTCCGCCGTGCCGGACAGGAAGCCGCCCGCAGTGCCGTCGCCGCCGCTCGCGCAGCCGATATGCAGGTGCACATCGCGCTCACCGGGGGAGTCGCGGCTGCCGGGAGCCACCTCGTCGAGGGGTTCCGAACCGAAACCGCCCGTCTCCACCCGAATGTCACCATCGTCGAGCCCGCCGGCGGACCGCTCGACGGAGCACTCACGCTCGGCCGCCTCGGTGCCGGTGGGAAACTGAGCGCACAGGATCGGACCGTCTGGACCGGCCAGGACGCCAGGTAACGCGAAAGTCGAAAAAGTCGTCGCCGGCGACGTTCTTTTCGCGTTTCGCGTGACCTGAAGCGAAATCACACCCTGGGAGACCGCACCATCCGCACCTCACGCACCCCGTCATAGTCATCGGTCTTGACGGTGCCGTCGGCGATGAAGCCGTTCTTCGCGTAGAACGCCTGGGCGCGGGGATTCGGGTCGGCCACCCATAGGGCCGTCGTCACGGAAGGGTCGATGACGGCGTCGAGGAGATCCTGCCCGGCACCTGTTCTGTGCATGGATCGGTAGGCATAGAGCACATAGAGGTGCCGATCCTCCGGGTGCTCGACTTTGTCGCGGCCGAGCACGGAGCCGCCCTCGTCCTCCGGACTCGCGCCCTGCCGGTTCTCGCCCTCCTCCGGGGGACCGGCCATGGCGATGCCGACGATCCGGTCGTCGGTTTCGGCGACGGCGCAGGTGAATCTGGACGGATCCGCCTCGGCGATGATGTTCGTCCACATCTGACGGCGGCGGTCGAGGAGGTCAGGGGCATCGAGGAGTTCATCGGGCATGATCCCGCGATAGGTCTCGAGCCACGTGTCGACGTGGACGCGCGCCATGGCGTCGGCATCGGCGGGCACGGGCGGGCGGACGGTGTGAGCCATGACTGGATGCTACCCGACAACACATGCTGTCCGAACGGGCATCGGCACGAAATGTTCACCTGACCTGCACCTGCGCACAAACTGACGGTCAGCCTCGGCGCGCAGGATCGAGAGAGTGAGAGCGAACCGCGAACCAGTTCCAGCAGGCGAATCACTGCCTTCGGGCGAAACACTTCCTCAGAAACTCCGGCCGGCGCCGGTCGACCACCGGCCGCCAAGTGCGAGGATTCGGCTGCCCGGTGCAAGGACTCGGCACTCCGGCGCACTTCCACCCACCGATCTCGAACTGCCGATGGGCCCACGAACTCCGACATATCGGTTCTTCGAAGCGCTGCCGGCGGCGATCAGCTTCACCGCGGTCGGACTGGTGTTCATCCTTCCGTTCATCGACGCGAAGCTCGGAGCGGTCTATGTGATCTCGATCGTCGGTCTGATGTTCGTCCGTGCCATGCTCGGGGCGATCGACGTGGCCCGCGGTTTTCTCCGCTACCGTCGCAGCGCGCGGGTCGACTGGGCCGCCCGACTGACCGACCTGGAACGGGCCATGGACGGGCGGCAGGCTCTGGCACATCCTCGGGGAGGGTTCCGAGCCGACGAACACGCAGACCTTGTGGCGCAGGTCAGCGCCGACCCGGGGTCGATCATGCGGCCATCGACGCTGCTGCATGCGGTCGTCGTGGCCGCCTACAACGAGCCGTACCCGGTCATCGCCGACACCATCCGCACCCTGCTGCACACATCGACAAGACCCGAAAAGCTCCTCGTCTTCTTCGCCCACGAAGAACGCGGCGGCCCTGCGATGGCCGAGACAGCGCGCCGACTCGAAGCCGAATACGGTCACCGCTTCGGTGCCTTCGTTCTCGTCGAACACCCAGCCGCTCTGCCCGATGAGATCGCCGGCAAGGGCGCGAACATCACCTATGCCGGACAACGACTGGCCGAATGGGTCCGAGACCACGCCATCGACCCGCGGCGGGTGATCGTCACGAGCCTTGACTGCGACAACATTCCGCACGAGTCCTACTTCGACTGCGTCGCCTACGAATATGCGATCGCACCGGATCGGGAACGGCTGTCGTTCCAGCCGATCAGCCTCTACATCACGAACATCTGGGATGTGCCGGCGCCCTCTCGGGTCGTGGCCAGCGCGAACTGCTTCTGGAACCTCACGACCACGGTCCGCCGTCTTGCCCTGCGCAACTTCGCGTCCCACGCGCAGCCGCTCACCGCACTGGTCGAGATGGGGTTCTGGTCGAAGCGGACCATCGTCGAAGACGGGCACCAGTACTGGCGCAGCTGGTTCCACTTCAACGGCGACTACCGGGTGGTGCCCATCCATGTCCCGATCTTCCAGGATGCGGTGCAGGCCGGGACGTTCAAGGCCACGATGGTCGCTCAGTTCAAACAGCTCAGCCGCTGGTCCTACGGAGCCTCCGACGTCCCCTATGTCGGGGTCCGGGTTTTCGCCCCCGACGCCCGGTCTCCGTTCTGGCCGGGAGTCCTGCGGTTCTTCTCGCTGCTCGAGGGGCACGTCAGCCTCGCGTCGATCTCGATCATCATCGCCATCGGCGGCTGGATCCCCTTCGTCGTGGCCTCGCAGACGGGGCAGGTCACCTCGGTGGTGGAGCGGATGCCGATGACCGTGGGCATCATTCAGCAGATCGGCATGATCGGACTCATCGTCTCCATTGTTGTGTTCAACGCGCTGCTGCCGCCGCGGCCGATCCACGTTCCCCGCGAACGACGCGTGACGATGTGGCTGCAATGGCTGCTCTATCCGCTCACTCTGTTGGTCTTCAACTCCTCGACCGCGCTGTATTCGCAGTGGTGCCTGCTCACCGGCCGTTACCGCGAACGCTTCGACGTCACGGAGAAGAGGGCCGGAGGGGTGCTCCGTCGTAAAGCCGTGTGAGAACGGGCCTTGGGGCCGGCGCGGACAGACTAGTCGGCATTGCACACGTCGTGATTGATTGAGTCGGGGCTGCCGGAGGGCTCGGGCGATTGCGGCGAGAAGAACTTCGGAATATCATAGAGAGCGTAAGCCCCGTGTGGACCGCTGGTTTCGACCATGTCGCCGGGGCACTGCTTTTTTGGCATACTGCTCACATGTCAGACCGGTGGATTGATGCCTGGCTCGGCGGTTCCCGTTTTCAACGCTATGTCAATGAATGCGATGGGGATAGGGCACGCGCTCTCGAGCTGTATGAGTGGAACGTTGTAGCTGGTCAAGCCATAATGCATGACATAGCTCATTTTGAAGTTGCGCTCCGAAACGCGTACGACGATGCGATCTCATCCCGGTGGCCGTATCGAGTCCATTGGTTGCTTCACGCGGAATCCCCAGCAGTAATGCCTATTTGGCGTACGAAGTCTGTCAACGGCATAAAGCGGGGAATGGACGTCAACTACCGTACTCGGAAGAACATCGACGATGCCATAAGGAAGTGTGGTTACGGCAAGGCGAGTGCCGGCAAGGTCATTGCCGAATTGTCTTTCGGGTTCTGGCGGCAGCTGACTACCAACGCTATGGAGAAGAGCATGTGGGTGCCATACCTGCACACTGCGTTTCCTCAGGGCACATCTCGCAGGTCGATCGACGCACAAGTGTCCGCAGTGAATGAGCTGCGCAATCGGATCGCTCACCACGAGCCGTTGTTTGGTCCAACTGTCGATCCTGAGTCTGTCTGTGGAGAGATGATGGACTGCCTGCTGCTGGTAGCTCCAAGTGTGCACACTTACGTTCAGCGGACCTCGACAGTGGACGGGGCTCTGGCCGCGCGTCCGTAATAGGCTTTTTCAACGTCAGAGACCAGCATCAGCACCTTCACACACCCATACCCAACGCCCGTCCCGAGGTCTACGCTGGAGAGTGCGTCCATCGAGCCAAGGAGGGTGTCATGGCCGACACCGAACACGCTGACTGCATCATCTCCGGAGGCGGTCCGGCCGGAATCGTCGCCGGGCTGCTGCTCGCCCGCGGCGGGGTGAGAGTCGTGGTGCTCGAGAAGCACAAGGATTTCTTCCGTGACTTCCGCGGCGACACCATCCACCCCTCGACCCTGCGCCTGCTCGACGAACTCGGGCTCTATCACCAGTTCGCCCGCATCGCTCACCGTCGCGTCGAGGGCGTGACCCTGACCGGACGCAGCGGCGAGGATGTTCTGCTCGCCGATTTCACCCGCCTCAACCTGCCCCACCCGTTCATGACGATCGCGCCCCAGTGGGACTTCCTCGATCTGCTCGCGAAAGCAGGGGAGGACGAGCCGAACTTCGACCTCCGGATGGGCGTCGAGGCCACCTCGTTGATCTGGGACGGCGACCGCGTGATCGGTCTCCGTGCGCGGAATTCCACCGTCACCGAGGCGGCACCTCCAAACGAGGACATCGTCGAATTCCGCGCGCCGCTCGTCATCGCCGCCGACGGCAGATGGTCGAAGGCCCGCGCCGAGGCGGAACTGTCCGTTCGTGAGCTGCCGTCGACGATCGATGTGTGGTGGTTCCGCATCGACACCGAGGCGGTCCTGCCCGATTCCGTGGCCCCGCGAGGTGGTGACGGCAAGGTCTTCGTCGCGATCCCGCGTCAAGGCCACGTCCAGATCGCCCGGCTGATCCCGAAGGGCGCGGACGCACGCCTGCGGGCCGAGGGCATCGAGGCGCTGCGTGGCGCCGTCGCTGCGACGTACCCGGAGTTGGCAGATGACGTCGGAGCAGTCGAACTCGACGATGTGAAGCTCCTCGACGTCCGCCGCAACGAGGCCAGACGCTGGTTCGTCGACGGTCTGCTGTGCATCGGGGATTCCGCACACGCGATGAGTCCGCTCGGCGGGGTCGGAGTCAACCTCGCGGTGCAGGACGGGGTCGCCGTCGCCCGGATTCTCGCTGAGCCTTTGCGCTCGGGATCGGTGCGCACCGCAGACCTGCGTCGTCTCCAGCTCAGGCGGCTGCCGACCACTCGCGCCGTCGAACTCCTGCAATCAGCCATCCACCGGATGGTCGAACCTGCCGTCCACGGACAGCGACCGATCCGCCCACCCGCACCGGTAGAGTGGCTGCTGACGACCTTTCCCGCACTCACCCGCGTTCCGGCGCGCATCCTCGGTGTCGGCATCACCGCCGAACACGCCCCGGATTTCGCTCGACGTTCCGGTTTCCCTCAATCGGCTTCGACGGCCAACACCAGTGCCACGGCACGTTCAGGCCCGTAGAGTCTCAGACATGAACTCACTATTCGACTCCATCCGCAAACTCGGTTTCCGTCGCGGTCCCGACCGCATCCTCGGCGGCATTGCCGGAGGCCTCGCCGAGGTCACCGGCATCAATGTCTGGCTGATGCGCCTGCTCGTCCTCGCTTCGTTCCTGCTTCCGGTCATCGGCCTCGGTGCGTACCTCGTCGTCTGGGTCCTCACCCCGTGGCAGGACAATTCGATCCCTCTGCAGCAGCTCTTCGGCGGCCGCTCGATCGAGTGACATCCAATTCGCGATGGGCCGATGCGCAAGAATGAGGACATGAGCGACAGCGAACCCTCCGCACCGGCCTATCGCTATGCCGCGCCCGACGAGTGGCACGAGGTCGACAGGTACTTCACTCAGTCATTCGTCGGTGAGGACGATGCGCTGATCGCCGCCAGACGATCAGGTGCTGCGACGACGATGCCTCATGCCGAAGTCGCGGCGAACCAGGGCGCGTTCCTCGGCCAGTTGGTGACGATCGCCGGTGCGAAGCGTGTGCTCGAATTCGGCACCTTGGCAGGCTATTCGACCATCTGGCTCGCGCGAGCAGCGGGAGAGGACGGGCGCGTCGTCACCCTTGAACTCGAACCGGACAACGCATCGATCGCCGAGGCGAACTTCCGTGCCGCCGGAGTCGCCGAGCACATCACGATGATCGTCGGACCAGCTGCCGAGTCCGCCGCCCGGCTCATCAGTGATGGTGCTGAGCCGTTCGACTTTGTGTTCATCGACGCCGACAAACCGAACAATCCCGCCTATCTCACTGCTGCGCTCGAACTCACCCGATCAGGGGCGGTGATCGTCATCGACAATGTCGTTCGCAACGGCGCAGTCACAGACGCCGACAGCACCGATCCGCGAGTTCAGGGCGTGCGCAAGGTCGTCGACGAGATCGCGGCCCACCCCGAACTCGATGCGACAGCGTTCCAGACGGTCGGCGAAAAGGGATGGGACGGGCTCATCATCGCGCGTCGGCGGTGATCCGAATCCGGAGTCCGGGTCTACCTGACCTGCGGCGAGCTGACCTGCGGCTACCTGACCTGCGGCGAGCTGCGGTAATAGACATCGATGGGATCGAGGTCCATCGTCGGCGCGTCAAAGATCGTCCAGATAGCCAGCAGGATGGTGATCGGGAAGAACGCAACCGCCACATAACGCGACATTCCCCTCCAGAATCCGACGCGTCTGCCGCTGTGCTTGAGCGTGACGACTCCACACAGCGCTTGGCCGGGGGAGACAGTGCAGCCGTAGAGGGCCCCGAAGATCAGCGCCATCAGCGGGTAGCTGATGAGAGCCACTTTGGTGGCGCCGTCGATCGAGATGATGTTCACTGCAGTGAGGGCCAGGGCAATGCCGATGAGCATCCCGGTGAAGAAGAGCACGAAGACCGCATCGAGGGTCCTCGCCCACCAGCGTCGGGTCGGTGGTGCCGGTGTCATCGGACCGGAGCTTCGCCAAGGCCCGGGGCCATGGACGGCAAGTCCAGCCTGGGCACGGTAGTTCGAACTCATTGTGCGTATCTCTCTCGGTGGTGATGGGCCGATGACCTTGACTCTATGCGAACGCCTGCCGGCAGAAGGTGATCGTCAGGAAACATCCTGTGCCAGTACCGGTACGAAACGCTCCCGTGCGCCCGTTTGTGGTCAATGCACCGAGGAGAATCCGACGGTTCGGCGGAGAGGCCTCGGCGCATTGACCACAAACGGGCGCTGAGAGAGGTGTGTCGAGACAGAGAACGAGCCTTCACAGAAGCCGGGAATGAGAAATGTGCCGCGACATCGAGTGAACGAAGTCGCGGCACATTGTGTCGGTGGGCCCCGTGGGGATCGAACCCACGACCCGCGGATTAAAAGTCCGCTGCTCTACCAACTGAGCTAGAGGCCCCGCCCCATCACAAGCGCAGAACACAGGCCTGCCGGCACATGATGGAGACGAACTAATAGTAGAGGTTCGCGTCCGGATTACTCAAACCAGGAGCTCCTCCGTCGACGCACGGCAGCAGTCCGCCGAACCGGGGCCGCCGCAAGCCGAGCCGCCGCGGGCCGAGCCCCGCCCTCACTTATCCAGTTCGGGGCGATCCTCGCCGGTGTGGGTGCGGGGCAGACCGTCCGGCGACTCGAGTTCGTCGGGGTCAGCGGGTTCGATGACGTCGGACTCGATGGCCTTGTTCTTCTTCAGCTTTCCGACCAGGGCGCGGACATTGGTCAGACCCGCCAGCAGCTTCCGGTCCTTCTTCGGTGCCACGTACTCGGGGTCGGTTTCGATCGGGAAGACCGTCGGAGCGGCGCCGAAGGCTTCCTTCGACTCCTTCGCGATCTGGCGGGCCATCTGGCCATTGACGACGGCACCGATGACAGCGCCGACTCCGAAGGGCAGCAGTCGGCCGACGAGAGAACCGCCGGCGCGCGCGGCGAACTTGCGGATGAAGGTCTTGCGCAGCTTGCGCACGAGCAGATCGACCAGGGGAGCGGGCAGCTGCTTGGTCACGGTGGCGCCCCAGCTGCCGAGCATGGAGTCCACTCCGCCGTTCTTCTTGCTGAAACGCTGCACGAGGTTCTTCCCGTCCTTGCCCAGCATCAGCCCGAGCACCAGGGCGTTCGCCCGCTTAGCGTCGGCCACAGGCAGGCCGTGGATCTCCGAGATCGCCTGAGCGAACAGCGCAGTGCCTTCGAGGAATCCTGCGGTTTCGACGCCGGCGACGCCCAAAGCGGCCGTCGTGCCCAGACCCGGAACGGCCGCGGTCGCACCGACTGCGGCGCCTCCGGAAGTGGTCAGGGTGAGGTAGTGCCTGCGGATGATCTTGATGAGCTCTTCGGGGGTCGCCTCGGGGTGTTTGCGGCGCAGGCTGCGCACGTAGGCCAGGGCGACGGGCCGCTGTACGGACAGCAGACGCGACAACATCGACTGGGCGCGGGGATTGAGGGTGCCATCGTCATTGACTGCGAGCTTCGTCGCCTTGTCGATGCCCTTCTTCGCCACGGATGATTTTGCCACGAGAGTTCCTCCTCGTATCGGTCACTCGCGACTGCGGGTCGCAGACACGAATCACTGACAAGTTTAGTGGCCGCCACTGTGAGCCGAGCGAGCGAATCCTGACCGTGGGGCGAAAGTCCGAATGTGCTCCACGTCCTAGTCTCCGCACCCTCGCAGGGACTAAACTGCCGTGACCATGTCACAGCGCGCATTCCACCGTCCCGTTCCCCTCGCCGACCTCGACGCCGTCGGCGCCTCTGACGACCCCGTCGCCCGCTCCGAGACCTCACATGCGACAGCGGCGCTGCTCCTCGGCGACGCGCAAGGCAACCGCGACGAGGCCGCCACCAGGCGCTTCGTCGAACTCGCCGATGACATCGGCTTCGAGGTCATCGCCGAGATGTGGTCGGCCGCTCCTGCCGTTTCCGCACCCGGAGCATTGTGGCGCCTCTACGCCCTGCGCCAATGGATCAAGTCTGCCCCTCGCGCACTCGCTGAGATGTTCTCCGACGGCCAACGCCGCGTCACCGAGGGCATCGGCTACGACGAGATCCTCGCCGGCGTCGAGCTGCCCGCCGGCCCCGACGAGGTCGCCCACGCCATCGACGAAATCCTCGTCGGCGCCTTCCGCGGCGACGTCGTCATCGCGCTGCTGCGCGCCTCCGCCTTCGTCGGCATCTGCGCGGCAGGCACCGACGACCACGACACCGGCGCCCGCCTGCGCCAGCTCTCCGAAGACCTGTCCGACGCCGCCGTCGCCCATCGCCGAGGCGGTCTCGACTGAACGTCGGAACTCAAAGGCCCCGCCCTCGCCGTCGCCCCTCGCCGAGGCGGTCCCGACCGACCGTATGAGTGCGGTCCTCGTCAGGGCCCGATATTCCCACCCGACCCCGTTCTCGACTGTGAGATTCTCAACGGACGAAGTGCCGCCTCGGCGGTGGATTCATGAGCATGAACGAGTATCGTAGGGGGTGGCCTTCGGGCCACCGGACGCTGGATCGCTGAAGCCCCGGGCTCCAAATTCAGCCGCTTCGAGCGGCCTTCCGCCGAGAGGCGCTCTCGGTCCAGTGTCCGGCACATATCATTGAGGCATCATGCATATTCGTCCGGCTCGTCCGGGCCTCGGGCAGGAGGAGCGCATGCGGCTCAAGCGGGTACCTCAGGACTCTGTCTTCTACGAGCGGTTGTCCGCTCTCGTCTCTCAGATGCGGCAATGCAACTTGGTGCTCGCAGAACTCTCCGGAATCGAAATCAGCGAACGGCGCGATGTCGCTGATCGCCTCCGCGAGATCGGGGATCAAGCCGATGAGGACATGGGCGCGATGCTGCGGGCGCTGCGGGAGAACTACATCACCCCGTTCGACCGCAACGACCTCTACCTGCTCAGCCACCACATGCGCGATATCTGCCATCGCCTGCACGGGGTCGGATTCGTCCTCGCCTCCGGAGCCTTCGACCCGCTGCCCTCAGGCGTGCCCGAGACCCTGGCGGTGCTGTCGAACCAGACCGACCACACTTCGCGGATGATCACCCGGCTGCCGGGCAAGCTCGACCAGTGGGACTACGTCGATTCGATCAACCGGCTGACCTACCAGGTCGAGAGCCTGCAGTGGCGGATGTCGGACGCGGTGCCGAACTCCAAACGCGGTCTCACCTATATGGCGGCGGTGTCCCAGCTCGGACAGGCCTTCGTCCGGGCCGCGCACGGGTTCACGGAACTCGGCAAGGTCGTCGCGGCCATCGCGATCAAGGAGTCGTAGTCCGTGGAGCTGCTGTTGGCGGCAGTCATCGTCGCTGCGGTGATCTTCGCCGGTTCGAACGGTTTCCACGATGCTGCCCTGACCGTCGGCAATGCGGTCGTCGGCCGAGCGATGCGACCCGGCTGGGCGCTCAGCCTGGCCGTCATCTTCAACTTCATCGGCGCCCTCCTCGGTGAGGGAATCGCCATCGTCGTGGCCAACCAGATCGTGCTGTTCTCCGGTTCGGCCGACCTCATCCTCACCAGTCTGATCATCGCCTTCGTCGCGGCGACGGCCTGGAGCCTGTTCACCTACTACCTTGCGCTGCCGGTGTCCTCGACGCACTGTCTCATCGGCGGGCTGCTGGGTGCCGGCATCGTCTTCGGCTTCTCGATCAACGCCGAGCATGCGATGAACAACGTGGTGTGGCCGCTGCTGCTCTCACCCATCCTCGGGTTCATCCTCGCGTGGGTGCTGACCCTCGTGCTCTCGAAAGTGCTCGCGTCGACTCCGCCGAAGCCGCTGTACCGGGGTGCGCGCATGGTCGATTCGGTGCTCACGGCGTCGCTGTCCCTCGTTCACGGAGTCCAGGACGCACAGAAGGTCGCGGCCCTGGTCATGGTCGGCATCCTTGCGGTCGAAGCCACGCCGCACGACGGTCTGTCCATCGTTGAGATCTCCTGGCCGGTGCGCCTCCTCATCGCCGGAGCCCTGGCGCTGGGCACCGGGCTGAGCGGTTGGCGCGTGGTCCAGACCCTGTCGGTGCGGATGGTCAGACTCGACCCCCTCAAATCTGCCGTCGCCGATGGCGCGGCATCGATCCTCATGTACACCGCGGCCCTGATCATGCGCGTGCCCGTGTCGCTGACCTTTGTGCTGGGCTCATCGATCCTCGGCACCCAGTACGCCGGTCGCAAAGGCCACGCCCGGGCCCGCTACTTCCTGCCGATGTTCGGCGTCTGGGTGCTGACGATCCCCGCCGCAGCGCTGCTCGCCCTCGTGCTCGGATGGATCGTCAAGGCCGCAGTCGGGCTGTAGCGACCGACGCCGCAGCCATCGTCGCAGTCACCCGCCGGTCGTTTGTCAGCTGGTGAAAGGCCCGTACGTGGCCAACAGGTTTCCCTTGCTGGTGCGCTGGACGTCCTTGAGTGCGAGTCGAGTCGTCGCCCCGCCCTCGAAGAGGGACCGTCCGCTGCCGGCGACAACCGGATGTATGGCCAGCGTCAGCTCATCGACGAGGCCGGCTTCGACGAGCTGACGGACGACGGACATCGAGCCTTCGACGGCGATCTTCCCGCCGTCTGTCTCTTTGAGCGTTCGGACGAAATCGACGAGGTCTCCCTGAATGAGCGTCGATTTCTCCCACCGGAGGTCTGCCTGTGACAGCGTCGTCGAAGCGATGTGTTTGGGCGTCGAGTTGATGAAGTCGGCGAACGGCGCGTCCTCGCCCTCTGTATGGTTCGGCCAGTAGTTCTCCCACTCCTGATAGGTGATCCGGCCGAGGACGCAGTCGTCGACTCCGCCGATGGCCGTGTTCATCCATTCGCCCATCTCTTGGTCGAAGGAGTCGAACTGGAAGTTGAACGGGTCCGAAGCGATGCCGTCGAGAGACTGGAACAGTGCGGCGATGACGGTGCGGCTCATGATGTTCTCCTCGGTGAGTGTCGTGTGAGTCGAGTGTCGCGCAGCTCGTATCAGTTTAAAAATTGAACTGCAGTTTTAATGATGAAGCATTATCGCTACACTGTCAATCATGAAGTCGTACGGGCAATACTGCGGCTTGGCCAGGGCGGCCGAGATTCTGGGCGAGCGGTGGTCTCTGATCATCCTTCGCGACCTCCTCGTGGGGGCGAAGCGCTTCAACGAGCTGCGGCAGGGCATCCCCGGCATCCCATCGAACTTGCTGACTACCCGTCTGCGCGATCTCGAGTCCGCCGGCATCGTCGAACGCAGCCTCAAGGACCGGCATGTCGTCTATCGGCTCAGTGAGTACGGAGAGGGCCTCGGCCCCGTGCTCATCGAACTCGGCCGCTGGGGCTCGCGCCGCTTGGCCGCTCCTCGTGAGGACGAAGTGCCCACCGACAGTTCGTTGGCTGCTGCTCTGCTGACGTCTCGGACCGACGTGAGCGTGCGCCCCTTCACCGTCGAAGTGACGGCCGGTCCGGCAGTCGCTCACGCGGCAGTGCATGAATCCGGGGTCGACGTGGCCGAAGGTGCCGATCCGTCGGCACAGGTCTTCATCGGAGGGACGGGCTTGCGAGGGCTGCTGGCCGGTGGTGATGCGAAGACGGCAGTGGCTGACGGAGCGGTGACAGTCGCCGGGGACGAATCCCTACTGACGGAGTTCGCCCGCGCCTTCCGGGCACCCTTAGACGATGCTGCCAGCACCCCACCGAACGGCAAATGAGTCCAGGCAAAAAAAGTTCTCCGGTCGTTCCAGAGCGATTCTCACGCGGAGAACGCACTGGAACGACCGGAGAATGAGGAGCTGAGGCGCACTGCGCCCGATACGTCACCCCGCCAGAGCCGGAGTCCCGCCAGAGCCGGCATCCCGCCCGCTGCGAACCTCAGATCATCCGAAGCGGCCGGAGATGTAGTTCTCGGTCTCTTCCTTGTCCGGGTTCGAGAAGATCGTCGAGGTCTCGTTGAACTCGATGAGCTTACCGGGCTTGCCGGTGCCGGCGATGTTGAAGAACGCAGTCTTGTCGGACACGCGAGCGGCCTGCTGCATATTGTGCGTGACGATGACGACCGTGTACTTGTCCTTGAGGTCGTTGATGAGGTCCTCGATCGCCAGGGTCGAGATCGGGTCGAGAGCCGAGCACGGTTCGTCCATGAGCAGGACCTCAGGCTCGACGGCGATCGCGCGGGCGATGCACAGACGCTGCTGCTGACCGCCGGAG
The DNA here is from genome assembly GCF_026168515.1 of Brevibacterium spongiae. NCBI lineage: Bacteria > Bacillati > Actinomycetota > Actinomycetes > Micrococcales > Brevibacteriaceae > Brevibacterium > Brevibacterium spongiae. The sequence goes on along the minus strand of NZ_CP093443.1, from coordinate 3,498,334 downwards.
AGTCCCGAGCCGGGCAGGTTGAGACGGTCCTTGACCTCGTTCCAGAGGTTCGCGCCGCGCAGGGCACGCTCGGTCAGGTCGTCGGCTGCGGACTTCGACAGGCGCTTGTTATTCAGGCGCACACCGGCGAGCACGTTCTCCTTGATGCTCATCGTGGGGAAGGGGTTCGCCCGCTGGAACACCATGCCGACTTCGCGGCGGACGTTGACGGGGTCGACGCCTGCACCGTAGATGTCGTTGCCGTCCATGAGCACCTCACCGGAGACGGTGGCGCCGGGGATGACCTCGTGCATGCGGTTGAGGGTGCGCAGCACGGTGGACTTGCCGCAGCCGGAGGGGCCGATGAAGGACGTGACGGAGCGCGGCTTGATCTGCATCTGCACGCCGTCGACGGCGCGGAAGTCGCCGTAGAAGATGTCGAGATCCTTGATGTCGATCTGCTTGGACATTGTGTTTCCTATCCGTGGATTCTGATGAGTCTGGAAGTCTGTGGGCGGCAGGCGATCACCGGCGGGCGATCAGCAGCTGGTGATCACCGGCCCGTGATCAGCGGCCGGCCTTCGGTGCGAGCACCTTCGCGATGATGCGTGCGAGCAGGTTGAGGACCATGACCAGGAGGACGAGCACGAGGGCGGCGGCCCAAGCGCGTTCGGAGCTGGCCAGTGCCGCAGCGCCGGGAGAGACCGGTCGCAGCTGCGAGTCGTAGATGAAGGTCGGCAGCGTCGACATCCAGCCGGAGAAGAGGTTCCAGTTGAGGGTCTTCGCGAATCCGGCAGTGACCATGATCGGTGCGGTCTCACCGATGACGCGGGCGATGGCGATGGTGACACCCGAGAGGATGCCCGACACCGAGGTGGGCAGAACGATCTTCACGATCGTCTTCCACTTCGGCACGCCCAGTGCGTAGGAGGCTTCGCGCAGGTCCATCGGCACCAGGCGGAGGATCTCCTCGGTGTTGCGCACGACGATCGGGATCATCAGCACGGACAGGGCCACGGCCGCGGTGAAGCCGGTCTTCGCGATCCCCGCGGACGCGGGCATGACCAGGTTCGCGATCGTCGAGAAGAGTGCGAAGGCGAAGAGGCCGGCCACGATCGAGGGAATGCCGGTCATCACGTCGACGAGGAAGGTGATGGACTTGCCCAGACGGTTCTTGCCCGCGTACTCGACGAGGTAGATGGCGGTGAGGACGCCGATCGGGATCGAGATGATGCAGGCAGCGAGTGTGATGAGCACGGTGCCGACGATGGCGTGGTAGAAGCCGCCCGCCAGAGTGGCTTCGCCGGCGACGTACTGCTGGTCGAGCACACCCTTCATGCCGAGCATGGTGCGGGTGAGCAGGTCGCCGCTGATGGCGGCGCCGCCCTTGGACACGGTCAGCCACAGCAGGGAGATGAGGGGAACACAGGCGAGGACGAACGTCGAAGTGACGACGGTGGTCGCCACACGGTCGACGGCCTTGCGGCGGCCTTCGTAGGCTCCGGAGACCGCGAGTACGGCAACGATGTTGATGAGTCCGGCGAGAACGGCGACGACGGGGATGTTGAAGCCGCCGAAGGCGATAAAGCTGATGATGATCGCCGCAATGATCGAGGCGACGGCGATGACCCAGGGCGTGGCCTTGGGCAGCTGCTTCGAAGTCAGCTTCGCGGGTTTGGCGATGGCAGTGTCTGCGGTGGTCAACGTTCTCAGCTTCCCTTCACCGAAGTACGGGCGACGATGGCGCGGGCCCCCATGTTCACCAGCAGAGTGATGACGAAGAGGACGAGGCCGACCGTGATGAGTTCGGACAGGCGCAGGCCCGCGGCCTCGGGGAAGTTCTGCGCGATCTCAGAGGCGATGGTCTGGTTGCCGCTGACGACGAGCGAGGCGGTGAGGACGCCGGGGGAGAGGATCATGGCCACAGCCATGGTCTCGCCGAGGGCACGACCGAGACCGAGCATCGTCGCCGAGACGATGCCGGATTTGCCGAACGGGAGCACGGCCATGCGGATCATCTCCCAGCGGGTGGCGCCCAGAGCCAGGGCAGCTTCTTCCTGCAGGCGCGGAGTCTGGAGGAAGATCTCACGCGTCAGCGAGGTGATGATCGGCAGGATCATGATCGAGAGCACGAGCGAGGCGGTCAGCAGCGTGCGTCCCGTCTGCGAGACCGACCCGTCCGCGGCGGGTGCGAAGATCGGGATCCACCCGAACCACTTCGACAGCCACAGGTAGAAGCCGGTGAGGTTGCCGGCCAGGGCGATGCCCCAGAGACCGTAGACGACCGAGGGGATCGCAGCGAGCAGGTCGATGACGTAGCCGAGCGTCGGAGCGAGCTTGCGCGGAGCCATGTGCGTGGTGAACAGCGCGATGCCCAGAGCGAAGGGCGTCGCCACGACCAGAGCGATGGCTGCGGAGATGAGCGTGCCGATGACCAGCGGCCACACATAGGAGAAGAATCCCTTGCCGCCGGTGATCTGCGACGGATCGTTGATCTGCGCAGAGATGGTGTCCGACGACTGCGCGAGAAGGAACAGGGCCACACCCGCGAGGATGAGCAGGATCAGGATGCCGGCGATGAGTGTGGCGGCGGAGAAGATCCGGTCGCCGGGACGGACGACGGTCTTCTGCTGCTTAGGTGCGGAACTTGAGCCCTGCGGCGAAGCTCCGGACTGTGGTGTGGAGCCGGGCCCTGTGGGGCCTGACTCGGTGGTCTGTGTGCTGGTCGGCACAAGTACTCCTCACGTGACTTGTGGTGGAACCCGGGATGGTCCCACAGGGGGCGGAGCCTGGTGGATGCTCCACACGCGCCGAAAAGCGGCGCAGGGGATCTGCGCCGCTCCCGACTGGTTATTTCTCGAGGTCAGAGACCAAATGTCAGCCTGCAACCTTGATTGAGTCGATGACCTTCTCGATTTCCGTACGGAGTTCGTCGGAGATCGGAGCGGAACCGGCCGAATCGGCGGCCGACTTCTGTCCCTCTTCCGAGACCACGAACTTCTCCCAGGCCTTGACCATGTCCACGGTCTCCTGGTCCTTGTAGGACGAGCAGACGAGGTGGTAGGAGACGAGGACGATCGGGTAGGCACCGGACTCGGTGGTGTCGCGGGCGAGGTCGTAGGCGAGGTCGCCTTCGCTGCGTCCTTCGACCTTCTCCGAGGCGTCGACGACCTTGGTCGCGGCTTCGGGGGAGAGCTCCACGAACTCTTCGCCGACCTTGACCTTGGCGGTGGACAGCTCACCGACAGCGGAGGCATCCGCGTAGCCGATGGCGCCGTCGGTGTCCGAGACGGTCTGGATGACGCCGTCGGTGCCCTGCGAGGCCTCGCCGCCGTACTCCTTCGGGAAGTTTCCGTCGACCTCTGCGTCCCACGTCTTCTCGGCGGTGGCCTTGAGGTACTCGGCGAAGTTCTCGGTGGTGCCCGAGTCGTCGGCGCGGTGGACGGCGGTGATCTTGAGATCAGGCAGATCGGCGTCCGGGTTGTCGGCCTTGATGGCCTTGTCGTTCCAGTTCGTGATGTCGCCCTTGAAGATCTTCGCGATCGTGTCGGGAGAGAGGTTGAGCTCGTCGACGCCTTCGACGTTGAACGTCACGGCGATCGGGGAGATGTAGACGGGGAACTCGTAGGCTCCGTCGGCGCCGCAGGCTTCTTCTCCGGCCTTGACCTCTTCATCGTCGAGGTGGGCGTCGGAGCCGGCGAACTGCGCGTTTCCGGCGAGGAACTGCTCGCGACCGGCACCCGAGCCGTCGGGGGAGTAGTTGACGGTCACGCCGGAGTTCTCCGAGGTGAAGTCCGCGGTCCAAGCATCCATGGCGGCCTTCTGAGAGGATGCGCCGATGCCGGTCAGGGTGCCCTGCAGGTCACTGTTGCCGCCGGAAGCCTCTTCACCGGTGGCCGAGGCTCCGCCGCAGGCCGAGAGGGTGAGGGCGCCGACCGCGAGGATCGCAGCTGAGGGGGCGAGATGCTTCATCTTCACGAAGATGCCTTTCATGTTGTGGACACAGCTCGAGGGGTCTCGATTGCTCGTGTACCACGCTAAGGATCACGCGTGAAGTGCAAGGAGTTGGAACATGAATGGAAGGTGAACGAGCGGCGAAGGGTTGGAACCACCTTGAGTGCTTGATCACAGACCGCATGCGATCCGTGAAAGGATCCCCACAGGGACGCTTGTCCCCTCGCCGAGGCGGCCCGCCGATCCGCTCCCACCGACCGATGCACATCGCCCCGTTCCAGGCGCGTCTGCGACCGTTCCCTGCCGAGTATGCGTGCACTTCCTGAGGTTCGTCGAACCCTTGCCCTGGCCAGGTGCCCATCCCTACCGTCCCTCATGTGAACGGTCCGGAAACCCAAGCTGGGTGCCCGGGCGGAGGACAACGACGGTGGAGGCACCGATGCATGAGCAGAACCGCTATCTTCTCGGGGATTCCGAGAGCGAACACACACGACTGCGCGACCAATCGGTCGTGTTCGACCCACTGACCAGACAGCTGCTGACAGAGGCCGGGATCACCGAAGGCATGAGCGTCCTCGACATCGGCACCGGGGCCGGCAATGTGGCCGCCATCGCGGCCGATCTCGTCGGCGCAGGCGGCCACGTGCTCGGCGTCGACCGGGATCCTTCCGCGCTCGACGGGGCGCGGACCCTGCTGGGCCCGAAGGTCGAATTCGCCGAGGCGGATCTCGCCTCACTCGACCTGGATCGGGAGTTCGACGCAATCGTCGGCAGGGCAGTGCTCATGCACACAGCCGACCCCATCGAGGTGCTGGAGCGGCTCAAGCACCATCTTCGACCGGGAGGCCTGCTCGTGATGCATGAGCTCGACGTCACCCATGACTGGGCGAGCGTGAGCACACCGCTGTGGGAACGGGTGAGGTCTCTCATTCTCGAGACCTTCGCTGAGATCGGCGTCCACAACAGGATGGGTGCGGATCTCTTCGGTGCGTTCCGCGCAGTCGGCCTGCCCGATCCGACACTGACGTTGAGCGCTCCGGTCGGGGGTGGGACAGAGGCGCCGAGCTTCGGCTGGGCGAACGCACTCGCCGCTCTGCTGCCCTATCTCGAACAGCGGGGGAGGGTGAGCGCCGATGAGCTCGATGTCGACACACTCACCGGGCGGCTCAGTGACGAGCTCGACGCCGCGGACGCCACCCTGCTCGGGCCGCTCATGTACGGTGCCTACTGCACGGTGCCCTGAAAACCCACAATGCCTACCGCGTCGTTCCCTGAAGCGGCACTGCCTGCTGCGCCCTCCCCTGAACCGACACTGCGCCGAGGTGCCCGGGCGGCTGGCCCCAGGCGTCCGTCCCCTGAACCTCAGGAGTCGATGGGGCGGACGCGTTCGATCTCGACGATGCGCGGCACTGGGCCGGGCCGGACATAGGCGATGAGCACCTCGCCGGGCTTGAGATACGGATCGTCCTTCGGCAGCTTCGCCTCAACCCGTTTGGGGGAGTGCTCGGCATAGACGGAGAAGATGGTCGGCAGCACGGGTCGGTGCGTGCAGTAGATGACGGGGCGGCCCTTCTCGAGCAGTTTGCGGATGAACCGCGCGGTCTTCTCCGGGTCCGCCGCGGTCGCCTTCTCGCTCAGGGTCGACACTTTCTTGATCGACTTTCCCCGAGCCGCCGACAGCGGCGCCAGGGTGGCCATGCATCGCTTCCACGGGCTAGAGATCAGCTTCTTCGTCTCCCAGGCGCTGAGCAGGCCGGTCAGCGCCATGGCCTGTCGGGTGCCGAGCTTGAGCAGCGGACGCACATGCTCGGTTTCGTACCATTTTGCGCGCGGGAACGCCTTGCCGTGTCTGACGAGGATGAGCGGCCATGCCCGCAGCGCATCCGTGGAGTCGAACTTCTCCAGCGTGTCGAGCTGCTCGCGATCGGCGTAGGACGTCAGCTTCGTCCTGGCCTCGGCGACGGGGAACCAAGCGGCACGGTCGACCTCGCGTCTGTTCACCGGATTGAAGTCGGTCTCGCCAGTGACCTCTGCCGACCAGTAGATGACCTTCTTGAGGTTGTTGCCGCCGACAGTGTATTCGGCCGACGGCAGCGGGATGCCGAGGTGGATGTCGAGTCCCGTCTCCTCTTTGACTTCGCGCACGGCTGTCTCCGGCAGCGTCTCGCCAGGGTCGACCTTGCCCTTGGGCCAGGACCAGTCGTTGTACTTCGGACGGTGGATGAGGACCACTTCGAGACCCTTGGCCCCGCGCCTCCAGCACACCGCGCCGGCGGCGAGGATATCGGCTTCGACACGGGAGGACGCCTGTGCCGAGCTGACCGAGGAGCCGCTCACGCTTCGTCCCCGATTCGCCGACGCTTCCGGTGTCTGCGGATGAGCTCCGACTGATAGTCGGTCAGCGGGCTGCCCTCGGCGTCATGGGTGCGTCTGGTCCAGGTGCCGTCGCTGGTCAGTTCGAACGCCGAGGTGGTCGGGGCGAACGCGAGGTCGAAGAGTTCGATGATCTCCGCCCGGTGGCTGTCGTCGACGATCTGCACGAGCGTCTCGACACGGCGGTCGAGGTTGCGGTGCATCATATCGGCGGAGCCGATGTAGACGATGGGGTCGCCGTTGTTGCCGAAGACGAACGCGCGGGAATGCTCGAGGAACCTCCCGAGCACTGAGTGGACGGTGATGTTCTCGCTCAGCCCGTCGATCCCCGGCCGCAGGGCGCAGATGCCGCGGACGAAGACCTCGACGTCCACTCCGGCCTGGGAGGCCCGGTAGAGGGCGTCGATGATGGCTTCGTCGACGATCGAGTTGACCTTGATGCGCACCTGCCCGGTGCCGCCGGCCTCGACATTCGCGATCTCCGAGTCGATGAGGTCGATGAGGCCCGTGCGCACCTGGCTGGGGGCGACGAGCAGCCGCGAGTACTCGGATCTCGGCGCATAGCCCGAAAGCTGATTGAACAGCTTCGTCAGGTCATCGGCGACCGCCCGGTCTTTCGTCAGCAGACCGAAGTCCTCGTAGCCGCGGGCGGTCTTCGGGTGATAGTTGCCGGTGCCGACGTGGCAGTAGCGGGCCAGGCCCTCGGCTTCCTGACGGACGACGAGGGAGAGCTTCGCATGCGTTTTGAGTCCGACGATGCCGTAGACGACGTGCACGCCGGCGCGCTCCAACTTGCGCGCCCACGTGATGTTGGCCTCCTCGTCGAAGCGGGCCTTGATCTCGACGACGGCGAGGACCTGGATGCCGGCCTGGGCGGCATCGACGAGGGCGTCGATGATCGGCGAATCGCCGGAGGTGCGGTACAGGGTCTGCTTGATCGCGAGCACGTTCTTGTCCGCTGCGGCCTGTTCGAGGAAGGCCTGCACACTGGTGGAGAACGAATCGTAGGGGTGGTGGAGCAGGATGTCGCGGCTGGACACCGCGGCGAACACGTCGACCTGGTCGCTGGATTCGCGCAGGGACAGGTCCTTGTTCATCTGCGGGACCATCTTCGGGAAATGCAGATCATCGCGCGGAACATCGGCGATATCGGACATCCCGGACAGGTCGAGCGGGGTCGGCAGGTGGTAGATCTCGGATTCGTGGATGCCCAGTTCGTCCTTGAGCATCTCGAGCACTCGGGGGTGGATGTTCTCCGTGATCTCCATCCGCACGGCCGGACCGAAGCGGCGGCGCAGCAGCTCCTTCTCCAGGGCCTTGAGCAGGTTCTCCGCATCGTCCTCTTCGACCTCGAGGTCTTCGTTGCGGGTGACGCGGAAGGTTGAGTGGTGGATGACCTCCATGCCTTCGAAGAGGGTGCCCAAGTGCTCGGCGATGATGTCCTCGAGGGCGACGAAGCGGGCCGGGACGTCGCGTCCGGCGGGACGGTCGGTCGCCTCGGCGACATTGAAGAACCGGGGCAGGCGCGGGGGCACCTTGACGCGGGCGAAGAGCTCCTTGCCGGAATCCGGGTAGCGCAGGAGCACACCGAGGTTGAGCGAGAGGCCCGAGATGTAGGGGAACGGGTGGGCCGGGTCGACGGCCAGTGGGGTGAGGACGGGGAAGACGTGGCCGAAGAAGAACTCGTCGACGCGGGCACGCTCGTCCGCGGTGAGGTCCTCGACCTGGATCTTCGTGATCGACTCCGCGTCGAGGCGGGGGCCGATGTCCTCCTTGAGCAGTGCGGCATGTCGGCTCATCAGCTCATAGGCGCGGACGCCGATGGCGTGCATGACCTGGGCGGGCATCCGGCCGGTCACGCTCGGCACGGCCAGGCCGGTGTTGATGCGGCGTTTGAGGCCGGCGACGCGGACCATGAAGAACTCGTCGAGGTTCGTTGCGAAGATCGAGAGGAACCGGACCCTCTCCAGCAGCGGGATCTCCGGATCCGAGGCGAGGTCGAGGACGCGTTCGTTGAAGGCCAGCCAGCTGAGCTCTCGATCGAGGAAGCGGTCCGCGGGATCGGGGAAGCCCAGTTCCTTGCCGGCCGCTGCGATGTCGTACAACGCTCTACTCCTTCTCGCTCGTCGTCGCTGTGCTCGTGGCCCGGTCACCGGCATTCGACTCAGCCGGCGCACCGTCCGTGCCTGCCGATACGTCGCCCGAGCCCGCCGACACGTCGTCGCCGTCTGCCGGCGCGTAGGACACGTGCGCGACCGCGACATGGAATCCCAGCCGCTCGTACAAGCCTAGCGCCGGGGCGTTGTCCGATTCGACGTAGAGCTCGATGACGTTCGCTCCGGCGGCGACCATCCGCCGCATCCCCTCGATCGTCAGCGCCTTGCCCACACCCTTGGCGTGGATGCGCGGATCGACGCCGACGACATAGACCTCGCCGAGGCGGCCCTCGGCAGCCGTGTCCGTGAGCTTGATCTGGTGGAAGCCGATGACCTCGCCGTCACGGACGGCGAGGACGACGGTGTCGGGGTCGAAGTCGGCAGCGGAGACGATGGCGTCGATATCGGCCCGCGTCTGCCCGCCCTGTTCGGGGTGCCAGTCGAAGGCGGCGTTGTTCACGGCCAGCCAGCCGTCCTCGTCGCCGGACGTGAACGAACGGATCTCCACACCGTCGGGCGCCTCGACGGCGGGCATGTCGGTCAGGCTCAGCCCCGCCTCGGTGCGCATCTGATAGAGCACACGGTCACGGCCGAGGTCATGCTTCTTCGCCAGATGGGCCGCGGCAGGGTGGTCTCCGTGGGACCAGCACCAGGAGTCGGGCGTCTCGGCGAGGATCGTCAGCAGCAGCTCTTCGCCGAGGCCCTGCCCGCGATGGTCGGGGTCGATGAGGAATTCGGCGGCGTGACGGTCGCCCTGCAGGGCGCGGATGCCGAAGCCGATGAGCTCACCGGGCGCGGAGGTGCCGGCCTCACCGTCGCACACCCTCCACACGCTCGAGGCGGTCTGCGCCTCGTGGGCGGTGTCCTCTCCGGTGGCGATGGCCATGAGCCCGCCGGAGATCTCGGGGGCGCCGTCGAATGCTGCCACGCGGTCGAGGAACTCGAGCTCCGCCTCGGTGAGGGTGTCGATGGGGGTGCTCGCGGTCGCTCCGCTGGCCTGGATTCTCATGCCTTCACGTCCTCTTCGTCTTCTGATTCGGTGACGCTGTCGGCACTGAAGCGGTAGCCGACGTTGCGTACGGTGTGGATGGCGTTCTCGAGGTCTTTGCCGAGTTTCGCACGGAGGCGGCGAACATGCACGTCAACGGTGCGGGTGCCGCCGAAGTAGTCGTCGCCCCACACGGCCAGGAGGATCTCATCGCGGGTGAAGACGCGTTCGGGGTGCAGGGCGAAGAACTTCAGCAGTGCGAACTCGCGGTAGGTCAGATCGAGGCTGCGGCCGCCGAGGTCGGCGGTGAACGCTGTTTCGTCGATGCGCAGGGTGCCGGTGACGACGATCATCGGTTCGCCGTCGGCGTTCCACGGGCCTTCGCCGTCAAGCGCTTCGCCGGTGCGGTTCGCACCGGAGCGTCCGGCGAACCCGCCGCCGGTGATTCCGCGGGTGCCGACGGCAGGACTCAGACCGCGTCCCGAGCCGGCGCCCCATGCGGCACCTGTGCCACGTCCGGAACCCACGCCGCGTGCGGAACCCACGCCCCGTCCGGAACTCAGGCCGTGTGCGGATGTGTGCGCGGCGGACCATTCTGACTCGAGGTGACGGTCACGGGCCACGCGCAGCCTCGCTTCCACCTCGGCGGGGCCGGCGGTGGTGAGGATGAGATCGGAGACGTTCCACTTCGCCGAGGCGGTCGCCAGTCCGCCCTCGCCGAGGACGACGATGATGGGTGCCCTGACCCTCCGCGCGGCGAGCAGCTCGGCGATCCGCGGAGCCACGGAGAGGTCGAGGCAGGCATCGGCGACGACGACGTCGGCGTCCAGCGCCGCGCGATCGGCGGTGGGGACCGCCTCGGCGCCGATGCGGTCGATGTGATGGCCGAGGTACTGCAGGGATTCGGGGGCGACGGGGGCATCGAGCCTGTCCGTGGGGCAGATGTGCAGAATCCGCATGTGCTGCCACCACCTCCTCGGCGCCCGTCGAATCGGCACCCATCGTCTGTGCAGATTATAGCGAGACCGGCGGTGGCGGTGACGGCCGGTGCGTCACCGACCGGCGGCCGGTGCGTCACCGGTGCGTCAGGCGAAATCGCGTGGGTGCGACCGAATGAGGCACGATAGTGCTGTGATCAGATGGATTCGAGTCGCCGTAGCCCTGGTGCTGGTGCTGGCGCTGAGCGCCTCCGCGTACTGGGGCTATTCGCTGTTCCTGCTGGCGACCGGGCTCATCGTCTTCGGCGTCGCCTACGGGTGGCCGCGCCTGACGGACTCCCCGCAGCCGCGGGCGACGTCGATCATGCTCGCCCTCTTCGGCACGGCGGGACTCTTCGCCGCATGGCAGGACTCTTCCGCCCCGTACCTCGACTGGCTGCCCGTGCTCGCAGGTCTCGGGCTGCTGTGGACCTTCGTGCAGAACCTCACGCGCGGTCTCGGCGCCTCCGATGCTGTGGCCAACGTCTCCGCGCAGGTCTCGGGCCTGGTCATCGTGCTCTCGGCGAGCACCTGGGTGGCTGCCATCACGGTCCCCGGTGACAAGGAGGCCATCGTCATCGGCCTGGCCTCACTCATCGTGGCCCAGTGCATGACCGCACTGCCGTGGCCGGCGATCTACACCTCACCTCTGGCCATCCTCATGTCCACTGCCGTCGCGGGAATCCTGTCGGTGCTCGTGTTCTCCCCGTCGATCTCCCTGCCTGCTGCGCTCGTGCTCGGCGTCGTCATGGGTCTGCTCGTGGCCGCGGTCGACCGGATGCTCGGACTCGTCGCGTTCGCGAAGTTCCAGGCGGCCAACCTCGAGGCCTCACAGAACATCGAGGTGAAGAAGAACGTCGAGAAGGCGCGCAGCTTCGCCGTGCAGCTGGCCCTCGGCGCCGCTCCGATCGCGCTGGGCGGAGTCGTCGTCTACGCCCTGGAGCGCGTCGCTCTCTGAGCCTTGGAGCGCGACGTTGCCCGTCCGCGCACTTGGCGGGCTGGATGCACACCACTTTGCCAGGAACTGTAGACTGGGAGCATGGAAAATCTCGTTGCTCTCGAAATCGTCTTCTCCAGCCTCGTCGGCATCGCTGCTCTCGGTGCCCTGGGCGTCGGAGTCAAGGTCGTCACCGCGCTGTTCAAAGACAACCGCTGATCCCTCATGATCGAACTTGATGCCTCGGTCCATCCGGAGCTCGTCCCCCTGTCCTGGCTCATCGGGTCCTGGGAAGGCGTCGGCGTCGTCGGCTATGCGGACACTCCTGAGAAGCAGTTCGGCCAGCGCATCGACTTCGTCGCCCATGAGGGCACACCGTTCCTCCAGTACACCGCGCATGCGTGGCTGCTCGATGAGGCTGGTGAACTCGAATCGACCCTGACGCTCGAGTCCGGCATCTGGCAGCTCGTGCGCCAGCACGACGAAGGCGATGTCGGCCCGGGCATGATGGTGCCCACCGCTGATCAGAGCTTCACCTCTGCCGCCGCGGTCGAGACCCTGCGCACGAACGACGACGCCTTCGAGATCGAAGCCGAGATCGTCCACCCGCACGGGGTCATGGAACTCTATGCAGGCACCGTCAAGGGCCCGCGCATCGACCTCGCCACCGACGTCGTGGCCCGGACGAAGACCGCGAAGGAGTACACCGCCTCGACGCGGATGTACGGCCTCGTCGGCGGTGAGCTCATGTGGGCCTGGGACATGGCCGCGATGGGCCACGAACTCGCCTCCCATTCCTCCGCCAGATTGAAGAAGCTGTCTTAAGATGACTGATCCCGTGTCGCCGAATTCCGATCCGTCCGATTCGCCGTCGCCGGAGAACACGAACACCCCCGCCGAGGCGGCCACCCCGACGAACGACGCAACCACTGCGACGAACGGCGCCGCCGATTCCGCGACCGATGCCGTCGCCGAGGCGGCGCGCCGGTCCTCACTCGCCCGTGGGCTGAGCTCGACCGCGGTCCTGGGTGCCGGCGAACTGTCGCAGACTCCCATCCATTACGGGGCACCCCTGCGGGAGCAGCGCGTGCTCGAGGAGAAGAACGGGCTCGTCGACCTCGCCCACCTGCGCGTGCTGCGTCTGAGCGGACCCGACCGGCTGACCTGGCTGAACTCGATCACCACGCAGAAGATCGACCAGCTGGCTCCGGGAGTGTCCACCGAGACTCTCGTCCTCGACCCGAACGGCCGCATCGAAGGCTGGCTGAAGATCGTCGACGACGGTGAGGCACTGTGGGCAGTGAGCGAACTGAACACCGATGCGACGCTGGACTTCCTGCGCAAGATGGTCTTCATGATGCGCGTCGAGATCGAGGACCTCAGCGACGAGTATCAGTGCTTCGGCGCCGTCACCTCGCTGCCGGAGACGCTGCCGGTGACCCAGCTGTGGGCCGACCCGTGGCCGCACATCGGCTCGGGGTCGGCATCGTATGCCCAGATCGACCTCGGGCAGTCCGTCGTCGGCACCGATCATCCCGGCCTCGAGACCCCGTTCGTCATCGGCATCGTCAAACGCTCCGACCTGCAGGGACTCTCCGCCCGAGACTTCGAGATGGCGGGATTCGACGCCTGGGAGGCGCTGCGGATCGCCGCGTGGCGGCCCGGGAAGAACGAGATCGACCACAAGGCACTCGTCGGCGAGCTCGACCTGCTGCGCACCTCCGTCCACTTGGCCAAGGGCTGCTACCGCGGTCAAGAGGCCGTGGCGCGCGTGCACAATCTGGGGCAGCCGCCTCGGCGATTGGTCTTCGTTCACCTCGACGGGTCCGGGCACATCGCACCCGAACCCGGCACCGAGGTGCTCGCCGAGGTCCGCGGATCCGAACGCGGTGCGGGCACACTGACCTCGGTGACAGCCCATTGGGAGCTCGGCCCGATCGGTTTGGCCGTGGTCAAGCGCAATCTGTCCCCGGACGCGGCACTGAGTTTCGAAATCAGTGACGGCGAGCGGGTCGTCGGTGCGCAGGAGACGATCGTGGTGCCCGTGCGCGAACACGAACGGACCCTGCCGGAACGGAATAAGGACGTCGACGCCCGCAACCAGAAGCGCTGATCGACGCGGCCGGAACCGCGGCTTCGGCCCCAGTGTGCGCACGCCCGGCAACCCGTGTTCGCAACCGGATCGGATGCCCGATTTCCGGCTGCGCAGGCGCAACGGATTTCGCACCTCATCCGGGCCGATCTCACGTGTTCGTCCGCATAAGCACGCGTGTTCTGCTCAGCCCTCGGACGGCAAGTGACAAAAAGCGTCGACAACCCCTATTCTTCCCCTTATGACAGCTTTGGAAATTGGCGGCGAAGCTCTGCCGCAGGAACGTAAGATCGTCACCGAGATTCCCGGACCGAAGTCCCGCGAACTCGAGGCGCGTCGCAAGTCGGCCGTGGCGACCGGTGTCGGTTCGAGCCTTCCCGCCTACGTGGTGGCGGCCGGGGGTGCGATCCTCAAGGACGTCGACGGCAATCAGCTCATCGACCTCGGTTCGGGCATCGCCGTGACCACCGCCGGCAACTCGAACGCCCGCGTGGTCGAGAATGCGAAGGCCCAGATCGAGGCCTTCACCCACACCTGCTTCATGGTCAACCCGTACGAGAGCTACGTCGAGGTCGCCGAAGCCCTCAACCGCCTCACCCCAGGTGATCACGAGAAGCGCACCGTGCTGCTGAACTCCGGTGCCGAAGCAGTCGAGAACGCCGTGAAGATCGCTCGCGCCCACACCGGCCGCGACGCCGTCGTCGTCTTCGACCACGCCTACCACGGCCGCACCAACCTGACCATGGCGATGACCGCGAAGGCCGCTCCCTACAAGGCCGGCTTCGGTCCCTTCGCCGGTGAGGTCTACCGCGCACCCATGTCCTACCCGTTCCGCGACAACGACGCGGCAGGCACAAAGCTCAGCGGTGAGGACGCGGCCAAGCGCGTCATCACGATGATCGAGAAGCAGATCGGCTCCGAATACGTCGCCGCGATCGTCATCGAACCCATCCAGGGTGAGGGCGGCTTCATCGTCCCGGCAGAGGGCTTCCTGCCCACGCTCGTCGAATACGCTCGCGAGAAGGGCATCGTCTTCGTCGCCGACGAAGTGCAGGCAGGATTCGCCCGCACCGGCAAGATGTTCGCCTCCGAATGGGAGGGCATCGTCCCCGACCTCATCACCACCGCCAAGGGCATCGCCGGCGGTCTGCCGCTGTCGGCCGTGACCGGTCGTGCGGAGATCATGGACTCGGTCGGACCGGGCCGCCTCGGCGGAACCTACGGAGGCAACCCCACCGCCTGTGCCGCTGCTCTCGGCGCGATCGCCGCGTACGAAGAGGACGGACTGGCCGATCGGGCCGGACACATCGGTGAGATCATCGTCGACCGCCTGACCAAGCTGCAGTCGAAGTACCCCGAGGTCGGCGACATCCGCGGCCGCGGCGCCATGATCGCCGCCGAGTTCGTCGAGCACGACTCGATCGAGCCGAATGCGGACCTGGTGAAGAAGATCGCGGACTACTGCGCGAAGAACGGTGTCCTCGTGCTCACCACGGGAACCTTCAGCAACATCCTGCGCTTCCTGCCGCCGCTGACGATCTCCGATGAGCTGCTCCACGACGCCTTCGACGTCATCGAGGCCGGGCTGGCCGAACTCCTCCCCGCCTGACCCCTATTACTACCTGACGGCGCCCCAGCAACCCCGCGCCGGGTTGCTGGGGCGCCGTCAGGTAGTTCCGGGGGGAGTGGGTGTTGCAGAATAGTGGACATGACTTCAGCGACCGACGGTTCGGCCGGGAGCGTCCCGGCCCGAGTGTGGCAGTTCCTCAGGGGCCCGCGTTTCATCGACCTGCCGATCCGATTGCTCGCGCTCATCATGGGCCTGACGATCCTCGTGCCAGGGTCGTTCGAAACCACCGAGCCGCTCTATTCGGGGCTGCTCATCCTCGCCTATGCGCTCATCGTCGTCGCGGCCTTCCTGCCGCTGACGACCGTCATCGCGGCGACCGGTCTCGGAGTCGTCTTCTCCCAGCTCTTTCCCGATCTGCAGAACATGTTCCCCGAGGCGCTGCTGCTGGCGATCGCGGTCCTCATCAGCCGTCGTCGTTGGGTCGGCTTCGCAATCGGCACTGCGGGACTGGCCGGCTACCTCGGGTTCTCGACCTGGCTCGGGTCCTATGACGCGGGCTTCGAGGGGCTCACCGACCTCGGCTACGGCTGGCTGACCTACTCGCTCCTCGGACTGTGCGCGAGCTTCGTCGAGGCTCGGATCCGCAGGGAGATCGCGCGCCGCGAACGCGCGGCCATCGACCATCAGAAGACGCTCGACGCGATGCGGACGCGGTTCACCAGCGACATGCATGACACGATCTCCCACTCCCTGACCACGGAGTCCGCGATCATCCGCACCCTCGCCAGGGAGACCGATTCGGAGCAGGCCGACCGGCTGCTGGCCGAGCTCGCCCTCGTCAACGCTGAAGCGACGAAACGTCTGCGCCAGCTCGTGACGAGCCTGAGCAGCTGGGAGACCGACACCTGCCCCGGGGACACCCGCACCCGCCGTGTCCGTTTCCGCGCCGAGGCGGAGCAGCTGGCCGGTGCGATCGAGGACGGCTGCGCTGCCGGCTCCGTTCCTCTGACCGCGCAGCTGTCACCGCTGCCGACGTATTCCTCGGACTCGCTGGCGCACCATTTCCGCGCAATTCTGCTCGAGCTGGCCACGAACGTCATCCGCCATTCCACTCCGGGCACTCCCGCGAAGCTCACCGTCGAACTGCGCAGCGGGAGCGGCGACCGGATGGAGCTCGTGTGCCGCAGCTGCAACGAGTCACCGACCGAACTCACCCAGGTGCCGCGATCCCTGCACCGCCGCGCAACGGCCGTGGGCGGGACCTGCACCGTGGGTGCAGGGGCAGAGAAGAACACCGTCGTCGAGGTGGCCCTGCCCATCCGTCGACTGACCCCGTCCGCACAGGCCGAGTCCGGACAGGTTAAGTCTGCACGGGCCGAGACCGCACAGGTTAAGTCCGCGCGGGCCAAATCCTCGCAGACCCTGTCCCCGGAGGTCATGTCAGGAACGGCAGAGCCTGCCGAGATGATCGACATCGCCGAGGTCGAATCCAGCGCCAGCTCCAGCTCCGAAGCCGACCACGGTGCCGGTACCGAGACCGACAACGAGCAGGCATCGGCACCGGACACGGACCGCGTGAGCGCCTCGGCGAATGCGGACGACGAACGCCGGTCCGACAGCAGTCCCGACACCGCAGCAACCGACATCGCAGCAACCGGCACCGCAACAACCAGCACTGCCGCGCCTACGACCGGCAACTCGAGCGATCCCGCATCGACGTCGCCGTCCGAGACACGACGCAAGGTCGAGGCGTGAAACCCTCCGTCCTCATCGTCGATGACGATCGGTGGACGACGCGCGCTGTCGCGGCGACGCTGAGCGACGACGGCGGATTCGACGTCCTCGAACCGGTCCACACCGGCGAGGACGCCGTCGACGCCTTCGCTGCGAGCCGACCCGATCTTGTCCTCATGGACGTCAACATGCCGCCGGGGATGAGCGGGGTCGACGCGACGGCGGCGATCATGAACCACGACCCGCAGGCGCATGTCGTGCTGCTGACGACGGTGGCACCGGGCCCGGGCATCGCCCGCGGTCTCGAGGCCGGTGCGATGGCCGTGCTCAACAAGACCGCCGGTGAGTCCGAGCTCGTCGCGGTGGTGCGCGCCGCTTCGGCCGGGGAGACGCCGGAACTGCTCAAGGGGCTGGCCACGGACATCGCCATCAGCGGCGACCAGCTCCCCGAGGCACCCGAAGCGGCCCCGCAGCTGACCGAACGCGAGCTCGAGCTGCTCACCCTGCTCTGCGAGGGGCACGGGTACGACGAGATCGCGGCCGATCTCAAACTGAGCATGCACACGATGAAGTCGCATGCCCAGAACCTGCGCCTCAAACTGGGAGCGAAGAACCTCGCCCAGCTGGTCATCCGCGCCCTCCAGTTCAAGTTCTACTCCCCGGAGTAGACACCCCGCACCGAGGCGGCCGCCCACATTCCGCTACCGCTGACCGTCCCGCGCGGCCCATGTCACCGCGCCCCGCGCCCGCGCGGGGCGGTCCCGCGTTGACTACAGTGGTGGCATGACCGACACCGCGAGCCCGCGCCTGTCCCGCCTGATCCGGGACACCGAAGGCTTCCTCCTGCCGCTCACCGAGGCAGCCGAGGATGTCGTCATCACTCGAATCGAATTCGGCTTCGACCTGTCGACGAGCAATTCCCTCGCCGAGGAGGTCGCCCCCACCCGTCGTACCGTGACCTCTCGACGCGGTGCGGAGCCGGCTGCACTGCCTCGTCGCACACTGACCTCCGAACGCGACGCGGGCACAGCCGAACACGGCACGGACACAGCCGTCAGCGGCGCAGTCACAACCGAGCCCGGCACGCGGTCGGGCACCGTCGTCCTTGTCACCGAGCCGGTGCGCAGTCGCGCCGGTCTCGGTTCGGTGGTGGCTGAATATGCGGGAGCGGCGGCTCTCGTGCTCCCTCCCGGATCGCACTCCCACCTCGGCGAAGCGGCCATCGGACGGGGGAGCGGGGGAGAGACGCCCGTCCTCCTCGAACGCTCGTCGCACGTGACGTGGTCTGAGGCGCTCGTCCATCTGCGGCAGCTCACAGAGGGCGCGACGAGTGCTGTGGCCTGGCCCGATGTCGACGACCTCAGCGCTCTGGCCGCGGTCATCGCCGAGTCCACAGGCGCCTCGATCACGATCGAGGATCCGGCGTCACGGGTGCTCGCGCATGCGAACCTCGGCGATGATCTCGATGAGATCCGGCGCGAGACGATCCTGTCCGGGGCTATCCCCGATTGGCGGATCGCTGAGCTCGAAGAATCCGGGTTCCTCGACACGATCCGGCGTTCGACCGATGTCGTCGAACGTCCCGCCGAAGGCACATCACCGGCACGGTCGGTCATCGCTCTGCGCAGCGAAGGTGAACTCATCGGCACGATCTGGGCGGCCTACCCGGCCGAGGTCGACCCGGCCCCGCTGCGCGAGATTCTGCGCGACGCCGCTCGCGCCGCACTGCCGGTGATGCTGCGGACGCTGCGTCGTTCGCCGTTCGAAAAGCGCATCCGCCGCGAGGCGCTCGCCGCGATCCTCGCAGGCTCCGCTGAGCTCGGGCCCTCGGCGACACTGCTCGCACTGCCGTTCGCCGGTCACTACTGCGTCCTCGCCTTCGCCGAGGTGGCCCCCGAGAGGGAGCCCGTCCTGCGGTTCCATCTGCGAGCCGCCTTCGCCGATGCCGTGCTTTCGCAGGTCGAGTCGGGAACCGGATCGCACCTTGCGGCGCTCGTGCAGATGAGCGCACCCTCGAATGCCGCGCAGATCCGCGATCACGTGGCCTCGACGCTGCGGCGATCGCTGCCGGACGATGAGGCGCTGAGCTTCGGCGTCGGTTCTCCGGTCGACCGCCTCGATGAGGTGCATCGCTCCTGGTCGGAGGCCGCATACGTCGTTGACGCCGTGAACGGCCGACAGGCGAGTGGAGGTGCTCAAGCGGCCCCGACGATCATCGGAGCGACGGCCGCCGACGCAGCCGCCGAGGTCATCGGACTGCGCGTGGCCGATACGCTGCTGGCCGCAGAAGCCGCTGAGACTGCCGAGGTCGGTGCTGCCGGTGCCGGCGCTGCCGTCGGTGCCGGAGCTGCTATCGGTGCGGACGGCGCAGAACCCGCCGGCCGGAACCCCGATGCCGGCAGCGTCGTGTGGCCGGCGCGGGCGCTGGCCCGGCACGATGCCAACCACAATGGCAGCCTGCTCGAGACTCTGCGGGTCTACTTCGCCACTGTCGGCAACTCCGCCGAGGCGTCCCGCCGACTGCACGTGCACACGAACTCGCTGCGGCACAGGCTCGGCAGGATCGAGGAGATCACCGGTTTGTCGACCGTGAACCCGGCCGAGCGCCTGTGGCTCGAACTTGCGGTGCTCGCCCATGACCGCGCCGGCGGCTGAAACCCACCACCGCAGAACGCTCAAGCATCTCCGCGACCGCGACTGAGACAACTCCGCTCCCGCGGCCGAAGCACACCCGAACCCCATCGTGCGAAACCTACAATCGACCTTGGCGAAGTTTGGTGCGCAATCATCCGTTCGCTCAGGTCAGCCGTCCTAATCTGGCATCAGACCACGAACAAAGGACGTCATGCCCCGCAGTCACCACTCCATCCCGGACAGCCGCGCACGTGCGATCAGAGCCATCGCGCAGAACTCCACCTCGACTCCCGAGCGGGGTGACATTCCCGCGCTGTCGGACCAGTCTCCCGTGCTCGGGCTGATGGATCTCGACGCAGTCGATGCCGCCTTCGCAGACCTGACCTCAGCGTTCGACTCCGACCGTGAGGTCCTCCACGCGGTCGCCTGCAAAGCTGTGCCTCTGCCGTCGGTGCTGCGCCGCTATGCCGAAGCCGGTGCCGGCTGCGAGGTCGCAAGCCCCGGTGAACTCGAACTCGCCCTCACCGCGGGGTTCCCGCCGGAGCGGATCGTCTTCGACTCCCCGGCCAAGACCTGGGCGGAACTGCACCGCGCGCTCGAGCTCGGTGTCTCGATCAACGTCGACAACTTCGATGAACTCGCCCGCCTCGACACCCTCGTGGACGAACGCCACGTGAGCGCCGCCTCGGCGACGATCGGATTCCGCATCAATCCGCAGTCGGGAACCGGTGCGATCGGTGCCCTGAGCACCGCGACCGCAACCTCGAAGTTCGGCGTCGGACTCGACGATCCCGGCACTCGCGAGGCCCTCATCGAGGCCTTTCTCGCCCGCCCCTGGCTGAACCAGATCCACGTCCACTCAGGGTCCCAGGGCATCAGCCTCGACAAGGCTGCCGTCGGCATCCGCGCCGCAGTCGACCTTGCCCAGGAGATCAACGATCGGGCCGCCTCGGCGAACTCTTTGACGCGCACCGCCGACCCGAGTCGGGTCACCACACTCGATGACGACCGACGGATCGCCGCAACCGGCGACGAACGCCGCGTCACCCGCATCGACATCGGCGGGGGGCTGTCGGTGAACTTCGATGATGAGGACATCACCCCGACGTTCGCCGACTACCGCACCGTGCTCGAAGAGCACGTGCCGGGGCTGTTCGACTTCGACATCGTCACCGAGTTCGGCCGCGCGCTGCTCGCCAAGGCCGGCACCGTCCTCACCCGCGTCGAATACGCGAAGACCACCGGCAGGCGCCGCATCGCGATGACCCACGCCGGCGTCCAGGTCGCCACCCGCACCGCGTACGCGCCGAACGACTGGCCGTTGCGGATCTTGCCGTTCACCGTTGCCGGAGACCCCAAGATCGCCGAGGCGGTTCCCACCGATGTCGCAGGCCCCGCCTGCTTCGCCGGTGACCTCCTCGCCCGGGACCGGATGCTGCCGCGCCTCGAGGTCGGCGACATCGTGGCCGTGCCCGAGACCGGTGCCTACTACTTCTCGAACCCGTTCTCCTACAACCTGCTCCCACGGGTGCCCGTCTTCGGATACGGTGCTGGTGCTGGTGCAGGTGCAGACGCAGGCGCAGGTGCCGGTGCCGGTGCAGGTGCAGGTGCCGGAGCAGACGCAGGCCCAGACGCCGAAGCAGACGCGCCGCTCCAGTTCTTCCTCATCAGACGGGGACAGACGACTGCCGAGGTCCTCGCCGAGGCAGGGGAGCTGCAGCTGAATGCGCTCAGCCCGACCGACTGCGCTCAGCCGGCAGACAGCGGCCGGTGAAACCCGGGAAACGGACTGTCACAGAGCTGACCTGTGGTGATTGCACAGCGGCGCACAAGCAAGTTTGTGTGTTGTTGTGCGAAAAACACCCCACTTCAATCGTAGAGTGATGAGAGACACACTCGTCTCGAGCTGAACGACCCATTCGTCCGGTTCGAGAGAGCACAACCGCATCATTGCACGAGCAGAAGGACAAGGATGTTCACGCACTCATCACTGCGCAGGGGCTGGCGACGCTGCCTGGCCGGCGTCGCAGCACTGGCATTGGCCGGCTCCATGGCCACCGCTCCGGCTCAGGCCGCCACCTCGGAGGCTCCGGCCCCCGACAACGTCCTGCGCATCGCCACGGACGGCTTCATCGATTCGTTCAACCCCTTCACCTCGTTCTACCTGGTCCCGACGAACACGTTCCGGTACATGTACGAGAACCTCGTGGCCAACGACGCCAAGGACGGCTCGGTCACCGAAGGACTCGCCACCGAATGGAACACCGACTCCGACGGCAAGGTCTGGACGTACACGATGCGACCGGACATGAAGTGGTCCGATGGTGAACCACTCACGGCCGAGGACGTCGCCTGGACCTACAACCAGATGATGGAGAAGGACGAGATGGCCGTCGCCAACGGCAGCCTCGTCGAGAACTTCGCCAAGGTCGAGGCACCCGACGAGGGCACCGTCAAGATCACCCTGAAGAAGCCGCAGGCGAACAACCCCGGCCAGGAGATCCCCGTCGTTCCCGAACACGTGTGGTCGAAGATCGACAAGCCCGGCGAGTTCAAGAACGACAAGAAGTCGGTCGGATCGGGACCCTTCCAGCTCGACAGCTATGAGGCGAACAAGTCCATCACGCTCAAGGCGAATCCGAACTTCTGGCGCGGCAAGCCGAAGCTCGATGAGATCCAGTACCGCTACTACACGGACTCCGACGCCCAGGTGCAGGCGATCCGCTCCGGCGAAGTCGACTTCATCACCGGGCTCAGCCCCGACCAGTTCACCGCCCTCGACGGGGCGAAGGACGTCGAACTCAACGACGGAAACGGGCGCCGCTTCAACGGCATCTCCATCAACTCCGGCGTCGCCGATGCCAAGGACAAGGAATTCGGCACCGGGGCCGAGGCGCTCAAGGACAAGAAGGTCCGACAGGCCATCCGCGCCGGCATCGACACCGAAACCCTGCGCAAACAGGTCATGCAGGACTACGCGCAGCCGGCCACGAGCTTCATCCCCGCTGTCTACCCGACCTGGGCACTCGACGCCGAGAACCCAGTCATCACCGGCTTCGACGTCGACCGTGCGAAGAAGCTGCTCGACGATGCCGGCTGGAAGGAAGGCTCCGACGGCATCCGGGAGAAAGACGGCGAGAAGCTCCAGCTGCGTTTCCTCACCGACGCTGATGCACCCATCGAGCAGAACACCGCGAAATTCCTCAAACCGTGGATGAAGGACATCGGCATCGACCTCAAGAACGAGTCGACCGACGTCGACACCGTGTCCGAGCGCAGCACCAAGGGCGACTACGACATGTACTTCTCCGGCTGGTCGATCAACCCGGACCCGGACTACCAGCTGAGCATCAACACGTGCGGCCAGCGCCCCGATGCCGAAGGCAACGGCGGCACCAGCCAGGACGGTTGGTGCAATAAGGAATTCGACAAGCTCTACCAGGCGCAGCACGTCGAACTCGACCAGACGAAGCGGGCAGAACTCGTGCAGAAGGCCCTGGCCATCCACTACGAAGAGACCCCCTCGGTGACGCTGTGGTACCCGAACCAGCTCGAGGCCTACCGCTCCGACCGGTTCGATAACTTCACGAAGCAGCCCACCGATGGCGGAGCCATCGCCAACCAGGTCGGCTACTGGGGCTACGAGTCGGTGGAACCGGTCAGCGAAGAAGACGCAAACGGCGCCGGCGGGCTCGGCGCGGGCGGTTGGATCGGCATCGCCGCAGCCGTGATCGTCGTCCTCGGCGGAGGCGGCTGGCTGCTCAGCCGTCGGAAGAAGTCCGACGACCGCGAATAGTCCCCGTCCCCGAGGTCCGGGTGCCGCAGCACCAACATCACCAGCAGCGTCTGCGGCACCCGGACCCCCAGACTGCCCCCACTACCTGGAGCACCACAGTGAGCACACCCACCCACGACGATCCCCAATCAGGGGATCCCCGAAACGGGGACCCCGACCCATCGGGCACATTCGCGAAGAACTCAGGAGCCGCCTCGGTGACGGGATCCGACACCGCCGACGGATCCTCCGCTGCCGCAGATATGGACGAACCACCGGCAGGCGGATCATTCGCCCGCTACCTGCTGCGCAAGATCGGCGGGGCCGCGACTTCGATGGTCCTCGTCATCCTCCTCGGCTTCTTCGCGTTCCGCATGCTGCCCGGTGACCCGGTGCTCAAGATCGCGAAGGAACGGCCGATGAGCCCGGCACAGATCGCCGAGCTGCGCAGCCAGTACGGGCTCGACAAACCCGTCATCGTCCAGTTCTGGGACTACCTCGTCGGCATCGTCACCGGCGACCTCGGCGAAAGCTACGTCTACCGCAAGTCAGTGTCCGCGCTCATCGGCGAATACTTGGGACCAACGCTGCTGCTGACCGCGACCGCCGCCGTCATCGCGATCGCCCTGGGACTGTGGCTCGGGCAGCTCTCGGCCTGGCGGCGCAATTCGCTCTTCGACAAGCTCGCCTCCTCGACATCACTGATCTTCTGGTCCGTGCCGACGTTCTGGCTCGGCCTCATCCTGCTCATGATCTTCGGCGGCACCCTGCAGTGGCTGCCCACCGGCGGCATGATCACCCCCGGCATCGACCCATGGTCACCGGCGGGAATCATCGACGTGATCAAACACCTCATCCTGCCCGTCGTCTCACTCGTCGCGGTCGTCTACGCACAGTTCCTCATGGTCATGCGCGCTTCCCTCCTCGAAGAGATGAACGAGGACTACCTCACCACCGCCCGCGCGAAGGGCCTGACCGAGGACGAGGTCCGCCGCAAGCACGCCGTGCCCAATGCGCTGCTGCCGACGGTCACCGTCGTCTTCCTCCACATCGGCGGACTCATCGCCGGTGCCGTCACCGTCGAGGCCGTGTTCTCCTGGCCGGGACTGGGCAAACTCACATTCGAAGCGATCCGCGGCCCCGACCTGCCGCTGCTCCAGGGCACGTTCGTCGTGTTCTCGGCGATCATCATCGTCATGAACCTCGCCGCCGACATCGTCTACCGATTCCTCGATCCCCGCGTCAGGAGGGCCTGATGAGCACGAACACCCCCGCCGAGGCGGCCCCCGGCCCCTCATCGAACGAACCGGATCCGCGCGGGACAGACTCCCGCGCCTCGTCGCCCGTCATCGACGGTGCGAAACTCGTCCGCGAACGTCGGCTGAACAACTGGAAGAAGAACTGGGCTCTGTTCCGCTCGGACGTGCCCGCGCTCATCGGCGCGGTCGTCCTCATCTTCTTCATCGTCATCGCGGTCGCCGCCCCGATCATCGCCCCCGCATCGATGCTCGACGTCACGAAGCAGCTCGACGTACCCCGCTACGCTCCGCCGAGCCTCGACCATCCGCTCGGCACCGATGACCTGGGCAGGGAGATGTGGGTGCGCATCCTCTGGGGTGCACGTGTGTCAATCCTCGTCGGTGTTGCAGCGACCGTCATGTCGATGGTCATCGGCACCATCATGGGACTCGCCGCCGGCCACTTCACCGGACTCTTCGGCGGGATCATCATGCGCATCGTCGACTTCTTCATCGTGCTGCCATCCCTGCTGCTGGCGATCGTGCTCTCCTCCGTCCTCGAGCGCGGAGTCTTCACCATCGTCGTCGCCATCGGACTGACCTCATGGGCCTCGACCGCACGGATCGTGCGCTCGCAGACCTTGAGCGTCGAGTCCCGGCTCTACATCGAAAGGGCGCGCATCCTCGGTGCCGGTCATCGGCATATCCTGTTCCGGCACCTGCTGCCGGCGGTGATGCCGCTGGTCCTCGCGAACACGACCCTGACCGTCGGCGGGGCGATCATCGCCGAATCCACCCTGTCGTTCCTCGGCCTCGGCGATACGTCGAAGGAATCGTGGGGAACGATCCTGAAGAACTCGATGGACGTCTCGGCCGCGACCTCGGGCTACTGGTGGTACGTGCTCACCCCGGGCATCGCGATCCTCCTCGTCGTGCTCGCGTTCACGATGGTCGGGCGCGCGTTCGAAGCCATCATCAACCCTGCCCTGAGGAGCCGCTGATGACCGATCTGAGCTTCGAGAACGTCTCGATCACCTACCGTTCCTCCTCCGACCGCGGCGACGTCGCTGCCGTGTCCGATGTCAGCCTCGACCTGTCCGCCGGGGCCACGCTAGGCATCGCCGGCGAATCCGGATCCGGGAAGTCGACGCTGATCATGTCGGCCCTGCGCCTGCTGCCGAAGTCGGCGCACCTGGACGGGCGGGTCCTCCTCGGCGGGAAGGATCTCAAGGATCTGAGCTTCGGCGAAGTCCGTGCCGTCCGGTGGGCGCAGGCCTCGATCGTGTTCCAAGGGGCGCTGCATTCGCTCAACCCCGTCCGCGAGGTCGGCGGTCAGATCATCGAAGCCCTCGCACACCATGCGAAGGACACGTGGACGACTCCTGAGAAGCGTCGGGCGCGGATGCTCGACCTCCTCGACGAGGTCAACCTCGAACGGGCGAAGGCCAGCGCCTACCCGCACGAGCTCTCCGGCGGACAGAAGCAGCGGATCATGATCGCCATGGCGCTCGCCTGCGAACCTGACATCATCATCGCCGACGAACCGACCACCGCCCTCGACGTCATCGTGCAGAAGCAGATCCTGACCGGGCTCGCCGCCCTCGTCGCCGAGCGGGGGATCTCGCTGCTGATGATCAGCCATGACCTCGCAGTGCTGTCATCGGTGTGCGCGAATCTTGCGATCATGCGCCACGGCCGCCTCGTCGAATACGGGCCCAGCGACGAGGTGTGCCTGCGACCGCAGGAGGACTACACGAAGCAGCTGGCCGGTGCGTTCCCGCAGATCGGGGACCCCGAATCCCGGTTGAATCCACGGACCCTCAAACCCGCCGAGGTGACCCGGGCGGAGCCGTTCGCCATGAGTGATGAGGTGGTGCTCGAGGCGCGGGACCTCAGCGTCTCCTTCGACACCCGCAGGGGGCGGGAGCGTGCCGTGCGCGGGGTCGACCTCAGGCTGCGCAAGGCCGAGATCCTCGCTGTCGTCGGTCAGTCGGGGTCGGGCAAGACGACCCTGGCGCGCTCCCTGCTGGGACTGCAGGAGGTGGAGCCGGGTTCGCAGCTGTCGTTCGCGGGCAAGCCGCTGCCGCGGAAGGCGAAGGCGCTGCGGACGTTCAGGCGGCAGGTGCAGATGATCCTCCAGGACCCCTCCGGTTCGCTCAACCCCAAACGCAGCGTCTATGAGGCCGTGGTCGAGGGGCTGCGGGTGCAGGGGATCAAAGATCGGGAATACGAAAGGGTCATCGGGGCACTCGAAGCCGCCGAGCTCTCTCCGGCCGCCGACTACCTCGAGTCGATACCGCAGGAGCTCTCCGGCGGGCAGCGGCAGCGCGTCGTCATCGCCGGTGCCTTGGCCCTGGAGCCGCAGGTGCTCATCGCCGACGAGCCGGTTGCATCGCTGGATGCCTCGGTGCGCGGGGAGATCCTGTCGCTGTTCCTCGCGCTGAAGAAGAACCTCGGGATGAGTGCGCTCATCATCACCCACGACCTGGGACTGGCCTGGAACATCGCGGACACCGTGGCCGTGATGAAAAGAGGTGAGATCGTGGAATACGGTGAGGTGGACACGGTGCTGTCGAACCCGCAGCACGAATACACGCAGGAACTGCTGGCAGCGGTTCCCCGATTGGGAAGTCAGGCTCTGGTGAGGAATGAGTAGTTTCGCAGCGAACGGCGTCACGTCCGGCTCTGCGGCCGCGTCGGCAGGCTGGTCCGGAGTGGGGCGTACGGGCGCAGCCGAGCCGAGTCCGTATCTGACCTCGGCGCCGCTGCAGACTGGTGACACCGTCCGGCTCATCGCCCCGTCGGGGCCGACCGATGAAGAGTCCCTGCTGCGTGCGATCGCGCAGCTCGAATCCTGGGGTCTGCACGTCGTCCCCGGTGAGAACATCCGTGCCCGCCATCCGCGAGTGACCTATCTGGCCGGCACGGATCGGCAGCGTCGCGACGACCTCGTCGCCGCGTGGTGCGATCCGGACACCGACGCCGTCATCGCTCTGCGCGGCGGCTTCGGTGCGATGAGGCTGCTCGACGGCATCGACTTCGAGCTCATGCGTGAGCACATGTGGCGCCGAGACGGTCGACCCAAACTTCTCACCGGATCATCGGACATCACCGCGCTGCATCAGGCGTGGGAGCACCACCTGGGAGTCGCGACGCTGTTCTGCCCGATGGTCGGCAACGACCCGTTCAAGAACTCGGCCGTCGTGCCCACCGAGGTGGCGTCCTGGCTGTTCGAACCCTGGGGCGGCCGCGAACTCGGCTTCCCTGCAGAGGAGGCTGCCGAGACTTCTGCGGCACCTGCTGGGGCGGAGACCGCTCGTCCGCTCAGCCGGGCTCAGACCTTGGTTCCGGGGAGAGCGAAGGGCCGCCTCGGCGGAGGAAATCTCAGCCTCGTCGCCGCGGGGATGGGCAGTCCCGAGCTCGCCGACGTCCGGCAGCGACGGGAGACGCGCGGGCCGAGCATTCTCATGCTCGAAGACGTCGACGAGGAGCTGTACCGGCTCGACAATCTGCTTGTGCAGCTCGTCCGCGGCGGATGGTTCGCTTCGGCCGATGCTGTGGTGCTCGGATCGTGGGAGGACTGTACGAAGGTGCACGAGGTCGAGGCACTGGTCATCGACTACCTCGGCGACACCGGGATTCCGATCGTCTCGGAGATGGGGTTCGGCCATGACCCGGATGCGCCGAGCGTTCCGCTCGGAGTCGACGTCACCCTCGACGCTCCGGCAGGTGAGCGACCGCGCCTGTGGGTGGACCCAGCAGCGAACACAACAGCAGAAAGTGAGGCTCGACCATGAGCGACCTGAACTTCGACGGACTGCCGGGGGTGCGCTTCAGTGCGCTGGCCTTCGACGTCGACAGCGGCGAACGCGTCTTCGCCCACAACGAGAACGATGAACTCGACACCGCGAGCATGGGCAAGGTGTTCCTGCTCCACACGGCTCTGCAGATGTACAAGGACGGCACGCTTGACCTTGAAGAACGTCTGCACCGCAGACCATCGGAGCGAGTCGACGAATCCGGTATCTGGTACCTCATGGAACAGGACGACCTGAGCATCTTCGACGTGGCGCTGCTCATCGGCGCCTTCAGCGACAATTTCGCCACGAACGTGCTCATCCGCCGGGTCGGTCTGGAGAATGTCGCGGCCCAGGTGGAGCGGCTCGGGTACACGGATTCGGGCCTGCACGACTTCCTCCGCTGGCCGCGACCGGCGAAGGCTCCGCGGACCCTGTCGACCGGAACCGCGGCGGAGCTCAGCGACTTCATGGCTCGGCATGCGAAAGACGAATTCTGGGACGAGTCGACGAACGAGATCTTCCGCCGCTGGCTGGGAGCCGGAGCGGACACCTCGATGGTCGCCTCGGCGTTCGACCTCGATCCGCTCGCGCACTACAACTATCAGCGTGATGTGTGGGTGTGGAACAAGACGGGCACGAACGGGACTATCAGGGCCGACGCCGGGATCGTCATGACGCCGCAGCGCCGCGTCGCCTACGCGGTGTTCGCGAACTGGGAGCCTGGCACCGACCGCGTCGTCGACGTCATGCCGATCATGCGACGGGCCGGCGAAGCGATCCACCGATTCCTGTGAAGGGGCGGATGCTGACACCCGCCGAACGCTCTCCGGTACGGAGTACCGGACGCCGTCCGGCACGGAGTACGGAACGCCGTCCGGCGCGGAGAGCCGTGCGGTAGTCTGGGGGCGATGTCCGAAACGATCTACCTCACAGGCGAAGCGAAAGCTCCGTCGAACAACCCGATCACCAGCCAGTTCGGTCTGTTCTACGTGGCTTTCGAGATCGAGCCGGACACCCACCGAATCCTCGATGTGGACTGCACGGCGACGTTGGCTCTGACCCGAAACTTCATTCGGAGCCTGTTCGTCGATGCCGACATCACGGACCCTGGTCGGCTGCTCGAGCGCATTCAGCGCCGCTACCACGGATCCTCGCAGAAGGCGCTGATCACAGCAGTGAACAATGCTGTGAAGAAGTACCGCGAGGTCACCGCGCAGTAGCGCCGCAAGCTCGCCACGCAGCAGTTTCGCGAAGTTGCTGCGCAGCAGCGCAACCGACCATCACGATTGCCTGGCCCTTCACCGGACCGGATCCGATCGACAACTGCACATTGCTCCACCTCGGGGAACTCTGTCGGGGTGGACGAATTCAATGAGGAAGTGTCGTTAGTGATCACGGACGGTTTTCTATTCATCAGCCTGCTTCTGGCGATCTCCGCAGCCCTTGTGGTCGCGGACCGGAGCGGACGTTTCAAGCTCTTCAAATACGTGCCCGGCTTCGTCATCCTCTACATCGTCGCCGCGCTGCTCAACACCGTCGGCGTCTTCGACCACGACGGCGGAGACATCACTGCGGTCGGCGACACCCTGCGTGAGGTGATGCTGCCCGCGATGATCCTGCTCATGCTGATCAAATGCGATATCCGGCAGATCATCAAGCTCGGGCCCAAACTGCTGCTCACCTTCGCGGTGACCGCGGCGAGCATCATCATCGGCTTCATCATCAGCTACCTCATCCTCCACTCGAGCCTCGACCCTGAAGCGTGGAAGGCCCTCGGCGCGCTCAACGCCTCCTGGACCGGAGGTTCGGCGAACATGGTCGCGGTGCAGGAGGTCCTCCAGGCGCCCAAGAACGTGTTCGGCTACGTCCTCATCGTCGATACGGTGCTCTACTCCTTCTGGCTGCTGCTCGTCTTCTCCTCGGTCACGGTCTCCGACAAATTCGACAAGTGGACGAAGGCCGATATGTCGAAGCTCGACTTCACCGACAGGGTCTCCGCCGAGGAGGAGAAGCCGATGACGCTGTCATCGGTCTTCGGGCTCATCGGATTCGCACTTCTGGCCTCTGCTCTGGCGATCCGCCTCGGCGAACTGCTGCCCGAGGTCGGAGCGGTCATCGACGGCACCGCGTGGACGATCCTCATCGTCAGCGTCCTCGGCCTCGCCATCGGATCGACTCGGTTCGGCAAGACCTCCGGATCCAACGAGCTCGCGACGATCCTGCTCTACCTCATCATCGGCATCATCGCCTCCGGATCGGACTTCACCTCCTTGGCCGAGGCGCCGCTCTACCTCGTCGCCGGCATCATCGTCCTTCTCGTCCACATCGCCATCATGCTCATCTACGCGAAGCTCACCCGCACCGAGCTCTTCAGCATCGCTGTGGCCAGCACCGCGAACATCGGCGGAATCGCCTCGTCGCCGGTCGTCGCGGGTGCCTTCAACCGGCAGCTCGTGCCCGTCGGTGTGCTGTTCGCGCTGATGGGAACGTTCCTCGGCACGTTCCTGGGTCTGTGGTCGGCGCAGATCCTCTCAGGGCTGGCATGATGAACGAAACGCCCCACCCACCCCGCCCATCCCACCGGAAGGACAACACCGTGACAGCACCAGATCCCGTCGACGTCTTCGACGGACACAACGACCTCGCCTGGTTCCTGCGCGAGGAACGCGACTACAGCGTCGACGGGCTCAACGACCCGTCCGTGTCCCCGTTCACCACGATGGATCAGCTGGCCGCGGGCCACGTCGCCGCGCAGTACTGGTCCGTCTACGTCCATTCCTCGATCACCGGTGCGGATGCCGTCAAGGCGACGTGGGAGCAGATCGACGCCGTCCAGCGGGTGGTCACCGCCTACCCCGAACGACTCGCCTTCGCCCGCACCGCCGCCGACGTCCGTGCCGCCCGAGCCGCCGGAAAGGTCGCCTCGCTCATGGGAGTCGAAGGAGGCCAGCAGATCGACGAGTCCCTGGCGATGCTGCGCTCCTACGCCCGCGCCGGGTCCCGGTATATGACGCTGACCTGGTCGACCACGCATTCGTGGGCCGACTCGGCCACGGATGAGCCGGTCCACGGGGGACTGAGCGAGTTCGGCCGCGAGGTCGTGGCGGAGATGAACCGGATCGGCATGATCGTCGACCTGTCCCATGTCGCGCCGTCCGTCATGCACCAGTCGCTGGACCTGAGCACGCTGCCGGTGATCTTCAGCCACTCCTGCGCGTTCGGGCTCAACCCGCATCCGCGCAATATCCCGGACGACGTCCTCGACCGCGTCCCCGGCAACGGGGGAGTGGCGATGATGACGTTCGTGCCCTCGTTCGTCTCGAACGCCCGCCGCGAATGGGTGGAGGCCGGAGAGCAGGGCACCGCCCCCGAGGTGGTCGTGGCGCAAGTCGCCGATCACTGCGATTACGTGCGCGAGAGGATCGGCATCGATCACGTCGGCCTCGGCGGTGACATCTGCGGAGTCGACGAGCTGCCGACCGGACTCGGTGATGCCGGACAGTACCCGAACCTGTTCGCCGAACTCGCCTCCCGCGGCTGGTCGCAGACCGATCTGCGCAAGCTCGGCTTCGACAATGCGATGCGCGTCCTCGACGCGCACGAGGACGCGTACACGGCGTTCCTCGGTTCCGCTGAAGACGCGGGCTCTGCGGGTGACGCGGGCTCCGCGGACGACGGCACAGCCGCGGCGAACGGCACAGCCGCCTCGGCGGGGGCGGGATCATGACCCGTCTCCTC